>JAZRZL010000091.1:0-4764 GCA_045601345.1 Faecousia sp. | reverse complement strand
AAATATGAGCAACGCTCAAGCAAAATTGAGAGGTTCATAGAGGCTCACCTCGCATTCACTTTCCTTTGCAACGGCAATTTGCCAAAACGCCGCACAAATGTCAAACAAAATTGACATTTGTTCACGTCTCCGCTCGGTTGCATGGATGAATGTAAACCATTCCGCCCGGCAACACCGCGCGCGAATTCACAAATTGTCAATCGTCAATTGTAAATCACTGCCGTCCCATAGCGCTCCGGTAGCGGAGCGCTAACCCGCATGGTTGCGGGGTGGAATCTGGGAAAAACGGAAATCTGAGATTAGGAATTCGGCTGCATGTCACCCGTGCGTGCGCATGTGCTGTCCCATATCATTCTGCCATAATCTTCTCGAACCCCGGCAAATAGGGGCTTGTGGCGCATAGGTCGACAGGTATGCGTGTTCCTGCTGTCCCATATCTCGCGGCAATGGAAGATATGCTCTCATGCACCCACAGGGCACCTTTCATCAGCGTGAAGAAGTGCTTGAAGGTACGGTCCCACGTGTTGAGCCATGCCTGGTAGCGCAGCAGCAGGTATGCCAGCAGGGCGCTCCAGAGCTGCCACTCGATGGCGTTGCGGCTGAAGCCCAGGAAGGTGTGCAGCTGCAGGGTCTGCTTGATTTCCTTGAAGAAGGTCTCGATGGCCCAGCGGCTGCGGTAGAGCTCGCAAATGCTGCCGGCGCTCCACTCGAAATTGTTGCTGATGAAGGTCATCTCCTTGACCGTGCCGTCGTCGCTCTCGACATAGGCCCTGATGAGGCGCAGCTTGCCGGGGTAGCGGGAGAGGCTCACCTTGCCGACGAGCTCCACCACCTCGTCGGAGATGATGTTTTTCATGCTGCCGCGCTGCAGCTTGCGCAGCGTGCGGTACTTGGCGTTGTCCTTGGCGCGGCTCACCCAGAAGATGCCTTGCCCCGTCAGGGTGAAGAGGTGCCTGTAGGCAATGTAGCCCTTGTCAAAGATGGCGATGTCCCCCGCCTTCATGCCCGCGCAGAGTGCCACCATGAAGTTGCAGTCCTGGTGCTTGCCGGGCGCGGGAATGGCGCGCACGGGCAGGAACGATGCGATGTCGAGGCTCACGTGCAGCTTGGCTGCGGCCTTGCGCCGCCTGTGCTTTGCCCAGTCCATGCACTTGGCGATGAGTTCGATGGTGGTGGAGTCTATCGCGCGGATGGCGCGCTTGAAACGCCGCGGCAGGCGGAAATAGCTCCGCTTGCCCCGCCCCATGAACCCGGGGTTCATGCTGCCTATGTGGTCCAGCATCGCGTAGTACACCGTTTGGATAACCCTGCTGTCCCGCTTCTTGTTTGCGTTCGAGAGCGTGTTGCGGCACGGCGCCACCGCGTTGCGGATGCTGTTGAGCACCGCATGGTGCAGCCCCAAGGCATCGCAAATGTCGTTTAGGCTCACGCAATTCGCAAAGTGGCAGTAGAGCAGGCTCACGATGTGGCTCCACACTTTGAACACGCGCGCCTGCACCTTCACGCCCTGCTCGTCCTTCAGCTTCCGCAGCACCTTTGGCACAAGGTGCGGGGGAATAAGGTTGCAAAGCTGGGTGAGAACTGATAATCTTCCTGCAGTGGTGGTGGTTTTTGGGGTTTTCATATACGCCAATTATGAGTGTAATTGGCAAAACCTACCACCACTTTTTTGTGCCTTCTCGAAATTTTATGGGACGGCAGTGAGTTGATTTTGGAAAGTTCGCGCTTGGCAGACCAGCCGGTGAGCTTCTGCTCCTCCTCTTTGAGACGCTGAAATTCGCGGATGAGGTAGACCTTGAATTCCGGGCTGATCCACATGGCAAACTCAAAGGCGATGTCTTTGTGGGCATACGTGCCGCCGTACCTCCCCGCGCGGGAGACGATGCCGATAGCACCCGTTTGCTGCATCCATTCCTTGCTGCTCAGGCGATAGCTGTTCAATCCGGCCTTGCTTTTATTGATCTGGCCGCATAAGGTGTCTCTAATCACAGGTGTGCTTCACATTCGATTTTTGAAAGAATGAGGACACTTTTTTTCTCTCCGTGTGCTTATTGTAATAGAGACATGTTTTGCGTCTTGGTCAATAATCATGGCCGCTTAGTTGCTGCATGCGGCTTGGGAATGATATATATCCTGGCAGGACCATAGATATCATGTTCTTGCCAACTGGCACGGTTGACAGGGGCATCCTTCCCCAGCCATATTTTGGGGGCAAGCGCCACCAAACTGCCATCTTTCAGAGGAATTGCTGAAAAATAGAGAGGCGCATCGGAGCAGATTGCCCAGACTGGCTTATCCTCAGCAGACTCCGGGGATACGATTACATACACGTAATGCCCACATTTGTCCATGTTAGAGTTATGCACCATCAGCGCAATCGATTCATTGCCGACCCTCTGAGGCTTGCTTTTGTGAACAGGCAGTCCAGGATTCCACGCATGTGTGAGGAATGAACCATGAGACAATATCTGGCCAGATTCCGATATGAAAGCGAAAAATGAATAATTTTGTGTTTCATCACTGACAGGATCGGATAGTCTTCTCTTATGATTATCGACTGCTTGCGCACGCCAAAAGTAAAAATGCAGAGAGGGCTTGTCGTTATGTGTCGTCAAGAAAGCGTATTCCATATCTGAAAATTTATATGATTGTTCGTAAAAGGAAAAAGCATTTTCGAATTTATATATCTTTTCTCCTGGATTTTGCTCTCGTATTCCACCCGGCAGCTCAAATATCGGCTGCTTCTTATCACTCGCCTGATAGATGCCAGTCTGGGTTTGAATGAATGGGGATAATGATTCGTCCTCCATATAGCAATTGTCCGGTTTCTGCCATATCCGCAAATACGGTTTAAAAAAAGAATACACCCAAGGAGCAAGCCTTGTTTTTTCGTAAAAATCACTTGAATCTCGGAATGGCATCTCTTCATATTCGATAGCGTCTTCTATACATTCTGTTGTTGGTTTGCCATTCATGTCAAATTTGCAAGACTCTGCGCTAATCTGGGATTCAAGAAAAAAACCATCATTAGTGAAGCATAGACGTTCTGGGTAGTCGCGATATCCCATCCCTGACCCGTCATTGAAATGGAAATTCCACCAGTAAGGGAAGTCGTCATTTCCTGCATCCAATCGCGTGGCTGACATGCGGGCGAAATTGATAATCCACCCAGCGCGTGCGTCCAATACTACAGCTTTTTCCTTACTTGGATGCATAAACCAACTAGGCTCGACATCGCAATCACATGCATAATTGCCGTCAGGCAGTTCAATATATCCACAGCTTTTTATCACGGATGATTCAATAGGCCTAGACACTATCCACTTGTGAATGTCTGAGAAATCACCAACTTCTCCAGACAAAACTTGATTGATTGAAATATTAACATCTGTTGAGGAAGCTACAACTACAGGAAACATCAAAACAGAAATTGATGTAATTATTACAACTAATGATTTCATAAATAGACATTATTAACGGCTGTGGCCTAACTAAGTGTCAAAAAAGATGGAAGAGGGACTACGAAATCAGGATTTTGAGCCACCCTGAATAATCCATTACCATCTGATAATATATTTCGATATTGATTATCGATAGGTAAGAAAATAAACACTCATGTAGGACACAGCCTTATTAATTTATTAAATTTGCAATGAAATGATAAAACCACATCTTTATTATGATTACATGAAATCAGGAATTATAATCATGCCCAGTATTGTTTTCTATTGATAAAGGTATATAAGTTCCGGAACTACATTTCATCATCGCTTTCTTGAAATCACTCCATTGTTTTTCATCTCTGGTTGATATGCACCCATGAGAACCGAACTGTCTTACTCCATCAAGGCCTGCTAATGGAGCCAGATGTATCAAGATTGATGTCCTATTTCCCCACCAATTACCAAGTGCTTTATTATTCTTATTGTTTGCTAGATAGAATCCTGCTATCGTTCCTATATTTTTTGGCGTTGTGAACACCCAACCCTTTTTATCTGGACTTGTGGGTCCAGCTGCTGTGTTACTCTCACCTCCTGAATAATGGTCTGCGCGCCCTCCTGATTGTATGTCGAGTTCGATTTTTTTACAGCATTTATCCTTAGGCATATTAAGTATCATTTTCCCTAAAAAAACATCACCGTAATACCTGTTCTCATCATGTTTTGTGCCGCGTTTTCTGATATTACTTAGTATAGGTGTAGGGACTTGTGAATGATATTCTTTAAACATACTTACGACCTCGTCCTCCGAGAAATCAGTATGTAATATTCCGTATGGAAATTTCTTATCATTATTACCTTGATTATTCAAAGCTGCGTCTTGAATATCAGGCAATTGTTCTTTTATGTATTTTTTAATCCAAGACTCCATCAGACTACTATCGTCTTCAATTAATTTTATTTGTTTATGTATTTTGGTATATTTGACTGAAATAGATTCAGGACAACAAAACTCTACGAAGCCGATAAAGTCGAACAATTTTA
This sequence comes from Faecousia sp., assembly GCA_045601345.1. GTDB lineage: Bacteria > Bacillota > Clostridia > Oscillospirales > Oscillospiraceae > SVMC01. The sequence continues at coordinate 280 of JAZRZL010000091.1, read as the reverse complement.
CTGGGCAATTCGTTGCATATAAATATAACATTGGATCTCCAAGAACCATATAAGAATCTCGACTTGACCATCTCCCATCAACAGGATTATAATGGCGGTAGTTGTAGTACACCAGAGCGAGCTCTGTATCGTTGTACTCGCTGCTCCATTGGATGGGCTGGGTGATGCTGCCACTTGCCGTAACCTGACCGTAGGCGGTGTAGGTGTAGGCGGTGCCGATGTAGCCCGTGGTGGTGTAGGCTACCCAGATGTTCTTGGTGAGGTCCCAGCCGTAGGTGTA
>JAZRZL010000090.1:0-15657 GCA_045601345.1 Faecousia sp. | reverse complement strand
AGCCTTGGCCTCTGCGGGGCAATATTATCAAGACGAAAGCTTTCACAATTGTTAACTTAACGCCATTGGGCAAAAAGCCCCCTTCGCGTTCAATCAAACCAGTTCTCTGAACTTTTTACAGTTCTAAAAACTGGCCGCGGGGTGTCAAAAAAGTTTTTTTGACACGCCGAGGCAACCCTTGAAAATAATGCTTTAAGCTGCGGAGCTGCTGCCGAGCACCAGATCGGTGCGCAGATAAGCCGTACCTGCATCGACCAGCTCGGTCTCATAGCCTTCCACAATGGCAGTGGACCAGTCGCTGTAGTCGGCATCCTTCAGATCGTCAATAATCATGGAGTTACGGTAGTCCTCACCTTCGCTGAGGAAGTAGATCACATGGGAGCCGTACTGGGTATCCACAATCTCGACATCACCGGGCTTACGGGCTTCATCAAAAATCCAGTCGTTGAATTCATCGACCATCTGGCCGTGTGCGACGTTCTCATAGAGGCCGCCCTCGGCGGTGTCGTCGGACATTTCATCGGCCATAGCGGCGAAGCTGTCTTCGGTGGCATCACCGGCCTGCCAATCGGCCAGAGCCTTTTCGGCCTCTGCTTTTGCGGCATCGGTAGCTGCGGTGCTGGAGGTATCCATCGTGCCATCGCCATCGGCATCCTCATCGACTTCCGGAGCAAAGAGGATATGGCGGACGTTGACGGTATTGTAGTGGTTGTCGTTCACGGAGATGAACAGCAGGACATAATAGCCGTTGCCGCCATCATCAATGGCTGCGGTATCGCCGTACTCGCGGGCTTCGTCAAAGAGCCATTCCGTGAGGTAGGAGGACATATTTTCATAAGCCTCGTCCTCGCGCAGGGTGGCATCGGGGTCTTCGTAGGTTTCCTTGTTGGCCTCGGTGGCAAGCTCCTGTGCCATTTCGGCGAACTTGGTCTCATCGCCGTTGACAGCCTCTACCATCTTGTCGGCATCAGCCTTGGCAGCAGCAAGGGCTGCTTCGTTGGCAGCTTCGATTTCTTCCTCGGTAGCGTCCTCGGCAGTCTCTTCCTTATAGTTGGAGGAGCCAATGTAGAAGGAGCGGTAGGTAGCATTGCTGTACTGTGCAGGATTCTCTGCGTCCTTGGCAGCAATTTCTTCGTCGGTGTAGGTGCGGGCATCGTCAACGCTCTTTTGATACTCGGAGGCGATCATACGCACGCGCTGATAAGCCTCATAGGACTTTCTGTTGCTGCCCTTGCCGTAAACCTCGGAGAAGTAGTTGTCCAGAGACTTGTAGCCGTTTTCCTTAGCGGAAGCTTCCAAAGATTCCAGACCCTCCTGAATGGAGGTTTCGCCCTCTGCGGAGAGCTTAAAGCCCTCTTTCATAGCGGCATCATAGCAGGCGTAGTCCATCTTGGCATTCTGGGCAGCGCCGTCCATGAAGTAGTCCGCCCAAGTCTGACCGGATTCTTCGTCATAAATCTGCTCATCCAGGGGCTTGCTGGCATCTTCCATCAGGTAGCTGAGATAGCCGCCATAGTTCTGATAGAAGGAGTTGATAGCATCATAGTAATAGTAGCCGAATTCAACGGCAGAAAGTTCATGGTCGGCGGTGCGCAGGGCAGCGGTCTTCTTCGGCATGGTATTGGGGCGAATGACCAGACCATAAAGACAGCCAATGGCAATAGCGATCACCAAAACAATACTGATTGTACCGATGATTCTGTTCTTTCTCTTTTGCTTTTTTTCTGCAGCTCTTTTCAGTTGCTTGGGGCTTTGACCGACAGCGGCCAGCTCCTGACGCTTTTTTCTCTCGCGTGATGCACTCATGGGTATCCATCCTCTCAAAATTGGAAATTGCGGCTCGCTATGCGCGAACAATTACTCACATTATAACGAATGCTGCCGCAGGATGCAAGAACATTTTTCATATTCTGCACAACAATGACGATTTTTTTCAAAAGGGCAGCTGAAAAAATTCAGCGCGAGTCGAGCTGCGGGGGATTTTTCATCAGACGCAACAAAAACCGCAGGGAATACTGGATATGTTCCCGAGGATTTTTGTAAAGTATGACGGAAATAAGACCCGCAGATTCGACTGTGATGAATTTTTAGAGGTGACCAAAAATAATCTGACTGAAAAAATAAAAAATTGAAGAGGCAAAATTCCCCTTCAATTTTTCATAAAGGACGCATAAAGCGGCCTTTTTTATTGACCCCGCCATGGCCGTGAGAACCCAGTTATAACCTGCACAAAGCGGCAGGTGGGTTGCCTCTTCCATTCCTCTCTGCTTCCAACATCCACTTTGTATCAAGTACAAGCGGGAGGCCTGCAATCCGAATGAAAAGTACAGCATCCCTTTTATTTAATGTGGGTTTAAGTGGGCTCTACACGCACCTGGCAGGGAAATAAACGAATGAATAGGGAGGAATCAGTCTCCCTCCTCCTCGTCGTCCTCGTCCTCAAAAAACTGGTCAACCAGGATGGCGTAAACATCCTCCAGCTCTTCCTCATCCTCAACAGCACAGAGGATTTTTTCACCGTCTTCTTCAACGGCCTTGAGGATACTGACCTCCAGCTCTTCCCCCTCATTGCTGTCGGCGGGAGCAAGGGCATAATAGAGGGAGCCGCAGTAGTCAACAGTGGAGAGAATCTCCAGCTCATACTCGTTGCCGTCCTCGTCGGTAATGGTGATATAGTCCTGACCGAAATCGTTATCCATGCGGCACCTCCTGTTTCTTGCTGGGATTATTGTACCACACCCGCGGCGAAAATCAAGAGGAAATCTTTTCATTAGGACAATATTAATAATATTTTTTTCTTCTTAATTCTGCCAATTAGCAATAATTGACAGAATTTGTGGCAAAATCTTGTAGATTTTAACAGCTTTCTTTCGGCAAAGGTGCTGGAAAAAATTAATTCTGCCGAATCGCAATTTATGTTCCATCCATTTGACATTTATGATATAATAATGGGTATCGTGAAATAGTGTACCTTTTTGATAAACCTTGTTCGCCTTGCAAAGTCTGCTTTGGAGGATTGCTTATGGATGCAAATAAAAAACGACTGAAGGAACTGAAAAAAAGAAAGCGCAAGGATAATGACCGTGATGGCGTGGTTGTTACCATTTTGCGTGTCCTGCTTTTTCTTATAAAGCTGACCATTGGTGCGGCAGCTACCGCACTGCTCATCGCGGTCATTGCCGGAATTCTGTTCTCCGTGGATATGGCAACCTACCTGAAGGATGATGTTCTGCTTTCGTCTGATTTGTCTCTGGATGACTATTCCCTGAGCCAGACCTCCTTCATTTACGCCAAAGACCCGGAAACCGGCGAATATAAAGAGCTTCAGCAAATTTACGCCACAGAGAACCGCATCTGGGCTGATCTGGAGGAAATTCCCGAGGATATGATCAACGCCACGGTAGCTATTGAGGATAAGCGTTTCTTCGAGCATCAGGGGGTAGACTGGCGGCGTACCATCCATGCCTGCGGTGCGATGTTTTTTGGCTCTGGCGACACCTTTGGCGGTTCCACCATTACCCAGCAGCTCATCAAAAACCTGACCGGCGATGATGAGGTCACAGTGCGCCGAAAGCTCCAGGAAATTTTCCGGGCACTACAGTTTGAGCGAAATTATACCAAGGAAGAAATTATGGAATGGTATCTCAATACCATCTATCTAGGCGAAGGAGCTTACGGCATCAAGAGTGCGGCAAACGTCTATTTTGCCAAGGAGCTTGATGAGCTTAATGTTGCCGAGTGCGCCAGCCTCATCAGCATCACCAACAATCCTGCCCTCTATGACCCCTACACCCACCCGGAAAATAATAGAGAACGCCGGGAAATTGTTATGCAGGAAATGCGGGATCAGGAAATGATCTCCAGTGAAGAATATGAGCAGATGATGTCCCAGGAGCTGACCTTCCGCAACGGCAGTGCCGAGGATTCCTATTACTGCCCCGAATGCGACCGTACCGTTGGCGAATACTCCCTACGTGTAGAGACTGTGGACTACACCGAGGAGGAACTGGAGGCACTGCGTACCCAGCGAGAGGAAGAGGAGAAGGAAGAAGCCGACAATACGAAAGAAGATACCGCAGACGATGAGGAGGAAGAGCCGCTGCCTACCTCCTACGAGGTTCTTCATTGCCCGGAATGCGATGCCGTACTGGATGAATCCTGCCTCATTGAAAAGAAATGGGATTACTCCTACTTTGTCGATACGGTCATCCGCGATGTGGTAGCTGACCTTCAGAAGAAGACCGGCAAGGATGAGGCCACCTGCATGACCATGCTGAAAACGGGCGGCTATATCGTCTATTCCACCATTGACCTTGCGGTACAGGAAATCATTGATGAGGTTTATGAGGATGTTGCCAATATGCCCCGCACCACCTCTGCCCAGCAGCTCCAGTCTGCCATCGTGGTGGTAGACAATGCATCCGGCGACATTGTCGGTATGGCCGGCGGTGTCGGAAAGAAGGAGGGCTTCCTGAATCTTAACCGCGCCACCCAGAGCCAGCGTCAGCCCGGTTCCTCCATTAAACCACTGACCGTCTATTCCCCCGCACTGGAATACGGTGTCATTACCTCCGGCTCGATTTATAAGGATGAACCCTATAAGGACGGCTGGCCGCACAACGAGGGCGGCGGCACCTCCGATAAGAGCATGACCGTTGCCTCCGGCGTGGCAAAATCCCTTAACACCATCGCAGTTCAGGTTCTGGCTGACCTGACCCCGGAGGCTTCCTTCGAATTTGCAAAAAACAAGCTGAATATGTATTCTCTGGTCGATCATGTAAAGATTGGGGATCAGGACTTTACCGATAAAGCACTGGCACCTCTGGCGCTGGGCGCACTCACCTATGGCGTTACCGTCCGCGAAATGGCCACAGCCTATGCCTCTTTCCCCAATAACGGTGTCTTCCGTCAGGCACGCACCTATACCAAGGTAGTAGACAGTGAAGGCAATGTCATTCTGGATAACGAGCAGGAGACCCACACCGCCATGAGTGAGCATACCGCTTGGGAAATGACCTTCATGCTGGAAAATGCCGTCAATGTCGGTACTGGTGCCCCGGCTGCCATCAGCGGTATGCACGTGGCAGGTAAGACTGGTACCACCTCCGATAACAACGACCGCTGGTTCTCCGGCTTCACCGGCTACTATACCGCCTCGGTGTGGTGCGGCTTCGATGAGCCGGAGGAGGTGATTCTTTCCGGCAGCTCCACGAACCCCTCTGTGGTCATGTGGCGCAGGGTCATGTCCCGGCTGGTGAGCGGCAAGGAGGATCGCAGGCTCTATCAGGGTTACTTCTCTGTGCCGGAGCTGGAGGAAAAGGAATTTGAAATCTGCACCAAGAGTGAGCTTCTGGCCACCGATGCCTGCCGTCACGATGTAGACGGTAACTGCGTAGAGACAAAGAAAATGGTGGTACTTGATGCGCCCGAGGAATCTTGTACCGATCATGTTGCCGTTTCCTGGTGCGAAGCGGGCGGCGGCATTGCCAATGACTATTGCGCGAAGGTTTCGGGCAACAGTGTGGTCACTGCCAGTGTTTGGAAGGGCGAGGGCGCAACAGCGCATCATACCTGCACAATACATGATGCCTCGTCTATGAATCCTGTGCAGCCGCCGAAGCCAGAAGATCCTCCTGCACCGAACGACCCCGATCCCGCGTTACCGCCGGATGAGGAGCAATGGCCATAACATACAATTTTCAGGAGAGTTACAGCAATGTGGAAAGCGGATCAATGGCAGGACTATGAGGTGCTGGACACCTCTGACGGAGAAAAATTGGAGCGCTGGGGACGCTATATTCTGGTGCGCCCCGACCCGCAGGTGATCTGGCGCACAAAGCGTATGGATCCCCGCTGGCGTAAATATGATGCCCGCTACCTCCGCTCTGCCACCGGCGGCGGAAAATGGAGCGACCATCACCTGCCCGAGCGCTGGCAGGTGGGCTATGGCCCCTTGACCTTCCATGTCAAGCCCATGAATTTTAAGCATACCGGCGTTTTCCCGGAGCAGGCAGCCAATTGGGACTACATTATGAAAACCATCCGTGCAGCTGGAAGACCCATCCGGGTGTTGAATCTCTTCGCCTATACCGGCGGTGCTACGCTGGCGGCCGCTGCGGCGGGTGCATCCGTATGCCATGTGGATGCCGCCAAGGGTATGGTAGCCTGGGCAAAGGAAAATGCCCGCTCCTCCGGTCTGGAGGAAGCCCCCATCCGCTGGATCGTGGACGATTGCGCAAAATTTGTCGAGCGCGAGATTCGCCGCGGAAAAAAATACGATGCGATTATTATGGATCCCCCCTCCTATGGCAGAGGCCCTTCCGGAGAAATCTGGAAGCTGGAGGAAAACCTATATCCCTTTGTTGAGCTGACCGCCGGGGTATTATCGGATGATCCCCTGTTTGTCATCATCAACTCCTATACCACCGGCCTTGCCCCCAGCGTTCTGGGGTGCATTATGGACAGCATCTACACCCCACGCTTTGGCGGCCACTCCGAATGTGATGAGCTGGGTCTCCCGGTCACCGATTCCGGTCTGGTTCTGCCTTGCGGCGCCACCGGCCGCTGGAGTACAGAAATAAAGTAAAAACGGCTTCCCCTCTGGGGAAGCTGTCGAGCGAAGCGAGACTGATGAGGTAATTGGATGCACTGCCAAAACAGAAAACCTTCCTAACATAGAAAGCGCTCAGTCTTAGAAGGCAGACCTCATCCGCCGCCTGCGGGCGGCACCTTCCCCAGAGGGGAAGGCAGGGGCTAAGGCTTCCCCTCTGGGGAAGCTGTCGAGCGTAGCGAGACTGATGAGGTAATTAGATGCACTGGCAAAACAGAAAACTGACATAACATAGAAAATGCTCAGTCTTAGGAGGCAAACCTCATCCGCCGCCTGCGGGCGGCACCTTCCCCAGCGGGGAAGGCAGGAGCTGTTAACTTACCGCCATTGAGGACTATCCCCAATTTCGGTTTTGATTGAGGAAGATCATCATGAACGAAGCGATCTGTGCGAAAAATATATCATTTTCCTATCCCCCCCAAGAGGGGAAGGTTGCGGTGCCGGTTTTTGAGGACTTGAGCCTGACCATTGAGAAGGGCAGCTTTGTTGCCATTCTCGGGCATAACGGCTCGGGAAAATCCACACTGGCTAAGCATTTTAACGCCATTTTGCTGCCGCAGGGTGGCAGCATCAGCGTATATGGGATGGATACTGCCGATGAGGAACATCTGATGGATATTCGCCGCACGGTGGGTATGGTGTTCCAGAACCCAGACAACCAGATCGTTGCCAATGTGGTGGAGGAGGATGTGGCCTTCGCGCCGGAGAATCTGGGTGTCCCTCCGGCAGAAATTCGTGCCCGGGTGGATGCAGCCCTCAAGCAGGTGGGGATGTACGAATTTCGTGAGCACGCCCCGCATTTGCTCTCGGGTGGACAGAAGCAGCGCATTGCCATTGCGGGTGTGATTGCCATGCGTCCGCAATGCATTGTACTTGATGAACCCACCGCTATGCTTGATCCGCAGGGACGGCAGGAGGTGCTCTCCACCATCACCATGCTATGCAGGGAAATGGGTATCACTGTGGTGCTCATTACCCACCATATGACAGAAGCTGCCCAGGCTGACCGCGTTGTGGTTATGGCCGGGGGCAAGCTCCTGACCGATGGCATCCCCAAGGAGGTTTTTGCGCAGACCGACCTCCTGCAAAGCGTTGGCCTTGCCGCACCGCAGACCATTGCGCTGATCTGTGCTCTGAATCAGGGCGGCTTCCACCTGCCTATGGACGCATTGAGTACAGAAGAATGCGCTCAGGCGATTTATGCTTCCTTTGGAGGAAAATTATCTTGACACCATTACTTGAAACACGGGGACTGACCCATACCTATAGCGCCGGTACACCCTTTGAGCGCACGGCAATTGAGAATATTTCGCTTTCCATCATGCCGGGAGAGTTTATTGGTGTCATCGGTCATACCGGCTCGGGAAAATCTACCCTGATTCAGCATTTGAATGGTCTACTCAAGCCCACAAAGGGAGAAATTCTTTTTGACGGGCAGGATATCTGGCATGACCCCGCCTTTACGCGGCAGCTCCGCTTTCAGGTGGGGCTGGTGTTCCAATATCCGGAGTATCAGCTTTTTGAAGAGACCGTCTTTCAGGATATTGCTTATGGCCCGAAAAATATGGGGCTGAAGGAAAATGAAATCCGCGAGCGGGTGGAGGAGGCTGCCGGTTTTGTCGGCATCTCTCCCGCGCTTTTTGAAGCCTCCCCGTTTGAGCTGTCCGGCGGTCAGAAACGCAGAGTTGCGATTGCCGGTGTCATTGCCATGCGCCCGAAAATTTTGATTCTTGATGAGCCTACTGCCGGTCTTGACCCCGCAGGAAGCGAAAATATTCTGCAAAATATTTGCGATTACCGCAAAAAGCAGGGCGCTGCTATCGTGATGGTCAGCCATTCGATGGAGGAGATCGGGAAAAGCGTGGAGCGCATTGTTGTCATGAATCAGGGAAAAATCTTTATGGATGCTGCTCCCGCCCCGGTCTTTGCCCGCAGCCGCGAGCTGATGGAGATCGGACTGGATGTGCCGCAGGTGACGCAGGTTTTCATGCGTCTAAGAGAATTGGGACTTCCTGTGGAGGATGGCATTTACACCGTGGAGGCCGCCGCCAAGGCACTGCTTGCCCGGAAGGGAGGCCGAAATGCTTAGAGATATCACGCTGGGGCAATACTTCCCCGGGGATACCATTGTCCATCGTCTTGACCCCAGAACCAAGCTGATTTGGGTCGTTCTTTATATTGTTGCCTTGTTTTGCGCAAAATCCTATATTTCCTATGCGCTGGTGGCAATGGTTCTGACGCTGATCCTCTGCCTGTCCCACATTCGTCTGGGGGTCATTGTCAAAGGGCTAAAACCGCTGCTGATTATTATCATTCTGACAGGTCTGCTCAATTTGTTCTATACAGAGGGTACCCCACTGGTCTCCTTCTGGATTTTTACCATCACCAAAGAGGGCGTTCGCAATGCCGTCTTTATGATCGCCCGCATTGTCATGCTGATTTTCGGCACGTTTTTGCTCACCTACACCACCTCTCCCATTGCCCTGACGGACGCGCTGGAGAGTTTGCTCAGCCCCTTAAAGCGGATCGGTCTGCCGGTGCATGAGCTTGCCATGATGATGTGCATTGCCCTGCGCTTTATCCCCACCCTGATTTCCGAAACGGACAAAATCATCTCTGCCCAGAAGGCCAGAGGTGCCGATTTTGAATCCGGCAATCTGCTTCGCAGAGCAAAGGCACTCATTCCTATTTTGGTGCCCCTGTTCATCAGCGCCTTCCGTAGAGCCGATGAGCTGGCTGTGGCGATGGAGTCCCGTTGCTATCACGGTGGGCAGGGCAGAACCAGAATGAAGCAGCTTGTGATGCACCTGCGCGATTACGTTGCCCTGATTTCGGGCGTTGCTTTTGTGGCAGCGGTCATTGTCCTGTGACAAGACAGGGGACGGTTCTCTGTCTTGGAGCTGGACGCAAATAAAATCGCAGGCGGTGGACGGCAAGACAGAGAACCGTCCCCTGTCTTGGAAGGTGTTTTTATGGAGAATCCTAACCGCTCTGAAATCCTGATTTATACCACCGAGGACGGTCTTACCAAAATTGATACGACCTTCGATGGAAATACGCTCTGGCTTTCCATTGACCAGATGGCCACACTTTTTCAGAGGGACAAAAGTGTAATCGGAAAACATATTCGTAATATTTTCAAAGAGGGAGAGCTGAATAAAGAATCAGTTTGGGCAAAATTTGCCTACACTGCATCCGACGGTAAAGACTATCAGGTTGATTACTACAACCTTGATGTTATCATTTCCGTTGGATACCGCGTGAAATCCCAGCGGGGTGTGCAGTTTCGTATCTGGGCAACCGACATTTTGAAGGAGTATTTGAAAAAAGGCTTCGCCATGGATGATGAACGCCTGAAAAATCTTGGCGGCGGTGGATATTTCAAAGAGCTTCTGGAGCGCATTCGGGATATCCGCGCATCGGAAAAGGTATTTTATCGTCAGGTGCTTGAAATCTATGCTACCAGCATAGACTATGATCCGAAAGCGGAAATATCCATTGCGTTCTTTAAAAAGGTGCAGAATAAAATACATTACGCCGTATCCGGCGAAACGGCTGCCGAGGTCATCTATCATCGGGCAGATGCCGAGAAAGAATTCATGGGGCTGACCGCCTTTGCCGGAAATCAACCGACACTGCGGGAAGCGAAAATTGCTAAAAATTATTTGAACGAACAGGAGCTTCGGGCGATGGGACAGCTCGTTTCCGGCTATCTGGACTTTGCCGAGCGTCAGGCGGAACGGGAACAGCCCATGACCATGGCAGACTGGGCAAAGCATTTGGATACCATCCTTACGGCAACGGGAGAAAATCTTCTCCTTGGCGCAGGAAGCATCAGCCATGCGCTGGCCGTGAGCAAGGCCGAAGCAGAATATAAAAAGTACAAAGCAAAGACGCTCAGCGATGTGGAGCAGGACTATTTGGAAGGCATTAAATATTTGGAAGACTTTTCAAACAAAAAATGACACCCCAAGACAGGGGACGGTTCTCTGTCTTGAAGCTGAACGCAAATAAAAAACGCAGGCGGTGGACGGCAAGACAGAGAACCGTCCCCTGTCTTGAACTGTCTAGAGCGTCTAAACCTCATCAGTCTCGCTTCGCTCGACAGCTTCCCCAAAGGGGAAGCCTTAGCCCCTGCGGGGCAATGTTATCAAGGCGAAGGCTTTCGCAATCGTTAACTTGCCGCCATTGAGAACCGCTCCCTCTCTTGGGTGCAGTTGTTGCAAATTTTGCAACAACTGCCGCTGACAATAAAGTTCAAGGACAGGAAACCGTCCCCTAGTGGCGGTACAGCTCCTGCCTTCCCCTCTGGGGAAGGTGCCGCCCGCAGGCGGCGGATGAGGTTGGCCTTCTGAGATTGAGTGCTTCCTATATTAGGAAGGTTTTCTGTTTCGATAGAGCGTCCAAACCTCATCAGTCTCGCTTCGCTCGACAGCTTCCCCAAAGGGGAAGCCTTAGCCCCTATCCTGCTCCGGGAGGCAAAAAATGAGAAATATTGCCCTGTTTCTAAGCTATCTTGGCTCTGCCTATCATGGATGGCAGACCCAGAAAAATAATATTACTGTGCAGGAGACGCTGGAAAAGGCCTGTCAGCGGGTTGTGGGACACCGTGTCCACATGACCGGCTGTGGCCGCACGGATGCTGGTGTCCATGCCAAAAGGTATGTTGCCAACTTCCGCACCGAATCCACGATTCCTACCGACCGTCTGCCCTATGCCCTGAATACCCACCTGCCCGGGGATATCGTTGTCACCGGCGCACAGGATATGCCAGATAGCTTCAATGCCATCGGCTCGTGCATCAGGAAGGAATATACCTATATTATTTATAATTCCCGCATCCGCGACCCATTTTATGTAAACCGCGCATGGTTCTATCCCAAGCATTTGGATGAAAACATCATGCGCGAGGCTGCCCGACAATTTGAGGGCACCCATGATTTTGCTGCTGTCCGTTCCGTCGGCACGGATGTACGCTCCACGGTGCGCACCGTGTATTACTACACCGTTGAGCGGGTGGACGATCTGATTTATCTCAAGGTCTGTGCCAACGGCTTCCTCTACAATATGGCAAGAGCCATGGCGGGGACGCTCGTTTGGGCAGCCGAGGGAAAAATTGCCCCGCAGGAGCTGGGTGACATCCTTGCCCGAGGCGACCGCACCGCTGCAGGGCCTACAGTTCCACCCGGCGGCCTATATATGACGCAGCTTTGGTATGAAACGCCGGAGGTAAGCTTCCATGTCGAATGAAATGAATCCTCCTCGCCCGGAGGAGACCGATCCCGCTCTAAAAGAATCTACCGTCAAAGTACCTGAAGCCGTGCAGAAGGGACAGGCAAAAGCGAAGAAAAATTCCCGGCTTCTTGTTGCTTTACTACCAATTACGGCAATTTTACTTGTTCTTGCAGTTCTGAGTATTTTGAAGGGCGGCACATTGTTTGGCACCATTGGCCGATTCTTCCGTTATTACGGCAGTGAGGCCACCTTTTCCTTTGATGCTAACAGTGCCAACAGCTATGTAAGCTTCCATCAAGGGCTGGCGGTTGCATCATTGGGCGGTCTGCAATGCTATGATGAGGACGGAAACCAGATTGACATGGTGCAGAATGAGATGGATCCCCCAATGGCACTGGCAAACGGTACAAGCGCCATGAGCTTTGGCATCGGTGGCAGCACGATCACCACCATTCACTACCGTAAGGGTGCAAATCCGGCCATCACCGTTCCCGGCAGCCTTGTGGATGCCGATTTGTCTTCGGATGGCTGTATTGGCTATTCTGCCATTCAGCCCGGTTATAAGAGTGTCCTCACGGCGCTGGACGGCGAAGGCAATGAGATCTATAGCTGGTATTCCTCTACCCGATTCTTTGGTGTCTGCGCCATTTCTGAGAAGGCGGCAAAGTTTTGCGCCGTAGCGCCCAATATTGAGGCAAGCGACTTTGACACCACTGCCGTCATGTTTGCCACCGATACAGAAGAACCTCTGGCAGAATTATCCCTTGGCAATGATATGATCTATGATTTGACCTTTATCGGCCAGCAACGTTTGTGTGCTGTGGGAGAAACGCAGGTGCATTTCTTCGATATAGATGGCAAGCACTACAATGTTTATCCTTTCGGCGGCAGTGAACTTTGCGCCTATAACCTAAATGGCAGCGGCTTTGCCGCAATCGTGCTCGACACCAACCAAGTGGGCGACCGCTTCCGCATTGTCACCCTGAATGTCAGTGGTCAGGAGCTGGCCAGCATTTCTCTGGATGAGGAAATCCGGGATATCAGTGCCAACGGCAATTACCTCGCTGTGCTCACAAGCCACAGTCTGCGGGTATACGACAGCAAACTCCACCCATGCTACACGGAGGACAATGTGCGTTTTGCCTCCGCCGTGTGTGTGCAGGAAGATGGTGCCGCGCTTCTCATTGAGGGTAACACCGCCCGCCGGGTCAGCTGACCATTTTCTCCGAAATTCGCTCTCCCCATTGATTATGATATAACTTAGCGTTTTCCAGAAGGGAGGTTTCCCGATGAAACCCACACTTTGTTCCAGATGTAAAAAGAATGTGGCTGTGATCTTTATTACAAAGATTGAAAACGGCCAAACCAGCAACGAAGGTCTCTGCCTGAAATGTGCCAAAGACTTAGGTATCAAGCAGGTCGATGACATTGTACGCCAGATGGGCATATCCGATGAAGATCTTGAAAATATGACCAGTGAAATGTCCTCCATGATGGGCATCCAGCAGGGTGAGCCGGAGGATGATGATATGTCCAGCCAGACGGCTACCTTCCCCTTCCTGAATAAGCTCTTCGGCGGCGGTGATAACGATCTGCCCCTGCCTGCACAGCCCAAGGAGCCGGAGCGTGCCCCTGTCAAGGACAAGGGTTCGGCAAAGAAAAAGAGAAAATTCTTGGATGCTTACTGCCTGAATCTGACCGAAAAAGCCAGAGAAGGTGGTCTGGATCACATTATTGGCCGTGAGGTGGAAACCGAGCGCGTCATTCAGATTCTCAACCGCCGACAGAAAAATAACCCCTGTCTTATCGGTGAACCCGGTGTCGGCAAAACCGCCATTGCCGAGGGATTAGCCCAGCGCATTGCCGAAGGGAATGTGCCCTTCAAGCTGCGCGATAAGGAGGTCTTTCTGCTGGATATGACCGCACTTGTGGCGGGTACCCAGTTCCGTGGGCAGTTTGAAAGCCGCATGAAGAGCCTGATCGGCGAGATCAAGGCCTGCGGCAACATCATTCTGGTAATTGATGAGGTGCATAACCTTGTGGGTGCCGGAGATGCCGAAGGCTCTATGAACGCTGCCAACATTCTCAAGCCCGCCCTGTCCCGTGGTGAGGTACAGGTCATCGGTGCGACCACCTTCACCGAATATAGAAAGTATATTGAAAAGGATGCTGCACTAGAGCGCCGCTTCCAGCCGGTCACCGTGGTCGAGCCGACCATTGACGAGGCCATTGCCATCATTCGCGGTATTGCGCATTATTATGAGCAGTTCCATAGTGTACGCATTCCCCCGGAAATTGCGCGGCAAACCGTCCTGCTGTCCGAGCGCTATATCACCGACCGCTTCCTGCCCGATAAGGCCATCGACCTGCTGGACGAGGCCTGCTCGGATATGAATCTGCGCTGCAAGGAAATCTCCCGCCGCGCAGAGCTGAAAAAAGAGCATGATGATCTTGAATTGGAGATCAAAATGCGCAGTGAAAATACGGATGCTGCTGATTTTGAGCGTCTGGCTAATCTGCGCAGTAAGCTGTGCAATGTAGATAATGAGCTTGCCGAGCTGGAAAAGACCCCGCCTCCCATGCTTACGCTGGAAAATCTGGCGCGGATCATCGAGCTATGGACAAAAATTCCCGCCTCCAAGATTCAGGCGCAGGAATACACCCAGCTACAGGAGCTGGGAGACCGCCTCAAGCGGCGGGTCATTGGACAGGATGCGGCCATTGAGAGCATTTGCAATGCCATTCGCCGCAGTCGTGTGGGTATTTCCTCCAAAAAGAGGCCGGTTTCCTTCATCTTTGTCGGCTCTACCGGCGTAGGCAAGACGTACCTTGTCAAATGTCTGGCTGAGGATATGTTTGACTCCGTGGATTCTCTGGTGCGCGTGGATATGTCGGAGTATATGGAGAAGCATTCGGTGTCCAAGCTCATCGGTTCGCCTCCCGGCTATGTGGGCTATGACGAGGCCGGACAGCTCACAGAAAAAATTCGCCGCCGTCCCTATTCTGTCATTCTCTTTGACGAAATCGAGAAGGCGCACCCGGATGTTCTGAATATTCTCCTGCAAATTCTGGACGATGGCCGCATCACCGATGCCCAGGGTCGCGTGGTCAACTTTGAGAATACCATCATTGTCATGACCTCCAACGCAGGCTCCGAGCATAAGGGCGGCAGCGTCGGCTTCAACCACAGCATCACCGAGCAGTCTACGGAAAAGGCCATGAAGGCACTGTCCGAGTTCTTACGCCCGGAGTTTATCAACCGTGTGGATGAGGTCATCTGCTTCAACCGCCTGTCTGAAGAAAACTTCCGTGGCATTGCCGAAATTATGCTGAGGGAGCTGCGTGATGCACTGGAGGAGCGGGAAATTCACCTGCAATGGAAACCCGAGGTCATTGATTATCTCGTGGACAAGTCCTACTCCGTCACCTACGGCGCAAGAAACCTCCGCCGCACCATCCAGCGCGACATCGAAAACCCCATGGCACAGCGCATCATCGACAGCTACGAAAACCCCGTCACCCAAATGCAAATCCGCACCGAGAACGGCAAAATCGTTCTTGATGCCCTATAATAACAACGCAGGGGCGGTTCTCTGTCTTGTCGGCAAGAGAACCGTCCCCTGTCCTCGTTTTCGCTGAATAAAAATGCAATTTCAATTTTCGAAAATGGAGCTTGAGTTTCGGCTAATAGCATTTAAACATCTATCATCGCAAGGAATGAACTTCGTACAACGAGGATATTCCGCAGGATGCGCATTTTAATTCAAAATGCGTACAACAACTGGGCGCAACACCAAATAGGTTTTGCGCCT
>JAZRZL010000089.1:0-61349 GCA_045601345.1 Faecousia sp. | reverse complement strand
ATTTTATCATTCACCTCAAATATATTCATGCCGTAAAAACAACCAGCTCCTGGGCTGTCGGCGAAATCTCCGGCAAGACCCAGAAGCTGTTAGATAAATTAAACTTACATATTACGTAACTTGCGAAAGTTAGGGTTTAATATATAGCCTACTTTATGAAATAATGGGGCTGTCTCAAAATGCCGTTTTCGCATTTTGAGACAGCCCCTGTGTTGTAAGTTGATTTATTCTGCGAACGAGACGTTTGTTCCGATAAACAGCGGCACATTGGTTGTGCAGTCGTAGATGAGGTACAGATACGGGCGGTCAACGGTGATGGTGGCAACAGGCTCCGGTGGGACGCTTGTGGCCTCGGCTAAGAATGCCGTGGCAGCGGCAGCGCTGACACCATCCTCATTCACATCAATCACAGCTCTTTGGATACCGTCCGATACAAACAGCGGGGTATCGGAGATGCCGCTGAGATTGGAGGTGAAGGGGCTGAATGCTGACCGGATGCCCAGCTTTGCCAAGGGTGCGGGGAGCTTCACGGTGGTTTCGGCCTTGAATTTCGGCATGGTGGTCATCACGGAAGCATTAGAGGCTTCGCACAGGAGCTTGCGCAATGCCGCGCCGTCCAAATCCTCCAGATAATCCTCCAGCGCAATGCCCTCATTCGGCAGGATAACCGCGAAGGCGTATCGGTCACTGTAGAAGCGCTTTGCAAAGCCCTGCACCTTGTCATTGCGCAGATAGACAGATTCCAGACTCTTGAGCATTTCGACCTCCTGCTGTGTGCCATCGGCGGCGTGGAAGATGCCGGGCGCTACAGAGCCATACGGGTGACTCCATTCGCCTTCGAAGGCAATGGCGTTGATCAGTGTCAATACGGTTTCCGCAGGAAGCTCACTGATGAGATTTTCGATCATACCATTGGTATTTTTGCTAACCCAGTCGTTCATCTCTTTTACCGAAGTATCGTCCATCGGTGTGCGGTAGACAGCAGCATCCAGATAGTCGGCGTTATTTTGCAGGAACGGCTGCTTGACACCGAAGCCATTGCGCACCCAGATGGAGTTGGCAATAGAAATCTCGGTATTGCCGTAGGCCTCCTGAAGGTTCCCCATGATAGAACGAAGTGCTTCATTGAGCTGCTGTGTGCTCATGCCGGTTGCGGCCTCCAGCTCCTGCAAGGTCTGACCCTGCGCGCCGTTTTGCAGCAGGGCAAGAGCATAGAGCATGGAAAGAGGCGACAGAACCGTATTGCTGTCCGCATTTCGTGCAGTGCGGAAGAAGGACAGGGAGAAATCTGCCACAGCATCCGCAGACTCGCTATCAATCAAATCGGGCTGTCCAACCAGCTTTGCCGAGACGCTGGACATCAAATTGACCGTCCCGGAATCACCGGTGATCGGCTCGGGAACCACCGTAGCTTTAAGATAGCGCATGAGGATGCTTGCGATTTGGGCGCGGGTGGCATGATTCTTGGGCTGGAGGAAGCTTTCACCCTGTACATCCACGCCGTTCACAAGCTTTTCCGCTATAGCCCAGCCGAAAGCATCTTCTGCATAGCTGCTGACCTGCGCTGCATCCGGGAAGGTACGCAACACTTCGGAATCACCGGCAATCTCTATGCCGAGATAATGGGTATAGCGGTAGAGAATGGTCACAAGCTGTTCTCTGGTGACCGGGGCATCAGGACAGAAGGTTCCATCCTCAAAGCCGTTCACAATGTCATGCTTTGCTGCCCAGACAACCGCCGCAGAATAGTATTTGCCGGAGGGCACATCGGAGAACGCCTTTGTGAAGGCCACTTCTGGTTCTCCGTTCACGCGGTAGAGAACCGTGACTAACTGACCACGGGTAAGCTCGCTGTCCGGCTCAAATTTGGTAGCGGACACGCCGTTCATGATACGGTTATCAATGCAATAGACAATGCCTTCATATTTCCAACTGGTGGGTGCAGGCAAATCCATGAAGGCATTCAGGAGATTTTCACCATTATCCAAATCCGGATAAATTAGCTTGGCATCTGCCACGTTTTCTATTTTTTCAAAATTCTCTGGTACATCCTGCGCCATGGCGGTAGTCAGGATGGCCGGGAACAAAAGGCTACAGCACATCAGCAGAGCCAACAGGAATGAAATATTGCGTTTCATGTTTTTCCTCCTTGTTTACAGGACAGGGGACGGTTCTCTGTCCTGCTTGATTAATTGTCTAAAAAGCGAATATCTTCCGGCAGGACGGAGAACCGTCCCCTGTCCTGTGTTTAATTCACTATTTGCGTTATGACGTTAGCAAAGCCATTGGAATAGCGATATAGATCATAGTAAATCGTCACGCCGAATGCATCTATGACACCGCAATATACTGTAGCATAGATATCGAAATCGGCTGGTATTTGTCCCGCCGGAAGCGCTATAGGGGAACCCGCACAGCCGGTGACATCAATCGTGATATTCTCACCGGTGGATTGGTTGGTCAGGGTCACAAGCTCGATACTGCCTTCCTTCTGATAGCTGGCACTGATTTGGGGCGCTGGGATGTCCTCAGGATCAATATCCGGCGGGTCGTCATCTGGCGGATCATCAGGCGGTGGATCGTCAGGTGGATCATCCATTGGTGGGTCAACAGGCGGTGGATCATCCGGCGGTGGATCGTCAACCGGAGGCTCAACGATTGGTGGATCGTCAGGCAGCGGATCATCCGGTGTGGGGTCATCGGGCGAAACGGGTGTCGAATGCTCTGGTTTTGTTGTTCTTTGGGACGGTTTGCGGCTTTCTTCGCTGTTTTGCGGCTGCATGATATCCGTTTCGGCTTGGGGGTCTACCTTAGGCGTGATGGTGGATTCATCTGGCAATACCGGATCAGGCTCTTTTTGGCTAATCATGGGCTGCGGAACCGGCGTATGGGTGGGCAGCGTGGGACGCAGATAGCGCCAACCGACACCAACGGTCACACCAATGACCAGAAGCGCGGCGATGGGAAGGAGGTAATACCTGCGTTCGCGGCGCTTTGGCAGCACGGTTTGCTCTGCTTCCAGTGATTTCAGGCTTTCGACAAATGCATCACTTTGCTTGTAATCGGCATTATTTTCAAAATATGTTTTCAGCTTCTGTTCCCAATCGGCCACTTTAATCACCTCCCAGAAGGTTTTTAAGCTGCTTTCGCGCCCGGAAAAGCCGGGAATGCACGGCGCTCTCGGATAGATGCAGAATTTCCGCGATTTGCCTGACGTTCCATTGCTCAAAATAGAACAAATGTACCACGCCGCGCAGATTTGGTGGCAGCTTTTCCAGCGCGAGGCGCACTTCAAGCACCTCATCGAAATGCTCCGATGCGGCAAGGTCTTCCTCCAGCGGCTGCTTTTTCCTGCGCCATCCGCTGGAGAGCAAATTTTTGCATGTGTTGGCCGTGACGGTCATCAGCCAAGCACGTAGCTGCTCGGGAGCAGCACACTGCGGCTCGCGCTGTAGGTACTTGAGGAATACCTCCTGCACCACATCCTCTGCATCTGCCCGATTCAGGCAATAGCTGTACGCCAGCCGATACAAGGAAGATGCGTATTCCTCCACCATCTGCTGAAATTCAATTTCCATTCTATCTCCTAGACATCCCCGATTTGGGAGACACGAACGAGAGCGCTCTATTCATATAACAATGCAAACACATAAAATCTTGCATACGATCAGGACAAGGGACGGTTCTCTGTCTTTGAGTTTTTACAACACAAATCTTGCCGTAATTCCAAAAAATGTGTCAATAATCAAACTATTTTGCAAAGACAGAGAACCGTCCCTTGTCCTAGGACTTATAAAATACCGGTAAAAAAAATTTCCAGACCGATGGCAATGAGAATGATGCCGCCGAGAATGGAGGCCTTCCCGGACAGCTTGGTACCGATGCGTCTTCCCAGAGCAAGACCGATGAGGCAGATGAGGAAGGTGACGGCACCGATGATCAGGGATTCTGTCAGTGCCATCTGCCAAGAATATGCGGCAATGGTAAAGCCGACCGACAGCGCATCAATGGAGGTGGCAATGCCCTGCACCATCAAGCTCCAGAAGCTAAGCGTGGCAGCCGGAGGTTCTCCCGCCTGATTTTGAATGCCCTCCCGGAGCATAGAGCCGCCGATCCAGCAAAGGAGCAGCAGCGCAATCCAGGGGATGTATTTCTGAAATGCGGTGAAGGCTTCCGCGATGGCGTGCACACAGACCCAACCCAGCATGGGCATGGCGGTCTGGAACAGACCAAAGGTGAGCGCAATTCCAACGGCACGGGAGCGTTTCATATCCGGCTCATGCAGCCCATTTGCCAGAGAAACCGAGAAGGCATCCATGGCAAGTCCGATACCGAAAAGAATACTGTTGAAAAAGAAAAGCAGGTTCCATTCCATGGCCTGTACCTCCGATGCAGAACGCAGGACAGGGGACGGTTCTCTGTCCTGCTTAATTCATTGCCTAAAATTCGAACACCTTTCCTCAGGACAGAGAACCGTCCCCTGTCCTGCGTTTTGGAATTTTTTGCAAGAAGCTCTAGAATTTCATCCTGATTTAGTGTAATATTAAGCTGAGCCATTGGTGATCCTCCTCGGTATTTGTTGGTTTAGCTGCTTACATTATACCTGAAGGATGAGCCGGTGGCTCACTTTATTTTTTATTTTACACCATTATACAGGCTTGGCCGTCAGATCTCTTTAGGGAACCTCTGATTAAAGAATATTAAAACTTGACAATAAGAAAAAATATGATATAATATTGAGAGTAAAGCAATCTACTGCAATAGAAATATAGAAGAAGGGTAGAAGATATGGCAGGAATTTCCTTGTCTCGCGAAAAAAACAGGACAAGACAAGTTGAGCTTGACTTGGCCAAGGCTCTGGCAATTATTTTTATGGTATTTGTACATACCTATGAGGCACACTGGTTCCTTGAAAACAGTGAAGAGGGAGCAGGTTACATATGTGCATGGATCATTGAATTTCTCGGCGGTGTTCCTGCGGCTCCGCTCTTCATGCTTGCCATGGGTGTGGGTGTTGTTTACTCAACGCGCTCTACGTCAAAAACTTATCTCAAGCGTGCGGCACAGATTTTTGCGCTCGGAATCCTTGTAAACTTCTTCCAGCAGTGGGTTCCGATCTTTATGAGACCTGATGTTGCGGAGGAATTTGCAGCCAATGCACATTCGATCATTGCTACAGATATCTATTCGTTCGTCACAGTCGCCTTCCTGTTCTTTGCGTATTTAAAGACTAGCAAACATCCTGTGGCAATCACAACGATAGCTATGATAGTCTGTCTGATCGTTAGTGAGGTCACCTACCCGAACAGCATTGACACAGGCAGTGTATGGCTCGATTCCATAATCGGCATTTTTGTCAGAACAAATGATTATTCCTATTTCCCGTTCTTCACTTGGGCTATGTGGCCGCTTCTCGGCTATCTCTTTGGCCGACTGCTTATCAAAACGGAGAATAAGTTTAAAATGTACAGCATAATCGCCGCTACAGGCGTTGTTGCTCTTGCCGTTGCTACGTATGTTATCAACATGGATCCCAACGACATGATAATTAACTCCTTGACAGAAGCCAACATGGATGATGTGGGTCTATATTACGCAATGGATACATGGAATTTGCTCTGGTCCTACGGCTGTCTTGCCATAGAGATGTATGTGCTCTACCTTGTAGTCAGACTTACCAAAAACAGGATTCCTGCGCTGTTCTCCTATATGAGCAAGCATATTATGTCAATCTATGTAATTCAATGGGTATTTATCGGTTTGGCAACTCCCATATTCGATAGAGTAACCGATGTGTTTGTATGTGCAGCACTCGGTGCAGTAGTACTTGTACTGACAATCATATCTGCATGGCTCTGGGATAAATTTATGACCAAACGCAAAGAAAATAAAAAAAGCGGAGCAGTTACTGCTTAACCGTATAAGTATCGGCTTTCTCAGCCTGAGACAATGAAACAATTCTGATACCGGTATACCTTGGAATGAGGTGTACCGGTGTTGTTTCACTATCGTCATTATTTGTGGATTACTTTTAACGTTATAATCACTGAAGCTCAAGCAATATCCAGTTGTATTTTCTGTTCAATATGATATAATAATTGCAAAAGCAATGATTAAACAAAAGAATGCCATTTTCTTACCCCTTATGGGGCAATTGAAAAGGATGAATATATAGGTCATCTCTAAAAATTCATCACAGTCGAATCTGCGGGTCTTGTTTCCGTCATACTTCACAAAAATCCTCGGGAATACATCCAGTATTCCCTGCGGTTTTTGTTGCGTCTGACGAAAAATCCCTCGCAGCTCGACTTGCGCTGAATTTTTAGAGCTGCCCTATAGGGAAAACAGACAAAAGAGCATAAGGTTAATGTCATGATTGATAAAGAACAATCTGCCGAATCATCAAAGACTTTAAAATATGCTATTCTTGCCTTTGCCATTATTTTTTTCGCAGGCCTGAGTTGGATGGTCGGAAGACCATTGATTCGCTTTGCCTCAGAGCCTACGAAATTTCGCGCATGGGTAGATGGACACGGGCTATGGGGAAAGCTTGCCTATGTGGGTATGGTGATCGTGCAGGTGATCATTGCGCTGATTCCCGGAGAACCCTTTGAGATAGTTGCGGGCTATGCCTTCGGCGCATGGGAGGGAACGCTTCTGTGTATGCTGGCATCCTCAATCGGCAGTATTCTTGTGTTTTTTATGGTGCAGCGATTCGGTTTTCGTGCAGCAGAACTGTTTTTCTCCAGAGAAAAACTCCATTCTCTCCGTTTTCTCCAATCGTCCCGTGGACGGGATTTCTTGTTTTTGCTGATTTTTATGATTCCTGGTACACCGAAGGATTTGCTTTGCTATTTTGCAGGACTGACGGATATTTCCTTCATTAGCTGGCTGCTGATATGTTCTCTGGGTCGGCTGCCTTCTATTATTACATCTACCATCGGCGGAGATGCACTGGGTGGGAAAAAGTATTGGTTTGCAGCTGCTGTATTTGTGCTAACACTTATGATAAGCTGCCTTGGACTTTGGATTTATCAGATTATCTGCATCCGACATAATCAGCCCGCTGACGGATTAGACGAAGAAAATTGATGTTGCAAAGAATTAGGGAAGATGATACGATATTGTTATCATACATTTGCAGTGTTCATGGGAAAGGTATGTGATGATATGAAGCTCAAAAAAGGAAAAATTCATGCATCATCACCATCCCGTGTGATTACGTTGGTATTTGCAGCGCTGGTACTCCTTGGTTCCGCTCTGCTTTCACTGCCATTTTCCTCCCGTTCAGGGCAAAGCTGCGGCTTTCTTACCGCGCTGTTTACTGCCTGTTCCGCAGTTTGTGTGACCGGCCTTTCCCTGGTGGATACCTATACCCAGTGGAGCGGCTTCGGTCAGGCTGTGATTCTGCTGATGATTCAGGTTGGCGGCATGGGATTTATGACGATATTCTCCCTGTTTCTTTTGCTGCTTCGGGAGCGGTTGGGGATTAAAAAGCGGATGCTGCTCCAGCAGTCCTTTGGCCTGAATGATATGCAGGGTGTTGTCCATCTGCTTTATCGCGTGGTACGTGTGAGTGCAGTTATGGAGCTTGGAGGAGCCGTGATTCTGACCCTGCGTTTTTGGCAGGATGTCCCTTTTGGCAGTGCCGTGTGGATGGGGCTGTTCCATTCTGTCTCTGCATTCTGTAATGCGGGATTTGATATTTTAGGCAGATGGGAGCCAGGGGCAAGCTTGATACTTTATTCCAATGACTGGATCGTTTGCCTTACGTTGATGGTATTGATTACGGTAGGCGGTCTGGGCTTCTTTGTATGGCAGGATCTTTATGTCAATCGAAGAAATCTGCGGGAAATTAGTGTTTATACACGACTTGTTTTGTGCATCAGCGCTATTCTTGTTATTTGCGGCGCTTTAATTTTTGGTGCTCTGGAGTGGAATAATCCCAATACGCTTGGGCAAAAGGATATTGCCGATAAACTTCTTGGAGCACTTTTCCAATCAATTACAACTAGAACAGCAGGATTTTCTGCAATATCACAAGGAAAGCTGACCCAGGCCTCTCAAGCGGTTTCTTGCATTTGGATGCTCATTGGTGGTTCCTCCGGCTCCACTGCGGGTGGAATGAAAACCGTTACGGTTGGTGTGCTGTTGCTGTCTACGATCCGATCTGCCCGAGGGAAATCCCGCCTGACCGTTTTTGACCGAACAGTCAATGAAAACCAAATCACCATGGCCAATACCATTGTGACTCTAATGGTTTGCCTATCTCTTTTGGGCGCATTTATCATTACTGTTGTTGATGGGGTTGATTTTCTCCCTGCCTTGTTTGAATCCACCTCGGCGCTTGGTACAGTAGGGCTTACAGCGGATCTGACACCGACCCTTTGTATCGGATCTAAATTACTGCTCATTCTTTATATGTTTTTCGGTCGTGTTGGGATTACCACCATTTCCATAGGATTTTTATTTGGGGAACGCGCAGAGGAGCGGTTCCATTATGCGGAAACAAAACTGTTGATAGGTTAGGTGAAATAAATGCGATCCTTTGTTGTGATTGGCCTCGGCAGATTTGGCAGTGCCATTGCAAAAGAGCTGATGACAGCCAAATGTGAGGTGCTGGCGATTGATATGCATGAAGAGGCAATTCAGCAAATTTCTGAACAGGTGACCCATGCTGTAGTTGCCGATGCCAAAGATGAAGGTATTATGCGTAGTTTGGATGTGGGAAGCTATGATTGCGGTATTGTATGTATTGGCAACGATGTCGCTTCCAGTATTCTTGTCACTATGATGCTCAAGGAGCTTGGGGTGAAGGAGGTTGTCTGTAAGGCAGGCTCTGAGCCTCATAAAAAAGCGCTTCAAAAAGTTGGTGCAGATTGGGCACTGATGCCGGAGCGGGAAATGGCAATTCGTGTTGGCCAAAGTCTTGCAAGCACTAAAGTCTATGATTATATTTCGCTGTCCGGCGATTATGCTATTGTCGAGCGCAGTGTCCCGAAGAGCTGGACAGGTAAGCAGCTGCGCGAGCTGAGTATTTTGGAAAAGTACCATGTATCCGTTGTTGCGCTGCGGCGCGGAAGAGAAATGCTTATGAATCCGCATCCGAACAGTCGGCTGATGGAAAGTGACCTACTTGTGATGATGGGTCGGCAGCATGAGCTGACCCGAATGGAACGGCTATGATTGAGGAGAGAATTACAAGCCGTCAAAATCGGCTGCTTATCCATCTAAAAAAGCTGCAAACCTCCCGTACCTACCGGGAGGAGAATCGGGAATTCTGCGGCGACGGCACAAAGCTTTTAGAAGAAGCAGTGCGTTGGGATCCGGGTCTGCATACCGTCATTGCGTGCGATGGCCTTTTGCTGCCGGAAATGAACGAGAGCATTCGCATTGTGCGTGTGCCGGAGAGCCTGATGCAATCAATCTCAACCATGCGTTCTCCGCAAGGTGTGATTTTTCTTTGCCATATGCCGGAGAATCAGCCTTTGTCGATTTTGTCTGGCAGTTTGATTCTGGATGGTATTCAAGATCCTGGCAATCTTGGCACAATTCTTCGCACAGCGGATGCCATGGATGTGCCAGTCGTACTCACTGACGGATGTGCTGATCCCTATGGAGAGAAGACGGTACGCGCTTCTATGGGAGCTGTGTTGCGCAGACAGCCTATGCAGACCAATTGCTTGGAGATTATTCGATATTGCAAGCAAAATCATCTGCCTATTGCCGCAGCTGCGCTCTCAAGCTCTGCGCAGGATATCCGGCAAATTGACCTTTCTGCCTATGTTACCGTAATCGGCAGCGAGGGGCAGGGAATTCGCACGGAATTTTTGGAGCAGTCTGATCGGCAGATTATCATTCCTATGGGAAGCCGTTGTGAATCTCTTAATGCAGCAGTAGCAGCAACTGTTGTCCTGTGGGAATTACGCAGAAATAGATAGAAATCTGGTGGGAGTATGCTTAAATATTGGCTGTGGCTCAGCGAAAGACCCTGCATGACCAAAGCACGCAGGTTGGCTCTTGTGCGCCATCTTGGCTCTGCAGCTGACATATATTTTGCCACGCCGGAAGCATTGGACAGTCTTCCCGACTTGACCAAAGCGGAACGTGACAGTCTTTGCGATAAGAGCTTAGCCAGAGCAGAGCAGCTCCTGAGCCAGTGCTATGAGTTGGGAATCAACATCCTGACCTATCAGGATGCACAGTACCCCGCACATTTAAAAAATATATATGATGCTCCAGTGGTTCTTTATTATAAAGGAAGACTGCCCGATTTTGATTCTTATCCCAGTCTTGCACTGGTTGGTGCCAGAAAAGCATCTGTACGTGGACTGCTTATGGCAAAGCGGATGGGTTATCAGCTGGGAAAAGCCGGTGCCATTATTGTTTCCGGCTTGGCCGATGGTATTGACGCAATGGGCATGATCGGCGCACTGACTTCTGGTACCCCTGTGGTAGGTGTGTTAGGCTGTGGCGCGGATATCATTTATCCTGCAAAAAATCGTTCTCTTTATGAGGATACCATTGCTCGTGGCTGTGTGCTTACGGAATACCCACCCAATACGCCTCCGAAGGGATATCATTTTCCGATTAGAAACCGTATACTCTCAGGTCTTTGCGATGGTGTTGTCGTTGTTGAGGCTGCGGCGAAGAGCGGTTCTCTGATTACTGCACGGTTGGCACTTGATCAGGGCAGAGATGTGTTTGCTGTTCCGGGCAACGCAGGCGATGAAGCTTGCGCAGGTTCCAACCGTCTTTTAAAGGAGGGCGCACTCTTTGTAGAGACCGGCTGGGATATCATGGAGGAATATCTGGGGCGCTATTCTACTGTGCGGGAGATAGCAAATGCTGGAAATAAAATTGGACTGTCTTCGAACGATATTCGACAAAATGCCGCTGTCGCAGACGAGGACAAAGAGCTAAAAGTTGCCTCTCAGATACAAAAACCGAAAAAATCCGTTGACAACGAGGACAATACGAATTATATTGAGCTAAAAGCGCTTCTCTCTTCTCTGCCGCCTGCCCAATCTGCTGTATTGGAGGTACTACAGAAGGGAACGCTGTCGGTGGATGATATCATTGCGTATACCCAGCGCCCTGCGCAGGATGTTATATCTGCCCTGACCATGCTGGAGATTCGGCATTATATCTGCAAACCGTTTTCTAATCAGTATCAGCTTGCAGACAATATCAAATTGTAATTTTCCCAGGAGGTTAATCCATGGCAAATGGGACTTCAAATCTGGTTATTGTAGAATCGCCCTCCAAGGCGAAAACCATTGGCAAATATTTAGGAAAAGATTATACCGTCAAGGCCTGTATGGGACATCTTCGGGATCTACCCAAGAGTACGCTGGGCGTTGATTTGGAAAACGCCTTTGAGCCTCACTATATTCCAGTGAAGGGTAAGGAGGCACTTATCCGGGAACTCAAAGAGGCGGCCAGTCATTCAGATATGGTTTATCTCGCAACTGACCCTGACCGCGAAGGAGAAGCTATTTCTTGGCATTTAAAGGAGTTAATGCACCTGCCGGATGACAAAACACGCCGTGTCACATTCAATGAGATTACCAAAGGTGTGGTAACCCGTGCCATCCATGAGCCACGAGCCATTGATTTGGATTTGGTGGATGCCCAGCAGGCACGCCGTATTCTTGACCGAATTGTGGGCTATCAGCTCAGCCCCTTGCTATGGAAAAAGGTCAGAAGAGGTCTGTCCGCAGGCCGTGTACAGTCTGTAGCTACCCGCTTGGTGGTAGACAGAGAGCAGGAAATCCGGGAGTTTATACCGAAGGAATACTGGTCTTTAGACGTTCATCTTCAGCGTGTGGAAAAACCCGGCAGCTTTGTTGCCCATTATTTTGGCGAAGAAAAAAAGCGGGAGCTTCACACAGAAGCCGAGGTTCAGGAAATCATTCATGACATTTCGGATAAGTATTTTACTGTCCGCAGAGTAAAGCGCACGGAAAAAAAGCGTAATCCCGCGCCGCCCTTTATTACCTCAACCCTCCAGCAGGAGGCATCCAGAAAGCTCAATATGACACCCCGCCGCACCATGGCTATTGCGCAGCAGCTTTATGAGGGCGTGGAAATTTCCGGTGAGGGTGCTGTCGGCCTCATCACCTATATGAGAACGGATTCTTTGCGCATTTCCGATGATGCATTATCTGCAGCCAAAGATTTTATCGTTTCCCGTTACGGGGTATCTTATTATAACGGTTCGCCCCGGCGCTTTAAAACCAAAACCACGGCACAAGACGCACATGAGGCAATTCGCCCTTCCAACGTTCACATTGACCCGGAGAGCATCCGAGCCGACCTTACTTCGGAGCAGTATAAGCTTTACCGCCTGATCTGGAGCCGTTTTGTTGCTACCCAGATGGCCTGTGCAGTCTATGATGTGGTCAGTATTGATACCGAATGTGCCGGACATATTTTCCGTGCCAATCATCAGAGTCTGCAATTTGCCGGTTTTACGGCGGTCTATGAGGAAGGCCGGGATGACGAGCAGGAGGAAAAGCAGTCACCGCTTCCTGATTTGCAGGAGGGTGAAACCCTACAGCAGGGCAAGTATGTTCCCGAGCAGCATTTTACTCAGCCGCCTGCCCGCTATACCGAAGCAACACTTGTTAAGGCTATGGAGGAAAATGGCGTGGGTAGGCCTTCTACCTATGCGGGTATTGTCTCCACCATTCAGGATAGGGAATATGTCATCAAGCAGGACAAACGACTTGTGCCTACTCCACTCGGTGAGATTGTCAACGGTCTGATGGTTGAACGATTCAATGATGTGGTGGATGTTGGCTTTACCGCGAGCATGGAGCAGAAGCTTGACCAGGTCGAGGAAGGAAAGCTTCCGTGGCGGGATGTTCTATCGGAATTCTATACAGTCTTCCATACGGAACTGGAGAATGCAGAGGAAGCGCCCCGCATTAAGATACCCGATGAGGTGACTGACGAAATATGTGAGCTATGCGGACGAAATATGGTGGTTAAAGTCAGCCGCTTCGGTCGGTTCCTGGCCTGTCCCGGTTATCCGGATTGCAAAAATACCAAGCCCATCGTGGAGCATATGCCCGGTCGCTGTCCCAAGTGTGGTTCGGGTATGCTGAAGCGAAAATCCAAGCGGGGCTTTGCATATTATAGCTGTGAAAAGGGTGCAGCCTGCGGATTTATGAGCTGGGATGTGCCGACAGGGGAGGATTGTCCACACTGCGGCCAGACGCTGTTTAAAAAGTCGGGTAGAGGCCGCATGAAGCCCTTCTGCATCAATGAGGCTTGTGAGGCCTTCCTTCCAGAGGATCAGCGCGGTTACCGTAAGAAGACCCAAGAGGAAAATGCAGAAGAGAAGCCTGAAGAAAAAAAGACCAAAAAGGGGAGCAAAAAGGCATGACGGCAGTGAAGGTCATTGGTGCGGGACTTGCCGGATGCGAAGCAGCATGGCAGCTTGCCGAGCGCGGCATTCAGGTTTCGCTTTATGAGATGAAACCAAAAAAAATGAGTCCCGCTCACCATAGTGCCGACTTTGCCGAGCTGGTTTGCTCTAATTCGTTCAGAGGCGATAAGCTGGAAAATGCTGTAGGTCTTCTCAAGGAGGAGCTTCGCAGGGCGGGCAGTCTGATCATTGCCTGTGCCGACGAAACAAGAGTGGAAGCCGGCGGCTGCCTTGCGGTTGACCGCACAGGCTTTTCCGATCTGATTACACAAAAAATCAAAAATCATCCGAATATTCAAGTGATTGAAAGGGAAGTGGGGCAGATTCCTGCGCCTCCTTTCATTATTGCCACAGGTCCTTTGACATCCGATGCGCTTTCACAGGCAATCGGTGCATATTTTGGCGAGAACAGCTATCTGAATTTTTATGATGCGGCGGCACCGCTTGTCACTGCGGAGTCTGTAGATATGGAAAAAGCGTGGTTTGCCTCCCGCTATGACCGAGGAAATGCGGATTATATTAATTGCGGCATGGATAAGCAGACCTATCTTGATTTTGTCCGAGAATTGCGTACCGCAGAGGAAGCACCTGTTCACGGCTTTGAGGATAAAAAGGTATTTGAAGGCTGTATGCCGATAGAGGTGATGTCCAGACGGGGAGACGATACCCTCCGCTATGGGCCTATGAAGCCGGTTGGCCTTCGTGATCCAGCGACTGGAAAAGAGCCATATGCCGTGGTGCAGCTTCGCCGCGATAATGCAGCAGGCAGCATTTATAATATTGTGGGCTTCCAGACTCATCTGCGGTTTGGTGAGCAAAAGCGGGTTTTTTCCATGATCCCGGCACTTCATGATGCGGAATTTGTGCGCTACGGTGTGATGCATCGCAATACCTTCCTGCGCTCTCCCGGGCTGCTGGATTGCCATTTTTCCGACCTTCGGCAGCCGCTGGCCTTCTTCGCAGGTCAACTCACCGGGGTAGAAGGCTATGTTGAATCTACTGCCTCCGGTTTTTCGGCGGCAATAGCTCTGTTCGATCGGCTGTGTGGGCGGGAAGCCAGAGATTTTACAATGCATACTGCCATCGGCGCACTGGGTTATTATGTTAGCGATACCTCCATTGGAAATTTCCAGCCAATGAATATTAATTTCAGCATTATTTCTCCCTCTGATCGCAGGATCAGAAATAAGAAAGAAAAGAATACCTACATTGCCGAGCGTGCGCTGGAACAACTGGCACGGGTAATGGAATGAATTCAGGGGGTGCATGATGAGAATCATCATTGATGCCATGGGTGGCGATAATGCGCCGGAACAGATTGTACAGGGTGCGATTGCCGGAGCACAAAAGCATAAGGTGGATCTGATCCTGGTCGGCCGGGGCGATGAAATTCTGGAGGCCATAAAGGATGTGGGACTGGAAACCCTTCCCGAGGGCGTGGAGATTTTTAACGCCGATGATGTTGTGGATATGCATGATGATGCGACCAATGTCCTGCGTACACACAAGAATTCCTCCATGGTGCAGGGCTTGAAGCTGCTTGCCGATGGAAAAGGGGATGCCTTTATCTCTGCTGGCTCCACCGGTGCGCTCCTGACGGCGGCAACCTTGCTTGTTAAGCGCATTCACGGTGTACGCAGAGCGGCATTTGGCCCCATCATGCCTACTAAAACCGGAAGCTGTATGATGATCGACAGCGGTGCAAATGCAGAGTGTACCCCGGAATTTCTGCTTCAATTTGGTTGTATGGGTTCGTTCTGTATGCAAAAAATAAAGGGAATCGCCATGCCCCGTGTGGGACTTCTCAATATCGGTGCAGAGAATACCAAAGGTACACAGTTGCAAAAAGATACCTACACCTTGCTGAAAAAAGCTGACGAAAACTCTCTGATCCGCTTCATCGGCAATGTTGAGGCCAGAGATGTACCGCTGGGTACAGTAGATGTAGTGGTTTGCGACGGCTTTAGCGGCAATGTGCTGCTAAAGAGCATTGAGGGTACGGCCTTGTTTATGGGTTCTGCTCTCAAAAAAATGTTTTCTGCCAGTCTTGCCTCCAAAATCGGCTATCTGTTCTGCCGTAAGGGTGTAAACGAATTCAAAAAGATGATGGACTATCGTGAGATTGGTGGCACCATGCTGCTCGGTATTACCCGCCCAGTGATCAAGGCACATGGCTCTTCGGATGCAACAGCCATATGCAACGCAATTTTACAGGCGAAGCAGGCTGCCGAATCCGGCGTTACAGAAATGATCAGCGAAAATATTTCTCGTATCAGTGCGATAAAGGAGTAAAATAAATGTATGAACAATTGCAGAAGGCGCTGTGCTATCAATTTAAAGATCCTACACTTTTACGTAATGCCCTGACCCACAGCTCCTTTGCTAATGAAAACCGCAGCCTAAAAATGCCCTGTAATGAGCGGCTGGAATTTCTCGGAGATTCCATTCTGGGCTTTGAGGTAGCGTATTATCTCTATAGCAATTTCCCTGACCGTCCTGAGGGTGAAATGACCAGAATGCGTGCGGATATGGTTTGTGAAGCGACACTGGCCGCCGCTGCTAATACCATCGGCCTTGGTCAGGAGCTTCTGCTTGGCCACGGAGAGGATCAGGGAGGCGGCAGAAAAAGAGCCTCCATTTTAGCAGATGCTATGGAATCTATCATTGCCGCTGCCTATCTTGATGGCGGTAAGGAGGCTTCTTACGGTATTATTGAACGGCTGATCCTTTGCAGCGTTCCCAAGCAGCAGATGCATAATGTGGACTATAAAACCATGCTCCAAGAGCTTGTTCAGCAGCAGCGCGGTCGTGAACTGAGCTACCGTCAAATCGGTGAAAGCGGTCCGGATCATAACAAGCGCTTTCTTGTAGAGGTTTGTTTGGATGGAAGCCCGGTAGGGAAGGGTGAGGGCAGCAGCAAGAAGCGCGCAGAGCAGATCGCAGCCCATAGTGCAATTGTGTGCCTTTTCCCGTCTGCACTGGATGAAATATAAGTATTTTTTGTGAGCACATCGAACAAAATCGGTGTGCTTTTTTTATTGGTGTAAATTTTGGTAAAAATGCTGGGAAACAGGTCGGAATGAAATAAATTCTTATCGGATTGCGCTCTTGACTAGAGCGGTCGTTATCGTTCATAATATTGGAGTGAAAAAATTTAGAGAAAGCTTATCTAAGCTTTGGGAGAGCTACAAATGGAAATTCGATCCGATATTGAAATCGCGCAGTCCGTTACAATGAAACCAATTGCTGCTGTTGCATCCAATGCAGGAATTAGCTCGGAATATTTAGAACAGTTTGGCAATTATAAAGCAAAGATTGATCCGAAGCTTCTCAAGAACTCTACAAGAGATGATGGCAAACTGATTCTTGTTACTGCAATCAATCCTACGCCGGCAGGTGAGGGAAAGACCACTACCTCCATTGGCCTTGCAGATGCACTTTCTAGGCTTGGTAAGAAGGTTTCTGTTGCCCTTCGAGAACCGTCACTTGGTCCGGTTTTCGGTATGAAAGGTGGTGCGACAGGTGGCGGTTGGGCACAGGTTGTCCCTATGGAGGATATCAATCTTCATTTTACCGGCGATTTTCATGCTATTGGTGCTGCAAATAATCTGCTTGCTGCTATGCTTGATAACCATATTTATCAGGGCAACCGCTTGCATATTGACCCTAGAAAAATTACTTGGCATCGCTGCATGGATATGAATGACCGCCAGCTTCGTTTTATAACGGATGGCCTCGGTGGCCATGTCAACGGTGTGCCCAGAGAGGATGGCTACGATATTACGGCGGCCTCCGAGGTAATGGCAATCCTGTGTCTGGCCACAGATATTGTTGATCTCAAGAAACGCCTTGCCCGTATTATTGTAGGCTATACCTATGATGGTAAGCCTGTTACTGCGGGTGATCTCAACGCGCAGGGTGCAATGGCAGCTCTCCTGCGTGATGCACTTAAACCGAATCTTGTGCAGACGCTGGAGCATACACCCGCCTTTGTTCACGGCGGCCCCTTTGCCAATATTGCCCATGGCTGCAATTCCATGATTGCCACAAAACTTTCCCGCCGCCTTTCTGATTACTGCGTAACAGAAGCTGGCTTTGGTGCTGATCTGGGCGCGGAAAAGTTCCTGGATATCAAGTGTCGCATGGCAGAAATGAGACCTGACTGTGTCGTTGTGGTCGCTACAGCAAGAGCACTCAAATATAATGGTGGGGTTGCCAAAGAAAATACGGGATTTGAGAATCTCAAGGCACTGGAAAAGGGTCTTCCAAACCTCCTCAAGCATATAGATAATATTCTGAATATCTACCATTTGCCATGTGTTGTTGCCATCAACCGTTTTCCGCAGGATACAGAGGCAGAGATTGCCCTAATTCGAGAGAAATGCATGGAATACGGTGTTCGGGTCGAGCTTTCCGATGTTTGGGCAAAGGGCGGCGCAGGTGGTCTGGAGCTGGCAGAGGAAGTTATGCGTCTTTGTGACCAGCCCAATGACTTTACCTTCGCGTATGATCTGGATATGTCCATTGAGGAAAAGATTGAGGCAGTTGTTACCAGAATCTATGGCGGCGATGGTGTGAGCTTTACTGCTTCTGCAAAAAAACAGATTCAGCAGCTTACGGAGCTTGGCTTTGATAAGCTGCCGGTTTGCATTGCAAAGACGCAATATTCGCTTTCTGATCGTCCTGCAAGTCTCGGCGCACCTACAGGCTTTACTGTCACTGTCCGCAATGTCAAAGTCAGCGCTGGTGCAGGCTTCTTGGTTGTTCTGACCGGCGATATCATGACAATGCCCGGACTTCCCAGAGTTCCCGCCGCAGAGAAAATAGATGTTAATGAGAATGGACAGATTATCGGCCTCTTTTAAAAAATCATTGCCATAATGTAAAGCATAAGTTCCTGAAGAGGGACATGAAAACCATTAAGAAATCTAGTAAGGATGGAGCAGATCATGGAACAGATGAATCAATCCTGCCGCGAGTTTGTTGCGGCGCTGGCTTCCAGTGCCCCCACCCCCGGTGGTGGCGGCGCGGCGGCTATGGTTGGCGCTGTGGGTACAGCGCTTGGCAATATGGTTGGCGCACTGACTGTAGGGAAGAAGCGCTATGCCGATGTGGAGGAGGAGCTTCGCGGTGTGATGCGCCAATGTGATGTGCTTCAGGAAGCACTGCTTTCTCAGGTACAGGCTGATGCAGATTGCTTTGCGCCTCTGGCGGCGGCCTATTCCATTCCCAAGGATGACCCGACTCGTGCAGAACGTCTTGAGGCAGCTACATTAAACGCCTGCTCCGCACCTTTGCAAATTATGAACCTTTGTTCGCAAGCTATTGATACAATTGCGGTATTTGCTGCGAAAGGTTCCCGACTGGCGCTGTCCGATGCAGGCTGCGGCGCGGTGCTCTGTAAGGCCGCCATGCAGGCAGCCAGCCTCAATGTATTTATCAATACTGGCGCACTGCTTGATCGCGCTGCTGCGCAGAGAATCAATCAGGAGGCAGAGGGATACCTTGCCGCCTGTGAGAAGGCTGATGAAATTTTCCGTCAGGTGCGGGATGCATTGTAAGGAGGAGCTATGGCAGAGATTTTATCCGGCAAGCCCGTAGCGGCTGCCCTTTGCGAGAAAACCAGAGAAGATGCGCTTGCACTGAAGGAGAAGGGAATTGCGCCCCTGCTGTGCATTGTTCGATTGGGTGAAGATCCTTCTGACCTGTCCTATGAGCGCGGCATTGAAAAGAGAGCTGGACAGGTGGAAGTGTCAATTCGTAAGGAAGTTTTGCGTGTCGATACCGATGCTGAAACGCTGATTGATTTGCTCCATACGCTTAGCGCAGATGATACGGTACACGGCGTTTTGCTGTTCCGTCCGCTGCCCCGTCATCTTCGTTCCCGTCAGGCAGATATTTTTAATGCCTTGTGTCCGCAAAAGGATGTTGACGGCATGACCGACGGCTCCATGGCCGGTGTGTTTATGGGCAAGCCTCTCGGTTTCCCGCCCTGCACACCCGCTGCCTGCATAGAAATGCTGGATTATTACCATATTGATCCCTGCTCTAAGGATGCCGTCGTTGTCGGACGCAGTCCTGTGGTTGGTAAGCCCCTGTCCATGCTGCTATTAAATCGCAATGCTACCGTTACCGTTTGCCATACCCGCACAGCGGATCTTCCTGCCGAAGCAAAGCGGGGTCAACTGCTTCTGGCCTGTGCCGGAAGTGCCGGTTTATTGGGAAAAGAGCATATTGCCCCCGGTGCCGTAGTTCTTGATGTCGGTGTCAACTGGGATGCTGTTCAGGGTAAGCTCATAGGCGATGTCCGTTTTGATGAGGCAGAGGAAGCAGCTGCCATTACGCCTGTCCCCGGCGGTGTTGGCGCTGTTACAACGGCAATCCTGCTTCGCCATGTCGTTACTGCTGCCATGCAGTAAAAAAAGCTTGAAAACTTAAAAATAATTCTTGCATTCTTGTCCTCTATGTGATAAAATACCTTGGTCTGTGAAATCTGGTGGTCCGCTGTCGCAGCCGGTACGAAAATGTATTGCGGCATTCCTTGCGATATGAACGCTGAATAATTTAGGAGGACAATATAATGGATCTTATTAAATCTCTGACCAGCCAGTACATGAAGGAAGAGCTGCCTGAAATGAACGTCGGCGATACCGTCCGCGTCCATGTAAAGATCAAGGAAGGCGCTCGTGAGAGAATTCAGGTATTCGAAGGTACTATCATTGCCCGCAAGCATGGCGGCATTGAAGAGAGCATCACCGTCCGCCGCCTGAGCTATGGCGTTGGCTGCGAAAAGGTGTTCCCCGTGCATTCTCCCTCCGTGGTCAAGGTTGAGACTGTTCGTCATGGTAAGGTTCGCCGTGCAAAGCTGTACTACCTGCGCGACCGTCTTGGCAAAGCCGCCAAGGTCAAGGAAAAGGTCTAAGCCTAATCCCAGTCCATTGTTTAAAAAGAGGCAGCAGGTTGCTGTCTCTTTTTATTTTACAATAGAAAGAAAACTCTTTTCATATTGTTAATTTTCGTGTATAATATTCCGAAAGCCATAAGAAAGAGGCGATATGATGAACTCTGAAAAAACCACCGACCGCGCATGGGAGCTTTACGATCTGCTTCATGATATGCTCTATATCCTTGCAGCAGTTTTGCTGCTGTTCGTTTTCCTTATGCGGACAGTCAGTGTCATTGGTCCCTCCATGACCTCTACACTTCTGGATGGTGACCGGCTTGCACTGCTCAGCAATACGGTTTATTCTGATCCGAAACCCGGTGATGTGGTTGTGGCCTCTGTGCCGACCTATAATGACGGTGAAGCCATTGTTAAGCGCGTCATTGCAGTGGAAGGGCAGACCGTTGATATTCGCTATCAGGACGGCATTGGTACCGTTTATGTAGATGGTGTTCCGCTGGATGAACCTTATATTAATGAGCCGATGGTTCATCCCTCTTATCTGACCATTTCATTCCCGGTGACAGTACCGAAGAGCTGTGTCTATGTTATGGGTGACAACCGCAACCATTCTGCGGACAGCCGTTATCCTGATATCGGTATTTTTGATAAGCGCTACATTCTTGGCCGCGTTCTGATGATTGTTTTTCCCGGTCAGGAAAATGAGACGGATGCCAAGGATTTTGGCCGTCTGGGAGTGATTCACTAATGGAAGATATGACCATCCATTGGTATCCCGGGCACATGACCAAAACCCGGCGGATGATGGAGGAGGATATCCGACTGGTGGACGCTGTCTGCGAAATTCTGGATGCCCGCATTCCCATGTCCAGCCGGAATCCTGATATTGATACCATCTGCGGAAGTAAGCCCAGAATGATTATTTTAAACCGCGTGGATATGGCAGATACGGAGATGACCAAGCGCTGGACGGCTTATTTTAAGTCTAAAGGCTATGCAGTTATCTGTACTGACTGCAAGTCCCGCCGTGGAATTAACACCTTTGTTCCGGCGATCCGCACGCTTCTTTCTGAGAAGCTCAAGCGTTATGCCGAGCGCGGACAAGCTGGAAGACCCTTAAAGCTGATGATTGTCGGCATTCCCAATGTAGGAAAATCCACCTTTATCAACCAGATTGCCGGCCGCAAGGGTGCAAAGGCGGAAAACCGTCCCGGCGTAACCAGAGGCAAGCAGTGGATCACTGTCGATCAGGGTCTTTTGCTTCTGGATACCCCCGGTATTCTCTGGCCAAAGTTTGAGGATATGCAGGTGGGTATGCGCCTTGCCTTTACTGGTGCGGTAAAAGACGATGTTTATGATATTGAAGAGTTGGCCTGTGCCCTTATGGAGCTTCTGTGGAGAAATTATCCGCAGGCCATACAGGAACGCTACCAGATTGAAGCAGAGCCTATGGAAAAGGGCTGGGTGCTTTTGGAAAAAGCTGCGGCAAGAAGAGGGTTTCTTCTTTCAAAGGGAGAACTCAATACTGAACGCATGGCGCGGGTGCTGATGGAGGAATATCGCAGCATCAAATTGGGTCGCTTCACCTTTGAGCAGCCGCCGGTAGAGGAGGTGCAGCATGATTGATCTTTGGGCATATGAGAATGCCGCGTATTCCGATAGCGTTTCGTGTATCTGCGGTGTGGACGAAGCAGGCCGCGGACCTTTGGCTGGGCCTGTGTTTGCGGCGGCAGTCATTCTTCCCAAGGGGCTTTTGATTGAGGGACTGAATGACTCCAAAAAGCTCACTGAGAAAAAACGTGAGTTTTTGTTTGGTGAGATCACATCACAGGCAATTGCCTATTCCATTGCCAGCGCCAGCGAAAGGGAAGTGGACGAAATTAATATTTTGCAGGCCACCTTCTTTGCGATGCGCCGCGCCATTGCGGGGCTTTCCGTTCCCCCTGATTTGGCGCTTATTGACGGAAACCGGGACACGAATTTTGGTGTACCTTCCCAGACCATCATCAAGGGTGACAGTCTCAGTGCCAATATTGCGGCAGCTTCTATTTTGGCTAAGGTCAGCCGTGATCGTCTGATGTGCGAATACGCGAAGCAGTATCCCGAATACGGCTTTGATGTCCATAAGGGCTACGGTACCAAGCGGCACTATGAAGCCCTTCGCACCTATGGCGCGTGTCCGATTCACCGCACAACCTTCTTAAAGAAATTCTATGGCGAGGGATAAAATTTCCGGCCATTGGGGCGAAGCCTGCGCGGCGGATTACCTGCGCAGGAAGCACTATAAAATCATTGCCTGTAACTATCACACCCGTTTTGGGGAGATTGATTTGATTGCGCAGCAAAAAAGCATGGTCGTTTTTGTGGAGGTCAAAACCCGCAGAAATGAAAACTATGCACAGGCTAGGGAGTTTGTGACCAATCGGAAGCAGGCACGGATTCTTGCTTCTGCACAAATCTGGTTGGAGAACAATGAAACATCACTACAGCCACGCTTTGATGTGATTGAAGTCTATGCGCCGGAAGGAATGGCGACAAAAAAACCGAAAATTATCCATCTGGAGGATGCATTTTCCGCAAAAATCTGATGGAGCAGTTTGAAAATAGAATTTTGGAGTTTGAGTAACCTATGGCTCTATACGCAATCGGCGATCTGCATCTGTCCTTCGGTACAGATAAGCCCATGGACATATTTGGCGGCGCATGGCAAGGCTACGCGGACAAGCTGAAGGAAGGAATCGCAAAGATCCGCCCTGAGGATACTACGGTGCTTCTGGGAGATTTATGCTGGGCGCTGGATTTATCTCAGGGAAAAGAGGACTTTGCCTATATCGCTGCCATCCCCGGCAGAAAAATTATCCTCAAGGGTAACCACGACTATTGGTGGTCTACCTGTGCAAAGTTTTATCGCTTTTGTGAGGAAAACGGCTGGGATAATATGTTTATCCTCAATAACAATTGCTATGAATATGGCGGCTTTGCTCTTTGCGGTACCAGAGGCTGGTTCTATGAGGAGGATAGGCAAGGTACCCACGATGAAAAGGTATTCCGCAGGGAACTCATTCGTCTAGAAGCTTCTTTAAAAGCAGCAGGGGAGTTGCCTAAGCTCTGCTTCCTGCATTATCCACCCCGATATCGGGGTTATACCTGTCCTGAGATTTTGGATTTGCTCAAGCAGTATCGGGTTGCAGCCTGTTATTATGGTCATCTTCACAGTGAAAGCCATAAGCTGGCCATAGAAGGAGACTTTGATGGTACACATTTCCAGCTTGTTTCTGCTGATTATATCAATTTTAATCCAGTAAAGGTGCTGGAATAAGAATTAATTATGAATTTTTTATTTTTTACTGGAAATTTCATCAGTAATCTGATAGAATAACACGGATTCGTGAATTCACACTCTTTTGATTGATATGGGAGGAATATAAATGAAAATTACCAACACGACCAGAGAAGGCTCCAAGGCAACCGTCGATCTGGAGCTTAGCTACGAAACCGTTGAAAAGGCTAAGTCCATTGCCTACAACAAGGCAAAGAAGGATATCCTGCTTCCCGGCTTCCGCAAGGGTCATGCACCCAGAAAGATGGTCGAATCCATCTATGGCGCAGATGTATTTCTGGAAGATGCTGTCAATGAGATTTTCCCGCGTATCCTGGACTGCCTCACCGAAAGCGGCCTGAAGGTGGTTGGTATCCCATCTGTCACCAAGCTGGACAAGCTTGAGGGCGGCAATTATACCATGACGCTGGAAGTATCCCTCTATCCTGAGGTTACCCTTGGCCAGTATAAGGGTCTTGAGGTTCCCAAAGCCAGTGCAGAGGTTCCTGAGAGTGATATTGACAAGGAAATTGAGCGCATGGCAGAGACCGTCTCCCGTCTGGAGAGTGTTGAGCGTGAAGCCCGTTTTGGTGATACGGCCAACATTGACTTTGTGGGCTTCATCGACGGCGTTGTATTTGATGGCGGCTCCGACGAAGACTTCGACCTAGAGCTTGGCTCCGATGAGTTCATCCCCGGCTTTGAGGATCAGGTCATCGGCATGAACATCGGTGAAGAAAAGGACATTGATGTAACCTTCCCCGAGGATTATCAGGACGATCTGGCGGGCAAGCCTGCGGTATTCCATGTTGTCCTCAACGACCTCAAAGAAAAGATTATGCCGGAGCTGGATGATGAGTTCGTAAAGGACGTTTCCGAATTCGACACCATGGAAGAGCTTCGCAGTGATATCCGTACCCGCTTTGAGAAGGAAAAGGCTGAGTCTGTTGAATCCGCCTTCAAGTCTGCCGCTCTGGAAATGGCACTGGGCAATACCGAGGCTGACCTGCCCGACTGCATGGTGGATGAAGAGCTTGAATATCAGATGAAGCAGACGACTTATCAACTGGCAATGAATGGTATGACCATGGAGCAGTATACACAGATCTTTGGCGGCGAAGAAAAGATGCGCGAAATCATGCGCCCCAATGCAGCTCGTCAGGTCAAGACCAAGGTGATGCTTGCCAAGATTGCCGAAGTTGAAGCATTCGAGATCAGCGAAGAAGACATTGAGAAGGAATATGAGCGTATGTCCGAGATTTACGGTATGCCGACGGACAAAATCAAGGCTCGTCTGGTTGTTGAAGATGTCAAGGCCGACTTGCTTGACCGCAAGGCTATAGAGCTGATTGTTGAGAATGCTATTGCTGTTGCACCTGCAGCAGAGGAAGCTGCTGAGTAAAATACGAATATTTTTCCTGGAATCCGGTTAGAATGTTACACCAATGAAAGGAGATTCCAATATGAGTTTAGTCCCTTATGTAGTTGAACAAACCAGCCGTGGCGAACGGAGTTATGATATTTTCTCCCGTCTGCTCAATGACCGTATCATTTTCCTCTCTGAGGAAGTCAATGATGTAACTGCCTCTCTGGTGGTTGCGCAGATGCTCTATCTTGAAGCGCAGGATCCGGATAAGGACATTCAGTTCTACATCAACTCTCCCGGTGGGAGCGTAACCTCCGGCCTTGCCATCTATGATACCATGAAGTATATCAAGTGTGATGTTTCCACGATCTGTATCGGTCTTGCCGCATCTATGGGTGCATTCCTTTTGTCCAGTGGCACGAAGGGTAAACGCATCGCACTGCCCAATGCCGAGATTATGATCCACCAGCCCTCCGGCGGCGCACAGGGTCAGGCGACCGACATCGAAATTCATGCCGAACAGATTATTGCGATGAAAAAGCGGCTCAATCAGATTCTTGCTGATAATACCGGCAAGGACTATGAAACGATTTGCCGTGACTGCGAACGCGATAACTTTATGACCGCAGAGCAAGCCAAGGCATATGGACTGGTAGATCAGGTCATATATCAGCGATAAAAAGGAGTGAACAGAATTGGCAAAGAATGACGAACGCTCGCCACGCTGCTCATTCTGTGGAAAGCGGCAGGGACAGGTAAAACGCATCATGTCCGGCCCCAACAATGTTTATATCTGTGACGAGTGTGTAGAGCTTTGCAGCAGCCTTCTGCGGGAGGATATGTATGAATCCATGGCCGACACTTCTTTAGAGATTCCGGATCGGCTGCCTACCCCCAGAGAGATTAAGCAGTATATGGATGGCTATATTGTTGGTCAGACGGAGGCAAAGATTGCCTTATCTGTCGCGGTTTATAACCACTATAAGCGCATTTTCTTTGGAGATTCCTCCGATGTGGAACTGCAAAAGAGCAATATTCTTCTTATTGGCCCCACCGGCTGCGGCAAAACGCTGTTTGCTCAGACGCTGGCAAAGATTCTGGATGTTCCCTTTGCCATTGCCGACGCAACGACCTTGACCGAAGCTGGCTATGTGGGTGAGGATGTGGAAAACATTCTCCTGCGTCTGCTTCAGGCGGCGGATTTTGATGTAAAGCTTGCCGAGCGCGGCATCATCTATATTGATGAAATGGATAAAATTGCCCGCAAAAGTGAGAATACCTCAATTACCAGAGATGTTTCCGGCGAGGGTGTCCAACAAGCACTTTTGAAGATTGTAGAGGGTACTGTGGCCAATGTTCCCCCCCAGGGTGGCCGCAAGCATCCCCAGCAGGAATTTATCCAGATCGACACCTCCCGCATTCTTTTTATCTGCGGTGGTGCTTTTGACGGGCTGGATAAGATTATTGAGGCGCGTGTGGATCGCAGCTCCATTGGCTTTGGAAGCGAATTGGAGAGCCGGAAGAACCGGGATATTGGCAAGCTGTTCCGTCAGGTGCAGCCCCATGATCTGCTCAAATTCGGTATCATTCCCGAGCTTGTGGGCAGATTGCCGGTGATTACCAGTCTGGAAAATCTTGGCAAGGAAGATTTGGTCAAAATCCTTACCGAGCCAAAGAATGCGCTTTGCAAGCAGTATCAGAAGATGCTTGCCTTCGATAATGTTGAGCTGGAATTTGAGCAGGGTGCGCTGGAGGCGATTGCCCAGAAGGCCATTGACCGCCAGATTGGCGCAAGAGGTCTGCGCGCTGTGCTTGAACAGCTGATGATTCCCGTGATGTACGATATCCCGTCTGACAAGACCATCACCAAGGTGATTATGACGGAGAAATGCATCAATGGAGAGCAGACCCCCATCATTCAGCGGGGAATCGAAAAGGCGGGCGCATAAACACATATGCATCAAAGGGGGCTTTGTCTCCCTTTTTTGTATTTCCATAATTGCGCACTTGCTCATTGTGCTGATTTATGATATGCTGAGACCAACAAAACGTAGATAGGAGTACATCCATGAATGAAATTCTCAATTCTCAGCGGCTGCCTGTATTACCGCTGCGAGGTCTGACGGTTTTTCCCCAGATGCTAATCCATTTTGATGTTGGCAGGGACAAGTCCGTTGCGGCTGTGGAAAAGGCCATGGGTCACGAGCAACAGCTGTTTCTTGTGACGCAGAAGGATATCCTTGTGGATGAACCGGAAAAGGCTGATTTATATGAGATGGGTACCATTGCCCGCATCAAGCAGATTCTGAAAATCCCCGGGGATACCATGCGAATTCTGGTGGAAGGTCAGGAACGTGCGCTGCTTCGGGAGCTGGATACCAGCGAAAGCTGCCTGATGGGATTTGTGGAGTCGGTCACGGAGCCGGAGGTCACTGGTGCTGCCAACCGCGTGGAGGCGCTGCGCCGTCAGAGCTTCCAGCTGTATGATGAGCTTTCTGTCCTCACGCAGAAAGCGCCGCCGGATTCTCTGCTTCCTCTTTTTACAGGCGGTAATCCCGGCGCAATCGCGGATGTGATCGGCCAGAACGGAACCTTTGGCTATCATGAAAAAATGAAAATTTTGGAAACGCTACAGCCTGTTCGCCGTCTGGAAATTGCCAACCGTCTGCTTGCGCATGAGCTGCAAATTCTTCGCATTGAGGATGATATCAATGAGAAGGTACAGGACTCCATGAACAAGGGGCAGCGCGATTATTATCTGCGTGAGCAGATGAAGGTGATCCGCACCGAGCTTGGAGAGGACGATGAGGAGGAGCTTGCCCAATATGAGGATATGATCCGTGCGCTTGCGCTTTCGGATGAGATAGAGGAAAAGCTTCTGAAGGAAGTGACCCGCCTTGAAAAGCAGCCTGTTGG
The DNA here is from genome assembly GCA_045601345.1 of Faecousia sp. GTDB lineage: Bacteria > Bacillota > Clostridia > Oscillospirales > Oscillospiraceae > SVMC01. The sequence goes on along the minus strand of JAZRZL010000089.1, from coordinate 33,409 downwards.
CTCCTCGGAGGCAGCGGTTATTCGAAATTATCTCGATACCTGTCTGGAGCTTCCGTGGAATAAAACAACAAAAGAAACCATTGATATTAACAAAGCCAAAAAAATTTTGGATGCGGATCATTTTGGCTTGGAACAGGTGAAGGAACGCATTTTGGAATTCCTCGCTGTGAAGAAACTGATGCCGGACTATGCAGGTCAGATTCTGTGTCTGGTTGGGCCTCCCGGTGTTGGTAAGACATCCATTGCATTTTCCATTGGTCGCTGCCTGAACCGAAAGATTTCCCGCATTGCGCTGGGCGGTGTCCACGATGAAGCAGAGATTCGCGGCCATCGAAAAACCTATATCGGTGCCATGCCCGGAAGAATCCTTGCGGGTATCCAGCAGGCGGGTGTCAAAAACCCCTTGCTCCTTCTTGACGAAATTGATAAGATGGGAACAGATTACCGCGGGGATCCTTCCTCGGCACTTCTGGAGGTTCTGGACAGCGAACAGAATTCCACCTTCCGGGATCATTATCTTGAGCTGCCCTTTGATCTCTCGCAGTGTATGTTTATCACCACAGCTAACACCACCGATACCATTCCCCGTGCGCTGCTTGACCGTATGGAGGTCATTGAGCTTGGCTCCTATACCGATGAAGAGAAGCTGATGATTGTGAAAAACCATCTGCTTCCCAAGCAGCTCAAGAATCACGGTCTGAAAAAGACCCAGCTTCGTCTGAATGATGAGGCCATCCGGGAGACCATTGCCTGCTATACCAGAGAGTCCGGTGTTCGTAATCTGGAGCGCTGCCTCGGTAAAATCTGCCGTAAGGCTGCCATGTGCTTTGCCGCAGAGGAACCACCCAAGCGAATTACCGTGACGGCAGGCAATCTGGAGGATTTCCTTGGTGTTCGCAAATTCCTGCCTGAAAAGCTGCCGCAGACCAATAGTGTTGGTTTGGTAACTGGCCTTGCCTGGACCTCTGTTGGCGGCGAAACACTGGAGGTAGAGGTCAATGTGGTGGAAGGCAGCGGGAAGCTGATGCTTACCGGCAATCTGGGTGATGTGATGAAGGAGTCCGCTCAGGCGGCCATGAGCTATATCCGCTCCAGATGCGATAAGCTCCATATTGCGCCTGATTTTTATAAGACCAAAGATATTCACGTTCATTTTCCCGAGGGCGCTGTGCCGAAGGACGGCCCCTCTGCCGGTATCACGGTATGCACCGCTATAGTGTCTGCGCTGACCAATATCCCCGTGCGAAGAGATATTGCGATGACCGGCGAAATTTCCATTCGTGGCCGTGTGCTGGCCATTGGCGGTCTGCGTGAGAAGACGATGGCAGCGCTGCGTCATGGCATCCATACGGTGATCATCCCCAGAGAAAATGAAAAAGATTTAAGCGAAATCGACCAGACAGTTCGCCGTGCGCTGAACTTTATCCCGGTAGAGCACGTGGATGAGGTCTTGCAGACCGCATTGGAGCTGCGCTTATCGGAAGCATCACAGACGGGGACTGGAAATACAGACTGCCTGTCCATCCCTATTTCTGATGCCCCCACAAAGCCCCAGCGTGGAATCCGGCAGTGAGGTTTGCCGATGAATCTTCATAATGTGGAATTTATTCTCTCAGCAGCACGTGCTGAGGATTTCCGGCGGGACGGTCTTCCGCAGATTGTATTTGCGGGAAAATCCAATGTAGGCAAAAGCTCGGTGATTAACCGAGTGCTCCTGCGGAAAAACTTTGCCAGAGTTGGAGAATCTCCGGGAAAAACCGTGCATATCAACTATTTTCTGCTTGATAAATGCGCCTATCTGGTAGACCTTCCCGGTTATGGCTATGCTAAAGTACCGATGGCAGAAAAGCAGCGCTGGGCAAAGCTTATGGAGCGCTATTTTGCCGAAGACGGACTGATTACACTGGGTATTCTGATTGTGGATGCCCGTCATAAGCCAACGGAAAACGACATCACAATGGCAAACTGGTTTATTCATTCCGGCTGCCGCTTTGTAGTTGTGGCAAATAAGCTCGACAAGCTGAAAAAAAGCGAAATTGAACCCAATATGGTCTGCATCCGTCAGACACTTGCTCTGCCGGAGAATGTGGAAATCATTCCTTTTTCTGCCGAAAGGGGAGATGGACGGGATATTCTGCTCAAGAGAATCCTTTCCGTTTCTAAAACAGGATAGGACGGGACGCAATGGCGGTAGAAGCCACGGGGGCTGCCTCGTTTTGAGGACAGCCCCTGTCGAGCGAAGTGAGACGGATGAGGCTTGGACGCGCTGCTAAAACAGAAAATCTTCCTAATGTAGCCCGCGCCAAGGCTTCCCCTTTGGGGAAGCTGTCGAGCGAAGCGAGACGGAAGAGGTATGGACGCGCAGATAAAATGGAAAACCTTCCTAATATAGGAAGCACTCGGTTTCAGGAAGCAAACCTCATCCGCCGCCTGCGGGCGGCACCTTCCCCAGAATGGAAGGCAAGAGCTGTTAATTTACTGCCATGGAGAAGCGCCCACTGCCCTGTTGTGCGCAGTTGACATAACGTTACCCCATGTTCATATTTTCTTACCTCGTTCCATTACCGTGCCATCTTCAAATTTTGTATTGACAAATTTAGGATTAGAGAATATAATATATAGAATAAGGCAACGCATCAAAATAATTAGAGAGACTTGACAATTATGAGGAAATTTGCGATAATGTTTCAAGCAAGCAAGCAAGCAAGCAAGGCATAGTTTTGTCTTGCTCTTTTGTTCGTTCTTTTTTGTTTTATAGAATGGAAGGCATATGATGCTTGCGCAGTTTAGCGCAGACTTGTATGCCTTATTTTTTAAATAATGTTCGCAAGAACTTATTAAATAATTTAGAAAAAGGAGACAAATCAAATGAAGAAAAGACTATTGAGTACCATACTTGTACTGTGTATGCTCCTGTCGGTAATGCCGATGAGCGTAACAGCAAGTGATGCGTCAGGTGGAATTTCCACCTATGCAGAGCTGAAAGCTGCGTGTGCAGAAGGCGGAAGTTATTTCCTGACAGCCGACATTATGAATGTCGGCGAAGGCGATAACTGCGCCGTTACCATTCCTTATGGCAAGACAGTTACCATTGACGGTTACGGTCATATTCTCTCTGTTCCTGTTCCGGGACTTACTGAAATGGGTTCACTGAATGATAACGGTTCCGACTGGGGTGTTTTCAATAATAACGGCACCTTTACGATCAAAAACGCGACTCTGCGTGGCGGTACCGGCTGGAATGCCCATGCCATTGATAATAATAACGCTGCTCTTACGGTAGAGGCTTGCACCATCGAACGTACCTATGCACGATACAGTTTTGGTTCTGGTTCTGGTGCAGGTATATACAACCATGGTTCAATGGCAAGAGCTGTCATTAGAAACACCAAAATCTCACGAAATGCAGCAGGTTACGGCGGCGGCGCTTTGAACAGTGGCGGTATTATGATTGCGGAGAACAGTTCTCTGAATGAAAACCGCAGCATGGGTATGGGCTATGGTGGTGGTGGCCTTGAGAATAATGGTAACGGTATTCTCATTATGAACAACTGTACCATTGCCAACAACACCTCATCGGAGATCGGCGGTGCTATTAATAATTATGGAGCCAATGCTTATCTGTTTAATGTTACGGCAGTTGGAAATATCACTGCTAATGATGGTGGCTATGGTGATCCAGCCATCTATGGTGGCGCTATTGGATGCCATGGTGATTACCAACTAGATTACCACCTATATATTGCCAATTCTCTGGTTGTTAATAACTATGCTTGTTACGATAATCATCCTGAAGAATCGTATCCCAGTGATGTCAGTCTCTGGAGCGGTGGAAGTGCAGAAGCTGTAGGCTGTGGGTTTGGTACGATCGTCTTTTACAATGTTGAGAGCGATTTTTCTGGAAAAACCATTGCAACGACAGGAAATATGACCGGATATTATGCTTCTCCTATTCTCGATAACAGCAATGTTACCCTCGACTTTGATCGGCCGATTATTATGCTTGGTGAAAATAATACCTACATTGCACCCGTGAAGAGTAACTCTGAAGTATCCACCGGCGGTGTGAACACCTATGTTTCACTGCCTACTTCTGCAGAGGAGATCGGTTTCAATGAGGATGGCTCTTTGGATTTGAGCTGCATAAGGCTGGGATATGGGGACGAGGATGATATCCAGTCCTTTGACGATAGATTCTCCGCAGCAACTGTCGAGGATAAGGTTACAAAAAATCAGGACGGCACGAATAAAGTCGAAGGTGCCATCGGCTCCTATATTGTGGATGATCAAACTTATGTGACACTTACCGCTATCCCCACAGAGCATGGTTCAATCACCGGTATCTCACGTTATGGTGATGCATTTGTGGTTGGAACAGAAGTAACAATTGAGCCAGTTCCCAATGAAGGCTGCGTTTTTGAAGGCTGGTACTTCAACGATGATGGTTCCTATCTCGAAGATAATCTCAGAAGTACAGAGGAAATATACACATTTACTGCTTCCGAGGATGCGAAAATATGCGCCAAATTTGTGTGTACGCACGACTATATTTGGGAAGAAACATCTGCGGCAACGTGTACAGCACCTGCCTATCAGCACGAAATCTGCACAAGATGCTATGATGTTCGCACGGAAAATGTTCCCGTTGAGGAAAAGCCTGCTATGGGTCATAACTACGTTTGGGAAGAAACATCTGCGGCAACGTGTACAGCACCTGCCTATCAGCACGAAATCTGTACGAGATGTTATGATGTTCGTACAGAAAATGTTCCTGTTGAGGAAAAGCCTGCTTTAGGCCATGAAATGGCAAGCAGTGAAACTGTTGCTTCAACAGAAGAAGCTCCCTACAGCGGATATGAAGTTTTCAAATGCTCCAGATGCGAATATTCGTATAAGAGAACAGTTGCCGCATACGGAGAAGGCTACAATGTATCCCGTGCCTGGATACCCGTTGCAAACGCTGGTGATACAGCTTATCCTGAATCGAAGCACGATTATGATTCCTATTCAAATGATGTCAAGGTATATACCGTTCCCGGTGCAGAAAAATTAAGATTTACTTTCTCAAATGACAGCAAAACAGAAGATTATTGGGATAATATTTATATCTATCAGGGTTCTGGCGTTGACAAGGTTCTGAAGTATACTCTTACTGGCTACAACTTCAAAAACCAGTCCTTTGAAATTGAGGGCGATACAGCGACAATCGTTTTAACCTCTGATGGTTCTTACCAATATTATGGATATTCTTTTTCCAGCATTGAACAGTGGGGCTTTGATGAGGCGGCAAAGGAAGCAGTTGGTTCTGCGAACGATGACCTCATTTATTCCTGCTCCATAGAAAATAATGCGAAGGAAGTCGATCAGGGTACGAACAACGGTTATATCACAGTTGCTGACCATGCCGCAGTAGGTGCACCTGTAGAAGTAAGCCTATTCCCCGCAGAAGGATATTGCGTTGACGGTGTATATTACAATGATGGCGAAGACCATGTAATTGAAAAGGTCGATGGTAAATATACCTTTACTATGCCGGCTGCCGATGTCACAGTATGTGCAGCATTCCATGCGCATACCTATACTGAGGTCTCTACTTGGAATTGGTCTTCTTCCGGTGCAAGAATTTCCGCTACAGCTGTTTTCAAGTGCAACAGATGCGATGAGGGTGAAGAGGTTATTCCTGCTACAGTAGCTTCGACCACGGCTGATGGCTATATTACCTACACCGCTTCTGTCACACTCGGCGAAACCGAATATACCACCAGCAAGACGGATGCGGCGGCCTATACACTGAATGTCGTCAACGGAACTGTCATTGGTGGCCTAAGAGAGAACGGAGTCTATTATTACAATGACCTCATTACCGTTCAAGCTGATGAACCAGAAGCAGGGAAGTACTTTGCCGGCTGGTATCTCAATGACGTAAAAATTAGCGATTCCAAAACCTATAAGTTCTATCTCAAGAACGATACGCAGCTTGAAGCTAAATATGAAGACGCTCCTGTGGAGGTTTCCCCGCTGGTTGCTCTGGAGCTTTCAGACAGAATTGACCTTACGGGTGGCCAGCAGCAGGTCAAGTTGGTTGTTCGCTGGGAGCTTCCGTCCGGCTATCAGCCCGTTGAGGCCGGCTTCGTGAGAACCTATGAGAAGGGTAATTCTGACAGCCTGACGCTAGAAAATGTGGACGGCACTGATATTAAGAAAAACTCTGTAGCCGCTGTCCGCAATACCGGCGGCTATACCCTGAACCTGAGTGCGACCACGGCCTTAAAGAATCTCTATTACGTGGGCTATCTCAAATGCACCAACGCCGCCGGCGAGACGATTACCGTCTATACCGATTTGGCAAAGAGCAATGCGAAGAAAAATCTTCCTGCCTAAATAGACTGCTTTAAACCCCGGCGATATGATCCCCCTAAAGTTGACTATGCAAATAACAAAAGTCACTTTAGGGGGATTGTTATGGAGGACACAGGGACGGTTCTCTGTCTTGCTTGTCCGGGGACAGGGGACGGTTCTCTGTCTTGAGGATCAAGACAGAGAACCGTCCCCTGTCTCCTTTCCCTTTTATTCGCGTTGATTACCGTATTTTTCCTTGTCAAATTGGGAAAGATTTGATATAATTATTTGAAAAAAATGATTGGGGGCATAAAGATGAGCTTTTCGCAGTGGGTTAGCCAGCTTGATTTTACCTATGTGCTCCAATTTGGCTTATCTGCACTGGCTTCCATTTTGTGCATCACGATTCACGAAAGTGCCCATGGTCTGGTCGCTCTGTGGATGGGCGACCCAACGGCAAAGCGTATGGGGCGCATCAGCCTGAACCCATTCAAGCATATTGATCTTGTAGGTCTTGTTATGCTGGCGCTTGCCCATGTCGGTTGGGCAAAGCCGGTGCCTGTGGATGCAAGATACTTTAAGAATCCAAAGCACGGCATGGTGCTTACCGCTCTGGCTGGTCCAATTTCCAATTTTCTGCTGGCTTTTATGACTGGTTTTGCCTTTGTGCTGTTTTATATTTTAAGCGAAATCAAGGGTGGAAATGGATTCCTTTATTATCTATGGTTATTCTTCCTGCTTTGTACACAGATTACCTGCGGCCTTGGCGTTTTTAACCTGATTCCCATTCCTCCGCTGGATGGTTCCAAGGTGCTTTATGCGATTCTCCCTGAAAAGGCTTATTTTAAGCTCCTGCGCTTCGAACGCTATGGAATGTTTCTGCTGATTGCTCTGGTTGCTTTTGGCGCATTTGAGGGTTTTCTTTCGTATGCAGTGGAGGCGGTTAGCAGCCTTGTAATTCATGCAGTTTCACCACTTGCAATTTGGCTTTCCCAGTTTTTTCTTTAGGAGTATGTTATGATAGAACCCCAATACCACTTGACTGGTGTGGTGCGCACCAGAGAAGAGCTTTTAGAGGATTTCGAAGGGCCTCTGGATGTGATTCTTCTCTTGCTGGGAAAAAATAAAATAGAAATTGCTGATATTTCGATTACCTCTATTTTAGAGCAGTATTTGGCGTATCTCGATGAGATGAAGCGTATGGATATGGAAATTGCCTCTGAGTTTATTACTATGGCAAGCCATTTGATGCAAATCAAGACCAAAATGCTTTTGAGCTATTCCGAGCGCACCGAAGCACAATCGGAAATGGAAGAACTGATGGAGTCTCTGCGTATGCGCCAGAGAGCCAGCGCAAAAGAGCAGCTTTCCAGTGCGATGGCACAGCTGGAGGCCAGAAATGAAATGGGTCTGGGTCTGTTTGTCAAGCAGCCGGAGCCTTATGTGCCGGATGGTACCTACCGCTACCAGCACGCCCCGGAGGATTTGCTTCGTGCCATGCAGACCATTTCTGAGCGCACCGAGCGCAGAATGCCCCCGCCCGTATCCGCTTTTTCTGCGGTCGTGACCCGCCAGCCCTATCAGGTTGGGAAAAAAGCGGCGCAGATTATGCGTCTTCTGGTTCTTCAGGGCTACAGTAAGTTCAAGGCACTTTTTAAGGGATGTCTTTCCAGAAGTGAGATTGTTGCTACCTTCCTTGCAATTCTTGACCTTGTCAGGAGCAATTGCATCTCTTTGCAGGAAGATCATACGGATACGCTTGTGCAGTTTGAAAAACTGCCGGATTCCCAGATAACAACCGAATTTGATTGATACAGGAGATTTCACGAAATGGAATATTCCGATTTATCCCGCGCCATTGAAGCCATCCTCTTTGCCTCCGGTGAACCTGTAAGCATTGAGCGGCTTGCCTTTGCTACAGCGACCTCCTGTCAGGATGCGGAGGATGCGGCAAAAGCCCTGATGGATGATTATGCCTTCAACCGCCGGGGCATCCGCATTGTAAGGCTCTCTGACAGTTTTCAGATGTGTTCCGACAGCGAACAGGCAAGATTTGTTACCACCGCACTGGAGACAAGAAAGCCGCCGAAACTTTCTTCCTCACAGCTCGAAGCGCTGACCATTATTGCATATTATCAGCCCACGACCAAAGCCTATGTAGAAAGCATTCGCGGTGTTGACAGCAGCTATTGCATCGGTGCGCTTCTCAATAAAAAGCTGATTGAGGAATGTGGCCGCTTGAATGTCCCGGGCAGACCTTTCCTCTACCGCACCACAGCAGACTTTCTGCGCACCTTCGCGCTGGAATCTTTAGAGGAATTGCCCCCAATTGAAAAAATTGATATTACTTCTCAAGCCGTCCCCACCGAGCAGGAGGAACAGCAGGAGATATTACTATGAAAGCCCTTTTGATCGTCTTTGGCATTTTCGTGCTTTTGGCACTGATGCCGATGGGTGCGTATGTGCGCTACGATCTGACCGGCTCCTGGGCTTGGCTTGTGCTTGGAGCAGTGAAAATTCAGGTTTTTCCACACAAGGAAAAGAAACAGCATAAGCCTAAGAAAGCAAAGTCCCAAAGGCCAAAGCAGAAAAAGGAGAAGATATCCCAAAAAAAAGAGAAGCAGCCTATTGGCGGGCTAATTCGGGATTTCTATCCGTTTTTTCAGCTTGGATCTGATTTTCTTAACTACTTCTTCAGGAAACTTCGTGCCCGTTGCCTGACCCTTCATATCAGCTTTGGTGGCCTGGATAACCCGGCAGCTGCCGCAATCAATTACGGCAGAGCGTGGGCAATAATTGGCAACATCATGCCACGGCTTCGGAGAAAACTTCGTATCAAAAAGGAAAATATCTCCGCTTCCTGTGATTTCACCAGAGGCGATATGCGCATTTATGCAGAGTTAAGAGCGGTTTTCCTTTTTGGTGATCTGGTTATAATGGTCATTCGATATGGCTTTCGTTCTTTGAAGCTGTATCTTCCTATGAAAAAGCAAAAAAAAGAACAAAATCTTTCGGATAAGGCGGTGCAAAAACATGAATCATCCTCTTCCTGATATGATGAGTGGAACCATGAACAAAATCCGGGATATGATCGGTGCCAATGCCATTGTGGGCGATCCCATTGTGACGGCTGACAACGTAACCATTATTCCCATTTCCAAGGTCAGCTTTGGCTTCGCCGGTGGCGGCAGTGATTTTGTTCCCAAAACAAAGAACGGGGAAGAGCTGCCCTTTGGCGGCGGCACAGGTGCAGGTGTTAACATTACACCCATCGCTTTCCTGATCTGCAACGGCGAAAATGTGCGGATGCTGCCTATTGCATCTTCAGCTACCTCGCCTATTGACCGACTTGTTGAGCAGGCACCAGATATCATTGAGCGGATCATGAACCTGATAGATGAGAGAAAAGCCGCGAAGGAAAAGAAAACCGCTGAGGAATAAATTTTCTTTCCACTGCACATCCTGAATCCGGTGATGCAGTTGAAAAAGATGATTTATCAGGTGACGGTATTTTTGACCGTGGCCATGCTTTTGTGTGCGCCAGCCGCAGCGCTGTCTGCAAGAAATGCCATTGTTATGGATGCAACAACAGGGAAGACCCTCTTTGAAAAGGATGCAGATACGCGCTGCCTGATTGCCAGCACCACAAAAATTATGACCGGGCTTCTCATTTGTGAGGATTGCGATCTGTCACGTCAGGTGGTAATTCCACCAGAGGCACAGGGGATTGAAGGCTCCAGCCTGTATCTCAAGGCGGGTGAACAGATGAGCATTGAAGCACTTCTGTATGGGTTGATGCTGTCATCCGGGAATGACGCAGCAGTTGCCCTTGCCATCGCCCACAGTGGAAGCGTAGAGTCCTTTGTAGAAAAAATGAACCAACGGGCAAAGGAGCTGGGTCTGGAAAATACCCATTATGCAAATCCCAATGGATTAGACGATGAGGGGAATTATTCCACTTGCAGGGATTTAGCCAAACTGGGTGCCTATGCTATGGAGAATCCCGTTTTTTCCCAGGTAGTCTCCACCAAATCATACAATTATGGCAATCGAACCATGACCAATCACAATAAGCTTCTGCGCTTTTGTGACGGCGCTGAGGGCATCAAAACCGGTTTTACCAAGGCCGCAGGCCGCATTCTGGTATCAAGCATTCAGCGCCATGGCAGACGGCTTGTGCTGGTGACCATTTCTGCGCCGGATGATTGGAATGATCACTGCACATTGGCAGAGACCGGTTTTTCAAAATTTGAAATCCGAACTCTTTGCAAAGAAGGGGATATTCTCGGCAATGGATTTTGCGCAGCAGAAAATGTAGAGGCTGCCCTTTTGCCGGAGGAGAAAGTAGATGCTGTCCGCATCCACATGGATCGGAATGGCGGCACGGCAGAGTTTTATATGGGTGCAACCTTAATCGGACAATGCGCCCTGAAACCGATGGAGGCAGACAGAAATGCGGCTACAGAAAATCATAGCATCCCGGGGTGTATGCTCCCGCAGGAGGGCGGAGGAGCTGATTCTAGCAGGGCGTGTGCGGCTCAACGGTAACACTGCTGTGATTGGAGATATTGCTGATCCAACGGAGGACGTAATTGAGATAGACGGCAAGGTACTTCCCAGACAGCCCCAAAATATATATCTCATGCTCCATAAGCCAAGAGGATATGTCACTACCATGCACGATGAGCAGGGGAGAAAAACCGCCTTCGAGCTGGTCGCTGACTGCGGCCAGCGGGTCTATCCTGTGGGCAGACTGGATTTAAACTCCGAAGGCCTCCTACTGTTTACCAATGACGGCGAGTTTGCAAATCATCTGATGCATCCCAGCCATGAGGTGGAAAAGACCTATCTGGCATGGGTTACGCATTTCTCTACAGAAAAGGAAAAAAGACTCTCTCAAATGACCCTTTTGGAGGATGAGCCGATTTCCCCGGCAAAGCTGCGGCTTGTTTGGGCAAAAGGGGAGATCGCTCTCATAGAGATTACCATTCATGAGGGAAAAAATCGACAGGTCAGAAGAATGTGTAAGCAAGCGGAACTGACAGTTACCCGTCTTCGCAGAATATCCGAGGGTACATTATCTCTCGGGGAGCTTCCTGCTGGCTCTTGGCGGTACTTAACAGAAAATGAAGTGGCTGCTCTCTACAGAGAATAAGCTAGGCAGATAAATTAAATTTGCAAGAAAAAATGCAGGACTTGATATTAGGCCTTGCATTTTTATTTTATATTGGGTAATATAGTGTATAGATAGATGAAAGGCCAGATGCTGCCGGATTGCGTTATGCCAAAAAGAAAGGATTGCTATGAATTCCGATATTTTAAACATCATTCAAACCAATATGTCCGGCTTTTCCAAGGGACAGAAGCTGATCGCAAAATATATTCTGGAATCCTATGACAAGGCCGCCTTTATGACTGCCAGCCGTTTGGGCAGGACGGTAGGCGTGTCCGAATCCACGGTGGTGCGTTTTGCTGTAGAGCTGGGCTTTGAAGGCTATCCTTCCATGCAGAAGGCATTGCAAGCAATGATCCTCAACCGCTTAACCTCAGTACAGCGTATTGAAGTGACCAATGACCGCATCGGTAATCAGGATGTAGTAGCGATGGTTTTGCAGGCGGATATTGACAAAATCCGCATGACCAATGAAATTACCGACCGTGCTTCCTTTGATGCAGCAGTCAATGCCATTATCAAGGCAGAGAATATCTATATTTTGGGCGTTCGGTCGTCAGCTTCTCTTGCCAATTTTCTTGGATTTTATTTTAACTATATGTTTGATAATGTGCGATTGGTTACGAATTCCGGCACCGGCAGTATGTTTGAGCAAATTGTCCGGGTCAATCCCCGAGATGTGGTCATTGGCATTTCTTTCCCACGCTATTCCTCCAGCACCATCAAGGGCATCCAATTTTGTCATGATGTGGGCGCGACCGTCATTGGTCTGACCGATGCCATGGATTCGCCCGTTGGCAAATGCTCGGATTATGTGCTGGTTGCTAAGAGCGATATGGTTTCCCTTGTTGATTCTCTGGTTGCCCCGCTAAGCCTCATCAACGCCCTTGTCGTGGCAACGGCACAGCGCAGAGAGAAGGAGCTTGCCCGGACGCTGAATAATCTGGAACGCATCTGGGATGAATACGACGTTTACGAAAAGGTACCTCTTTGATATGGCTGCTGATATTATTGTTGTTGGTGGCGGTGCAGCCGGTATGTTTGCGGCCTTGACAGCGGCAGAGAGCGGCTGTCGGGTTCGACTGCTGGAAAAGAATGACCGTCTGGGGAAAAAATTAAATATTACCGGCAAAGGCCGCTGCAATGTGACAAATAACTGCACTGCGGAGGAGGTTTTGCAGCAGATTCCGCGAAATCCCAAGTTCCTTTATTCCTCTATGCGCGCTTTTCCACCGGAAAAGGTCATGGAATTCTTTGAAAGCCATAATTGTCCACTGAAAACCGAGCGCGGGCAACGGGTGTTTCCGCAATCCGATCAGGCATCCAGCATTGTGCAGACACTAAAACACGCGCTGCGCCGTGCAGGTGTCCGGGTGGAGCAAGCAGAGGTTACGGATTTACTTATGCACGATGGCCGATGCTGCGGTGTTATGTCTGGCAGCAGGGAACGGAAAGCAGATGCAGTAATTCTTGCCACCGGCGGTTGCAGTTACCCCCTGACAGGCTCTACCGGTGACGGTTATCGGTTTGCTGAAAAGGTTGGACATACCATCATCACGCCGCGTGGCAGCTTGGTGCCGCTTGAGGAAGAAGGGCATTTTTGTGCGATGGCACAGGGCCTATCCCTTCGCAATGTACAGCTTCGCCTTTTGGGTCCAAAGAGCAAGTTACTTTATTCCGAATTTGGGGAGCTGCTGTTTACGCATTTTGGTCTGTCCGGCCCGATTGTTCTGTCGGCCTCTGCACATATGAAGCCGGATGAAAAATATCGGATTTTTCTTGATCTGAAGCCTGCGCTTGATGAGGCGCAGTTGGATCAGCGGATTCTTCGTGACTTCGAAAAATATAAGAACCGTAATTTTGAGAATGCCTTATGTGATCTGTTCCCCGCGAAGCTGATTCCAGTAATGATCGCAAGAAGCGGCATTGATCCCGCATTAAAGGTGAATTCCATCACCAAAGCACAGCGAAAAAAGCTTTGTGAGATAACAAAATCTTTTGAGATTCATATCAAGGGAATGCGCCCGGTAGAGGAAGCCATCATTACCGCAGGTGGCATCAGAACGGCTGAAATTGATCCCGCTACGATGGAGAGCAAATGCGCACCCGGATTATTCTTTGCAGGGGAGCTGATCGACTGCGATGCCTATACCGGTGGCTTTAATCTGCAAATTGCTTGGGTCACCGGCAGAGCGGCAGGAATTGGCGCAGCAAAACGATTAGGAAAGGAACGAAAAAAATGAAGCATCATTCCATTGCCATTGACGGCCCCGCCGGCGCGGGAAAATCTACCATGGCCAGGGTGCTTGCAAAGGAACTGGGCTATGTCTATGTGGACACTGGCGCAATTTACCGCACAGTAGGCTACCATATGAATCTCATGGGTATAGGACCGAAGGATATTGACGGCATTACCCGCCTGATTGATGATGTGAACCTTGAAATTCAATACGATGAACATGGCTCGCAGCACATGATCCTTAATGGCGATGATATCAGCAGTGAAATCCGCACACCTGAAATGAGCATGATTGCTTCCACTATTTCAGCTCATAAAATCGTTAGAGATTTTCTGCTTGATACCCAGAGAGATATTGCCAGAAATTATGACACCGTCATGGATGGCCGGGATATCGGCACAGTTGTTCTTCCAAATGCGGATATAAAAATTTTCCTTACTGCTTCTGCGGAGGTTCGTGCCCAGCGCCGCTGTGATCAGTTAAGAGAATCCGGGAAAAAAGTGGACAAAAAGAAAATTCTGCAAGAGATCATCCAGCGCGATCAGCAGGATATGAACCGTCCCATTGCACCGCTCAAGCAGGCAGCGGATGCGGTTCTGGTAGATACCTCTACTATGGACATTGATGAGGTACTGTCCACCCTGAAAGCAATCGTGGCAAAGAAGTTGGCATGAAAAAGGAAATTCGTCTTGCGGAAACTGCCGGATTCTGCTTCGGCGTAAACCGTGCCGTCCAGATGGTTGAACGGGCTGCTGCTAACGGAAAGAAGGCAGTAACCCTCGGCCCGATTATACATAATCGTCATGCAGTTGAACATTTTTCTCAGTTGGGGATCCGTGCAATCAACTCTCTGGATGAGCTGAAGGATGAGCACACGGCTGTCATCATCCGCAGCCACGGTGTATCGCGGAAGGTTTATGAAGAACTCTCACATCGTGGGGTGGAGATTTTGGATGCAACCTGTCCCTTTGTGAAGCGGATTCACCGTATTGTTGCCAAAGCGGATGCGCAATCGCGTCAGGTCATCATCATCGGAACCCGTTCCCACCCAGAGGTGGAGGCCATTGCCGGCTGGTGCAACAATGCTTTGGTGTTCGAGAACCCCCAGGAATTGGAAGAATGGCTGGAAGAAGATGGAAAAAGGAGAAATTTACCAATTTCAATGGTAATGCAAACCACTTCCACAAAAAATTTTTGGAAAAAATGCTCGGAAATCATAAAAAAAATATGTACAAATTACGTTTTATTTGATACAATATGCGAGGCAACTGAAAAAAGGCAGACAGAAGCATCCCTCTTAGCACAGCAATGCGATACGATGATCGTTGTAGGCGATGTGAAAAGTGCAAACACGGGTCGCCTCGCCATGATTTGCCGCCAGAATTGCAAGCGGGTTATTATGGTGGATAATGCAAATGAGTTGTCTGCTGCCGATTTTCAGGATTCTGCTATTATTGGCATCACTGCCGGAGCATCGACTCCCGCGTGGATTATAAAGGAGGTCACTAAGACTATGAGCGAAATTACCAATGTTGAGACTGTATCGGAGGAAAGCTTTGAAGTGCTTTTGGAGCAGTCCATCAAAACTTTAAACACGGGGGATAAGGTACTGGGTACAGTCGTAGCTATCGGCTCTACCGAGGTTCAGGTCGATCTAGGTACAAAGCACGCCGGTTATATCCCTGCTGACGAAGTTAGCACCGATCCCAACGAGAAGCCTGAGGACGTACTGAAAATTGGCGACGAAATCGAAGTATTCGTCGTTCGCGTGAATGACGCAGAAGGCGTTGTCCAGCTTTCTAAGAAGAAGCTTGATGGGCTCAAGGTTTGGGATGAGATTGAGTCTCTCTATGAGAGCAAAAATCCTGTCGAAGGCGTTATCACCGAAGAAAACAAGGGCGGCGTTGTTGCCAGCATCCGCGGCATTCGCGTATTTATCCCCGCTTCTCAGACCGGTATTGCCAAGGGCGGTGAGTTGTCCAGCCTCAAGGGTCAGACCGTGAAAATGAGAATCACCGAAGTCAACCGTGCTCGCCGTAGAGTTGTCGGCTCTATTCGTGCTGTTACCTCTGAGCTGCGTCGTGCTGCGATTGAGAAGATTTGGTCCGAAATCGAAGTTGGCAAGAAGTACCATGGCGTTGTCAAGTCTCTGACTTCCTATGGCGCATTCGTAGACATCGGTGGCGTGGATGGTATGGTTCATGTTTCTGAGCTGTCTTGGCGTCGCATCAAGAACCCCGCCGAAGTTGTCAAGGTCGGCGATGAGATTGACGTATTCGTTATCTCTTTTGATCCTGAGAAGAAGAAGATTTCTCTTGGTTACAAGACCCCCGAAATGAACCCTTGGAATCAGTTTATGTCCAAGTATGCTATTGGTGATGTTGCCAATGTCAAGATCGTGAAACTGATGACCTTCGGTGCCTTTGCAGAAATCCTTCCCGGCGTTGACGGCCTGATTCATATTTCCCAGATTGCCGATCGCCGTATTGGCAAGCCCGAAGATGTTCTGTCCGAGGGTCAGGAAGTGGAAGCCAAGATCATTGATGTCGATGCTGAGCACAAGCGCATTTCTCTGTCCATCCGCGCACTTCTCACTGACGAAGAACCTGTCGCGGAAGCTGAAGAAGCTCCTGTAGAGGAGTGATTTCTACATAATCAGATCATAAGACTGAGCTCTGTGGTTGCATTCAAGCAATTACAGAGCTCTTTTTTTATCTGAAAATCATGTATAATGCAGCCAAATGAATGAAAAATGCACGAGTTTTCTCTTGCAAGATTAAATTTTTTTCTACGGAACTATTTCGAGAAATTTGATTTTGCCAAGTGGCAAAGTTGGGTGTTTTTTTCTATTGAAAAGGTTGTTTTTGAATCAGCGATGTGGTAAAATAAACTGGATTGATGATGATCGGTCGATATATCGTTTTTTAATTTTTTGAAATTTTTTCCATTATTTCTTTTGCATTATATGTTGGAAAAACCAATATTCCTGCAAAGAATTTTCTTTAAGTCGTTTTTCGAAGCTGTTTTATTTTCTTTTCAGCCTGAATTTACAGGAGGTGCACCTTGTTTCCATATATTATAACTGTCCTTATTACCGCTGTGTTTGCCTATATTGCACAGAGAGCCAGAATGCGTGAATTAGCAGATTTTGGCTTTATGCCAAAGAAACCTACAATTTTCACAACAATTCTAATTATCCTCTGTGTTGTTCCTCTGATTTTTACTGCGGGCTTCCGCTATGAGATTGGAACCGATTTTAACGCATACTATAAGGCTAACGAAATTTTTAATGGCAGTATCTGGAAGGGACTGATCCATTTCAAGGAACCCGGCATAACCCTGATTGTTAAAATAATAAGTATTTTCACTACAAATGGGTCTGCTTTTATTTTTGTTTTCTCCTTCCTGACCATCATCTTGTCTATGCGCTACATTACGCAAAATACAAATTATTATTTCTTTGCTATTTTGCTGTATGTTTTTACAGGTTCCTGGCATGGCGCATTTAACGGTGTTCGTCAGTATCTTGCTGCAATGATTTTGACCTTTTCATATAGATATATTCTTGAAAAGAAATTTATTAAATATGCTATTACAGTTTATGTTGCATCACTGTTCCATTCTTCCGCAATTGTCATGATTGTGCTCTATTTTATCATGCGGAATAAGATCAGTTTACTTAACATTGTTTTGCTTTCTATCGGTACATTTATTCTTACAAAAAACTACGATACGATTTTTAGCTTTATTGGCATAATGAAAAACCGCGAAATGCCCGTTGAGAGTAAATATTTTTCAAGCTCAGTTAGTATTCTTCGAGTTCTTGTAAATTGCTGTCCTCCTATTGTGTGTATTGCATTATCTTGGGGAAAACCACTGACAAGAAGAGAGACTTTTTTGTTGAATGGTTTAATTATTAACGCAGCAGCAATGCTTGCAGCCTCTGGTAGTGCCTATCTTGCACGTATTGGTATTTATACAAACTATTTTGTCCCTATCGGTCTTGCAGAGCTGATCAAGTTCAAAAATCCTCAGGTTCGGACGCTTATACGAGCAATTATTTTGATTCTCTATGCGATTTTCTGGTATATAGATGTTTCCATATCATCCGCGCTAAATCCATTTCAATGGATATGGAGTATATAATGCTGAATATAAAATGGGGTGTACAATCATGAAGGGAATTATTCTCGCAGGTGGACTTGGTACCAGACTTTACCCGTTAACACAGGTTACAAGTAAACAACTTCTTCCAGTATTTGATAAACCTATGATTTATTACCCTTTATCTACACTGATGCTGGCGGGTATTCATGAAATTTTGATTATTTCAACACCTGATGATTTACCAAAATTTCGTTCTCTGCTTGGAGACGGCTCTGCAATGGGAATCAGCCTAAGTTATCAGGTACAGGATAAACCCGATGGCATTGCCTGTGCCTTTATTCTTGGCGAAAAATTTATTGGCAATGACTGTTGCGCATTGATTCTTGGGGACAACATTTTCTATGGAAATGGCTTTGGCAGAATCATTCGGGAAGCAGTGGATAACGCTTATCGAGGTAGGGCAACGGTATTCGGTTACTATGTCCCTGACCCACAAAGATTTGGCGTTGTCGAGTTTGATAATAACAACTGTGTTATATCCATAGAAGAAAAGCCGCAGAAACCAAAATCAAACTATGCTGTTACCGGTCTTTACTTCTATAATAATCAGATTGTTGACTATGCCAAACAGGTTCGTCCCTCTGCCAGAGGGGAATATGAGATTACCGATCTAAATCGAATGTACCTTCGGGATCGTTTGCTGGATGTTCGAACACTGGGAAGAGGCTTTGCTTGGTTAGATACCGGGACAGTGGATGCTCTGGCTGAAGCCTCAGATTTTGTTCGCAATGTTGAACAACGCCAAGGAATAATGATTTCTGCGCCGGAGGAGATTGCCTATCGGAATCATTGGATTTCCAGAGAGCAGCTGATGGATTCTGTCATACGATACGATAAATCCCCGTATGGAAAGCACCTACGTGCTGTAGCAGAGGAAAAAATTATATATTAAGGTTGATGTATATGAATAAGATTGAGACAAGCCTTCCTGGTGTTAGTATTTTAGAGCCAAGAATCTTTGGCGATTATCGCGGCTATTTTATGGAGACCTATTCAGAGCGAGTCTTTGATTCCCTTGGAATTTCCGTCAGATTTGTTCAAGATAATGAAAGTTTTACTGCCAACAGGGGAACCATTCGGGGTTTGCATTTTCAAAATGAGCCTATGGCACAAGCAAAGCTTGTCCGCGTCCTTCAAGGCGCTGTTATGGATGTCGCGGTGGATTTGCGTAAGGGTTCGCCTACCTATCTTAAATGGATATGCGTTGAGTTGACTGAAAAAAATAAGCGAATGTTTTTTATTCCCAGAGGCTTTGCCCACGGTTTTGTAACGCTAACAGATGATGTGATTTTTACTTATAAGGTCGATCATTTTTACGCGCCTCAACAGGATCGTTCTATTCGATTTGATGATCCTGCAATTGGCGTGGATTGGGGCATTTCAGATCCAATTCTTTCGGAGAAGGATAAAAATGCCCCAGTGCTTGAAAATAGTGATTGTAATTTTGTTTACGGAGCATAAACCATGAAATTGATTGTTACCGGCGGTGCCGGATTTATAGGAAGTAATTTTATTTTTTACCAGCGGGAGCACCATCCAGAGGATGAAATAATTTGTCTGGATGCACTGACCTATGCCGGAAATTTAGAGACTCTGGAATCTGTAATGCACGAACCCAGATTTCGATTTGTCAAAGGGGACATTGCTGACAGAGAAACGGTCTATGCACTTTTTAAAGAGTTTAAGCCGGACTATGTTGTAAATTTTGCAGCAGAAAGTCATGTGGATCGCTCTATTGATTCACCGCAAGTATTTTTACAAACCAATATTATGGGTACGCAGGTGCTTTTGGATGCCTGCCGCAAATACGGTATCCGCCGCTATCATCAGGTATCCACAGATGAGGTGTACGGTGATCTTCCTCTGGATTGTCCGGATTTGTTCTTTACAGAGACTACGCCCATCCATGCTTCCAGCCCGTATTCTGCCTCCAAGGCAGCGGCAGATATTCTCGTTCTGGCTTATCACCGTACCTACGGCCTCCCGGTCACCATTTCACGCTGCTCCAATAACTACGGTCCCTACCATTTCCCTGAAAAGCTGATCCCGCTGATGATCTCTCGTGCGCTGGCAGATGAAAGTTTACCTGTCTACGGAACAGGTGAGAATGTCCGTGACTGGCTTTATGTGAAGGATCACTGCGCCGCGATTGACCTGATTTTGCGTCATGGAACCGATGGAGAGATTTACAATATTGGCGGTCACAATGAGCGCTCCAATCTTGAAGTTGTTCGCACAATTCTTCGTCAATTGAAGAAACCAGAAAGTTTGATTACCTTTGTTCGTGATCGCCCCGGTCACGATATGCGCTATGCCATTGACCCTGAGAAAATTCATCAGGAGCTTGGCTGGCTACCAGAAACAAGCTTTGACGAAGGCATCCGTCAGACTGTAGAATGGTATCTTCAAAACCGTTCTTGGTGGCAACATATTTTGGAAGGAGAATACCAGAACTATTACAGAAAAATGTATCAAGCATGATGTTTTTAATCAATGAAATGCTAATTCAATATACAAGGGGTTTCACCCATGACATCCAATGCAAAAAAAATAAGCTATAATATTTTCTTCGGCGTTGGCAGCCAGCTTTTGATTGCTATTGTCGGCATTATTGTTCCAAAGCTGTTTATTGCAAACTTTGGCTCTGAAGTTAACGGATTTCTATCTTCCATCAATCAAGTCTTAACCTACATCGTTCTTTTAGAAGCAGGTGTCGGTGCTGCAACGCTACAGGCTCTGTTTAAGCCGGTTGCAGAGAATGACCGCGACTCAATTAACAGCATTCTGTCTGCCACGAATCAATTTTATACGCGTACTGGATTGTGGTATTTGGGTTGTGTTGTACTTTTGTCCATCGTCTTCCCATTGACTGTAAAATCCTCCATTCCCGTTTGGCAACAGATTGCAATTATTCTGATTACCGGCGGTACAGGTGCCATTGGCTACTTTCTTCATGCAAAATTTCGTATTCTTTTAAACGCAGACGGAAAGCTTTATATCTATACCAATGCACATACTATTGTACAGCTTGCAACAAGCTTTTCTAAGGTTATTCTGATTCTTCTGGGCTTTAATATTGTATTTGTGCAGCTGGCACATATGATTTTGATGTTCGGCCTATCTATGTACATCATTTGGTACACACGCCGTAAGTATCCATGGATCAATTTACGGGTAAAGCCGGATAAGGAATCTATTTCTCAGAAAAACTCTGTGCTGGTGCATGAAGTTTCCCAGATGATATTTAATCACACCGATGTTCTTCTTCTGACTATCTTTACAAACCTGAAGGTTGTCAGCGTTTATACGCTGTATACTATGATTCTGGATATTGTTTCCACATTGATTGGAAACATTCATAACGGTTTTTCTTTCCGCCTCGGTCAAATATACAATACGGATGAAAAAATTTTTGCAAAGATTTTCGATTCTTATGAAGCCTGCTATATGGCACTATCCATGGTACTCTACTGTGTGACCTATCTCTTTCTTCTACCATTTATGCGCCTTTATACAGTCGGTGTAACAGATATTGATTATCTAGATCAATACTTGCCGATCTTTTTTGTGACCATTAAGTTTCTTGTTGCCTCCAGAGCGCTCTCTGGTGCGACCATCTCCTATGCTGGTCACTTTCAGAAAACCCAGTGGCGATCTATACTTGAATCCATTCTGAATTTGGGTATATCCATTGCAGCAATTCTCATTCTTCGGCGCATCAAGGTATACTATGGCATTTACGGTGCACTGATTGGCACTGTCATCGCACTTCTCTATCGCGCCAACGATATGATTATCTACACAAGACGCAATATCCTACATAATTCTCCGCTGAAATCTTATACAAAATGGGTTGTTAATCTAATTGGCTTCGGAATTATGCTGCTGATTTCCCGATGGATTCCCATCAAGGCAGACGGCTATTTCAGCCTGATTGTCTATGCTGCCGGATATACTCTAATGTCTTTTGCCGTTTTTGGGCTTCTTAATTTCCTTGCCTTTAGAAAATATATGGTCGAAGCAATCAGGTTTATATCTTCCAGCCTTTTTTCGAAACTGAAAAAGAATCGTTAGGCGATAAGAAGCGCTTTCTGGCATTTTTTGTTTGATGATTATCAAGGATTCTATATCATTTAGGAGACAATAATTATGGCAAAGGCATTATCCAAAATAGCAGAAGAAACCGAGCACCTTACAGCTTCTCAGCAGTTTTTTCTGTCTGTGCTTTCAGATTATCTGAATGAACGCCCAACATCCGCTCCTGATTTGGTGGATTGGGAAAGTGTGCTTCGATATGCTCACAATCATCAGGTAGAAAGCATTTTTTATCAGCAATGCAAGACCTTTCTTTCAGAAGAATATTTGGATCGGTTAATCCAATGCTATGCAAATTCTGCCATATTCTATTCTAAGCGGATTGAAACCCTGAGGAACATCCAGGAATGCTTTGACAGAGAAAATATTCCCTTTTATACGGTAAAAGGTCTTGATATTGCACAGCTTTATCCCTGTCCGCCGTTTCGGACGATGGGCGATCTGGATGTTCTGGTTCATACAGAAGATAGAGAAAGAGCACGCAACGCATTGCTTGCTATAGGCTTTGAGGATGAAAGCTCCAATAAGTTTGAAATTAATTTAATTAAAAACAAATTGAAATATGAGATTCATGATCGACTACTCTATGATAATTCGGTCAATTCTCAAGTTAGTAAGGATTATTGCGATCAGGCGTGGTCACACACACAGCAACTTCCCAATTCTATGCGATGTACACTGGACTGGGACTTCCATTTTGTTTATTTGTTGCTTCATCTGAAAAAACATTTTTTGGTATCCGGTGTCGGTTTCCGACAGTTCATGGATTTGGCGGTTGTGGTTCGGCATTGTCCAATGGATTGGGAGTCACTGACATCCATCTTAGCGCATTTGGAGATTCTGGATTTTGCAAAGGTCTGTCTTTCCTATTGCCAGCGCTGGTTTGATATGGAGATGCCGCTGCAAACACCACTTGATGAAGTATTCTTTACCAACTCCACTCTGAAAATTTTCAAAAACGGTGTCTTTGGCTTTGATGATGCGTCAAATAAGGATAACAAAAATCTTAATACTGTTCGTAAACATGGAAAATTCTTGACAGCGCTGCTCCGAGTGTTTCCGTCCTATCAGGATGCCTGTGAAACGCCCCATTATTCCTTTGTCAGGAATCGACCCTATCTTCTTCCTGCGGTTTGGATTTATCGCTTCTATCGTGCCATCCGCTACCGTATGTTTAGCCGTGGGAAACAGCTAATGGAGCAGTCTTTTGTAGATCAGGCAAAGCTTAATCAACATGATGCATTGCTCCGCTTCTGGGGATTGTAAAAATGACCGGGTTCTGATCTACATCGGAACCCGGAACTCATATCAGCCGGTACTGATTATAATATTATCGGTGCCATGAGATTCAAATTCATTGATGTAGTCCTCCATACGGGTGACAAGCTCATCATAATTGCCGGATGTGATTTCAGGATAGCCCATATCCCGTCGGGCAAGCTCCTCCGCCAGAACATCATAAAAAATATCATCCTCATAATTTACGATAGCCTCATGAATTCCACCATCATGAAAGGCCTGAGAGGGAACCGATTTGCCGTTGTATTCTCCAACCAGTGCCTCCATCGGTGTGTTTTTGCATAGGGCAAAGAGTTTACTTTCTACATGATCGTAGTCCTCAAAGCGGTCTTCTCCTCTTGTTGAATTTAAAATCCAATTGCCGATATAGACCATATCCAGAAGTCGGCGGAATTCTTTTGCACTAAGGTCGATCCTCACGCAATCACCCCTCCCTTATTTTCAAGGTATTATAACGCATTTTCTATTCATTTTCCACAACAAATCGTCGAGTATTGTAAATTTGACTTGTATTTGTCTTTAAAATCGCATATGATAATAAAGAATGACCCCGACGCATTTTTATTTTGCATCGGAGAAAGAAGGCATTTCTATGAACAAACGCAACGTTTGTGTACTCTTTGGCGGCGTATCCCCAGAGCACGAGATTTCTCTTCGCTCTGCGGAATGTATTTTAAGCAATATGGATAAGGAAAATAATAATGTATATCCTGTAGGTATCACCAGAGAAGGAAAGTGGATCTATTTTGCAAGCGCTGATTACAGTCTGCTTCCTGCGAATACTTGGATGGATGCCCCTGGCTGCTGCCCGTGCATACTGTCTCCCTCCCATGGCGATGGACTATTGCTGTTCCGTAACGGTCAAATAGAGAAGCAGCCTGTTGATGTGGTATTCCCTGTTCTCCACGGTGAGAATGGTGAGGACGGCTCCGTGCAGGGTTTGATGCAGATTGCCGGCATTCCCTGCGTAGGTGCAGGTGTGGCGGCTTCGGCAGCCTGTATGGATAAGTGCATGACCAAGCTGATGATTGACCGTACCGAAGTGCGTCAGGCAAAATGGTTTCTTCTTACAAGAGAAGCTTTTGCCAAAGCGCCAGATGCAGTCGTTGCTGAAATTGAGGCTAAATTTTATTACCCAGTATTTGTGAAGCCCGCTGGAACAGGCTCGTCCGTAGGCGTATCCAAGGTCAGAAATCAGCAGGAACTGTACGCAGCTGCGAAATTGGCACTGCAATATGATCGCAAAGTTTTGGTTGAAGAATTCATCAACGGACATGAGGTTGAGGTTGCCGTCCTTGGCAATCGTGATCCAGTTGCCTCCGTATGTGGTGAAATTTTCTCCGGCGCGGATTTCTATGACTATGATGCAAAATATCTATCCAATTGCTCCTACACACTGATTCCTGCTACCATTTCTGAAGAGCAGACGCAGAAAACCCGTGCTGCTGCTTTGACCGTCTATCAGGCTATGGGTTGCCGGGGCTTGAGCCGCGTGGATTTTTTTGTTACTTACGATGGGGGAGACGTGGTCTTTAACGAGATTAACACCCTTCCTGGCTTTACATCTATTTCCATGTACCCCAAAATGTTTGAGGCATCTGGCATTGGCTGCACGGAACTCATTGAGAAACTGCTGGAGTTGGCACTGAGCAAATGAAAAAAGAAGTTATCCTTTTAATTAGCGGCATCCAAATCGCGCCCGGTTGTGAGCCGGAAACCATTGAGCTAATGACTACCGCCGAATACCAGCGGGAAGGGGAGTGTATTATCCTTCGATATCAGGAAAGCCCCCTCACCGGTCTTACTGGCACAACAACCCAATTTACCATCCGTCCCGGTGTCATCATTCTTGAACGTCATGGCGCTGTAGAATCGGTCATGGAGTTTGTAGAGGGTAAAACGAGTGAATCTCTTTACCGCATTGAGGAAGGTGCGTTGCTTCTGCGCGTTATCGCTAAAAAAATGACAATTGCAATTGAGAATGATGTTGGTTTTTTTGAGCTTTTCTATGGAATCGAAATTGAGGATACCCCGATGGGTACCATCGAATATCATATCACGATCCAACCAGCACATCAGGAATAATCTTCAAAACGCCTGCGAGTTTAGATTCGCAGGCGTTTTTCTGGATTTCTTTCTAAAAAAAGTTGCATTTTGGGAGAATGCTGATATAATGGCCTCGTGTGTAATGCACGGAGAATAATACCGTGGCAAGAAATTGAGCCATAGGGCAAAGGAGCAATACTTTGAAAACAAAAGACTTTTATTATGATCTTCCTCCAGAACTGATCGCGCAGACACCGCTGGAGCGCCGTGATGCATCCAGACTGCTTTGCATGGATCGCAAAACTGGGGAATTGCGTCATCAGCATTTTTCGGATATTGTCAATGAACTCCATCCCGGGGATACGTTGGTAGTCAATAATTCTCGTGTTCTTCCGGCCAGACTCCTCGGCTGCCGTCCCACCGGCGGTGCTGTGGAGGTGTTGCTGCTTCAGGATCAAGGCAATGGCATCTGGGAATGCCTGACACGTCCGGGAAGAAAAACCCAGCCGGGGCAGGAGCTTCTCTTTGGCGATAACGACCTGACAGCTACTGTAGTTGACGCGCTGGATAACGGCAATAAAATGGTGCAGTTCCATTATGACGGCATTTTCCTTGAAATCTTGGAGCGTCTCGGCAAAATGCCGCTGCCGCCCTACATTCGGGAAGAGCTGGCTGACGGTGAGCGCTATCAAACCGTTTACTCCAAGGTGCTCGGTTCTGCTGCTGCACCCACCGCAGGTCTGCATTTCACGCCGGAGCTTCTGGATAAAATTCGTGCCATAGGCGTAGACATCGCTGAAATCACCCTCCATGTGGGTCTTGGCACCTTCCGCCCGGTCAAGGCAGAAGAAGTCACCGATCATCATATGCACACAGAATTCTGCATGATAGATAGCCCTACAGCAGAACTGCTCAACCGCACACGTGGCCGTGGCGGTCGGATTATCTGCGTTGGGACAACCTCCTGCCGTACGCTGGAGAGTCTGGTAGGGGAGGATGGATGCTTCCGTGCGGCTTCCGCTTGGACAGATATCTTTATTTATCCCGGATACAAGTTCCGTACCATGGATGCTTTGATTACCAACTTCCATCTGCCGGAAAGCACACTTGTGATGCTGGTATCTGCCTTTGCGGGAAGGGAACACGTGCTTAATGCCTATCAAGAGGCCGTTCGTTTGCGTTATAGATTCTTCTCCTTTGGAGATGCTATGCTAATTATATAGAATACATTTTACTATCTCCAGATATTATAAAAGTACCTGCTTTATAAGCGCGATGATGGGTGGCTAAAGTAAGTGACTACTTGGAGGTGCTGAGTATGGAAAACACAGTAGAGTATAATAACACAGAAGGAACTTGCTGAGGCCGCATCGCTTACGCAAAGTGTAATCGCTCGGCTGGAAAGCAAAAAAGCAACCCCGCAGCTTGATACGCTGCTGAAGGTTGCTGATGCCTTAGGATGCGACCTGAAGATTGTTGCGATATGACGCAATTCAGTCGTATTCCATTTAGATGAACAAAGGAAAGATAAGAATATGTTTCAATTGCTAAAAACCGAAGGCAAGGCTCGGCGTGGTATGTTTACCTGCGCACATGGTACCGTGCAGACCCCTGTCTTCATGAATGTTGCGACCCAGGGCGCAATTAAGGGCGCTCTGAGCGCAGAGGATTTGGAGAGAATCCGCACCCAGGTGGTGCTGTCCAATACCTATCACCTCCATCTTCGTCCCGGCGATCAAACCGTGAAGCGTATGGGCGGTCTCCATAAATTTATGACCTGGGATGGCCCAATTCTTACTGATTCCGGCGGATTTCAGGTTTTCTCTCTTGCATCTCTTCGTAAGATTAAGGAAGAAGGCGTTTATTTTGCCTCTCATATTGATGGCCACAAAATTTTTATGGGGCCGGAGGAGAGTATGCAGATTCAGTCCAATTTGGGTTCTGACATTTGTATGGCATTTGATGAGTGTGTAGAAAATCCGGCACCCTTTGACTATGTGAAAAAATCCTGCGAGCGCACCCTGCGTTGGCTGATTCGTTGCAAGGCAGAAAATGAGCGCCTGAATGCACTGCCTGATACCGTCAACCCACAGCAGATGCTATGGGGCATCAACCAAGGTGGCACCTATTCGGAGCTTCGCATTTGGCATATGAAGGGGATTGCAGCGCTGGATTTGCCCGGTTATGCCATTGGCGGTTTGGCCGTTGGTGAACCGACGCAGACCATGTATGATATTCTTGATGCGGTAGAGCCGTATATGCCTGAAAATAAGACCCGCTATCTTATGGGTGTCGGTACCCCATCCAATATCATAGAGGGTGTGGCCAGAGGCGTGGACTTCTTTGACTGCGTCATGCCCGCCCGCAATGCCCGTCATGCCCGACTGTTTACCTGGCAGGGAGCTGTGAACCTGAAAAATGCAAAATATCAGCACGACGAAAATCCCATCGACCCGCAATGTGACTGCCCGGTATGCCGCCGCTATACCAGAAGCTATCTTCACCATCTGTTTAAGGCGGAGGAAATGCTTGCCATGCGCCTGAGCGTGATGCATAATCTCTATTTCTACAATCATCTTATGGAGGTTATCCGGCAAAATATTGAAAATGGAACCTTTGAAGCCTTCCGCAAAGAATATTCGCCTCTCCTGGATAGAAGAATTTGAGAAAAGAAAGCTTGCAATCTGCAAGAAAACAGGATATAATAACAAAAAATATTTGAATGGAGGAATCTCCCAGTGTTATTTTTAACCGCTACCGGCACGTCCAGTTATAACGGTCTGCTTCTTCTTGCCCTTATGTTTGTGCTTCTGTATTTCCTCATGATCCGTCCTGAGAAAAAGAAGAAGAAGGAAGCAGAAGAAATGCGCAATGCCCTGAAGGTGGGCGACAAGCTGACCACCATCGGCGGCATTGTCGGTGAAGTATGCCACATCAAGGACGACAATGTTGTCATTGAAGTCGGTGCCGACCGT
This sequence comes from Faecousia sp., assembly GCA_045601345.1. Lineage (GTDB taxonomy): Bacteria > Bacillota > Clostridia > Oscillospirales > Oscillospiraceae > SVMC01. The sequence goes on along the minus strand of JAZRZL010000089.1, from coordinate 5,075 downwards.
GTTCGTATCGAATTTAAAAAGTGGGCCATTTCCTCCAATGATACTGCTACCGAGGCTGCCAAAAAGGCCGCCGCTGATCGCAAGGCGGAAAAAGAACGGGCGAAGAAGGAAAAGAAATAAGCTTTTTATTATCGCCGCAGGTTATTATGATCTGCGGCGGTATTTTTTTATTTGTATGCGCATAGCTTAAACTAACAGAAAACAGAAGGGAAGGGAGTTTCACTATGGGACAAAAGGGAAAAAGAGGAATTGCTGATGAAGTCGGACGAGTCGTTGTATTTGGCGTAATTAGTGCAATAATTGCAATGATGATCCTATGCTTTGTCGGAGCCGAACTTCTGTCAAAGGAGGTGCTGCCACAGGAGAGCGTAGAAATCATTTCAATTATTATTTGTGCGGTTGGAATGCTGATTGGCTGTCGGATTGCAATAGGAAAGTCAAAACACGGTGCACTACCTGTGAGCCTTGGGTGCGCAGCAGGAAGCTTGCTGTTGCTGTATTTTGGTAGGCTAATTATAAAATCAGATACAACATTTGGCTGGCAAAATCTAGGGGTCGGGATAGCCGCAGCTGTAGCAGCGGCATTTCTGTGGTCAAGCAGGAAGGGAAAATAGAAATAAAGCCTTTGTGCAAGTTGCTGTTTTTCATTGAAAACAGCGAATGGAAAAATTATTTCTTGACATTTGCAAATCGCAACATCTTGTTAGCATATTACAAGCATTACTACAAGATGTTGCGATTCAAATACTATAGAACAAAAACTGGTTATGCGGTTTACATAATGTAGTTTACATAATATATGTACATAATTGCCAAAATTTCAAAATCAAGCCGAAAAACTCTTGAATTTCTTTGAATTATAAGCTATATTATCAAGGCAATGCACAAATATATTTGATCTGTTTATTATGTTCCGCATTTTTTAGGCAATAAAGGAAGATTTGGTATGATGGATTTTGCACTCCAATTTCAGGATTATCTGATCCATACCAAAAATGCCTCTGAAAATACAGTGGCATCATATATGCGCGATATTCGCCAGTTCATTGCTTACTTGGAGCGAGCGGCTTGTTCTGATCTTTCTCAGGTTCAGCACACGGATATTCTGGACTATGTGTCCAATCTTCAAAGCCTTGGAAAGTCTGTGGCAACCATTTCCCGCAATATGGCATCATTAAAGAATTTTTTTGCATTTACCGTCCTGCGGGGTATTTGTGAGGAAAATCCTGTTCACGATATTCACTTGGAAAAGGGTGAACGCAAACTTCCACAGATTCTTACCGGGAAAGAGGTTGAGTTACTGTTATCTCAGCCAGAGCTTAGTGACATGAAGGGCTACCGGGATAAAGCCATGCTGGAGCTTCTTTATGCCACTGGTATTCGCGTCAGTGAGCTGATTAATCTAAATGTAGATGATGTGAATCTGAATGTCGGCTTTATCCACTGCCAGAGCAAGGGGAAAGACCGTATCATTCCGCTCTATCCTGCTGCGGTTAAAGATTTACATAACTATATTATGGATATTCGTCCGCAAATGATTGCCAGTCCTTTGGAAAGCAGCCTCTTTGTAAATGTCAATGGTGAACGCATGACTAGACAAGGCTTTTGGAAAATCGTCAAGTACTATCAGGAAAAGGCACAAATCAACAAGGATATTACACCGCATACACTGCGCCACAGCTTCGCTGCCCACCTTCTGGAAAACGGTGCCGACCTGCGGAGTATTCAGGAAATGCTTGGACACAGCGATATTTCCTCCACCCAGATTTATGCACAGGTTTTGCAGAACAATCTGAAAAGTGTCTACAATAAATATCATCCTCTGGCATAAAAAACACCGGAAAGCGTGTATGCTTCCCGGTGTTTTATGATATGCAGTTTTACAAACCAGTCATTGCATCAAGAGATTCGATCTGTTGCCGGTTAATTCCCTTGTGCATGGCAAGACCTTCTGCGATGTCCACATCAGAGATTTCCCCATCCGTGCGGCTGCATACCACACGGTTGGTTTTCCCTTCGGCCAGAAGATTGACGGCATGAAATCCCATTTGGGTGGCAACCACGCGGTCACGGGCATTGGGAGAACCGCCGCGCTGGATATGGCCAAGAACCGTCACGCGGGGATCCAGACCCAAGTTCTCCTTGATATAAGCACCCACCTCTGCTGCACTGCCTGCACCCTCGGCAACAACGATCATATAGTGCGTGAAGCCGTTGAGCCTTGCATTGCGAATTTTTTCAATAAGAACAGGCAGACCGAAGTCCTCTTTATCCTCCGGAACCAGTACCGCTGTTGCACCAATTGCCAGACCTACATAGAGCGCCAAATGACCTGCATTACGTCCCATAACCTCCACGACAGAGCAGCGCTCATGCGCCTGCATGGTGTCACGGAGCTTGTCGATACATTCGATAGCTGTGTTGGCAGCGGTATCATAGCCGATGCAGTAGTCCGTACAGCTAATATCGTTGTCGATGGTGGCGGGAATGCCGACAACAGCAATGCCGTAGCGGGACAGTGCCAGTGCACCGCGGAAGGTACCGTCACCGCCAATGGCGACAATGCCGTCCAGACCCAGAAGCTTGCAGTTGGCAACGGCTTTTCGCTGACCCTCTTCGGTCATGAATTCCCGACTTCTTGCAGTATAAAGCATGGTACCGCCACGGTCGATGATATGTGCAACGCTGTGCTCGTCAAGGCGGAGGATATCGCCGGTAATCAGGCCGTTCCAGCCTCTGCGGATGCCGATGCATTCAATATCCTGATAGTTGGCCGTGCGAACTACTGCACGCACAGCCGCATTCATACCCGGCGCATCGCCGCCGGAGGTTAATACACCGATTCTTTTAACTGCTGCCATAGCTGCTTCCCCCTTGTGATTAGTACTTATATTATACTCCATATCCTTGCAGTTGTAAATCCATTCATATATAATATAAGTACATGAAATATTCTCTTGACTTTAGCACGGTAATGTGATACCATATTACCAATTATTATGATAAGGCGGTGTTTTTATGGGTTTCCCCAGAAATGCACAGACGGACGCACTTTTTCAGGCCATTCTCTCCCTGAAGGATACGGATGAGTGCTATGCTTTTTTTGAAGATGTTTGCACTGTCAAAGAAGTACTTTCCATGGCACAGCGGCTGCGGGTGGCAGAGCTTTTGTCCGAGGGTGCCTCATACCAAAGCGTCTGCGAACAAACTGGTGCCAGCTCTGCTACAGTCGGTCGGGTCAAGCGCTGCCTGGACTACGGTACCGGTGGCTATCAATTCATCATTGAGCGGCAGAAAGGGAAATAAATGAACAGATACGATGAGCAAACAGTTTCCGCTCTGCGGAGCCTTTACAGCAGCTACGGCTATCAATATTATAAGGTCAGTAAATTTGAATCCTATGACCTCTATGCACAAAATAAAAATTTTTTACAAAGTAAGCGCATTTTAACCTTCAACGATACCAATGGCCGCCTTATGGCATTGAAGCCGGATGTGACACTGTCCATTATTAAAAACACCAAGCCGGAAGCTGCCACCAGCAAGGTCTATTATACCGAAAACGTCTACCGTGTTCCCAAAAATGGTGATGGCTTTCAGGAGATTCTTCAGACCGGTCTGGAGCTGATCGGCAAAGTGGATGACTATGCCGTAGCTGAGGTTCTGATGCTGGCAGAGCGGAGTCTTCGCTCGATTTCTCCCGATTATGTACTGGATATTTCCCATATCGGCGTTTTGAATGGCCTTTTGTCTTCTCAGGCACTCCCGGAGAATGTATGCACCGAGATTATGAATGCAGCAGGGGAGAAGAATCTCCATGCACTGCGCACCTTATGCTCCCGTTATGGACTGCCTCCCAGATTTTGCAGCAATATTTGTACATTGGTTGACCTCTATGGCCCATTGGAGCAGGCACTGGATCGGGTGGAGGCAATGGAGCTGCCTGCGGAGAGCTGTATGGCGGTACGCTCCTTGCGCCGGATGAGTCGGCTTTTGGAGATCGCAGGCTGCAAAAATCTGCGGCTGGATTTCTCTCTGGTCAATGATATGAACTATTATAACGGTATTGTTTTCCGTGGCTTTATTTCCGGCATTTCCTCCGGCGTTCTGTCCGGCGGACGCTATGACAATCTCCTCACAAAGATGGGTCGGGAGCAGGATGCCATCGGCTTTGCAGTGTCCCTTGACCATCTTGAGCGGTTATATAAGGAAACGGAGCCATATGATGTTGATATTTTACTTTCCTATCAGGAAAATTGTGATGAGGCTGTCCTGATCCGCACAGCACAGAGTCTGATTGCGGAAGGAAAGACCGTCAGTATCCGTCCTGCCGGAGCGGATGGAATCCGTGCAAAGAAGCATCTTTATTTAGAGGCAGCGGAGGTGAGGGAGCTTGATTAATATTGCACTGCCTAAGGGACGCCTTGGAGAAAAAGTCTATCAAATGTTTGAGGCCGCAGGATACGCGTGTCCTTCCATCCGGGAGGAAAATCGAAAGCTGACCTTCACAAATCCGGAAACCGGCGTGTGCTACTTCTGGGTCAAGCCCTCGGATGTGGCCATCTACGTAAGCAGAGGCGCGGCGGACGTGGGCGTGGTGGGAAAGGATATCCTGCTTGAGCAGGAGCCGGACGTTTATGAGCTCCTTGACCTCAAAATGGGCAGGTGCCGCATGACGGCGGCGGGCCCGGAGGGGTTTGCGGACAGCGGTAGAGGCCCCCTGCGAGTGGCCACAAAGTTCCCCCACATCGCCCGGAAATACTACCGGGCACAGGGAAGAGACATTGACGTTATCAAGCTGAACGGCTCCATCGAGGTGGCCCCCATACTGGGCCTCTCGGACATTATCGTGGATATCGTGGAGACGGGCACCACCCTTAAAGAGAACCGACTGGCGGTCATTTCGGAGATCGCCCCCAACAGCGCCCGCCTCATCTCGAACAAGGCAGGCTACAAATTCAAGCGGGAAGCGGTGGACACCCTCACCGCCCGCATGGCAGAGCAGGTGAATAAGGTTGATCAGAATATTTAATCTAAGCGAAATGGAGAGAGAGGCCGTCTTTGCCCGAACAGAG
>JAZRZL010000088.1:0-7704 GCA_045601345.1 Faecousia sp. | reverse complement strand
ATGGCACAGTTCATGGGACCAAGGGAACGCACCTCCCCTGATGAGTACAATTTTGAAAATTGGGACGAGCTGGTACAAATTCATATGCAGCTATATCAGGCAGTAGTAAACAATCAGCCCACCCGCGCTGCCGAGGCCGTATATGCCCATTACGACTTCCTCGAACAATCCGGCGCGTCAAAAACATCTTTTTAACGCTTCGCAATTCTATCGCATGCCCAAAGAAGCCTGATATTAACAAGGCTGTAGCAAAATAAAAAATTGCTACAGCCTTGATTTTTTCATTTTTTCAAAAAAAATCCACCCAAAAAGGGTGGATTTTTGGTGACCCGTACGGGACTCGAACCCATGTTACCGCCGTGAAAGGGCGGTGTCTTAACCACTTGACCAACGGGCCTGGTAGCGGCAATCTGACTCGAACAGATGACACTCCGGGTATGAACCGAATGCTCTACCAACTGAGCTATGCCGCCATACACTCCAAAGAGCATGATGATTATACAAGAAGACCTCGGTTTTGTCAATCATTTTTTTCGGTTTTCAAAAAAAGAATTTCCGTCAAACGTTTATCTGCCAATCAATCGGAACAGGCAAATGCTACGATCATTGCAATGATTTCAAAAAATGGCGCAGCAAAAGAAAAAAGATGCTTTTAGGAAATAATCCTTGACAATATGTGGCTGATGTGATAGTATTTTAGAGCTGATGAGACATCGGCAATTTGCGGGTGTAGTATAACGGCTAGTACAACAGCCTTCCAAGCTGTGGGCGTGGGTTCGATTCCCATCACTCGCTCCATTCGCTTTCGCTGGTACGCCATCTGCTTATTTTTATACGCCAGTAGCTCAGCTGGATAGAGCAACTGCCTTCTAAGCAGTAGGTCGGGGGTTCGAGTCCCTCCTGGCGTGCCAATCCCTTTGGGGCGCCGGCCGGGCGAATCGGCATAGGAATTGTGATATGGTGGGTGTGGCGCAGTTGGTTAGCGCGTCAGATTGTGGCTCTGAAGGTCGAGGGTTCGACTCCCTTCACCCACCCCATTCCAGTTTCTTTTTTTTGCCCGGGGATTCCACCTTCGCACTTTGCTACATGGGGATGTCGCCAAGCGGTAAGGCACAGGACTTTGACTCCTGTATGCGTAGGTTCGAATCCTGCCATCCCTGCCAAAATGACCCGCTAGCTCAGTAGGTAGAGCAACTGCCTTTTAAGCAGTGGGTCTGGAGTTCGAATCTCCAGCGGGTCACCATAAACGAGCACTGTCAGAAATCTTTGTGATTCGACAGTGCTCGTCTTTGTTTATCCGTAACTTTATATTCTGGAAGTATTCCCTGCGATTTTTATTGCATCTGACAGAAACATCCCTCGCAGCTCGCCTCACGCAGAATAAATAGAGATGCCCTAAATGGGGCTGTTATTTGGATTTACCGAGGTAAGCTTCCTTGATTTGATCGTTTTCATACAGTTCCATGCCGGTACCCTCCATGGTGATGCGTCCGGTCTCCATGACGTAGCCCCAATGAGCCGTTTTGAGCGCCATGTTAGCGTTCTGCTCGTTGAGCAGAACCGTAATGCCGTTCTGGTTAATCGTGCGGATAATGTCAAAGATCCCCTTCACAACCAGCGGAGCAAGACCCAGAGAAGGCTCGTCCATCATGATTAGCTTCGGCTTTGCCATCAGCGCTCTGCCAACAGCTAACATCTGCTGTTCGCCGCCGGAGAGTGTACCGGCCAGCTGCCATTCGCGCTCCTTCAGGCGGGGGAACAGTTCATAGACATTGTTTAAATCCTCTCGCAGATCATCCTTGCGGAGATACCCGCCAATGCGCAGATTCTCTTTGACTGTCAGGTTGGGGAAAACTCTGCGCCCTTCCGGCACCATGATAATGCCCAGAGACACGATCTGGTCAGGGGTCATGCCGACAATTTCCTTGCCTTCAAACAGGATGGAGGCTGTTTTCGGCTTGACAATGCCGGAGATGGTCTTCATGGTAGTGGATTTGCCCGCACCGTTGGCACCAATGAGGGTCACAATTTTTCCTTTTTCAATATCCAGATCAATTCCCTTGACCGCTTCAATGCCGCCGTAGGAAACCACCAGATTCCGAATTTCCAGAATATTACTCATCTTCGTCCACCCCCAGATATGCGTCAATGACCTTTTGATTCTTCTGAATTTCCGCAGGTACGCCCTCGGCAATCTTCTTGCCGAAGTCAATGACATAGATGCGGTCGGAAATGTCCATAACAAGGTTCATATGGTGCTCAATCAGGAAAATGGTCAGATCAAATTTTTTACGGATCCAGCGGATAAAGGCCGTCAGCTCTTCGGTCTCCTGCGGATTCATACCGGCTGCCGGTTCGTCCAGAAGCAGGAGGGTCGGCTGGGTTGCCAGCGCACGGGCAATTTCCAGCTTGCGCTGCTTGCCATAAGGCAGCGACGTGGCCATTTCGTCCTTGACATCGTACAAATCGACAATTTTCAGCAGTTCTTCGGCATCACTGCGCATTTTGGCCTCTTCTTTCCGATTGGCACGGAAGGCAGCGGAGAAAAGATTGCTGGTTTTGCGCAGATGCATGGCGGTGAGAACATTTTCAAACACCGTCATGGATTTAAACAGGCGAATATTCTGGAAGGTACGGGCGATACCCAGAGAGGTAATATAGTCGGGCGTATGGCTGACCGCATGGGTATAGGTGCCAAAATTCTCGCCCGCATACAGCTTCTTCATCTTGCCTTGCGGGTAATTGCTGACAAGAAGACGGTCATGGAAGAAAACCGCGCCGGTGGTCGGCTCATACACGCCGGTGATGGCATTGAAGGCTGTGGTTTTGCCCGCGCCGTTGGGCCCAATGAGGGCTACAATTTCGCCGCGATGGATCTCCATGGAGAGGTTGTTGACTGCAATCACGCCGCCAAACTGCATGGTTACATTTTCAAGTCTTAGGACATTTTCAGCCATGGTTTTCCGCCTCCTTTTCTTCACTCTTTTGCTTCTTTCGTTTCATAAGTCCAGAGAAGGACAGCTCTTTATCGCCCATGATGCCGCGGCTGAAGAACAGCACAATAATCATGATAATGACAGAGAAGACCACCTTGCGGAAGCCATCGCGGAAGAAGGGTACGGAAATGCCGAACATGGAGCCGCTGTCGAGGAAGCGCAGCCACCATTCCGAGCAGGCGATATAGAGGAACGCTGCCATGCAGCTGCCGGAGATAGAGCCGATACCGCCAATGACCACCATGAGCAGAATCTCATAGGTCATCGCCGTCTTGAAGGGAGCGGCCTGTACAGTGGTCTGGAACATGGCAAGCAATGCGCCGCCGACACCAGCAAAGAAGCTCGATACCACAAAGGCCTGCATCTTATGGCGGAACAGGTTAATGCCCATGGCCTCTGCCGCAACCTCATCATCACGAATGGCCTTAAAGGCACGGCCATAGGTGGAATTGATCAGAAGCACAATGAACAGGATCGACAGTGTCGCAATCAGGAAGGGGAACAGGCTCTCAAGCTTGAGGGTAAACGTGCCAAAGGAAATCTTCATGTCTGCAAAGTTGGTGTACTTTCTCAGCAGATTGGAGCCGTTGGTTATTCTGCCCAGCTTGTCCCACTGGAAGAAGGCGCGGAGAATTTCGGCAAAGCCCAGCGTTGCAATGGCAAGATAGTCACTCTTCAGGCGCAGTACGGGAATGCCGATGAGTGCGGCAAAGCCGGCAGCAAACAGGCCAGCAATGATGATGCAGATAATCGCACCGACAAAGCTGCCCGCATTCTGCCCCAGCACATGAGAGAGAAGCTCAGGGATGGAGAAGCGGATGATGCCGCCGTCAAAATACTGGTAGACGGCCTCATGCTGGGCAGCGGGAATGGAAAACATCGCATAGGCATAGGCACCGATGAGCATAAAGCCCGCCTGACCCAGACTGAACAGGCCGGTAAAGCCGTTGAGCAGATTCATAGAAACGCACACAAGGGAGTAAATCGCGCCCTTGCGGAGCACAGGAATGAGCATCAGGGTGATGGAATTTGCAGGGAGCACATTATCCAGCAGCAAAAGCACGATGTACAGGGCGCACAGTGCAAGAATGGCCGGCAGATAATTTACCTTGTTTTGCTTCATAGTTTTTTCCATAGCAGCCACCTCATACCTTATCCGTGGCCTTCTCACCGAAAATACCAGTGGGCTTGACCAACAGAATGACGATCAGCAGGACAAAGGTGAATGCATCGGAGAAGGTTGTCCAGCCAATGCCCTTGATAATGTTTTCACAGATGCCGATGATAAACGCACCAATCACCGCGCCGGGGATGGAGCCAATGCCGCCAAATACCGCCGCTACAAACGCCTTCAGACCGGGCATAGCGCCGGAGGTGGGGATAACGGAGGGATAATTGGTGAAGTAAAGCAGGGAGCCGACCGCAGCAAGGAAGCAGCCAATGGCGAAGGTAACGGAAATAACGGAATTGATGCGGATGCCCATGAGCTGGCTGGTCTCAAAGTCCTTGGAGACCGCACGCATGGCCATACCGATCTTGGTGTGGTTGATGAGCAGTACCAGTAAAATAACCAGAACGATGGTCAGAATCGGTGTAATCAGCGTGACCCACTTGGTCGTAGCTCCAAAGATAGTGATCGACTTTGAGAGGAACGGGATCTCGGGATACACCTGCGGCAGACCGCCGGTAAAATACAGGGCGCAGTTTTGCAGCAGATAGCTCACACCGATGGCGGAAATCATAACCGACATACGCGGCGCAGAACGCAGCGGCTTATAGGCCACGCGCTCAATAATCAAGCCAAGTACTACAGTTGCAACTAATACAATGGGGATTGAGATGTAAATAGGCAAAGATGCAGTGGTATAGACCATCACAAGACCCGCGACCATAAAAACATCGCCGTGGGCAAAGTTAATCAGGCGAAGGATACCGTAAACCATGGTATAGCCGATGGCAATCAGCGCATACTGGCCGCCTACGGAGATACCGGCAAGGATATACGGCAAATTCACTTGCAGGAATGCTGACATCGGGGAAGAACCTCCTTATGAGATTGGAACGCATCCATCTGTTTTCCATCCGGCCACGAAAAGCAGATGGATACGCTCCAAAATTTGAAAGTCCTCCGGCGGCATAGCCGCCGGAGGCGATTTGGACGGTTTGTTGATTAGTTGATACCCTGAACTGCAACGAAGTCCCACAGTCCGGTTTCGGTGTTTGCAGTCTTGATATAGGCGGTATCGCGGTCAGCATCGCCGATTTCATTAAAGGCAATGGCGCCGGAAATACCAGTATAGGTTACATCGGGCAGTGCAGCCTTGACAGCAGCGGGATCGGCAGAACCGGCAGCCTTCAGAGCTTCCAATGCGGTGTAGTAAGCATCGTAGCCCATAACGGTGACAGCAGCGACTCTGTCATCGCCGCCATTGTTGGCCTTATTGGTCGCATCACCGTTGATCCATTTCTTGATGCCGGCTTCAAATTCTTCATTGCCGCCTTCTGCATAGAAGGTAGAGACGTAAATCTGGGAATTCTTGCCCTGCGCGGCATTGAGGATCACGTTGGAGTCCCAAGTATCACCTGCGAGCAGGGGGATTTCCAAACCCTGAGAAGCACACTGTTCAACGATGAGCTGTGCATAGCTGGTGGAGCAGGGAGCAAAGATGACATCGACACCCTCGTTGCTGGCGGTGGTCAGGTAAGAGGTGAAGTCAGAGTTGTTCTCGGGGAATTCGGCACGAATGACCTTCATGCCCAGCTCTTCGGCGGCCTTGGAGAAATAATTGAGCAGACCCTGGTCGTAGTCATTGCCCAGCTGACCCAAGCAGTAGACGGTGGAAGCGCCCAGCTTTTCCTTTGCAAAGTTAGCAAGGACGGTGCCCTGGAAGGGATCAAGGAAGCAAATACGGAAGTAGTGATCATTGCCCTCGGTGACCTGCGGGTTGGTGCAGGTCACGCCGATGGCGGGGATGCCGGCATTGGCAAAGGTATCAGAAGCAGAGATAGAGACACCGGAGCCGTAGGAGCCGAGGATCACGGAGCAGCCTGCGGAGATGAGGGTGGTGGCTGCGGAAACGGCCTTATCGTTGGAAGACTCGTTATCGGCATAAACCAGCTCGACGTTATAGGTCTTGCCGCCGACTTCCACGGTGGGGGTCATGGCGTTGGCATACTGCATACCGAGGATTTCCTGCTTGCCGCCTGCGCCATTGTCGCCGGACTGCGGCTCATAGACACCGATCTTAATGGTGTCGCCGGAGCCGGTATTGGTCTTGGCTGCACAGCCGCAGAACATACAACAAAGAAGTGCTCCAACCAGGAGCAGAGAGATCAGTTTTTTCATTTCAGTTTCCTCCAGAATTTCATAATCGAAGGATTGCCCTACAATGTCTTTGTACTAAAGACAATTGTACACGACGCAAACCTTTGCACTTGCCCATTATACAGTATTTTTTTCTCGATTTCAAGAGCTATTTCACAATTTTTCCCATTTTCTGTCGGAATTTCTTGTGCATTTTCTGTGAATATTTCTCATACTTTATGGAATATACGTTAACCTGAACACCAAGTTCCCAGCTATCTCAAGCTTGAACCAAAAGCCAGCGGCACACTGACCAGGGATGGACAGTGTGCCGCTGCTCACATTTTGAATTTATTTTTGACGTTCGCAATAGCGCATGATAATGGAGGCAATCTGGGCACGGGTGGCGTTGGCCTTGGGCTTGAGATAGCTTACACCATTGGTATTTACGCCATTGATGAGGCCGTTCTGGGTTGCCCACAGCATGGCATCCTTGGCATAATTACCAACCTCTGCGCTGTCGGGGAAGTCCAGAGTGCCGGTGGCAGCAGACGCATTTTCATAGCGATAGAGGATCGTGGCAATCTGTTCACGGCTGATTTCACGCTCCGGGAGGAAGGTGCCATCGGAATAACCGTTGACAATGCCGTTCTTGGCTGCCCAGATGACAGCCTTGGCATAGTATCTGCTCTCTGCCACATCGGTGAAGATCTTCTCAAAGGTCACTGTGGGCTGACCGGCGATACGATAGAGAATGGTGACCAGCTGGCCGCGGGTCAGAGAACCATTGGGACGGAAGGTGGTGGCATCAATACCGTTCATGAGGCCGTTCTTCACGCAGTAGTCAATGCCTTCGTGTGCCCAGTTGGTGGGTTTCGGCATATCGGTGAAGTCCTTGCTCGGGCAGTCTACGCCACCATCGCAGGGCTTCTTATAGTCGGGGTCTTCGGCACCGCAGCGGGTGCAAATGCCGTTTTCGTAGCTGTGACCCAGCGCGGCAACCTCGTCAGCTACATAGCTGCTGCCGCACTTGGTGCAGGTGTAGGTGGTATAGCCCTCGTCGGTACAGGTGGGGGCGGTCACAACGGCCTTGTAATCATGCACGCAGTCTTCCTTGACAACATAAACGGTAACGGTGATGTTGCCGGTGACCTTGGTAATACGGTAGCCGTTTTCAACGCCGGTTTCCGTCGAATCCTTGATGTTCTTGTAGTTGGCCGGTGCGACGGAAACATCTGCAATCGTGTAGCCGTCTTCGGGCACTATAATGAAGTTCAACTGGCCGTCACCGGAAATGTCGATTTCGCCGGTATCGCCGTTTCTGACATAGGCGGTCTTGGCATTTTCCGTCTTCTGGCTGTCTTCTGCCTGAGAATCGAATACGGTGATGGAAGCGTGTTCAGC
>JAZRZL010000087.1:0-36044 GCA_045601345.1 Faecousia sp. | reverse complement strand
CGCGGTCGAATCTGCGGGTCTTATTTCCGTCAGATTTAATAAAAATCTTGAAAATACGTCAAGTATTCCCTGCGATTTTTATTGAATCTGACAGAAAAATCCCTCGCAGCTCGCCTCACGCAGAATAAATAGAGATGCCCTATAGTGAATGTATTCTTGGCAATCGAATCCGTCATCATCTTCGTAGTCATGAACAAAAGCAAAGTCGACACTATGAAGTATGCGGGAATTTTTCCGATCTTTAACCTTGATGGTCAAAACGCGAGTTGAATCCTCAGCAAAGTCATAACCGTATTGATGCAAAAACTTATTCAATGATTCTTTGAATAACAGTTTGAGCTGCTTTGCAGTAAAACGATGATACCGCCCTGTTTGCCGAGTGCAAATGGACAGGGCAAACGAGATAGGGAATGTAACGCTTGTCAGATATGGAGATATAGTAGAAGGATAATGCGTCCCCCCTCCTATTTCGTCCATCTGTACTATCGTTTCGTATTATGGGGCAGGAAAATGTTTTTTGTTTTGTCCCTGTTTTCAGAACGGTAGACGGAAAGTGCGACGAGCTTACCGTCAGTAAAGTTTTTATAGAGGGCTTCCAGTGCTTCGATGTTCGCCAGATCGTTCGGTCTCGTCAGGCTATAATTGTCGAAGAATCCCAAGATAAGATCTCCCGGTTCAAGACAGTCCGTCAGATCGTATTCTTTTGTGGCTTCCACGTAATCCACACGAAATCCGGAGTTCATAGATTGTGCTGTTCTGCTGTGAACTGTGATCATTTTTCCATGGATGCCGATATAACGCAGGGGATTTTGCAGCGTATCCCAAACCCAGTCGTTGACTTCGGCAATGGAGGCGACATATTTTGACCCATCGAAGCCTGTATCCGGCTTTGCCATGATTGCAACAACCTGCCCTGCGTCATTAAAAATTGGGGTGCCTTGTTTTGCATTTTCCAATAGAAGCTGTGATTTCAGAAAGCTATCATTGACGAAATCATTTTCACCGTCTCTAAAAAGCTCCTCATATGGGACAGAAAGCTCTGTATCCGTACCGCCCAGATAAAGGAAGGTCTGCGCCGAATTTCCTTCGAGCAGAGAATTCGAGCCGCAAAGCGTCGTGCCTTTGGGGAGCTTGTTGCCGTAAATCTTTAGGATGGCCACGCCAAGCGTGGCATTTTTTTTCCGAAAATACGCAGTATATTCCAGACCATTGCTGGCTGTTACTACAATGGTCTGTGGTGTATTGGCAGCGGTATCCCCGGAGAAGGGTTCGGCGCTGGTGAGAATATAGCCGTCAGGCAAATCAAAGGCGTAGGGTTGGAAAAAAAAGCCGCTATAGCTCTTGCCATTGAAAGTGTAATCCACGATGAAATCCGAGGTATTAGAAATCACCTCTTTCTGCGTGTCTTGCATATCGAAATTATCGGCAGAGACATCCTGCTCCTGATTGGAAGGGCTTTGTTTCATTACGCGCCAGAGTATACCCGTTAGAGTAATGGAAACAACCAGCAGCAGACACAGGACGATAATGGAACCCATATTATTGTTTGGTTCCTGCTCAGATCGGCCGGTTGTATAGATTCCGCCAGTGCTGTCTTCGTTTGGTGGAAATAAATCGTCAAAATTCATGCTTTGCCTCCAATGAGGGGATACTCCCTACAAATCAGGCGGGGAGTGCAAGGGTAAAGGTAAAGGTGGTCAAGCCATCCCTGCTGGTGACGGTGATATCCTCACCATGGCTGAGGATAATGGTGCGGACGATATACAGACCAAGACCCACACCGTCACGGTTGGAGGAACGGCTCTTATCGGTTTTGTGGAAGCGCTCGAAAATTCTGGGAAGCTCGTTTTCCGGGATGGTTCCGCCGGTATTGGATACCGACACCAGTGCTCTGGTGGTAGCGAGGGCAATTTTCAGGCGCAGTTCGCCGCCGGGGTTGCAGAATTTTACCGCATTGTCAATCAGATTGTAAATGACCTGCGTAATGGAGTCCTTTTCCGCAAAAACCTCCACCGGGCTTTCCGGGAAATCCACCGTGACATGAATTCCACGGTCATTGATCTTTTTCTCAAAGTTGAAAAGGGTCTGTCCTGCCTGCTCAGAGATATCGAAAATCTGCTTATGCTCATCGGGGATGCCCTGCGACTGGAGGCGAGAAATCTCCAGCATACTGCGCACAAGGCGGCTCAGCCGCCGGACCTCATTGCTGACGGTCTGCATATATTCCCGGTGGCGCTCAGGCGGGATGGTACCATCAAGCATACCGTCCATAAATCCGGCGATGGTGGTCATGGGTGTTTTCAGCTCATGGCTGATGTTGGCAACGAATTCTCGTCTGCGCAGCTCGGACTGCTCCAGAGAGACCGCCATATTATTGAAGGCTACGGCCAGCTCATCAATTTCCTCTGTATTGTTCCCCCCGACGGGAATGCGTACATCCAGTTCTCCGTGACCGAAGCGTCGCACGGTGGCGGCCATATCGCGTAGCGGCTGATTCTGGCTTCGGATCAGGAGGGGAAGAAGGAACAGCGCCAGAAGAGAAACGGCGATGACAAGAAACTTGATAAAATGATTGGTTTGGTTGATAAATGTCGGGTCATATTTTTTGTAGGCCACTGCGTAAGCAAAGACCATCTTCCGTGCATCCAGTGTGTAAATTGGTGCGATAGCTGCAAGGTATTGCGTCTGCTGGGGATGCGCTTCTTCGGGGAGGGCTTTGTTCAGCAGCTTCTCCATGGGCGCACGCTGAACAGATGCGGTTTCATCCGATGCCTCCATCGGTTGAGCTTCTTCCATATTCAGTTCGGAGAAAATTGTGGTGATGCCGGAGAATACGGGATATTCATCTGTCCCATCGCAGAGCTGTTGGTCGATTTGCTCTATAGCGTGTGCAATATAGCCGTTCTTATCGTCCGCAAGCTCCTGACCGAGATGGTTGCAATAGAAGGAGCTGCATGAGCACATGGAAATTGGCAGTTGAATCCTGTCTCCGTTGTCTGCTTTGTCACAGATCAAAAATTGGGTATCATCGCCAGCAATCCCGGCAGAGATGTAGAGATTGATGCGCATATCCCAGCTGCCGGAAAGGTTCAGCGGGTCATTGTATGGTGAAGCCAGCTGTGCAATTCCCCGGGCGTTTTCCTCCAGCGGTGCGCAGAGCTTTTCCACGAAATCGTGCATAAGATAGCCGCGAAAGGCCAGCGTCAATGTCAGAATACAAACCAAAAATAACAGGGCAGTCAGCAGAAACTGGCGGCCAAAAGAAGTTTTCATGATTTATGCGACCTCAAATTTATAGCCAACGCCCCAAACGGTTTTCAGCGTCCACTGGTCGGAAACACCCTCCAGCTTTTCGCGCAGACGCTTAATATGGACGTCTACCGTGCGGCTGTCGCCTAAGTACTCAAAGCCCCAAACCTCATCAAGGAGCTGATTTCTGGTATAGACGCGGTTGGGAGAGGAGGCCAGATAGTAAAGAAGCTCCATTTCCTTTGGCGGGGTATCGGTTTTCTTTCCGCGCACAATCAGTTCAAAGGCATCCATATCAATAATTAGCTGGTCAAATTCCAGACGTCTGGCACCTTTATCAATCTCCACGCCACTGCGGCGCAGAACAGCTTCAATGCGGGCAAGAACCTCTTTCATTTCAAATGGCTTAGTAATATAGTCATCCGCGCCCAGCTTCAGGCCGGTGACCTTATCAGAAGTTTCGCCCTTGGCGGTGAGCATGATGATGGGCGTATCGGCTTCTGCACGGATGGTTCGGCACACACCCCAGCCATTGAGCACCGGCAGCATGAGATCAAGAAGCACCAAGCTCGGATGCATCTCCCGGAAACGCTCCACACCCTTGCCTCCATCTGAGGCAAGGGCAACCTCATAGCCCTCCTTTTCAAGATAAAGACGCAGCAGGTCGGCGATGTTATGGTCATCTTCAATAATCAGTATGGATTTCGGCATGGGGGATACCTCCCAATATTTTCATATCTACCTCTATTATATACATTAAAGAAAAATATTCTTGAACATTTTGTTAATAAGTGGCAGTATTTTCGGTGGCAATGGAGGCGGTTCTTAATGGCAGTAAATGAACAAGCCCCTGCCTTCCCCAGAGGGGAAGCCTTGGCCCCTGCCTCCCCCTCTGGGGAAGGTGCCGCCCGCAGGCGGCGGATGAGGTTCGCTTTCTGAAACCGAGTGCTTTCTATGTTAGGAAGGCTTTCTGTTTTGGCAGTGCATCCAATGACCTCTTCCGTCTCGCTTCGCTCGCCAGCTTCCCCAGAGGGGAAGCCTTGGCCCCTGCCTTCCCCTCTGGGGAAGGTGCCGCCCGCAGGCGGCGGGTGAGGTTGGCCTCCTAAGACAGAGCGCATCCTATGTTAGGAAGATTTTCGATTTTGGCAGTGCGCCCAGTGACCTCTTCCGTCTCGCTTCGCTCGACAGCTTCCCCAGAGGGGAAGCCTTGGCGCGGGCTATGTTAGGAAGGTTTCCGCAGCTGCTAACTTACTGCCATTGGGGACGGTTCGATAATTTGTTTACTCATTCAATTACTGCGGCTGAAAGGATTTCTTTTCTTGACCTTTTGTCCGTAATAGTGTATAAAATAAACAGAGAATTTCCGTCAGCGGAATAAAAAATCGGGAAATTTATGGGAGAGAAATCAACATGGAGCCTGATTTACTGCGACGCGCATTGGATTTGGTAGGCCGTGCAGAAAAATATGCCACACCGATGCATACCGCATTCCTGACCCTCGCCGAGCAGGCAGAACTGAATCGCCTTGTCAGAGGAGAACCACAGCTTTCCATGGAGCTTTTTGGCGGAGATGCAGATGCCGAGCGCAAATGCGCGTTTTTTCTTCCTTCCTGGCAGGACACGCTGGATGCGCCGGAGGCCATCGGAGCTGTGCACATCTCGGCAGACTTCGGTAATCCCGGACACCGGGATTATCTCGGTTCGCTTATGGCACTTGGCTTGAAACGGGAGAGCCTCGGAGATATTCGTATGGCCGAGGGCGGCGCATATCTTTTTTGCCTGCGAAGTGTGCAGGATTATATCTGCCAGAATTTGGAAAAAATTGGTCGCTGTGGTGTCAAGGCTGCGTCAGTTACGCTCCAAGAGATTCCACCTCTGGTTAAGGAATACAGGTCGGTTACGTTTACCGTGCAGAGCCTCCGCCTTGATAGCACCTGCGGAGGCATATTTGGTCTGTCGCGCACAGCGGCGCAGGCAAAAATTATACACGGTGATGTCTTTGTCAACGACCTGCTCTGCCTGAAGCCGGATGCCGCCGTGCATCCGGGAGATGTCATTACCCTGCGTGGCAGTGGCAAAGCTACCCTCCGTGATCCCGGCGGGACATCAAGAAAGGGTCGCACCTTCATTCATGCTGATATCTGGAAATAGCAATACAATACCGGGGATGTTCCACGGTAATTGAATGTGTTAAGAAAATATGAACATTTGGCAACGTTATGTCAACTGCGCACAACAGGGCAGTGGACGGTTTTCCATGGCAGTAAATTAACAAGCCCTTGCCTTCCCCGCTGGGGAAGGTGCCGCCCGCAGGCGGCGGATGAGGTTTGACTTCCTGAAACTGAGTGCTTCCTATATTAGGAAGGTTTTCGGTTTTGGCAGTGCGTCCATACCTCATCAGTCTCGCTTCGCTCGCCAGCTTCCCCAGAGGGGAAGCCTTGGCCTCTACCGCCATTGGGGACGATTCGTTTGTTCATAATTTGTTTACGCATTCAATTACCGTGGGGGATGTTCCCCGACGCTGCGAGGTATCTATATGCAGTCAACTGCACTCTCTCACGACCTTGCCTGCATCTCTTCCCCGGAAGGGAAGCCGATGTATGGCGGTGCTCAGCAATTTTTGCCGGACAAAACCCTGCGCGATGTGGGCTGCGGCCTGATTTCCAGCGCAAACCTGCTTACATATCTGGCTCGCTTTCACAATATCCGCGATGGCCTATTCGACCGTTTTCTCTCTAATCAAAACAAAGCAATATTACTTGCCGATTTTAATGACGCTGTTCTCAAGCTCTGCCGGGGATTTTTCCGTCCCATTCCCGGCTTCGGCCTCACGGGTATCGCCATGGCTTGGGGCTTTAACCGTATTTTTCGACGCAAAAACATTCCCTACCGCGCCAAATGGGGTGTGAAAAAAAAGCTCCTATGGCAGCAGATTGCAGATATGCTGGAGAAGGATTTGCCGGTTATCTTCGCCATCGGACCCAACTGGCCGAGACTCTGGGGAAAGGCAAGGGTCACCTTCTATCGCAAAAACGCAGATGGCACCTACCGTGCTGCTGCCGCAACCTGCGCCCATTTTGTCACCGCCACCTCCCTGGATTCGGAATGGCTGCGCATCAGCTCCTGGGGAGAGGAATATTATGTAAACCGAAAAGAATATGAAGCATACGCATCTGCACACAGCAGCTGGATGTTCTGCAATATAATGCTGCTAAAAGAGCATCTCTTATGATTCTTCGCGGGCGAAGCTGCGGGTCTTATTTCCGAGAGATTTAATAAAAGTCTTGAAAATTTATCAAGTATTTCCTGCGATTTTTGTTGGAGCTGACAGGAAAATTTCTTGCCTCACGCAGAATCAATACAGATGCCCAAAAGAAAAATAGACAAGGGGATACTTCCTCTTGCCTATTTTTTATGATGCCTGAATTAACTCAGCAAGACCCTCGGCAAAATGCTGTGCTGCCAGCAGGGCTTCATCCAATGTGTTGCCGGATGTACCAACCTCAATGAGCACAGAACAGGGCGTAAACTGCTGATTAAACCGCTCCTTGCGAAGCGACAGCGTTCGGCACAGGCCGGGATTTTTCCGCTCCAAAAGGGCTTGCAGCTTCAGCGCAAAGGATAAATTTTCCCGCCAATTGGGGTGGGCAAGGCCTCCTTCATCTGTACCCACCACCAGCATAATCTGTGCGCACTCTTTGCCGTCAATTTCCACGCTTGTCCGCAGGTTTTCGCCTTCGTTTGTTTCCACCGCATCCCGGTGGATGTCCAGGATAACCTGAATGGAGGGATGCTCTGCAAGCTGCGCTTCCATGCGGTCAAAGCTTCGTTCATATGCCCCAAGATATTCGGGGGCATCATTTACTGCTAAATCCTGAATGGTTTCTATGCCCTTTGTCTCCAACACCTGCGCCACCTCCGCGCCAATGCGGAGCATATTGTAGTCTGGGTCTGCGGTTCTGTAGGGATCCGTGGGTTCATACTGCGTATTCGGTGTCGGGGTATAGGCCTCCGAGGTATGGGTATGTACAATCAATACGGTGGGGCCGTTTGCTTTCTCCAGCTTCAAAGGGGTCATCAGCAGCGATGCAGA
Organism: Faecousia sp.; assembly: GCA_045601345.1. Lineage (GTDB taxonomy): Bacteria > Bacillota > Clostridia > Oscillospirales > Oscillospiraceae > SVMC01. The sequence continues at coordinate 28,702 of JAZRZL010000087.1, read as the reverse complement.
ATCTATGCTATATCCAGCATTTCCGCCAATGGCGATGGCATCCGCTTCCGACGGTGTGAAGCTGAGTGATATTTTTTCTTGCGCGGCCTCCGTGCGGGGCGGTCTTTCCTGCTTCGTAAATTTTTGTGAGGCCGTCTCCTCCCGCACACCCTGCGGTGTCAAAACCTCCGTCAAGATCGTCAAAATGCCACCCGATGGCTGTTGATCCAAAACAAGCTTCCCAATAGGCAACGCCATTGCCAGCCGTACCACCACGGCAAACAACACCAGCCACAATCCCGCAAGCAGCGGGCGATGGCTTGTCCAATGATTCAAATGTTCCATTTACATCACGCTCCCGCTATCATTGTATGCGGGAAGCGGCTATAGAAGAACTTTGTCCACAATTGGTGTATCACACAACGGTGCTGTCCTAAAGAAAAGGTGCTGTCCCATATTCTGGGGCAGCACCGATATTTATTTCTTCACAGATTTTTCGGATTTTTTCGTATTGACGGATCTTGCTTCCAGCGATCGTTTTTCGCGGTTTTGACTTGTGGCATCCAGCGTTTCCAGAATTTCGTTAGTAAACTGGGTGCTATTGTGCGCTGCACCGCGCTTATGGGCTTTTTTACGCGGCAGCTTTTCAGTGGAGCTGTCAGACTTGGTGTCGGACTTTTGTTCTGCGGTTTTTCCGTATTTGCCATATTTACTATATTTATCATAGGCACCGTAGCTGTCGGAATTACCGTAGCTGCCATAACCGCCGTAGCTGCCGTAACTGCCATAGCCACCGTAAGATTTATCATCCTGATCGGACTCATTGCCATAGCTTCCATAGCTGCTGTAGGCGCTGTAGTTGCCATGACTGCCATAACCGGCAGATTTGCGGTAATAGCTGGAGGAATAGCTGTAGCGATAGCTGTAGTCATAACCATAGGTACGGCTGCTTTGCGCAGAAACACCATTGAGCACATAGCCTAAAAGCTCCGCGCCGCTATCCTGAACCATTTGCAGACCATCGGAAACGCGGTTCGGCGGAACAAGGTTGGTACGCACAACATAGATAGCACAATCCGAACACTGTGCAAAGGCTGACGCATCCGCCAGAAGGCCAATGGGCGGCGTATCAATTACGATTAAATCAGCTTCCTTTTCAAGCTTTTCCAAAACCGCCTGCACTTTCTCACGGCGAAGCAGCGAAATGGGACGCGCCACAGACGTGCCGCAAAGCAGACGCAAATCCGTATCCGGCAGCGTTGTCAGGCAGGAGGCCGGATCTATCGTGTCGGATTGGAACAGATCCGCAAGACCGTACCCCTTTTCCTTAATATCGAAGAATTCTCCAAGCTCCTGTGTACGAAGGTCAGCGTCTACCAGAATCGTTCGCAGACCAGCACCGCTTAAATTAATTGCCAGATTGGCCGCAATGGTGGACTTGCCCTCGCCGGGAAGGGTACTGGTAACCACAATTTTTTTAATGGCTTTCTCCTTCATAAGCTCCAGAATACGCGAGCGCATAATACGAATAGCCTCTTCATAGGCAGGGGGAATGTTTTTATTTTGGATATTTAATGAATTTGCTGTTTTGCTCCGGCGCTTCAATTGAATCTCGGGTACATGGACGATGCAGGACAGATTGGAAATCGCTTTCATGTCACCGGTAGTCGAGACACAGCGCTCCGTCTGGCCAATAAGGCATAGAATAATGAAAGCAATGATGCCAAAAAGAATGCCGCCAATAATCATAGGCTTTGCCAGACCGGGATCTTTATCCGGCTCGGTAGGCATTTCCGGCGCTTCAATCAGCTCCACACGGGCTGACCCAATGACCATGAAGGCCATATCGGGATAGCACTCAAGCACTGCGTTCAAAATCTTATAAGCATCCTCCGCCGCTGAAGCGGTCGCAGTAATGGTAAACAGGTTGGAATTCGCAATAATCTCGGTGTTGACACTGCCGGGGATTGTGTTCATATGCAGTACGCCGAGGATTCGTTCGTACATTGCATCGGCACTAATAATTGTCGGAAAGGTATTCACAATCTGCTTGGTGGTTTGTGCATCGATGGAAGTGCTGGTACTGCTGATAATGTCAGCAACGGAGACCCCGTCCACATGGACAGAGAAAACCGCACGACAGCTATAGCTTGGTACATATTTCTGCTGTACACCCAGACCAAAAATTCCAGCACCCAGCACAATCGCAACCAAAATCAGCCAGTAGGTTCGCTTCAGAAACCGAGCCGACCGTGCAAAATACTGTAGCAAATCAGTTTCCTGCTGTGGAACTTGCTGTTCATCCTGCATAGTCATCCTCCTGGTTCTGTGTATGATACTTTCCGTACTTGCCGTACTTACCATACTTGCCGTATTTCCCGTATTTGTTATATGCACCGTAACGATAGCCGCTGTAGCCATATCCGTAGCCATAACCATAGCCGCCGCGGGTCGGTACCCAAGTGCGGATATCGTTCAGGACAACGCCCATAAAGCTGGATTGGGTCTTACGGAGCGCATAAATACTGTCATTGATGGCCGGCGCAGAGGAGACACCCTGTCGCACGATAATCATGCAGGCAGCGCTCAGGCGAACCAACTGCTCGGCATCGGAGAACAGTGCCAGCGGAGGCGTATCAATAAAGATCGTACTGTAATCCTTTTCAATGCTATGGATAAAGGAATCGAAAGTTTCCGAACCAATTAGCTCAACCAAATTCCGCTGACCTTTGGGGGAATAGATGGCATAAAGCTCTTTGTCCTTATGCTTGGCAAGATGAAGTACCTGCTCATTTAGGTGGTATTCCTCAATTTTTGTCCATTTGGAGCTATTTATACCGTTACTGAGAATATTCGGCAGATAGCGGGAGGGCTTACGGAAGTCCGCATCAATAATCAGCACCCTTTCGGTGCGTTCAAGAACGGCCAAAGCCAAATTTTCAGTAAGCACGGATTTGCCCTCATGCTCACACACCGAGCAGATGGCAAACACGCCGCGGCCAAGCTCATGCTGGCGCTGCTCAAACATGGAGGCCAGCTTATGTATAGATTCGACAAAGGAGAAGCTGACGGTAGGATCTGTAATGAGAATCGCACGGTGACGCTTGCTCTGCTTTTCGTGGCCAATGGTAACCAGCAGACGGGCATCAAGCAAATCCCTTGCGCCGTCCTCTGTCTGGATGACATCCAGCAGCAGGTAAGAAAAGCACAGCCACACCAGCATCAGCACTGCGCCAATGCCAGAAACAATCAAGATCAAATCCAGCTTTGGAATTTTAGTGACGGACTGGGAATACAGATAGGGTACGTTGAGCTGGTTGACAATCACCTGTTCGCTGACATAACCCATCAATGTATCGGTGCGGTTGCAAATGGACTGCATCATATAATAGGCCTCTTTGGCCGTATCTGCCGTGATCGTAACCTTGAGAAAGTTTGTATCTTTTGGATTGGTTATCGTCATCTCGCCATCATAGTCCTCATAATCGGAGATGCCAGCGGCTTCGACAATACGCTCACGGACGAGGTCGGTATTGAGAAGCTCGGTAAGGGTAGCTGCCGCATCAGAGGCAATCTTGTTATTATAAATTACATTGATGTCGGCGGCGCGATCGGCAACCACATAGGTCACGCTGGCGCAGACTTGGTCGGGAAATGCCAGTGTGAGGATGGTGCCGGTGGTCATGGCACAGCACAGCGCCGCTAGAAGCACCATCCACAGATCTCGCAGACACGCCCGGAGCAGAAACATCGGCTCAATATGACGGAATTTTAAAGATTTAAAGGTTTCTGTCATGATAGTGCCTCCTCCTTCTGCACAAGCACGGTCAGGATGGCATCCCCGGTCAGACCGCGGGCGTTGGTATAGGTATATTGGACATCATAGCAACCCGGCTCGGAGGTATCGACCGTACCGACAACCTTGACCTTGCTATAATCAACGCCTGTACGAACATAGCTGCTGGCATAGGCGGCCTGAAAATAATCCTCGGCGTGAAATTCATCGCCCATATTGAGGTAGACAAGATATTCTGTTAGCTGCACCACTGGAGCCTCAACATTGGAGTTGCGAATGATGACCGGCAGTGTCACGGCACTGGTATCTCCCACATGGTTCATAACGCGCAATGTGATATGGTAGATGCCCTCGGACTTGTTGTTGAGATTCATGGCAGACAGGCGAATATAGTTGGTAATATTACCATCAATGATATCTCTGGCAACCACTTTGCCATTGAGTGACACCTGTTCGCCCACATTAAAGGAGAGCTGATCCATGAGGATGAAGCGGGGTGCCTCGTAATCGGTATAGTGGATGGTGCGGGAGGCAAGTGCAACGTTGTCGGCCTCGTCAAATACAAAGTAGTTGACTCTGGCTGTATTGACACCGACAAGCTGGGAAATGCTGCTGATTTTAACTTGATCTGTAAGATCCCCGGAGCGATCATCGGTGGCGGTAACGCCCTGAAGCAGCACATCGTCCCCATCCTCTACGCTGGCATCAATGACTGCCGGATCAAAGATGATCTGGGGCGGAATTGTATCGCGGTAGAACATGGTGTAGTAAACAGCGATAGAAAACGCCACAACAGACAAGACGGTAAGTACACATAACAAAGTTTTTAGAGTTTTCATAGTTCCTCCCAAAAGGAAATTCAACGAAAGGCAGTTTCCACCAAACGGTTGGAGAGAATGCAGCGGGGATTATCGAAAAACAGTACATCGGCATATTCCTGACCGCAGTTGTGCAGCGCCCAGTGGTATCCCTGCATCAGATCGGGAGTACGGAAATCAATCCCATGGGCATCGCTGGCCACCAGCTGTGCAAGGCGGCGATAGAGTATCCATGCGGCGGTGTCGTAGGCTTCCTGACCGAAATTTCCTGTGATACTACCACGATTGATCTGAATCAGCCATCCTTGGCTAACCCAACCGCGCACCATATCAGGTGTCCATTGTACGCAGTCATAGCGCTCGGGATGGGCGATAATGGGAATCAGTCCATGGCGGGCAACTGTAGAAGCAGCATCCTGAATGGCAGAGGAACGAATATCAAAGGAAAATTCAATGAGCAGATAGCGCGAACCGGCAAGTGTCAGAAAATCGCCACGCTCCAGAAAAATGGAGGGATTTTCTGCGCACAAAAATTCCATGCCCGGATAGAGCCGGATAGGAATCCGCTCCTGATAAAGTATCGCATTGGCCTGTTGGGTTCGATTGATAATTTGTTCCAAGCGATAGGAGAGATTGGGGTCATCCGTACTACAGTGGGGCGTACATACAATCTTTCTGGTACCACATCGGGCGGCCATATCCGCCATAAGGAGCGTGTCCTGCATGGACTGCGCCCCATCATCCAGACCCGGAAGGATATGGCTGTGGAGATCGTACATCCATTTGCCTCCTCCCTGTAATGATACTGCCTACTTTCCACTCTACGGCATTATATCACATTTTTTTCAATATTGCAATTAGCTTATTGCATTTTATCACACGGTAATTGAATGAGTAAACAAATTATAAACAAACGAACCTCCCCCAATGGCGTTAAGTTAGCAGCTGCGGAAACCTTCCTAACATAGCCCGCGCCAAGGCCTCCCCGCTGGGGAAGCTGGCGAGCGAAGCGAGACGGAAGAGGTCACTGGGCGCACTACCAAAACAGAAAACCTTCCTAATATAGGAAGCACTCAGTTTCAGGAAGCAAACCTCATCCGCCGCCTGCGGGCGGCACCTTCCCCAGAGGGGAAGGCAAGGGCTAAGGCTTCCCCTCTGGGGAAGCTGGCGAGCGAAGCGAGACTGATGAGGTCATTGGGCGCACTGCCAAAACAGAAAACCTTCCTAATATAGGAAGCACTCAGTTTCAGGAAGGCAAACCTCATCCGCCGCCTGCGGGCGGCACCTTCCCCAGAGGGGAAGGCAAGAGCCAAGGCTTCCCCTCTGGGGAAGCTGTCGAGCGAAGCGAGACGGAAGAGGTCACTGGGCGCACTACCAAAACAGAAAACCTTCCTAACATAGGAAGCGCTCCATTTTAGGAGGCCAACCTCATCCGCCGCCTGCGGGCGGCACCTTCCCCAGCGGGGAAGGCAAGGGCTGTTAACTTACTGCCATGGAAAACCGCCCACTGCCCTGTTGTGTGCAGTTGACATAACGTTACCCAATGTTCATATTTTTTTAATACATTCAATTACCATGTCCTTTCAGCCGCGGTAATTGAGGTCACCTCTAAAAATTCATCACAGTCGAATCTGCGGGTCTTGTTTCCGTCATACTTCACAAAAATTAAATTTGTAAAGAAAAACTGTCGCATTTTGCACCAATATCTGGTATAACAGGTAATATAAGAAAACTGAAAGGAGAAACCGTTATGATGAAAAAAACCACCCGGCGGGTGCTGGCATGGGCGCTGACTCTGGCGCTGGTGCTGGCGCTTGCCCCCCATGTGCTTGCGGCGGATTACAGCGGCTGGACTTCGTTTACCGCTGATTTTTCCCAGTCCGGTCATGAGATTCGCCACCTTGCCATGGGCTGTCTCTATGGCATCGGTGAGGAGGATGTCCCCACCACCAATCTGCTTACCCCGATCCGTCCCTACACCTTTGAGCAGAAGCCGCCCGATGGCCTCCAGCATCCCACCGGCGATGCCGTGCTCACGGCGAAGACCTTTTTAGAGTCCGGCGGCCAGTGGATTCAGGTCGGCTGCCCGGATATTAAGGCCGGCTGGTACTATGAGGAACCGCCCTTCGCCTCCAAGGCCAACTATGACCTCTACAAATCCCAGCTTGCCGATATGGCCAGAAAATGTGTGGAGGCCGGTCTGTCCGGCAGATGCGTCTACAATATTTTCAATGAGACGGACGGCAACGGCGGCAGCTGGGATGTAGACAATGCCACATGGTTTGCCGCATGGAAGGATTTTGTGGAGACCATCCGCGCTATCGACCCCCAGGCTCGCTTCTCCGGCCCCGGCTATGCCAACTTCAATGGCAATTTCATCCGCGACTGGCTGAAATTCTGCGTAGCCAACGACTGCGAACCCTATCAGGTCACCATTCACGACCTGTTCGATGACCGCTATAACTCCATGGAGAACGAGATCAACACCATCAAGAGCCACTGCGAGGCGGCGGGTCTCACCGATTATGAGGTCTGCGTCAACGAGTATGGCCAGTATGAAAATCTCGGCAATCCGGCAGGTCTTGTCAAGTATGTGGCAACGCTGGAGGACAATGAGGCCAGCGGCTGCCTTGCCTTCTGGAATGTCGGCAATGCACTGGATGATCTGGCTGCCGATGCCAATGAGCCGAACGGCGCATGGTGGCTTTACAAGCTCTATGCGGGCATGACCGGCACCACGGTCAAGTGCTCCACCAGCACCACCAAGATCGATCTCTATGGCCTTGCCACCATGGATGAGAGCCGAAAGACCGCTTATGCCCTCTTCGGCGGCAGCTACAAGGGCAATGAAGTCCTGAAAATGACCAACCTCAATAAGACACAGGCTTTCAAGAACAGCGCCTATGCGTTGGTCACTCTCCGCTCCACCACCTATTCCGGCACCTATGGCCCCGCTGAGGAACCGTATCTGGTCTATCGCCGGGTGCTGCCCATTGAAAACGGCACTGTGAACATCCCGGTCGAGGGCGCAACGGCAACGACCGTCTATTATGCCACCGCCATCCCGGTAGAGACGGCTTCCGATGCCAACGAGATCGAGGGCGCATGGAAAACCACGCTCGAGGGCGAAAACGCCACCCGCGCAGGCGGTGCTTCTACCGTCAGCTCCAATACCCGCTATCCCGCCTCTAATGGCTCCCTTGCCAGCCTCCCCAATACCGGCTCTACCCTCACTTTCCGCTTCACTGTGCCCGCCGACGGCTACTATGAGATCAAGACCGTCTACGGCCAAAATACCGGCTCCAACCCCGGCAACATGAATAACCATAACCCCCGCATGGGCAAGCTCGATATTACGGTGGATGCACAAAGCCCCATCACGCAGGTTCTGGATAACACCATGCTCCAGCTCACCTGCGACAACTTCTCCATCTATCCCTACCTGAGTGCCGGAGAACATACCATCAAATTCCAGCCCAATGCCTCCACCACCGGCTATCCCGTCATTGACTGCCTGTATGTGACCTACACCGGCACGGAGAGCTACCGCTATGACAAGACGCTGGAGGCTGAGGATGCAGATTTCAATACGCTTATCGGTCTGAAATCCTCCTCCTTGCGCACAGAGCGCGAAATTTCCGAGTATACCGGCATCGGCTATGTCACGGGCTTCAGCAATAAGGTCTATCAGGGCGGCGGTCTGCGCTTTGTCGCCTATGCCGATGCACCCGGCATGTACAATCTGGCGCTTCGCTACCAGAGTAATACCGATGAGAAATTCGGCCTCTACCTCCACAACACCGCCCTGACCCTGTGCAACAAGGTCACCGATATTGCCGCCCCCTCCTGCCGCGGCTGGAATACGGTCAAGACCACCGTATATCTGGAAAAGGGCATGAACATTCTGGATGTGGATGCCACCTCCGAGAATATTCGTCTGGACAGCATCAACCTGACGAAGAATGCGGCACTTGCATCCGAGACCACCGTGATCGAGGCAGAATCCGGCAAATTCTCCGGCAATACGACCACGATGAACAGCGATTACGCCTCCGGCGGCAAGCTGGTCAAGGGCATGGAGGGCAAGGCCGACGGCTCCAACGCCCTGACCATCACCTACAATGCCCCCAAGGCCGGGAAATATCAGGTGGATATCTATCATTCCAACAGCGAGCTGTTCGGCAACCACGGCACCAATGTGGCCATGGTTGACCGCTATGTGACCATGAGCCTCAACGGCGGACGCGCTCGGAATATTTTCTTCCGCAACACCTACAGCGCCGACTGCATCCGCGTCAAGACCCTGACGCTGGAGCTGAAGGAGGGCGAAAATACCATTAAGCTCTGGAACGATGACCAGAGAGCATACCGCCGCAATCAGGGCGGCACGATCCTGCTGGATAACTTCGCACCCAACCTTGACAAATTTGCCTTCACCCCGGTCACGGCTGACCTTCTGGAGGAAGCCCATGAGCATCAGACCGTTACCGTGAACGCCAAGGCACCCACCTGCGAGGGTGAGGGCTACAGCGGCGAGCAGGTCTGCCAGATTTGCGGCAGAACCGTTGCCGAGGGCAAGGTGCTTGCACCCACCGGACATACGCTCGTTGACCATCCCGGCAAGGCCCCCGGCTGTGTGGATGAGGGCTGGGCAGCCTACCAGACCTGCGCCAACTGCTACTATACCACCTACACCGCCATTGCCCCCACCGGACATATCTATGATGCGGGCGTTGTGACTGTAGCGCCCACCGAGACAACCCCCGGCGTGAAGACCTTCACCTGCATTCAGTGCGGCGAGACAAAAACCAAACGAATTGCAAGAGTTGGTGCGACGGTTCCCGATGATATTGACTTCACCGATCCTGCCAGCGCCGACCGCTTTGAGGTTGTCAACAAGAGTGCAACGGCCATTCGGAGCGGTGAAGGTCTGTACCTGATCACCACCAAGGATGGATTTGAGCCTGCCAATGACCAGCTCTCCGGCAGCGCTGCCACCACGCCCAAGGATTTGGTGCTCATCCCCGTGGAGGGCGACTGGGCAGCTACGATGGAGTTTACCTTCTCTCAGGGCAGAGCCTCCAACGGCTATTACCAGTTCTTCGGCTTCTATGCCATGCAGGATTATAACAATGCAGCCGGTATCCGCGGCGGTGACGGTGCCATGCAGAACTTCCTGCGCGTGAATGGCAGCATTACGGCGGATTCTGCCGATCTGAATTCCTCTCCCGGCCTTGCCTCCAACGGCACCTACTGGTATCAGCTCATCAAGGAGGGCACGACCTATACCTGCCTGCGCTCTTCCGATGGTGAGAACTTTACTGAGATGTTCTCCTATGAGGATACCGGCATTGAGGCAGACAAAATTGCCATCGATGCCTACACCGGCATGACCGAGGGCTATGAATTCCTAATCAAGTCCCTCAAGTTTGAGGATGTCGGCGGCGAACCCCTGCCGCATATCCATGCTTATGCCAAAGCCATCACCGCCCCCACCTGCACGGAAAAGGGCTTCACCACCTACACCTGCGATTGCGGCGAGAGCTACATTGACGATGAAGTGCCCGCATTGGGTCATGATGTGAAGGAGACCACGATTGCCGCATCCTGCACCGCTGCCGGTTCTATTACAAAGACCTGCTCCCGCTGTGACTATAAGGAAATCACGGAAATTCCCGCACTTGGCCATAATTATGTAAACGGCAAGTGTACCCGCTGTGGCGCAAAGGATCCCGATTACGTATGCAATGGCGGCGAAAGCTGTCCTGCCAAGGGCTACACCGATGCCCCCAAGGCCGGAACCTGGGCACACGCAGGCATTGACTACTGCATGGAGAACAAGCTGATGAACGGTATGTCCGCAACCCTCTTCAAGCCGAACGGCACCGTCACCCGCGGCCAGTTGGTTACCATCCTCTATCGCATCGCCGGAGAGCCGGAAACCGCTACCGAAAAGAGCTTCACGGACGTGGAAGCTGGCAGATACTATACCAGGGCCGTGCTCTGGGCAGCAGAAAACGACATCGTCAACGGCTATAACGATGGCAGCTTCAAGCCCGAAGCCCCCATCTCCCGCGAACAGATTGCCACCATCCTCTACCGCTACGCTGGAAAGCCTAATGTTACCGGCACGCTGGACTTCCCGGACGCAAAGCAGGTCGGCGATTATGCCAAGGATGCCCTTCTCTGGGCAACGCAGAGAGAGCTGATTACCGGCGTAAAAACCGCCGATGATACCATTCTCCTCGACCCCAAGGCCAACGCCACCCGCGCCCAGATCGCCACGATCATCATGCGCTATCTGGGTTAAGCACATATATAAAGGTCACCTCTAAAGTGGAGGCTGTCTCAAAATGCGAAAACTGCATTTTGAGACACCCTCTTGATTCTTTTAGATGCGTAGAGCTTTAGAGGACAACGCCGTCCTTCCAGATGGAAATATCGCGGGCACCGAGCTGCTCGGATCGGGTAGGCTTGCCGTTGGAAATAGACAAGACGAGCGCAAGGAGATCCTGTGCCGCCTGCTCAATGGGCTGTCCTTGTGCGACAGTTCCGGCATTGAAGTCGATCCAGGCGGATTTCTTTTCAAACAGCGCCGTATTTGTTGAGATCTTCACTGTCGGAACGGGAGCACCGAAGGGAGTGCCGCGCCCGGTGGTGAAGAGGATCAGGTGTGCGCCTGCGGCGGCAAGGGCGGTGGAGCTGACAAGATCATTGCCGGGGCCGCTAAGAAGCTGAAGCCCCTTGCGTGAAACGCGCTGCCCATAGCTGAGAACATCGGTGATCTGTGCATGACCGCCCTTTTGGACGCAGCCGCAGGACTTGTCCTCCAGCGTGGTGATGCCGCCCGCCTTGTTGCCGGGGCTTGGGTTTTCATAGACGACCTGCCCATGGTTGACATAATATTGCTTAAAGTCTTCAATCATGGAGACCGCCTTGCGGAAGGTTTCCTCATCCTGGCAGCGGTCGAACAGCAGACTCTCCGCACCGAACATTTCGGGAACCTCCGTAAGAATGGTGCTGCCGCCCAGAGCGACCAGCAGATCGGAGAAGGTGCCTACGGTGGGATTTGCGGTAATTCCAGAAAGGCCGTCGGAGCCGCCGCATTTCATGCCGATAATAAGCTCGGAAGCGGGGATCTGTTCCCGGCAAAACTGTCCGGCATAATCTGAAAGCTCCTTGAGCAATGCGCGTCCTGCGGCAAATTCGTCATCCACCTGCTGGCAGACCAGAAAACGGACACGCCTGTCATCCCATTCGCCGAGCGCCTGACGGAACTGCTCCATTGTCAGGTTTTCACAGCCGAGACCAAGGATCAGCACACCGCCTGCATTGGGGTGCTTTGCCAAAGCGGCAAGGAGCTTTCGCGTTTGCGCGTGGTCGTCACCCATCTGACTGCATCCGAAGGGGTGCGGGAAGGCGTATAGCCCATCCACCGTTCCACAGACAAGGTTCTGGTTTTGGGCGGCGAGCTTCTGGGCAACGCTGTTGACGCAGCCGACAGTGGGAATAATCCAAAGCTCATTGCGGATGCCTACGCTTCCGTCGGGGCGGCGAAACCCGGAAAAGGTTACGGGCGAGCATACAGGCAGGGACTCGACCCTGTGGTGATAGTGGTATGTGCCGTTTTCGGAAAGGCTGGTGCGCACATTGTGGGTGTGTACCCATGCACCGGCGGGGATGGGACATACGGCAGTGCCGATGGTACATCCGTATTTTGTCACGGGCATCTGCGGTTTGATGGGACGAAGGGCGATTTTATGCCCCTGCGCGATGTCCTGCGCGGCGGTGATCGTAATGCCGCCGACGGAAAGAACCTCACCTGCGGAAATGGGGCAAAGAGCCACGGCGACGTTATCCTGCGGATGGATTTGAATCAGTTTCATGGCAGTCCTCTTTTCAGGAAAGGCAATTCTTCATGGCCTGATACATACCTTCGGTTTCGATCTGTTGCAGAGCCTCGGTGACAGCTTCCTCGAATCCGGCAATGGCGCTCAGGCGGCAGTTCCACATACGCTCGTTATGGATGACGGCATTTGCCAGCGCGGCAGCATCATCTGCACGATGGTCATAGAAGAAGTCCAGTACCCATTCGTCGTCGCGGATGGCATATTCGTCGTTGCCACGCTTACCGAGCAGACAGCCGTCCCCGCGGGTCTGTCCGCGGTGATAGAAGGCCAGATAGGCGGCGAAGGAGAAGGTGATGCACCGGGGCAGGGTGCCGACACGGCGCACATATTCCTCAAGGCTGGGCAGAACGCGGGCTGCCCACTTGGCGGTGGAATTCAGGGAGATGGCAAGCAGAGAATGGTCGATATAGGGGTTATGGAACCGCTCGGTGACTGCGGCGGCAAAGCTGGTAAGATCGTCCTTCGGCAGATCCAGTGTGGGAATGATCTCAGAGAAGATGGTCTTATTCATAAAGCCGTGGATAACCTCATCATCCATGCAGTTTCTTACGATATCCTGCCCTGCAAGGTAGGCACCGAGAACCATGGAGGTGTGCGCACCGTTGAGGATGCGAACCTTGCGCTGCTTGTAGGGGGCATGGTCGTCCACTACGATGATGGGGAGACCGGCCTTTTCAAAGGGAAGCTCCTCGCGGATGGACGGAGGACCTTCAATGACCCAGAAGCCAAATACCTCACCGGTATCCAGCAGCTTGTCCTCGTAGCCCAGCGCCTCACAGATGGCAGCAGCCTCGGCTTTGGGGTAGCCGGTCACGATGCGGTCTACCAGCGTGGAGCAGAAGATGTTTTCGCTGTTGACCCACGCACGGAATTCCTCACGCAGACCCCACTGGTCAATGTAAAGGTTCACGCAGCGCTTTAGCTCGTCACCGTTGTGATCAATAAGCTCACAGGAGAGAATGATGAAGCCTCTGAGGCCAAGACGGAAACGCTCGTAGAGAAAAGCGGTCAGCTTTGCGGGGAAGCTGGAGGGAGGCGCATCGCAGAGCTGACAAGCGGGGTCGTAGGTGATGCCGGCTTCGGTGGTGTTGGATACAATGAAGCGCAGCTCGGGATTTTTCGCGCAGTCCAACAGAGCCTGATAATCCTTGTATGGCGCAAGGCAGCGGGAAACGCACGAGATCAGGCGCTTGCGGTTGACCTGCTGACCGTTTTCGCGTCCACGGAGGAACAGGGTGTACAGACCGTCCTGCTCGTTGATGAAGGGAGCCATACCGGGAGCGATGGGCTGCGTGAGGACAACCTTGGTATTGAAGTCTGCCGTCTCGTTCATAACGTCAACAAAATAATCGACAAAGGCGCGCAGGAAATTTCCTTCACCGAACTGGAGAATCCGTTCCGGCGCGTTTTTCAGGTAAAAGCCGTCATAGGCCTGTGCTTCAAGGGTCTGGTAGGATAATCTTTCCATAGAATATTCTCCTTAATGTTTAATTATCAGCCGCCTTCGGAGGAAGCTGAAGACGGCTGAACAGGATTCGTGTTATGATTTTTTTCTGTCGGTCAGAATACTGACCGCAATGACAGCCAGCAGCGCAATGGTGATAAAGGCAATGAACCACATCCCCGCGGTGATGCCCATGCGCTGTGCGAGGAAGCCCACGAGGGCGGGCGTGATCACACCCCCGGTGCTGGCGAGGAAGATCATGACGCTGCAACCCAGATCATTGCCGGAGATGGCATGGCTGCCGTAGGCAATGGCAGTGGGATAAAGCGTTGCCATGAACAGGCCAACGCCCACAAGGCATAGGGTGATCGTGCCTGCGCTGCGTGCGAACAGCATCAGGGTCAGGAAGACCGGCATCCCGAGGCCGTCGATCAGAAGCAGCAGGCGCTTGGATACCCTGCGGCTGAGAACGCTGCCGAGCATTCGTCCGGCAAAGATCGCAAGCCACAAAAGGCTGTTCATCAGCTGCGAGTGGGCAGGGGAAAGCAGTCCTGTATCCTGAAAATAGGTCACAAGCCAGCCGACAATGGCATACTCTGCCGAGATATACAGAAGCAGCATGGCGGTGCTCAGCCAGAATGCCCGAACCTTCAGGAAGCTGCGGTCAATGGCTTTGATGCTCTTGCTGCCCGATTCCGGTGGAAGGGGCATGGAGCTATAGGCAAATAGCTGTGCGCTGCAAAGCACCAGCAGCACGCCGGTGGCGATCCGCCAGCTATTTCCGGGGAGAAGCTTCATACACCCGAGCAGAAGCAGGGGCGAGAGCAGCGCACCGACGGAGTAGCAGCCGTGCAGTAGGTTAAAATTGCGGGTGGCGTGGGTCTGCGGAAGAGTGGAGACCATGGTGTTGCAGAAATTTGAGGTGCCGCCCCGGGCGATGCCGGTCATCAGACAGGCGGCCATCAGCAGCACGGGGGCGCTGAGGCCTACGGTCAGAAGGCCGTAGGCTACCGCCATCCACACAGCGGTCAGCAGAATGCTGCGTCTGCGGCCAAGCAGGGTGGGCAGAAACCCGGACAGAAGGATGGAGATCAGGTTGCCCGCCGACTGGCACGAGAGCATAATGCCGGAAAGACTGTAGCGGAAGCCATAGCTTTCGCGCAGGATGGGGATCAGCGATCCCAGCGGCTGCGCGGCGGCACCGCCCACAAAGAATGCGAATAGAACGTTTTTCAGCAGTTTTCGCTGCGCCTGTGTTTCCTTGTTCATGCTAAGCCGAAGTATCTGGCGGCGTTGTTATAGCAGACACCTTCGACGATGCGCTTGAGGGCAGCCTCGTCATTGGGGTATTCGCCGTTTTCAACCCAATGGCCGATCAGATTGCAGAAAATGCGGCGGAAATAATCGTGGCGGGCATAGCTGAGGAAGGAGCGGGAATCGGTCAACATACCGACGAAATTTCCAAGCAGACCCAGATTTGCCAGAGAGCGCATCTGCGCTTCCATGCCGCTGCGGGTGTCGTTGAACCACCATGCACTGCCGTGCTGGATCTTGCCCGGAATCTCGGAACCCTGGAAGCAGCCGATCAGGGTGCCGATCAGCGCGTTGTCCACGGGGTTGAGGGAGTAGAGGATGGTCTTGGGGCAGCAGCCCTCGGCTTCCAGTGCCGACAGCAGGGCAGCAATGCTGCCGCCGCAGTCGTTCGAGGAGATCATGTCGAAGCCGGTGTCCGGCCCCATTTTCGCGTACATTTTCTCATTGACGTTGCGAAGGCAGGAGTAGTGCAGCTGCATGGCGATGTCAAGGCGGTGGTAGGCGCGGCCAAGGCACAGCAGGATCACAGTCTGATAGATCTCTGCTTCCGGGAGCGTAACGCTCCCGCCGGACATGACCTTTTCGTAGGCAGTCTGCGCCTGCGCCATGGTGCCGACGCGGTAGGGGATGTAGTCGAGACCGTGGTCGCTTGCGCGGCAGCCCATGGCCTTGAAGAATTCCAGACGCTCCACCAGCGCATCGCACACATCCTGCACGGTGGGCAGACTTTCACGGCCAACGCTTTGGGCGAGTTTTCCGATATATTCGACAAATCCGGCCTTGGTGATGTTGATGGCCTTGTCGGGGCGATAGGAGGGGCAGACCTTGCAGGTGATGTCGGGATCGGCGGCGATCTTTTCATGCCATTCCAGTGTGTCAATGGGGTCATCGGTCGTGCCGATGAAGGCAACGCGGGACTGACGGATCAGGCCGCGCACGGAAAGGTTTTTGTCGTTTTGCAGCTTTTCGCGGGTCAGCTCCCAGACCTCCCGGGCGGTATCCTTGCACAGATAGCCTTCGTAGCCGAAGAATTTGTGCAGCTCAAGATTGCACCAGTGGTACATGGGGTTGCCGATGGCCAGCTCCAGCGCATCGGCAAAGCAGGCGAACTTGGTTTCGCCGCTCTGGTGGCCGGTGATATAGTCCTCGGGGATCCCGTTCGAGCGCATGACGCGCCACTTGTAGTGGTCACCAAAGAAGCTGCCGTCGGGGTTTTCGCCGCCGAGCCACAGTTGTGCGAGGTCGTCAAAGCGGCGATCCTCATAGATCTCTCTGGGGGGAATATGGCAATGGTAATCGACCAGAGGCATATTTTCCGCGTAATCGTGGAACAGGTGTTTCGCGGTTTGTGTTTCCAGCAGGAAATCCTTGTCCATAATTGGCTTCATAATTCCTTGTACGCGACCCGGAAGCCGCGTGAGCCTCCTTTGTGGTTTAATGGGATGGGAGTTATCTTTGAACTCTGCCGGAGCCGTCACCGCCGGCGAGTTTTTCAACTTCTTCTACGCTGACACGGTTGAAGTCCCCCTCAATGGAGTGCTTCAGGGCGGAGGCGGCCACGGCAAAGTCGATGGCGGCCTGCGGTGCCTTGCCGCTGCGGAGGGCATAGATGAGGCCTGCACCAAAGCTGTCACCGCCGCCGATGCGGTCAACGATGTGCAGGTGGTACTGGCGGGAGTAATAGCAGTCGGTGCCATCGCAGAGCATACCCGCCCAATCGTTATCGCTGGCGGAAATGGAGGTGCGCAGGGTGATGGCAACCTTCTCAAAACCTAAGCGCGCAATGAGCTGCATGGCAACGGAGCGATAGCCCTCGTGATTCAGCTTACCGCCGGTGATGTCGGTGTTTTCCGCCTCAATGCCGAAGACATCCTTGGCATCCTCCTCGTTGGAGATGCACACGTCCACATATTCGCACAGTCGGGTCATGGCTTCGCGTGCCTCGGCGCGGGTCCAGAGCTTTTTGCGATAATTGAGGTCGCAGGAGATCTTAACGCCGTGCTTTTTGGCGCTGGCGCAAGCATCAAGACAGGTCTGCACCATGTTGGGGCCGAGTGCCGGAGTGATGCCGGTGAAATGGAACCAGTCGGCATCGGCAAAAATGGCATCCCAGTCAAATTCTGCGGGCTTTGCCTCCTGAATGGCGGAGTGCGCCCGGTCATAGATGCACAGGCTGCCGCGCTGAGAAGCGCCCTTTTCCATATAGTAGATGCCGACACGGTCGCCGCCACGGACGATGTGCTCGGTGTTCACGCCGAAATAGCGCAGGGAATCCACCGCCGCCTGACCGACAGCGTGTGTGGGCAGCTTGGTCACATAGGAGACATCCTCACCGAAATTGGCGAGGGAAACGGCAACATTTGCTTCACCGCCGCCGAACATTGCCTGAAGCTGTGGCTCCTGAAACAGGCGGTAATAGCCATTGGGAGCAAGACGGAGCATCAATTCACCGAACGTAACGATCTTCATAGTTTCATACCTCACTTTTGAATCAGATGGATGGCAAATCCGCCGATCTCATCGGCGAGATAGATGGCCTTGGTGTTTCCTGCGGGGTCGGTTTTACGGGAGGCATCGTCGAAGGCAATGCCGCAGCGGCGCAGGTGGTATTCGGCACGGTCAATGTTGGCCGTGGCGAAGGCGATGTGGCCGCAGGTGCCGCGCCCGGGCGCATACATATACTCTATGGCATTGCCCGCAAAGGCAGAGGCGCTGTCGATCCGCACGGACAGCGAAAGCAGTGCGCCCATGGCGTTGGCGTTGGCCTCGGCCTGCTGCCGATCGGCACAGTTGACACCCACGTGTGCGAGGGTGAAGTCAAGCATCCGATCAACAGCCTCCTGACACACCCGGGTAATGGTATCCCACTGGCGACCCGCGATCAGGTCTTTCTTGACCATCCACGTACCGCCGCAGGCAAAAATGCGGTTATAGCCGAGATAATCTGCCAGATTTTTCGTGTTGATGCCGCCGGTGGGCATGAAACGGAGCTTAGGGAATACCGGCGCGAGGGACTTGAGGAAGGGAAGACCACCGGATGGCTCTGCCGGGAAGAATTTCACAAGCTCAAGGCCTGCATTGACGGCATGGGTCATCTCAGAGGCATTGGCGCAGCCGGGAAGTACGGGAATGCCCTGTGCGAGGCAGTAGTCTACAAGCTCGGCATTGTAGCCCGGTGAAACGATGAATTTTGCACCGGCCTGAACGGCGTGCTGGCACTGCGCAATGTTCAGCACGGTTCCTGCACCGACAAGAATATCGGGCACGGCATCTACCATCCGTGCGATCGCATCAGCGGCGGCGGCGGTACGGAAGGTGACTTCGGCGGCATTTAGGCCGCCCTTGCACAGCGCGTGCGCCAAGGGAACTGCATCGTCGGCATTGTCAATGGCGATGACCGGGATAATACCGATCTGATAGATTTGACGTTCAACTTCGTTCATGGGTTTTTCCTCCAGACAGGTGATACATTAACATACTAGAAAACAAGTAAATCTCCGCAACTGCCCGCCTTTGGCATGGGACGGGGCTGCGTTACAGATCGGAATACCGGGAAGCGTCGGCAATGGCGTTAAGTTAACAGCCCCTGCCTTCCCCTCTGGGGAAGGTGCCGCCCGCAGGCGGCGGATGAGGTTGGCCTCCTAAGACAGAGTGCTTCCTATATTAGGAAGGTTTTCCGTTTTATCAGCGCGTCCATACCTCATCAGTCTCGCTTCGCTCGACAGCTTCCCCAAAGGGGAAGCCTTGGCGCGGGCTATGTTAAGAAGGTTTCCGCAGCTGCTAACTTAACGCCGTTGGGAAGCGTCGGTATATTTGGTGATGAAATCCCAGATGGTTTTGGAAGCCTCCTGCGGCGGAACGATAAAGGCCTGCTGATCTGTGGCATAGATATAGATGGCGTTTGAGGTTCGGTAAGCGTGATACAGCCTTTGCCATGGTACGCGGATGGGGCGGGAGGTTCCGGCAGCTGCGTAGAAGGCTTCGTCGGTAAAGCGCAGGGTGTAGACCTCACGGGGTCGGTAGGAAGATAGGTACAACGTTTTACGAGAATCGCGTACAGAAAAAGCATACTGTAGAAAGTATGCCAACGGGACAAGCACAGCAACGGTCAGCAGGATCCATGCCAGAAGGCGCGCACCGGGTCGCCGCCCGACCATGCAGAAGCACACGGCACTGAAACCACCGAGCAGGAGCAGGAACAGGAGCGGCCGCCGGTGGCGGTGCTGCCGATAAAAGGTATCAAAATAGGAAAAACGTCTGTAATCCTTATAGTTTATAGAGATTTTAACACGAAAATCTTCGGAGCGCTCCAAAAAATCACCCTCCGTCATTAAAGTCCAGCTTTGGCAAGATCATAGCATTATTTCGATAATACTGTCAATAGGGCAAAAGCAAATTCGGCATTTCATACAAAAAATGGATGAAATATTTTACTAGTATGCTAGTTGACATTTTGTACCAATGTGGTGTAAACTCAAGATAACGTAGGTAACGTTTTAGCAATGCGCGGAATGTTATCTGTGAGCGGTTCGGCAAATGCCGCGCCGGAAAAACAAACATTATATTTTATGGAGGAAAACAATGAAAAAGTTAGTCGTACTGCTTCTGGTTCTGGCCATGTGCCTGACCCTGTTCGCCTGCTCCAAGCCGGCAGAACCCACAGAACCCGCTGAACCCACAGAACCCGCTGAACCTACAGAACCCGCAGAACCCGCTGAACCCGCAGAACCCGCTGAACCCGCTGATCCCCCTGTCACCTTGGTTTATGCCGAGGTCAACGCTCTGGATACCATCGTCGGCAAGACCGCACTCTACTTCAAGGAGCAGGTTGAGTCCCTCTCCGGCGGCTCCATCACCATTGACATTCAGGCCAACGCTGTTCTCGGTGACGAGGCTACTGTCCTTGATACCATGCTCGGCGGCGGCGATACCATTGACATCTCCCGTATCTCCGCATTCGCTCTGAACAGCTACGGCTGCACCAAGTCCGTGCTGCTGTCCCTGCCCTTCACCTTCACCAGCCGTGAGCACTTCTGGGCATTTGCCAACAGTGATCTGGCCGGCGAATTCCTGAATGAGCCCCAGGCCATCGGTCTGCCTCTCCGCGGCATCTTCTACGGCGAAGAAGGCTTCCGTCATTTCTTCACCACGGAGGCAATTTCCGGTGTGGAAGACCTTGCCGGCATGAAGCTCCGCGTTTCCAATGACCCCATCATGAACGGTCTGGTCGAAGGCCTCGGTGCCAGCCCCACGGTCGTCGCTTTTAATGAGCTTTATTCCGCCCTGCAGACCGGCGTTGTCGATGGCGCTGAGCAGCCCATCGCCAACTACAAGGGCAATGCCTTTGACGAAGTTGCTCCCAACATGATCCTCGACGGCCACACCCTCGGCGCAATTGAGATCATTATCGGCGACAACGCATGGAACAAGCTGACCGAGAATCAGCAGAATGTTCTGGTCGAGGCTGGCAAGCTTACCATGGCTTACAACCAGTCCATCTCCCAGGAAGCTGAGAACGAAGTCCTTGCCGGTCTGCGCGAAGCCGGTGTCAATGTCATTGACGTTCCCGACAAGTCCGGCCTTCAGGCAGCGGTTGCTCCTCTGAGAGAAGAATTTGTGACCGGCGACGATGTCGCTCTGTACGACAGCATTCTTGCTCTGCAGTAATTGAACTCCTGCACATACCGTTATTCATTAAAATAACGATTGCCATGTGAACTTTTGGGGCGTGGAGATCCACGCCCCAAATTTTGAAATGAAAAGGAGAGATAAGCTGTGAAGTTTTTTAACGCCATGGACAAGCTCAAGCCTGTTTATGACATCGCCTATAAGGTCATCCTGTTTATCTGCAAGCTCCTGCTCATCGCAGATATTCTGATTACCTCTATGGCTGTGGCCGGACGCTACATCAAGTTCATTCCCGACCCCAGTTGGTCCGAGGAAGTCGTTCTGACGCTGATGGCCTATATGGCCGTCCTGTCCGCTACTCTTGCCATCCGCCGCGGTGCACATATCCGCATGACCGCCATGGACACGTTCCTGCCCAAGAATCTTATTAAGGCGCTGGATGTTCTGGCTGATGTGGCTGTCATTGCCTTTGGCATCGTGCTTCTGACGCAGGGCTGGAAATATGCCAACACCATCGGTGCAGTCGGCAAATATATCTCCATGCCGAAGGTCTCCAAGTTCTGGATGTATTTCCCGATCCCCCTTTCCGGCGCTGCCATAATCATCTTTGAATTCGAAGCGATTTATAATCATATCAAAGCTTTCTTTGTAAAGGAGGATGCAGCCAAATGAGCATTCAGTCGATTGCAGTTCTCGTTCTTCTGGGAAGCTTCTTTGTAATGATTCTGTTACGTTTCCCAATCGCCTACGCCGTAGGTATTTCGTCTGTTCTGTGCCTTCTGGTGCAGGGTATGACGCTTACGACGGTCTGCCAGCAGATGGTGAAGGGTATTTTCTCCTTCAGCCTGATGGCCGTTCCGTTCTTTATCACCATGGGTGTCCTCATGGGCACCGGCGGCATCTCCGAGAAGTTGATCGCGCTTGCCAATGCCTGCGTCGGCTGGATGCGCGGCGGTCTAGCCATGGTCAACATTGTCGCCTCCTATTTCTTTGGCGGTATTTCCGGCTCCGCTTCTGCGGACACCGCCTCCATTGGTGCCATCATGATCCCCATGATGGTCGATGAGGGCTACGATGCAGATTTCTCTACCGCTGTTACAATCACCTCCTCCTGTGAGGGTCTGCTGGTTCCGCCGAGCCACAACATGGTCATCTATGCTACGGCTGCGGGCGGCATTTCTGTCGGCTCCCTGTTCCTTGCGGGCTATCTCCCCGGTGCCGTTCTTGCCATCAGCCTGATGGTCGGCTCCTACATCCTGTCCGTCAAGCGCAGCTACCCCAAGGGCGAGCGATTCAGCATTCTGAATCTGCTCAAGCAGCTTTGCAAATCCTTCTGGGCGCTGGCCGCAGTGCTGATCGTTGTGGTCGGCGTTGTCGGCGGCATATTTACGGCGACGGAATCTGCGGCCATCGCGGTCATCTATTCTCTGATTGTCAGCGTGTATATTTATAAGGGTCTTAATTGGAAGGGTGTCTGGAAATCGCTGGAGGGCTGCATTGATACTCTCTCCATTGTCCTGATTCTGATCGCTACCTCCAGCGTCTTCGGCTACTGCCTGACCACGCTCCATGTGCCCGATATTTGCGCAAAGGCCATCATTTCTCTCTCGTCCAATCCTATCGTTATCCTGCTTCTGATTGATGCGATTCTGCTGCTCCTTGGCTGCATCATGGATATGGCTCCCATCATCCTGATCGCCACGCCCATCCTGCTTCCCATTGCGATACAGGCGGGTATGGATCCGGTGCAGTTCGGCATCCTGATCGTTCTGAACTGCGGCATCGGTCTGCTGACACCTCCCGTCGGCGCGGTTCTGTTCATCGGCTCCGCCGTCTCCGGCGTACCCATGGAAAAGGTCGTCAAGGCAACCCTGCCGTTCTATATTTGCATGATTATCACGCTGCTTCTGGTTACCTTCTGGCCGGATGTCAGTCTGCTGCTGCCCAGACTGCTGGCGGGCTACGGTGCATAAGCCATGAAGATGACATTCCGCTGGTACGGGGCGGCAAACGACAGCGTATCCCTGCGTGACATCCGCCAGATCCCTGGCATGACCGGCATTATGGGCTTCCTGCCCGAGAAGGCTGCCGGAGAGATCTGGACCGAGGAAGAGATCCGCAGCTATATTACCGAGGTCAATGAAGCGGATCTTGCCTGTGAGGTCATTGAGTCGGTCAATGTCCATGAGGATATCAAGCTGGGACTGCCTACCCGCGACCGTTATATCGAAAATTACTGCATTACCATCCGCAATCTGGCGAAATATGGTGTCAAGGTGATCGTCTACAACTTTATGCCTGTATTCGACTGGCTGCGTACTGACCTCAATCATGAGATTGCGGCGGACGGCTCCCATTGCCTTTATTATGATGAGGCAATGCTCGGCACCATGGGTCCTGCGGACATCGTGCGAAGCACCATGGAGAACAGCAACGGCTTCTCCCTTCCGGGCTGGGAGCCGGAGCGTCTGGCAGAGCTTGAGCATACCCTTGCGCTGTACGCGGGCATGGATACAACGCAGTATCTTGAAAACTATCGTTATTTCCTTGATGGGATCATCCCGACCTGCGAGGAATGTGGTGTCACCATGGCGGTACATCCCGACGATCCCGGCTGGCCTATTTTCGGGCTTCCCCGTGTTGCCTATGATGGGGAAGGGTTACAAAAGATCCTTTCGCTGAAGGACTCTCCGTGCAACAGCATCTGCCTGTGTACAGGCTCGTTGGGTTCCAATCCCGACAATGACATTCCCGCGCTCATTCGCCGCTTTGGCACCATGGGTCGCATCGGATGTCTGCATATGCGCAACATCAAGCATCTGGGATTCCACAAGTTCCGCGAGGCAGCGCATCTGTCCTCCGAGGGCGATCTTGATATGTACGAGATCCTGCTGGCCGCTTATGAGACCTGCCCCGATACCTACATCCGCCCGGATCATGGGCGCATGATCTGGGGCGAGCAGGGGCGTCCCGGTTATGGCCTATATGACCGTGCACTTGGTGCGGTCTACCTCAAGGGGCTTTGGGAGGCGATCTCCCACCGCACGGAAACGAGGTGAGGGCATGAAGCTGTCACGAAGCGCACAGCTTGAAGCTGCCCTCTGGGAGAGCAGGGGCATTCGACTGCCCGCCTATGACTGGAATGCCATGCGGGAAAGAACGCTGGAAGCACCCATCTGGGTTCATTTCGGCGCGGGAAATATTTTCCGCGGCTACATTGCGGCGCTACAGGATCGTCTGCTTTGCGATGGCCTGAGTGACCGGGGGATCATTGCCGCCGAGAGCTTTGATCCCGAAATCATTGAAAAAATCTATCATCCTTTTGACTCCATGTCCCTGACGGTTACGCTGTGCGCCGACGGACAGCTTCGCAGGGAGGTCGTAGCCTCCATTGCCGACGGCCTGTGCGCCGACGGCAGTGCAGCCGGGGATATGGAGCGGCTGGAGCGGGCGTTTTGCAGCGACAGCCTACAGATCGTCAGCTTCACCGTGACCGAAAAGGGCTATGTCCTTCACAGCGGCAGCGGCGCATGGCTGCCGTCAGCGGCAAAAGATGCGGAAAACGGCCTGGAGGAATGCAGAAATGTGATCTTCCTCGTTACCAAGCTTTTGTATCTGCGCTATTGTGCCGGCGCAAAGCCCATTGCCCTGCTCAGCCTTGATAACTGCTCCGCCAACGGCGAAAAGCTGCGCCGGAGTGTGCTTGAGGCCGCGACGGAATGGTGCGCCCGCGGATTCCTGCCGGAGGCATTTTGCCAATGGCTTTCGCAGGAGGAAAATGTTGCCTTCCCGCTGAGCATGATCGACAAGATTACGCCGCGTCCCGATCCCGCCATTGCCGCGCTTCTTTCGAAGGACGGTGTGGAGGATATGGAGGCTGTGATCACGTCCAAGCACACCTATATTGCGCCCTTCGTCAATGCGGAAGCGCCGCAGTATCTGGTGGTCGAGGATCGCTTCCCCAACGGACGCCCGCCGCTGGAACGCGCAGGTGTCTATATGACGGATGCCGACACGGTCAACCGTGCCGAGCGCATGAAGGTCATGACCTGCCTCAATCCGCTGCATACCGCGCTTGCGGTGTTTGGGTGCCTACTGGGTTACAAAAAGATCGCGGATGAAATGGAAGATCCGCTGCTCTGTACACTTGTCCGCAGGATCGGATTCAGCGAGGGTCTTTGCGTCGTGACCGATCCGGGCATCCTTCGCCCGGAGGAGTTTCTGCGTGAGGTTCTGGAGCAGCGGCTTACAAACCATTTTCTCCCGGATGCGCCCCAGCGAATTGCAACGGACACCAGCCAGAAGGTTCCCATCCGCTTTGGCGAAACCATTCGCGCCTATGCCGCACGGGACGATCTGGATGTGACCGGGCTTACCTATATTCCGCTTGCCATTGCCGGATGGCTGCGCTATCTTCTGGCAGTAGATGACAGGGGAGAAGCAATGCAATGCTCGCCCGATCCAAGGCTGGAAGAACTTCAGAATCAGCTCTCCCTCGTTCGCTATGATAATCCGAATTCTATCGGCAATGCGCCAGAATCGATCCTGCACGACCGCAGCCTTTGGAGCTGTGACCTTGTCGAGATCGGCCTCGGCGATAAAATCAGTCAAATGTTCGCGCAGATGTGCCGAGGAACCGGCGCAGTCAGAGATACACTAAAGTGTTATCTAGTAAACTAGCACACTAGTTCTTGACAAATGAATATCGTAATGTATAATGTACCTGCTAAAGGGAAACTCTAAAAAATCAGCGTAAGTCGCGCTGTGATGAATTTTTAGAGGTGACCTAAATTCAAGGGAGAGTGAAATATGGTTATATTAGAACGTCTTCCCAGAGAGACAAATCAGGATTATGCATTGCGGACGATTAAGAGTAATATTATCAATTTCGGTTTAGAGCCTGGCGCCCGAATCAGCGAGAATGAGCTTGCAACGACGCTTGGACTGTCGCGTACACCGGTTCGTGAGGCCCTGATGCTCCTCGAAAAGGTCAAAATCGTTGAAATTGTGCCCCAAAAACGCGGTGTAGTGTCCTATATTGATCTCAATATGCTGGAGGAGTCCCAGTTTACGCGTCGGGTGCTGGAAAGCGCCGTGCTTGAGCTGGACTGTGAGCTGGCAACAGAGGAAGATATTCTGAGACTGGAAGAGGCTGTAAAGCTACAGCAATTCTCTCTGACACAGAATTATGCGGATTCTCTGATGGAACTGGACGATAAGTTCCATCGAATGCTTTTTGAAATCGCCAACAAGCCCCAGAGCTACGAACTGATGGACAGTGTCCAGATCCATTATGTCCGCGTGAAGCGTCTGGCTTTGCAGAAGGTCAAGGATGAGAAGATCGTCGATGACCATGCCAGAATCGTGGCGGCGATCAAGGCTCGCGATCCCGAGCAGGCGCGGTGCGTATTTCAGAAGCACATAAACCGCTATAAGTTTGACCTCAATGCCATCCGCGCACAGTATCCCCAGTATTTTAAGTAAGATCTATGACACCGGCAGCCTCTGAACTTTTCAGATGCTGCCGGTATTTTTATTTATAAAGTTTGGGTAAACGTTTACCCTATTGGTTTTCTGAAGTTGGTATTATTACTAATAATTGCAAATTTCTCGGTATCGCACGGGATAATTTGTTTTTGTACGTAAACGTTTTAGCAAAATTGACAAAATAACCGATGTTTTTGCATTGCTGAAGCGATTGCGATATGGGCTTTTGCGTTGCGTTTCGTTTCTGTTTATTAAAAGCCGTCACCTGAGACGTTCGTGAAGCAACGGCTACGTTGTTTAAGGAGGGGATTGATTAAACCATTTTCCATATCGTCCACCGATTCAACCTGGAGACTTTACCGCGCTTTCCCAACCCCAATTTATATTCATAAAATTAGAAAAGGAGAATACGATGATAAAATTTAAGAGCAATATGTACAGGCTTCTGGCATATGTACTCTCGTTTGTCATGCTGCTGAGCTGCTTTAACGGTGTAGTTCTTGCAGCGGAGCCGTCTGATGCCAGTGGCTCTTCAACCGTAATTATCCGCAACGGCGAGGCTCCTGCCCTGCTGACGGTCGGTACCTCTCAGGTTACCGTAAAGACTGGTACAACCGTAGAAACTCTGCTTGCGCAGATTCAGTCCAAGGACGGCAGTGCGCAGAGCTATCTGGTTGTCACTGCCGATGGCGCAGAGCGTGCAGCAGGTGATGCCATTGTCGAAGGCGACAAGCTGATCATCACCGCACAGAATGGCAAGAACAGCTTCACCGATGCCCTTTATGTGAAGGATGCACTGGATGCCACCAATGAATATTGGAATGATGTAACCTACAGCGAAATTGACGAGCTTGTCAATGCCAACACTCCCACCTTCCCCGATGTGGACTTCAACATCACCGATGCCAAGTATCAGGCACTGGTTGAGCCGATGACTGAGGAATACTATTCCGGCTCCACCAAGAAGACCCAGATCGTGGACGATTACACCACGGCCATCCAGACTGCCATTGACGATGCCTCCAACGCCGGCGGCGGTCGTGTTGTAGTTCCTGCGGCAGAGGGTGCGTCCGCTTCCAACCCCACGCTTTACTATACCGGCTCTCTGGAGATCAAGAGCAATGTTAACCTCTATGTGGATGAATTTGTTACGCTGAAGTTCGTCCGTAACTACTCCAGCAAGTATTTCCCCATGGTTCTGTCCAGCTTCGAGGGCAACGATGTCTACAACTGGGCATCCCCCATCCGTGCCTTCCATGCAGAGAATATCGCGCTCACTGGTAAGGGTACCATTGATCCCCAGGCAGACTCCAGCAACTGGCTCAGCATCAAGGCCGAGGGCTACCAGACCGTCAGCAAGGATGTGCTTGTCCAGCAGTGGTCTGATAAGGCTGTTCCTGTACAGTACCGTCTGGTGAATGACGGCTACACGCCTTTCCCCGACAAGATTCCCACCATGGATATTGACTGGGACGACATCACCAAGGTCACCTACATCGACACCCCCACCACCGATCCCAGCGGCAATGCGATTGTTCCCAAGCGCTCTACCATGCGTCCGTGTACCATTGAGCCATATGCCTGTAAGAATATTCTGATCGAAGGCGTGAAGATTGTTGGCTCCCGTATGTGGGAGGTTCATCCCCTGCGTTGTAAGAATGTTCTGGTGCGTGGCCTGGATATTGACTCCCACGGCGGCAACAATGACGGCGTTGACCCCGAATCCACCTGCAATGTGGTGATCGAGGACTGCCGCTTCTCCACCGGTGACGACTGCATCGCCATCAAGTCAGGACGTGACGCCGACGGACGCCGCTGGAACATCCCCTCCAGCAACATAATTGTACGCAACTGTACTATGCGCGACGGCCATGCGGGTGTAGCCATCGGAAGTGAGATCTCCGGAGGCTTCAAGAACCTCTGGGTTGTGAACTGCGAAATGAATTCACCCCATCTTCAGAGAATCATCCGCATCAAGTCAAATCCTCAGAGAGGCGGAACCGTTCAGAACGTCAACGCACGCAATATCACCGTCGGTGAATGCGACCTCGCAATCCTTGGTATCGAACTCAGGTACGGCCGCACTTCAGAAGGTCCGTTCCCTCTTGATTTCAGAGATATCACCATCGAGAACGTAACCAGCCAGAAGAGCCGCTATGTCGTTCATGTCGACGGCACCGATGACGCTGTAGGCGTACACAACATCACCTTCCGCAACTGCGACATCAACGGAGTAACCGAACCCGAGCTCAGCCATATCGTCGGAGCCGAGAACGTTGTCTTCAACAATGTCAAGGTAAACGGCGAGCCTTATACCTGGGCTCCC
>JAZRZL010000086.1:0-26528 GCA_045601345.1 Faecousia sp. | reverse complement strand
ACTAAAGTTGAGCAAGATCGTCATTTTGATAGAACTAAGAAGCATAAAACCAGTAAATATTCTTCTTCTCGCCGTCCTGTTCGTTAGGTTGACGGCATTGCCCCTCTGGGGAAGGTGCCGCCCGCAGGCGGCGGATGAGGTCTGTCTTCTAAGACGGAGTGCTTTCTATGTTAGGAAGGTTTTCTGTTTTGGCAGTGCATCCGATGACCTCATCAGTCTCGCTTCGCTCGCCAGCTTCCCCAGAGGGGAAGCCTTAGCGCGGGCTATGTTAGGAAGGTTTCCGCAACCGTTAACTTACTGCCATTGGGCTTTTTTCACTCTTCCCCCGCTGCTCAATTGCGAAAGTACATTTTATGGTTTTTCGACAGTCTGACCCTTATTCTCGTAGTTACGACAGTACGCCATTGCCCTCCTGCAATAACAGTGCCTGATAGTCGCGCACACAGATAACAATATCTGGTTTGTACAGCTCTATGTATTCACTCAGGGTGTGCTCGGTGTAGTGGCGCAGGTCGATCGAGCGCATTTCATCGAAGCTGTAGTAGGCAAGGCACTCCACCGCGTTGGTGAAGCTGTCGCCATAGATGAGGCAGGTTGGAAGCTCGGGGCGGTTGGTCTGGATGATAGTTTCGGCATGATCCTGCCCCATGTACAGCCCATAGGTGACCTGTGTGGATTCGCCGCTCGGGATGAAATAGACGGCAGAAGGACTTTCGCTGCCCTCGTCAAAGCGCCGGAAGGGGATATCCTCCGTGAAGGCCGCAGTCAGAAGGTGCTCGTTATTTCCGCGCATACCAAGAAGCTCCCTTGTGCGCGAGCCCATATAGGGATTCGGAAGCTCGGAGAAGGTGATATCCTTGCCCTCCTCCGGGAAATTCAGCGTGATACCTTCCTCTGCCAGCTTTTCTGCGGCGGCACGATAGGTGACATAGGCACCGCGCAGGCCATAGTGGTTGTCTGCCAGAGAGCTGAATTCCGGCAGGTGGCCTTCGGCATCGAATACCTTTCCGATATCCACAAAGGAAACACCGTACTTTTCCATGGCATTTGTCAGGGCAGGGATCTCAATATCGGTATAATCGGCATAGTTTTCCATATAAAACGGGTATTCGTCCTCATAGAAGGCGTATTGACACGGGACGGCAAGATAGCAGTATTTGCCGCCGTAGGCTTCGATCTGTGCCTGCAAGTCGGCATTCTGCTTTGCCACGGTGTCGGCCTTTTGCCGGATTTCCTCCTCGGTATCCGGGTTTGTAGAGAGCCTTGCCAGAAGTGCGTGCTCTGTCACGACCACATCATTGACCAGA
This sequence comes from Faecousia sp., assembly GCA_045601345.1. Taxonomy (GTDB): domain Bacteria; phylum Bacillota; class Clostridia; order Oscillospirales; family Oscillospiraceae; genus SVMC01. Next base: position 25,221 of record JAZRZL010000086.1, on the reverse strand, counting down.
GGTCGGTGGAAGATATTCAGGTCACTCCATGTGACGGCCTTGAGCGCCGTGGTACGCCCTGCGGCGTAGTCACAGAAATAGGTCTCCAAATCGGAGAAGACCTTCCCGCCAATGACGGTTTCGCAGTTGATCTCAGGGAAGGTAGAGAGATTTCGGTTTTCAAAGTAGGAGTAGATCGGCTTCGGCTTTACCATGGTCACGAGCATTGCGCACAGGAGCACCCCGGAGAAAAGCAGTGCCATGATCCATTCAAGGGTACGTTTCATAGGGAGCCTCCTTTCAGAAGCGGAAATAAATGAAGGGGTTGAACGAACCGGTGATCAGCTTGCAGTAGGATAGAACCAGCAGCGCCAGTGCGATCACCTTCGGTGCAGCCAGCAGGACAGCGCGGGAGGTGACGGTATCGCGCTTTTCCAGTGCTATTTGTAGCCACTGCTTTACCGGCAGCGCGGCAAGGAAGCAGCAGAGCCATTCCGGCCAATATTCTACAATATAATATACGCTGTGCGCGTCATGCCATGCGTTGCCGCCAAACATGGCAGCAATATAGGAAATGGCAGCATGGAGCGTATTGGCATGGAAAATTACCCAGCTCAGGATGACAAGAAGCATAGCATAGATATAGCGCAGAAGGGATGGCAGACGTTGGAGTACCTTGCCCCAGAGGAATTTTTCGCCGATGAGCAGCACAAAGAACCACAGACCCCACACAATAAAATTCCAGCTTGCGCCGTGCCACAGACCCGTGAGGAACCACACGATCAGCAAATTCAGAATATTGCGCATTTTGGAGCAGCGGTTGCCGCCCAGCGGGATATAGACATAGTCGCGGAACCAGGTGGAAAGGGAAATATGCCAGCGCCGCCAGAATTCCGTGATGCTTTGGGAAATGTAAGGATAGTTGAAGTTTTCAAGGAAATGGAAGCCAAACATTTTGCCCAGACCGATGGCCATATCGGAATAGGCAGAGAAGTCGAAATAAATCTGGAAGGTATAGGCAAGGGCACCGAGCCATGCAAAGCTGGCAGAGGGTGCTGCGGCAGCAAAGGCGGCATCTGCCACATTGGCTACAGCATTGGCAAGGAGCATTTTCTTTCCGAGGCCAAACAGAAACCGTACCGCACCGGCGGAGAACTCGGAAACAGATTCGTCTCTGCATTCAATTTCCTCTGCCACAGTGGTATAGCGCACGATGGGGCCTGCCACGAGCTGCGGGAAGAAGGAAATGTAGAGGGCAAGCTTGAGGATATCCTTCTGCACCGGGGCATCATCGCGGTAGACATCTATTACATAGCTCAGACCCTGGAAGGTAAAGAAGGAAATGCCGATGGGAAGCGTCACCTGCGGAATTGGGATGACAGGAAGCAGGGCGTGAAGAATCTCACCGAAGAAGCCCGCATATTTAAACCAGCCCAGCAGTGCCAGCCCCAGCACAACGGAAAAAATCATGCCGAATTTGCGTGTTTTTGCGCTGTGGTTGGGGGCAGCCAGACAGCCGCCAATATAGTTGATGAGGATGGACAAAAGCATGAGCAGCAGGAATTTCGGCCCGCCGCAGGTATAAAATGCCAGACTGAATGCAAGCAAAATCAGGTTTTTCAGATACCGAAAGCGCTTAGGCACAAGAAAATAAATCACAAGCAGGCACGGCAAAAAGAAAATCAGAAAGCTGACGCTGCTGAATACCATGGTTTCATACCTCCTTTTTCTGTATACAGGATGAAACAGGCGCACACTTCTCTATAATAATGTTATCACACAATGCCCCGTAAATCAACCATTTCTCTATCCTCTCGGTTCTTGTTGAATCCACATTGTAATTTCGGGTTTGCGGAAGCATCTTTTTTCTTGACACAGCTTTATTCGCATGTCATAATTTCACGGACGGTGCAGTCCGTTAGAGCTATTTTGCAGGAGAATTGATAAAAAAGAAAGGGGACATCAGAATGAAGAAAAAACGATTGGCAATCCTTCTGGCACTGATTTTTGTGTTCAGCGCTGCGGCTTGTGGCAACCCGGGGCATGGACAATCAGATGCGTCAGCCGACGCAGATTTCGCTGCTTATGTTCAGTGTGTGGACGCAGGCTATTCCTATGGCCTGATGAAAACGCTCACAGGATTCCAGACCAATGAAGACCTGGGATTCCGAACCGCAGGCTCAGCCGCAGAGCTGGCAGCCGCCGATTTTATCGAGAGCGAAATGAAAAACATCGGTCTGGAAAATGTCCAGAAGGAACCGATCACTGTTGACACATTCACTTTTACGAATGCGGATCTGACCTATCAGGCACAGGACGGAGAAAAGACCATCGAGATGGCCATGTTCCAGACCACCTGTCAGGCAGAGAATGAAGAGGTTGAAATCGTATATCTTGGCCAGGGAACTGCCAGCGATTACGAGGATATGGATGTTCAAGGCAAAATCGTTCTTCTGGACATCAACCAGCTCGATAACTGGTGGATCAACTGGCCTGCCTATCAGGCCAAGGTGAAGGGTGCCAGAGCGATTATTGCAGTTAATACTGAAGGCTACTGCACCTATTCCGATGATACGGTAGGTGTTCAGGACTTCTGTGGCCCATCGGATGCTCCGGCATTTACCATTTCGGTCAAGGATGCCAATCCGCTGAAGAAAGCCATTGCAGATAACGGCGGCTCGGTAAAGGCCATCCTCAATGCGGACGGTGTGGTAGAGCATGATGGGACGGCGTACAATGTATACGGCGAGATTCCGGGAAAGACCGATGAAGTGATCTATATGTTTGCCCATTACGATGCCTATTTCCATGCATTTGCGGATAATACCTCGGGCATTGCCTGCATTCTCGGTATTGCAAAAGCATTAAAGGAAAGCGGCTACCAGCCGCAAAGAACCATCAAGTTCATCGGACACGGTGCCGAAGAATGGGGCGTTGACAATTCCAGATATGACTGGGCGCGTGGCGCAACGGTGGAGATGGAGAACCATCCCGACTGGATGGAAAATGCATTTGTCGCCTTCGATATGGACAGCGGCGTGGTCAGCGGTGATGCGCAGGGCGTTGAGATTACCGTTCCCTATGAGCTGGCCGATTGGTCGAAGACCTTTGCAGATCAGATTCCGGGAAGCACCTATCCCGAAGCGGTTCAGACCAACAGTCCGGCATGGACATGGACGGAAGCATTTTGCTACGTCAATGCGGGAATCCCTGTCATTGATTCCGGGCAGTATGGAACAGACCACACCAGCACATACCATTCCAACAATGACAGCGAGGAAGGCAACAGCTACAGCGAGGATACCTTCCGATTCTCCCACGAATTCTACGGCGGCATGGTCATACTTCTGGACAAGCAGACCTCCAGAGTATTTGACTACGCTGACCTCTTCGATGCGATGAGCGAAACTGTGAATCCCGAGGTCATTGAGAATGCACCGGAGCTTCTGGAAGCACTTGACAGGGCTTCTGCCGCCTCCGAGGCATACAAAGAGAAGTGCGAAAACGTGCGCAAAAAGGCTGCCGCAAAATTCAACACTGCCTCCAATAAGCTGTTCAAGGATGTCACGAACCAACTGTTCACACTGGACTGGAATGAGGAATTCCAATTTGCACACTGCTATAAGCAGACCAATGTGGAAGCGCTTGAAAAGACCATTGCCTATCTGAAGCAGGGCGATGTGAAAACAGCGGTCGATGAGGAGCTGTACAAGGTGGATATGGGCTGGTACGCCTATGCATTTGATGAAGAGACCTTTGATTTCTTCGTAGATCAGGTGCTCGGCCCGGATGCAAAGAACTCCTGGGGTACGGGATATGTCAAGAGTCATGCGGACATCTGGCAGGTCATTCAGGATTTGAATGCCATGTACGATGAGGAAAGCCCGGATGCCTCTGCACAGATTGCAGTTCTGGAAAAGGAACTCGAAACACAGAAGGCAGACCTGAATGCTGTCGTCACAGCAGAGATTCAGGCACTAAACAACATTACGGAAACCATGACTTCTCTTTCAAAATAAACGCATCTAAGCGGACAAGGCCGCCGAAGAGGCAGCAATAAGCCTCATCACACCGGGCAGCTCTCTGTATTATTCAGCACAGAGCGCTGCCCTCTCTGCGTTATGCGTTATTCAAGTTCAATATACACAAATTCCATACGGCGAAATTGTCGAAAAAACACAAAGAGCGGCAAATTCCTGAAAAAATTTTCAGAAACTATTGACAAATACAGGAATTATCAATATAATCTAGATATATTTGCTGGAGTGTGTTCTCCCGGCAGATCATTCCTTTGGCGATATCGGCGAAGGCCGTTCGCATATTACCCCTGCGAAAACACAAATTGTCGATTTTTTTCTGGGGCAACATTACTACCAAAAGAGAGGTAACACAAATGTACGAAGACAAGACTTTAGTATGCGTTGAATGCGGCGAGGAATTCATTTTCTCCGCAGGAGACCAGGAGTTCTACGCAGAGCGCGGCTTCCAGAATGAGCCGAAGCGCTGCAAGGCATGCCGTGACGCACGCAAAAACGCTACCCGCGGCCCCAGAGAATTCTTTACTGCTACCTGCGCTGAGTGCGGCGGCGAAGCAAGAGTTCCCTTTGAGCCAAAGTCCGATAAGCCCGTCTACTGCAGCGATTGCTTCGCTAAGAGAAGAGCCCGCGACTAAGATGTACAATCAAAAAATGCTGTCTCAAAAGAGGCAGCATTTTTTGTTCATTTAGGGCATCTCTATTGATACAGCTCATCCAGTGTACCGAAGCTGTAGCCCATTTCCTCCCAGCGGGTCAAAAGCGCATCCATAATTTCCCCGTTGGTTTTGGACGTGGAATGGAGCAACACCACCGCACCGTTGTGTACGCGGCTTGTTAGCTTCTTCATAGCTTCCTCCCGGGTGGGCTGGGCATCGTTCTTCCAGTCTACATAAGCCAGCGACCAAAAAACCGTCCGATAGCCCAGTTCCTTCGCCTGACGGAGATTGGACTCGGAATAAATCCCCTGCGGCGGACGATAGTATTTCTGCATTTCTTCCCCGGTCACCTTAGTATAGAGTGCCTCCAGATCGGTCAACTCTTTGGAAAAGGCCTCAGGGTTTGACAACTGGGACATATCGTGGTGATGGCAGGTATGATTTCCCACAATATGCCCCTCGTTCACCATACGACAAACCAGCTCTGGATTTTGCTCCAGATAGTTCCCTACAAGGAAAAAGGTGGCGGGTGCATGATGTTTTTTTAGAGCATCCAGAATTTTCTCTGTTGCGCCGTTTTCATAGCCCGCATCAAAGGTAAGATAAATGCGTTTTTCCTCTGGATTTCCCAGATAAACCGCGTCATAGTCTTTAAGCACATCGGCCGCAACGTCAATGCGTGGCGGCTGTCCCTCCTCAGGGAAGCTCAAACCCCATGCACCGGTGGGAATTATCCGGGCTGCAACCGCCCGTGCGCAGAGGATCATCGAAAAAAGCATGGCAAGGGCTGCGCCAAGGGCAACCGATCTTTTCATAAAAATAGCCTCCTGTGCGATGTCTTCCCGGATAGACTATGCACAAAGGAGGCTTTTATTCGTCCTGTGGGGGATCGGCGCGGTGAAGAATGCTGATTATTTTTTGTCCGAGATTGTCCAAAACGCTGCAAATCGGTTCCCGCAGCCAAGTCAGGATCATGACCACAGCAAAGGAGCCAGCGAACAGCAGTGCGGCATAAAGGAATTCACCGTGCAAAATCCGCTTGCCAATGGCGCACATAATCATAATGGGGAAAAATCCCCCCAATGCCACGGCAAGGAAAAATTGATAAAATCGCATTTTGGTACGTGCTGCTGCGTAGGGGATGATGCCGTTCGGCATCAGCGGCATGAGGCAGGCCATGGCGGTCATATAAACAGGATAACGGGCATTTTCCAGAAAACCGATTTTGGAAGCATACCGTGTTAAATATTTCTCCATCCTCTGCCGCAGCACCCGCGCCAGATAAAAAACGACCAAGTTGGAAAACACATAGGCGCTATGGCAGATGAGAAAGCCCTTCAAGGTGCCATAGACTACACCGGCGGCGATCTGGATCGGCGCACCGGGAAGAACAATGCTCACCGGCTGCAAAAAAGCCAGAAGTGCGGTACAGAGCATACCGCTGACGCTGTTTTGCGAGCCAAGATAAGCAGCAATGGCATATTCATCTCCGCTTTTCAGAAGCTCCCATAGCCCCGGTGCCGCCTTTAAGAAGGCAAGATAGACAAGGGCCGCTAAAGCGGCAATGCCAAGGCTTATAATGCCAATACGCACAAGCAGCACACGAATATTCATTTTTTCAGCCATTGAGCGCAATTTTGCCATAGTTTCCTCCGAAAAATTGTAGCCGCGGCAGCATAACTGTCACGGCTACTTCTTCTGGTCCGCCTTCAGGGACTCGAACCCGGGACCCACTGATTAAGAGTCAGTTGCTCTACCAGCTGAGCTAAAGGCGGTTATCTACAGGATGCCCTGTAACTGAATGCATTATAACAGATTTTTTTCAAATGTCAAGGCCTTAATATAGAAGACAGGGGACGGTTCTCTGTCTTTCCGGCAAGACAGAGAACCGTCCCCTGTCTTCCTATCTTCCTAGATGGAGAAGCTTACAGTCGATTGGCCTTCCATGCGGTTTTCTTTTCTCGTTTTTCCCGCAGACGGGTGAAAAAATCCTGTAAAAGGGCACTGGATTCCTCCGCAAGCAAGCCCGCACATACCTCTGGACGGTGATTGTAGGGCAGGTCAAAGAGGTTGGTGATACTGCCGCAGGAGCCTGCCTTCTGATCTGCTGCGCCATAGACCAGCCGGGGAATGCGGGCATTGATGATGGCTCCGGTACACATCGGGCATGGCTCCAGCGTGACATACATCGTACACTGCCACAGCCGCCAGCCGCCAAGGGTGCGGCAGGCCTCGTCAATGGCCTCCAGCTCCGCATGGCCGAGCGCATGGTGTGCCGTCTCTCTGCGATTGCGACCCTGTCCCACCACGCGGTCGCCCAGTGTAATCACACAGCCTACGGGTACCTCGCCCTCTTCACCTGCCTGCCTTGCCAGCTCCAATGCCATACGCATAAAGGTTTCGTCCATTGCGCAACCCTCCCGGTTCCTTTGCTCTCCAGTTTACAGCAAAAAACCAATCCCGTCAACTACCCGAGCACGGCAGCCAGCGTTAGTCGGATTTCCTGCGCGGTGGGCGGTGTCAGGCTCCCATCGGGACGGCGCACCAGAAGTTCATTCTCTGCCTGCGCCTGTAGGGAGCGGCATACCGCGCCGACAATCATCCCGTCCTCTTGGGTTGTCACCACGCCTGTCAACAGATAATCTGCACTGACCCCAAACAGCCGGGAGAGTGCTACCACCCGATCCAAAGAAGGCTCCCGTCTGCCCTGCTCATACATTCCCACCGCACTGGGACTGACGCACAGCCGCCTTGCCAGCTCTGCCTGACTCATCCCCGCCTGACGGCGCAGCGCTGCCATTCTTGCGCCAAACATCTCCTCATCTCCTTTCGCCTCACCATACCATGTCCGGCAGGCCGAAGAAAGGAAAAATCGGTCTATCTAAAAAAAACACTTGACATTGCACGATTTGTGTAGTACACTCCATTTTAGGAATTGGTAATATTTGGTAAATAAAAATAACAATAATATTCCAATATAAATATAACTTGTAGGGTAGGCTGAATTTTTCTAAGGAGAGTTGGGATTGTTTTATGAATATGCGCCAGATCCCTACGTGCCTGCCGACCTCCAGTGCGTCTGTCCGGCAGCGCAGTGCGCACTTTGCGGAGACGAGCTGTATTATGGCCAGTGCTGCTATCACGTGGGGCAGATGCTTTTGTGTGAGGACTGCCTTGCGGAGTATGCCCGCGTCTACTTTCGTACCTGCCGGGTCTGCCTGCGGAGGGATGAACCCTCATGACGCTGAAAGAAATATCCGCCTGCTACACCCGCGATGCCCAAATGCTCTCGGCAGCCCTTCGACCTCTGCGAGAGCGCTATCGCCTCTCCCGCGATTCGGAGGAGCGGTTTTTTCTCAGTCAGAAAATTCAGCTCCTCACACAGGTGCTAACCCAGACCAAAGAGCTTGCCGTCCTCACCGAACATTATTACGAAAGGGGGGTTTGGCGAAATGAAAAATATACCCTATGAACTGCTGACCAATGTTCGCTTCCCGCCTGAAGTGCAGCGCCGCCGGGTGCGCATGGTGATTGAGCATGAGTTGACCCCCACCCAGCGCCATGCCGTGGAGGGATACTATTTTGAGGGACGCACCATCCGCGATCTGGCCGCAGAACAAGGTGTACATCCGAGCAGCGTCTGCCGTGTCCTTCAGCGCGCACGCAAGCGCATGGCACGTTGTCTTCGCTATTGACAAGGGAGACAATTGGTGCTATCATGTTGGTAAGCAAGCGAAGATGAGGACAAAAAACGGATTTTTGCCCGTACAGAGAGAGGCGACCTCGGCTGCAACTCGCCTCACAGGCAACCGTTATCACCACCTCGGAGCTTCTGGCGAACGGAATTTTTCCTATTAAGTCAGGCGGGTGCGCCCGTTATCGCGCCAATGAGCGGCAGCTTCGGCTGCAAGCAGGGTGGAACCGTGGAATATGCAAATATCCCACCCCTGATTATCACATCAGGGGTGGGTTCTTTTTATCTGCCCCGAAAAAAGGAGGCAATCTCATGTCCGAAGAAAACATCTATACCTTTGAAAACGAAACCTTCCGCAAAACCTATTGGCACACCTGCTCCCACATTATGGCGCAGGCCGTCAAGCGCCTGTATCCGCAGGTGCAGTTGGCCATCGGCCCCGCCATTGACGAGGGCTGGTACTACGATTTTGATGCAGATTTCGCCTTTACTCCCGCCCATCTGGAAGAAATTGAGGCCGAAATGAAGAAAATCTGCAAGGAGCGCATCCGTCTGGAGCGCAGTGAGCTGCCCCGCGAGGAAGCCATTGCCTATATGCAGGAGAAAAACGAGCCTTACAAGGTCGAGCTGATCAACGACCTGCCTGAGGATGCCGTCATTTCCTTCTACACTCAGGGCGATTTTACCGACCTGTGCGCAGGCCCCCATCTGGACAGCACCGGCCGCATCAAGCCCAATGCCTTTAAGCTGCTCAAGTGCTGCGGCGCTTACTGGCGCGGCGATTCCAACCGCAAAATGCTTCAGAGAATTTACGGCATTGCCTTCCAGAAGAAGGAAGAGCTGGATGCCTTCCTGACTGCCAAGGCAGAGGCCGAGTCTCGTGACCACAATAAGCTCGGTCGTGAGCTGGAATTCTTCACTACCGTTGACGTGATCGGTCAGGGTCTTCCCGTCCTGCTGCCCAAGGGTGCCCGTGTGATTCAGCTTCTCCAGCGCTGGGTCGAGGATGAGGAACAGAAGCGCGGCTATCTTCTCACCAAGACCCCGCTGATGGCCAAGCGCGACCTTTACCGCATTTCCGGCCACTGGGATCACTATCTTGACGGTATGTTCATCATGGGCGACCCCCACGATGAAGAAGCGGAATGCTTTGCCCTGCGTCCCATGACCTGCCCGTTCCAGTATCAGGTCTTCCTGAATCGTGGCCGCAGCTACCGCGACCTGCCCATGCGTCTGGGCGAAACCTCTACCCTGTTCCGCAATGAGGATTCCGGCGAAATGCACGGCCTGATCCGTGTGCGCCAGTTCACCATCTCCGAAGGCCATCTGGTGCTCCGCGCCGACCAGCTTGAAGAGGAGTTCCGCGGCTGTCTGGAGCTGTCCAAGTATATGCTCAATACCGTCGGCCTTCTGGATAAGTGCACCTTCCGCTTCTCCCAGTGGGATCCCGCCAACCCCAATAATAAATATGAAGGTACCCCTGAGCAGTGGGAGGAAGCCCAGCGGATCATGGGTCAGATTCTGGATCATCTGGGTGTCAACTACGAAATCGGCATTGACGAGGCTGCCTTCTACGGCCCGAAGCTGGATATTCAGTATCGCAACGTCTTCGGCAAGGAAGATACGCTGGTCACCATCCAGATTGATATGCTTCTGGCACAGCGCTTCGGTATGTACTATACCGATAAGGACGGCGAAAAGAAGCTTCCGTATATCATCCACCGTACTAGCCTGGGCTGCTACGAGCGCACCCTGGCCTACCTTATTGAGACCTACGCAGGCGCACTGCCTACCTGGATGTCCCCCGAGCAGGTTCGCATCCTGACCATCACCGACCGCGCTGCCGATTATGCAGATGAGGTCGCCTCCAAGCTCACCGCAGGTGGCTTCCGCGTCAGTGTGGATAACAGCGCTGAAACCCTGCGCAAGAAGATTCGTAACGCCCAGATGGAAAAGATTCCTTACATGGTCATCCTGGGCGACAAGGATATCGAAAACCAGACCGTCTCCATCCGCTACCGCACCGGCGAAGACCTCGGCTCTATGAGCTTCGATGACTTCAATGCCCTCCTGCGGGATGTGGTGGATTCCAAGGCCAAGAAATAAATCAAAGATAAGGGGCGGTTCTCAATGGCGTTAAGTTAACAGCCCTTGCCTTCCCCTCTGGGGAAGGTGCCGCCCGCAGGCGGCGGATGAGGTCTGCCTTCTAAAACTGAGCGCTTTCTATGTTCGGAAGATTTTCTGTTTTGGCAGTGCATCCAATGACCTCATCAGTCCCGCTTCGCTCGACAGCTTCCCCAAAGGGGAAGCCTTGGCCTCTGTGGGGCAAATGCTATCAAGACGAAAATTTTCACAGTCGCTAACTTAACGCCATTGGGGGCGGTTCTCGGACAGGGGAGCCGCCCCCTGTTTCTAATCCCCGACTCCACACCCGTAGGGGCGAGCATTGCTCGCCCGCTTCTTGTTTCTACAGCTTTGGGCGGGCGAGCAATGCTCGCCCCTACGGGTGCGGGAGATGTAAGGGAGAGGCAGGAGAAACATTCCATCGTCTTCGTTTGCCTTTTTTGCAACAAAATTCTATTTTTTCTTTTATAAAGCATTGACAACACCTTTTCTATCTGTTAGAATAAAGCGTCTCAATTGGAAAATGAATATTTAAAAATGAATATTTAATTGTATTCCAAATTCCAAGGTCAGATATGCGACCGCCGGTGCTTCTCCCGCGTACCGGCCAAGGCCAGACGGACAGCCGGGTCGAATGCCGATGACCGCCTCGTGCGGGTTGCAGCGATGCTGCGTTATTGATTGCGTTAAAAGCGCAAGTTTTATAAGTTGGTCACTATAAACCAATGCTGCTCTGCGGCAAGCTTGTGAAATGGTCAATAAGAGTCGTTCGACATATCTGTGAGACAAACTATTGATACCCCTGCATCGGTCTATCCGATGCCATGCAAGTGATACGCAGGCAGTAGCCGCGCATCACTTTATTTTTTTATTTTGGGGGAAAAGAAATGCAGAAAATCATCGAGCTGAAGCATATCACCAAGTCCTTTGATGGGGAAGAACCCGTCCTGAAGGATATCAATCTGGATGTCTACGACAACGAATTCCTTACCCTTCTCGGCCCCTCCGGCTGCGGAAAAACTACCATCCTGCGCATTATCGGCGGCTTTGAGCAACCCGACGAGGGCGATGTCCTCTTCCTTGGCGAGCGCATCAACGATATTCCCGCCCATAAGCGAAATGTCAACACCGTATTCCAGCGCTATGCCCTGTTCCCGCACCTGAATGTTTTTGAAAACATCGCTTTCCCCCTGCGGGAGCGCCATGTGCCCAAGGACGAAATCAACGAGAAGGTGCATGAGCTTCTCGAACTGGTCGCCCTCAAGGGCTTCGAGCACCGCAATGTCACCCGCCTGTCCGGCGGTCAGCAGCAGCGTGTTGCCATTGCCCGCGCCCTCATCAGCCACCCGCAGGTGCTGCTTCTGGATGAGCCGCTGGGTGCCCTTGATCTCAAGCTGCGCAAGGATATGCAGCAGGAGCTGAAAAATATCCAGAAGAAAACCGGCATCACCTTCATCTTCGTCACCCACGATCAGGAGGAAGCTCTGTCCATGTCCGATACTATCGTGGTCATGAGTGAGGGCAAGATTCACCAGATCGGTTCTCCCATCGACATTTATAATGAGCCGAAGAATGCCTTTGTGGCAGACTTCATCGGCGAAAGCAATATCGTTGACGGCATAATGCTCCGCGACCGTCAGGTCAGCTTCTCCGGCCACACCTTCGAGTGTGTGGACAGCGGCTTCGGCCAAAATACCCCCGTGGATGTGGTTGTACGTCCCGAGGATGTGGACATTGTTCCGGTAGAAAAGGGGATGCTTCGCGGCGAGGTGACCTCCGTTACCTTCATGGGTGTACATTATGAAATCATCGTGGATATCGGCGGCTTCAAGTGGATGATCCAGACCACCGACTATGTCGGCGAGGGTGAGACCATCGGCCTGTACATTGAGCCGGATGCCATCCATGTTATGGAAAAATCGGAATATTCCGGTATGTTCGGCGACTATTCCTCCTTCAGCAACGAGCTTGACGAGCTTTCGAATGCGGAAAGTGAGGACGATGAATGAAAAAAAGAATTGAGCCGACACAGCGTGTGCAGCTCCATGAGCGCGTCGCCCCTGCGCCGTATATGGTCTGGGCGGTCCTGTTCACGGTGGTTCCCCTGCTGTTCATTGCCTACTATGCCTTCACGGACAACCAGTTCCATTTCACGCTGGAAAATATCACCCGCTTCTTTACTGCCACCTCTACGGTGGAGGGAGCCAACGGTGCAGAGCGTGTTGTTTACACCTATCTTCTGATTTTCTGGCGCTCTCTGAAGCTGGCTGTGATTTCTACCATCATCTGCCTACTCATGGGTTACCCCATTGCCTACATTATCTCCCGTGCCACCCCGAAGGCACAATCCACCATGATTACCCTCATCATGATTCCCATGTGGATGAACTTTCTCATTCGCACCTACGCATGGATGACCATCTTGCAGGATACCGGCATTCTCAATTCCATTTTGCGCTTCCTGCATCTGGGCACGGTGAAGATCATCGGCACAGAGAGCGCGGTCATTGTGGGCATGGTGTATGACTTCCTGCCTTACATGATTTTGCCGATTTACTCCGTTATGGCAAAGATGGATGTGCGCCTTCTGGAGGCAGCAAGAGACCTGGGCTGCAACAGCTTCGGTGTCCTGCGCAGGGTCATTTTCCCGCTGAGCCTGCCCGGTGTCTTCTCCGGCATCACCATGGTGCTGGTGCCCTCCATCTCTACCTTCTATATCTCCCAGAAACTCGGCAACGGCAAATTCTTCCTCATTGGCGATGCCATTGAAGGACAGTATGTGGCCAACAACCTACATTTTGCCGCCGCCATTGCTTTTATCCTCATGGTCATTCTCCTGTGCTCTATGGCTTTGATGCAGCGATTGACTGACCGGCGCACGTATGGAGGTGTACGATGAAAAAACTCTCCAAAATCTATACGATTCTTTTGTTTGCCTTTCTCTTCGCCCCCATTGTCATTCTGTTGGTCTTCTCGTTCAATGAGGCCAAAAGCTTATCCGTCTTTTCCGGCTTCTCCCTCAAATGGTACGGCGAGCTGTTTCGTGATGCCGAAACATTGGGAGCCTTACGCAATACCCTGATTCTGGCACTCAGCGCCTCGGCCATCTCCACAGTGATGGGTACTGCCGCCGCCGTGGGCATGAATAAGCTGCGAAGCCGCTATCTGCGGGCAGCGATGGATACTGTGACGAACATTCCCATGATCAACCCCGATATTATTACCGGCATCTCCCTTATGCTCATGTTCGTGTTTGTCGGCTCCCGTCTGGGTCATGCCACCAGCCTGAATTTTGGCACGATGCTCATTGCCCATGTCACCTTCTGCCTACCCTATGTGATCTTGCAGGTCATGCCCAAGCTTCAGCAGATGGACAAGTCCCTGCCCGAGGCTGCCATGGATTTGGGCTGCACCCCCCTACGTGCCTTCTTCCGGGTGGAAATTCCCGAGATCATGCCCGGCATTATTACGGGTCTGATTATGGCCTTCACCCTGTCGCTGGATGACTTTGTTATCAGCTATTTCACACAGGGCAACGATTTCCAGACCCTGCCCATCCGCATTTACTCCATGACCAAGAAAACGGTCACGCCGAAAATGTACGCGCTGGCTACCCTCATCTTCTTCACCATTCTGGCACTCCTGCTTCTGTCCAACATCATCGGGGATGAGGATACCCGCCGCCTGCGTGAGGCACGCAAGAGCCGCCGCAGCAGTAAAAAAGAGCTGTCTCCCAAGACGAAGCGCCGCCTTGCCTATGGCATTCTGGCAGTTGCTGCCGCCGCTGCCCTGATTTTCGCCATTGCTCCCTCCCGCCCGCAGGTGCTCAATGTCTATAACTGGGGCGAATACATCTCCGATGGCTCGGAGGACAGCCTTGATACCATCGCTGCCTTTGAGGAATGGTACGAGGAAACCTACGGTCAGGAGATTGAGGTAAACTACTCCACTTTCGCCAGCAACGAGGATATGTACGCCAAGCTGAAAAGCGGCGCTGTGAGCTATGATGTGGTCATTCCGTCTGACTACATGATTGCCAGAATGCGGGAGGAGGATATGCTCCTGCCTCTGAATTTTGACAATATCCCCAACTATGAGAACATCGGCGAATCCTTCCGCGGCCTCTACTATGACCCGGATGATGCCTATTCCATTCCCTACACCTATGGCATCGTCGGCATTATGTATAACGCCAATGTGGTGGATGAAGCCGATGCAAATGACTGGGATCTGATGTGGGACGAGAAATATGCCGGTCAGATTCTCCAGTTCAATAACTCCCGCGATGCCTTCGGTACCGCCATGTACCGTCTGGGCATCAGCGTCAACACCACCGACCGCAAGGAATGGGATCGCGCATTGGAGGAGCTGAAAACGCAGAATCCTCTGGTCAAGAGCTATGTCATGGATGAAATCTTCAACATGATGGAATCCGGCGAAGCCGCCATCGCTGCCTACTATGCCGGTGACTACTTCACCATGCTTGATGCCGAGGCCGAGGATATAGACCTCCAATTCTACTATCCCGAGCGCACCAACTACTTTGTCGATGCCATGTGTATTCCTTCCTGCTGCCAGAATCAGGAGCTTGCCGAGATTTTCATCAACTATATGCTCTCCGAGGAACCCGCCATCGCCAATGCAGAATATATCTACTACGCCAGCCCCAACAGCGTGGTGTACGAAAGCGAAGACTACATTGAGGAAATGGGCGAGGAGGCTATGGAAATCCTCTATCCCGATCAGGGGAATTTTTCCGAAAAGTATAACGCCTATGCCTATCAGAACCTTGATGCCGATATGCTGGACTATGTCAACGAGCTGTGGGAGAAGCTGAAAATCAACTAAGCTGATAATATGTCAAAAGGGGCTGTCTCGTTTTTTGAGGCAGCCCCTTTACGCCGCCGCACAGGCGCTTTTACCTCACCTGCTGCGGCATATTTCATGAAATGATCGACACTTTGAGGTCATCGTCATGTGCGGTGACCTTTAATTTTGTATTGGGAGGGACACTGCCGGAGACAATGCTCCTTGCAATGCGGGTCTGCACGGTATGCTGGAGATAGCGCTTGAGCGGTCTTGCGCCATACTGGGGATCATAGGCCGCATCCATGATGAAGGACTTTGCCTCATCCGTCAATTCGCAGTGAATCTGGCGCTCTGCCAGACGGCGATTGAGCGCATCCATCTGGAGATCTATGATGTGGGTCATATCCTCCCTTGTCAGCGGCTTATAGAAGACAATCTCATCCAGACGGTTGAGAAATTCCGGTCGGAAGGCGCGGTGAAGCTGGCTTTCAACCTGTTTCCTTGCCTCGGAGGAAATATTTCCCTCCGCATCCATGCCCTCCAGAAGGTACTGTGAGCCAAGATTGGAGGTAAGGATGATGATGGTATTTTTGAAATCTACCAGCCGCCCCTGCGAGTCGGTAATGTGTCCATCGTCTAACACCTGCAAAAGAACATTGAATACATCCGGGTGCGCTTTTTCGACCTCATCAAAGAGGATTACACAATAGGGTCTGCGGCGCACCGCTTCGGTGAGCTGGCCGCCCTCCTCATAGCCCACATAGCCGGGAGGCGCACCGATGAGGCGGGAGACATTGTGCTTCTCCATATACTCGGACATATCAATGCGCACCATATTTTTTTCATCGTCAAAGAGTGTTTCCGCCAATGCGCGGGCAAGCTCTGTCTTGCCTACACCGGTGGGACCTAAGAACAGGAACGAGCCGATGGGACGGTTGGGATCCTGAATGCCCGCACGGCTGCGGAGAATGGCTTCCGCCACACTCTGCACCGCCTCATCCTGCCCAATCACCCGGCGATGGAGCGCCTCATCCAGATGCAGGAGCTTTTCCCGCTCCCCTTCCATCAGGCGAGCCACAGGAATCCCCGTCCAGCGCTCAACAATGCGGGCAATTTCCTCTTCTGTGACCTTATCCCGAAGCAGGTTGGAATCCTTGGCATTCTGTGCCAGCTTTTCCTCCTGCTCCAAAAGGGCTTTGGTCTCCGGCAGGTCGCCATATTTCAGCTTGGCAGCCTTTTCCAGATCATAGCTCTGCTCTGCCCGCTCAATGTCGGCATTGATGGCCTCCAACTGTTCGCGGAGCTGACGGATGCGGGCAATGGCGTTTTTCTCGTTTTCCCACTTGGCCTTCATGGCATTGAAGGTATCGCGTTCCTCTGCCATTTCCTTTTGCAGCTCAGACAGGCGGGCAGCAGACATGGCATCCTCTTCATTTTTCAGGGCGGCTTCCTCAATCTCCATTTGAATGATCTTGCGGGAGATGATATCCAGCTCTGTGGGCATGGAGTCCATTTCTGTGCGAATCATGGCGCAGGCCTCATCCACAAGGTCAATGGCCTTATCGGGAAGGAAGCGGTCTGTGATATAGCGGTGGGAGAGCTTTGCCGCCGCGATCAGGGCGGGGTCGGTGATCTTGACCCCATGGAAGACCTCATAGCGCTCATTCAGTCCGCGCAGAATGGCAACGGTATCCTCCACTGTCGGTTCGTTCACAAGAACCGTCTGGAAGCGGCGCTCCAATGCCGGGTCTTTCTCGATATACTGCCGATACTCATCCAGCGTTGTCGCACCGATGCAGTGCAGCTCGCCTCTGGCCAGCATGGGCTTGAGCAGATTGCCCGCATCCATGGAGCCTTCGGTTTTACCTGCTCCCACAATGGTATGCAACTCATCAATGAACAGAATGATCTGCCCCTCGGACTGCCGAACCTCCGCCAGCACGGCCTTGAGACGCTCTTCAAATTCGCCACGGTATTTGGCACCCGCAATCAAAGCACCCATATCCAGAGAGAAAATCGTCTTATCCTGCAAGCTTTTCGGCACATCGCCCTTGACAATGCGCTGGGCAAGTCCCTCTACAATGGCGGTCTTGCCAACGCCCGGTTCTCCGATGAGCACAGGATTATTCTTGGTCTTTCTGGAAAGAATGCGGATCACATTCCGAATTTCATCATCGCGGCCAATCACCGGATCCATTTTTGTGTCTCTTGCCCGCTTCACGAGATCTGTGCCGAAGCGCTCCAATGCCTCATAGGTATCTTCCGGGTTGTCGGAGGTAACTCGCTGCGTACCGCGGATACCTTGCAGCGCCTGCAAAATTCCCTCCTCCTGAATACGATACTGATCCAAAAGCCGCTTAACCGTTGTATCCGGGGCTTTGACAAGTCCGAGAAACAGGTGCTCTACGGAGACAAAATCATCCTTCATCCGCTCAGCAGCAAGCTCTGCCTCCTGAAAAGCATGATCTACCGCCCGGGCAATATAATATTTTCCTGCTTCTCTGCCGCTGCCAGTCACGGCGGGCAAACGGCGAATCTCCTGCTCTGCTGCCGCCTCCAAACTTTCCGGGGTCAGCCCCATGCGCTTGAGAAGCTGGGGGATCAGCCCGTTCTGGCTCTGAAGCAGCGCCTGTAGCAGATGAATCTGCTCAATCTGCTGGTTGTTATGGGCAAGCGCAAGATCCTGCGCCGCCTGAATGGCCTCCAGGGACTTCTGCGTATAGTTTTGAGGATTCATATGCAATTCCCCTTTCGTATTTAGCACTCTCTTATTTAGAGTGCTAATTCATTTTCTTTATGATACTTCCCTTTGGCTCCAATGTCAATAGTATGAAAAAATTTAACAATTAATATTTGTGTAATAATTTCCCTCTTTAATCTGTAATATTTCCAAAGTATGATATAAGCGTTAAAAGCAGCAATGAGTAAACTTTTTCATTTCTCCCTCTCTCTAATATTGAAGAAACTGCCGGCAAACTGGTCATTTGTCGGCAGTTCTTCTTTTTTTTATCAAGTTTCAGGTCGCCGTCGTGAACCCAGTTCAGCTTACGGCAGCCGAGGGGAATCAGGGGTATTAACACGGCGGGCAGTACAATGGTACAGAGGAGCAGACCCAGCCAATCCTTGCCCGTGGGGATCATGGCCGCCGCACCGCGGGAGATTGCCTCCTCGGCGGGGGCAAACCAGCCGGTGATCACGCCGATGGGGCCACACAGGCCACAGGTACCCATGCCGGAATTGATGGGCGTGCCGTTCATCTGAAGGCCAAAGAGGCACGTGGCAATGGGGCCGATGATGGCGGATGAGAGGATCGGTGCGATCCAGACGCGGGGATTGCGAATAATATTGGGCATCTGGAGCATGGAGGTGCCAAGACCCTGTGAAACCAGACCGCCCCAGCGGTTCTCCTTGAAGGAGATCACGGCGAAGCCCACCATCTGCGCACAGCAGCCCGCCACGGCAGCACCGCCCGCAAGACCCGTCAGCCCAAGCACGGAGCAGATGGCGGCGGAGGAAATGGGAAGCGTCAGGGCAATACCAACCAAAACGGAGACCAAAATACCCATCCAGAGGGGCTGAAGCTTCGTTGCATTGTCAATGAGGATACCGAAGGAATTGGCAACCATTCCGATGGGAGGCGCAATCAGCTTCGCAAGGGCGACACCGATCAGGATCGTCACCGCAGGAGTGACCAAAATATCGACCCTGGTTTCCTTGGAGACGGCCTTTCCGCACTCGCAGGCCACAATTGCAATAATCAACACCGCAAGAGGGCCACCCGCGCCTCCCTCAGCATTGGCCGCCCAGCCGACTGCGGCAAGAGAGAACAGCACCATGGGGTCAGCCTCTAAGCTTCTGCCAATAGCAATAGCCATCGCGGGGCCGGAGACCGCCATGGCATAGGTGCCGATGTCGGTAAGGAAGTCGCAGCCGAGCTGCTGCCCAAGCGTCTTGATGATGGTACCAATCAAAAGGGAGCAGAAGAGCCCCTGCGCCATGGCTCCCAACGCGTCGATTCCATAGCGTCTGGCAGAAAAGATAATGTTTTTACGTTTCAGAAACGCTTTTAGCTTTGACATTTCGCAGGTTTCCTCCTCGCTGTTCAAAATTTCTGTAATATAAATGATATACTATTTTCATATTAAAATCAAGACTATGTAGGGCTGCTGAAAAACAACCTGCGGTGTGGAAAACCTGAAAATCGCCGCAGCCGATGGACTGCGTTCACACTCATCTGCATACATCTGCCGGTTCTCCCTTCACCGCCCCTGTGTCTGCCCAAGACAAGGCCGTAGGACAGGGGAATGGGTTTCAATGGTGTTAAGTTATGCAACGGTCAAAGGCTCCACCTGGAAAGGGGAGCTGTCGGCGAAGCCGACTGAATGGGTTGACTACACCTATCATAGAACATTAGAACTAACGGGTTTCTAACTTAACACCATCGGAGACAGGTCTCTGTCTTGATGTTGCAAAAAATGTTGTTGTATACTGAAACAAAGTAATTTGTTATAAAACGAAGGCAATTCTGTATCTTTGAACAAAAGACTATATTTTTATATTCTCTGTGTTAATGCCCGAAAACCCTGTATTATCAAGGGTTTTCGGGCACTTATAAATATAATAATATCGTTCCCACTCGACATTTCCATCTCTGTCTTAAACAGATTTGTATAGAAGATTTAGCTCAGACTGTTGGGGCAGTCCGATTATTGCTGCCAAAGCGTTGCCATCTGCCATCATTTATCTGAGTCCGTTTATTGCACAACAATTCCTTTAGCTAATTCTGCTAAAGTGTCTTCACGCAGATCATCATTATCAATTTTATTGGCTATAGAATTGGCAAGAAGTAAATTATTGCTATCAGCAAATTTTGCATGGAACTTCACTGCTGCTTCTATATTTTGGGTATACATTTTTATAAAAATAGCTCCTATGAAATCTACAATAATACCACTAATACTTCCAACCAAGAGAGCAATTTTATCTATTTCGATTGACGAATATAGAACTACAGATGCAACAATAATAATAACACCAAAAAATATCATTATGATTCCTAAAACTGAAAGAAACTTCGTTTGTGCGATGTTCAGATCATAGTATCGCATAAGTTCTTTCTGATTCATCTTAAAAAGTTTTTCAGCGCGCAAAGCTCTTTTGCCAAGATCAATCTCAGAGAACTCCAGTTCTTCTTTTTTTGCTTCTTCCTGTAAACGCTCAATCTTTCTGGCATCCCGCAAGTCTGAATAACTGCTCAATGCTACCATCAAGCATATGAATGCCAAAAACCCCAAAATGAAAATCAGTATTTTCCCAAATACATTTTCTTTTACTCTTTTATATATTAAAATGATAAGCACGATTAACGGAATTGACAATATTATTCCTCCGATTATACCATTTCGTGCTTTTTCAGACTTTGTTTGCTGCTTTTCTTCTTTTGGTTGTTCGGTAATTTTTTGTTCTTCTTTTTCTTGATTCATAATAATTATCCTTATTTAAGCAGATTTAGGTATTGGATACAACAGCCCTCTGTATAGAACTCTCCACAAAGCTGTTCAATGTCATATTCCGCGCCGTTGCACTAATGACCGCCTGTTTATGCAGCTCCGGAGAGATACGGATATTAAAGCTACCCTTGTAGGCCTTCTCCGGTTCAATTTCCTCTGCCGCACACATTTCCAGATAATCGTCAACTGCGGTATGGAAGTCGGCAATCAGTTCCTTTGCATTTTCTCCCTCATAAGAGATCATTGCCCGGATGCCCATTACCTTGCCGTAGAACAGAGCATCTTCCTCGGAAAACTCCACGCTGCCGATATATCCTTTGTATTCCATTGTATTATTCATAGAAGTCCCTCCTGTTCCAAAAATTCAATCAATTGCTTTACCTGATACTCTAATAGTTCCTTGCGAGGATGCGGTTTATGCATCAAAATGGGTGGATGATCGTCCGACACAAACATAATTCGTGATCCGCTCGTTTTACCCTTGTTTGATCTTCGGTAATCAAAGTAACGCAGCAGGCTCTCTGCGTCATCAAAAGTAAATGTTTTTGGTTTCGCCTTCAAGCGCTCAATCAGTTTCTCTTTCTGTCCCAACTTCGCCACCTCCTGCTCTTGTTACTCATAGTATATATCATATGTTTTATTTTTGCAACTGTTTTTAGTGCAAGATTACTTCTGTGTCCTCGAACCAAAAGTATCGAAAAGCTGCCAACAAACTAATCATTTGTCGGCAGTTCTTCTTTTTATTTAATAGCCCAGCTCTTCTCCCACCAGGACGACCTTGATGCGGAAGGGGATTCTGGAATCGCGGGTGATAACGATCTGGGAGCAGATGGTGTGCTTGAGGCAATTGCCGCAGCGGCCAGTCTGTGCGCAGGGGGTATCAATACCGAGGCGCACCGTGTTGGGCGGCGCTGCCACATTCCGGGTGCGGTGGATGCCCTCCTCTACCGTGGAGACCACCTTGTTCATTCCCGCGACAATGATTACCTGCTCCGGGCCGTAGATCATAAAGGACACGCGGGAGCCGTGGCCGTCAATATTAATCAACTCTCCATCAAGCGTGATTGCGTTGGTGCTCATCAGGAATGCGTCCGCACAGATAAGCTCGCGGTCAATTTCTTTCTTTTCCTCCGGCGTTTTGGCATTCTCTCTGCGAATCAGGTGATGACCCGCTTCAGCAATGGCCTCCTTAAAGCCGTTGGCATCCAAGGTGACGGAGCCACCGTAGCCGACCGATTTTGCGCCATCGCCAAGAAGCTCCAGCACCTTTGCTTTTGCTGCCGTCACATCCTCACAGTAATAGCCTTCCATTTTCCGCTCGTTTAAATGCCGGATGATGGTCTGCGCCTGATTTTTGTAAAACAGTTTCTTATATTCATTCATTGCATTCGCCTCCTGTATTCAATAAACCTGGATACGATTTTCCCAAGCCTTCTATATTCATTGTAACACACACCGGAGAGATGTCAAATCATTTCCAATAAAAAAGAGATTTTTTTCTACATATTGGGTCGAAACAAACGCAGTTTTTTGTTGCGCAAGGCGGGTCTTTCGTGGTATAATCAGGCCATGAATACGAAAGTAAGTTATTATGTCAGCCGCAAAAATGCGCTGACATGGGTTGCGGCGGCACTCCTTCTGCTCTCAATCTTTACCCGCATCGCTTTCTTCTGCGAGAAAGGCGCAGATACCATGACGGTGTGGCTTCGGATCGTGCTGCCGGTGTTCGCGGCAACCGTTTTTATCCTCCGAATTCTGCTTGACGGTCAAGAGCATTTCTATAAAACGGCAACTCCCGTGTTTCTGTTCGCCGCTTATATGTGCATCTGCGCCTATGGCAGCATTGACCGCTTCCGTTTTGTCCTCCTTTACTGGATTGTGGCGTTTGCCGGTTGGGTTCTCTACCGCAAGGTCACGGCAGGCCGCGCTCCCCGGCTGTATTTTCTGCTGTGCCTGATGCTGGCCGCTGTCACCAGCTTCTATGTGTATGAGAATCGCCATTTCCTTCTCAATGGAGCATATCTGCTTCTCTATGACGCAATGACTGTGCTGGGCTTCCTGTTTGCCATTTTTGCTGCCAGAGAGCACAATGACGGCAAATATCACCCCACTTGGGGTGACCGCAAGGATGGACGCAGAATCCGTAACCTCAACCCCATCTCCCGCGTTGCCAACTACATCATGCCCAACCGCAACGGTGCCTCCAACCATATCCGCGACCGTATAGAGCTTACCGAAATCGAAAAATACATCCGTGCTAAGCGCAAGGAGGGTCTCACCGGCTTCGGTATCACCGAGCTATTTTTGGCCGCCTATGTCCGCTGTGTGGCAAAATACCCCGGCTGCAACCGCTTCCTTTCCGGCCAGACGGTCTACACCCGCGATGAAGATCTGCAATTCTGCATGGTCATCAAAAAAGAGATGACGATTTCTGCCCCGGATACCATCATCAAGCTCCATCTCAACCCGCACGATACCTCCCGCGATGTCTACGACAAATTCCACGCCGCCGTGGAGGAGGTGCACAATACGCCGCTCAACTCTACATTTGATAATGTAGCACGCTATATCAACTACATCCCCGGTGTTTTCCTGAAATTCACCATCTGGCTGCTCAAGCTGCTGGATTACTTCGACCTGCTGCCCAAGGCACTTCTTGAGGTCAGCCCCTTCCATGGCTCCATTTTCTTCACCTCTATGGCCTCTCTGGGCATTCCCGTGGTCGTGCATCACCTTTACGATTTCGGCAACTTACCCGCCTTCTGCGCCTTCGGTGAGAAATATCGGGTAAACGAAATAGATGCTGAGGGAAATGTGGTTGTCCGCAAATATATTGACTACTCCTTCAATCTGGATGAGCGCACGGTGGACGGCTTCTATTATGCCAAGGTGCTGAAATACCTTCGCCGTCTGCTTCGCAATCCGGAGCTTCTGGATGTGCCGCCGGATGAAGTGATCCGCGATATTGACTGAAAATACGAGGAACCGGGCAACCATCCCGGTTCCTCATGCTGTATAAGGGGGAAATTTTATGTATACCGATCTGAAACGAACCTGGGCGGAAATTGATCTGTCTGCTCTGGAGCATAACTTCAAAACGCTGAAAAGCCGGGTGAACACCCGTTTCCTTGGTGTGGTCAAGGCCGATGCCTACGGACATGGCGCTGTAGAGGTCTCCCGCTGTCTGGAAGAGCTGGGCGTTGACTATCTGGCCGTTTCCAGTATAGACGAGGCCAGAGAACTCCGTTATCATGGCATCACCTGCCCCATCCTGATTCTGGGGCACACCCCGCCGGAAGCGGTACCTCTTCTGATTGCCAACCACATCACCCAGGCTGTGACCAGTTTAGAGGCCGCCTTGCTTTATAACGCAGAAGCCGAAAAGATGGGCGAAACCCTGAAGGTACACGTCAAGCTGGATACCGGTATGTCCCGTCTGGGCTTTATGTGCGATGACAACCATTTTGCAGATACCGTTGCTGCCGCACAGAAGGTCTGTGCCATGGAGCACTTAAATGCAGAGGGCATTTTCACCCACTTTGCCGTATCCGATGAGGAAGACGAAGACTCCAAGGTCTATACCAAATTGCAGCTTGACCGCTTCACCCGCGCCATTGCTGCCATTGAGGCAGGCGGCCATTCCTTCCGCCTGCGCCACTGCACCAATACCGGCGCGGCAGCTCGCTACCCGGAAGGCTGGATGGATATGGTGCGCCCCGGCTTGCTGCTTTACGGCTACGGCGATTATGCCGAAGAGCTGGGGCTTCAGCCGGTCATGCGCCTGAAAAGTGTCATTGGTGCGGAAAAGCACTATGACCCGGATACCACCATCAGCTATGGCCGACTTTACCGCACCGACCGCCCCACCCGCATGGGTGTTCTGCCCATCGGCTACGCGGACGGCCTGTTCCGCATCCTCTCCAACCGCTACAGCGTCATGACCAAGGACGGCCTTGCCCCCATCCGCGGGCGCATTTGCATGGATATGTGCATGATCGACCTCACCGATCTGCCCAATGTGGGCGTAGGCGATGAGGTAGAATTCTTCGGCACCAAAGCCTCCATCAACGACATGGCCGCAATGGCTTCTACCATCCCCTATGAGCTGACCTGTGCGGTCTCCCGCAGAGTGCTTCGCGTCTATATCCGGGACGGTCAAATCATCGGGCAAAAACTGAAAATGAATGGATAATCCAAAAATTAGCGGCTACAGCAAATCGAAAAATGCTGTAGCCGCCTTTTTATTTATGGGCATCTCTATTTATTCTGCGTGAGGCGAGCTGCGAGGGATTTTTCTGTCAGATTCAATAAAAATCGCAGAGAATACTTGACGTATTTTCAAGATTTTTATTAAATCTGACGGAAATAAGACCCGCAGATTCGCCCGCGAAGAATAATTAGAGGTGCCCTTA
>JAZRZL010000085.1:0-64045 GCA_045601345.1 Faecousia sp. | reverse complement strand
TTTTTCGTTTCTGATGCCTAAAACAAGGCAAAAATGCTGGTGTACTTTTTACGGTTTTTAGCTCTGCAAAGAACTCGGCAATCGACTGCGCGGGGGGATTTGAACTACAGTACTTACCTATATTTATCCGAATAATCTGTTTCATCCGCTGCCCATTTTTCGAATGGGTCATCTGCATCGTACTCGTTCATTTCCTTACAAACAAGATTTACATAAGCGGTATTATCAAGCTCATCGTAATCATCTAATTCCATAATATTGCTGAAGGCTTCTTCAATATATCGCCCCTCCAACATGTAATTGACGTATTCCGCAAAAGCGTCCTTACCATAATACTTCGTTGCGTGTTCTTTGTAATATTTAATCGCTTTCCAACAATATGCAATGTCAATTTTGTTGTATGCACATATTTCGATGACATCCGTATCAAATCCGACAATGTTTTGAATTCCGGCACGGTGGAACAAATCAATAACGTTATACACCGTGTAAATATTGTTCATTTCACAATTGAAATAGACATATCGGATTTCCGGGTTGTTGGCATCTTGTTTTACTCGTTCTTCGTAAAACTCTTCACGACTTAGGTGTGGAATATCTTCTTCCGGTGCAAATTGGTAATCTTCAGGCAATCCAAAAAAGTCCTTCAGTTCTCGTTTGTCTTTTTCTTCATCTTCTTTGGTGTATTCGCGGTATTCATATTCATCAACGAAACGGAAGGAATCTTTCAACGGAACGTTATGCGTTTTATATATGTAGTATGCAATTTCGCTTTGCAGTTCGTCAAAGCCATATAATTCCTGAAGCTCTATAATGCCTTTTAGTTCCGTATATTTTGAATATTCTATGTCGAATATTTTAGGGACTGCCACCGAGGGAAGTGCAGTTTCCTCGGCTGATACAGGGACAACTTCTGTGTTCCCGAGCTTATCCCAAGTGAGTTTTACTTTATAAAAAGACGTATCCTTTTTTTCAAATAATTCTTTTGGCGTAATGCCGTGTACTACTTTGAATCTCTTATTAAATGTCGGTTGATCTCCCAATCCGGATATTTCAACCGCATTTTGTGCGTTGAAAGTTTCACTGTCCAATATGTTTTTGGTAGCCGCCATCATTCTTCTTTCCCGTATATAGTCAATCAACGTTTTACCGCATAAAAAACGGAATACAGTAGATAAATCTCTGTCTGAGAATCCGATGCTACTTGCAGCTTCAATGGCAATTTGGGTATGAGACTTATTTACCTTTTTTATTTCTGATTCTATTTTGCCAGTGGCTATATCAAATCTTTCGCTGCCGGTCATATGTGCAACCCTCCTAATTTATTGCCTTTATTATACTGCAAAACAGAGAAAAATCAACATTTCAAAAAAATGCCTCTGTTAGCTATTGTCAAAACCTGCACGTGGAAAAACAATCATTTCTTTTTGAAAAAAGATAAAATGAAAGCACAAAAAGAAGATGTGATTCGCAATGACATCCGACCGACCCGCCACTCCCGCAAAGCCGCTTTAAGGGCGGCAGGAGAAGCACCCCACCCCTTTACGGTATACGGGTGTGGAAAACAAATTTCGGTTAGCACAAAGGGTGACCCCCCTTTGCGGTAATAAATAAAAAACAAAAGGAGAACAAAAAGATGGCACTGGCAAAGTACGCAGAAGAAATCCAAGAGAAAATTTACGAAAGGATGGCAATGAGAGAGTACACATTCAAGCAAGAACAAAAGCCACAGCAAAGCGCAATGAGAACAACAACCGAACAAAGCACGCAAAAGGAACGAGACGATGCCTTCCGGTCGATGTTTGCCGGTGAAAGTTGTTTCTTTTGGTAAAGGAGGCGAAAGTGATGAAAGAAAAAATATTTTGGATTACACTGTTTATCCTGACGGCGGCTTGTCCGCCACTGGCTCTGCTACTGTTTATTCTTGTATTGATTTTTGCAAAATGAGAGGAGAAAAAAGATGAGAAACGAATTCCACGAAAACGATTACGAATACGGTGCAACAGTTGATGCTTTGCTCGCCTTTTTAGACCTTTTGCCGAAGGACAGGGTGAAAATGATCGACTTTGACCGCTATAAAACCATGATGCAGACCGCCGCAGAACTGAAAGACATTCTTTGTAAAAATCACGAGGAAGGACAACTTGACATTGACATTTGCGAGATGTTCAATATGGGTTCGATCACGGCACAGCTTTCTGACTTGACCGTCTGCAACATACCGCAGTTTACCGAGATGATCTCCAAAGCCGACAACTTTGAAATCTATCCGAGAACCGACGGAACGATTCAGTTAAACATCACCTTTCAGTCGATGCTGAAAGCGATATGACAGGAGGACAAAAAGATGAAAGATAAAGTAATTCGCTGCCAGGACTGCTACAACAATTTCGTTTTTACCGTGAAAAAACAAGAAAGTTATGCCGAACGGGGATGGACGGCTCCGATCCGCTGTCCAAGCTGTCGAGCAAGAAAAAAAGAGATTTGGCAGACAAACGAAGAATATAAAAAATTGATGGCAGGCGGCCCGATGCGGCTTTACAGCCGTCACGGACGGGGATTTTTCAAAAGAATCGGAAAATAAGTACAATGTACCATAAAACGGACACAAAATATGATAAAATATAAGTGAAAGACCGAAAGGGGTATTTGTTATGGCAAAAGACGAAAAGGGATTTTTTGATTGGCTGGTTGAAGATATATGTAATACGATTGAAATCAAAGGTGCGGTGGAAGCCACCCGTGACGAAAACGGCAAGGTGGACAAATGGGCGGCCACCGGACTTGCGATGGGACTCGGTCACACATCCGACGACGAAATGGCAACGCTTGCTGGATTTCTCGGCGCAGAAGGTGCTTTTGATGATGACACGGTTGACATTGACGATGATATTTACATACCGCCGATAGAAATTGATTCAACGCCTAAGTCAGCATTTGAGCATGACTGGGATGCCATTGAAAAAGATCGGGAGAAATTGCTTTCGCTCAGAAACGATCCGCCGAAAGAAGTGACAACAGAAATCAATCCTCTTTTCAAAGGATTTGAATCCTTGATGACGCCCAGGAACGATTCAACGGAAAATGACGGCATTTCCGAAACAGAGGATGAAGAGGAAGAATTTGAAGACACCTTTATCGGAACGAACCTTGTCTATGCTGACGATATGAAATTGCTCAGCGAAGCCGGATATGATGAATTTGAACTTGACTTGATGGAACCGCAAGAACTCAAAGAAGCAATGGAAACTGCCGGCGTGGATACGCTCTTATATGATTTTGATTGAGGTGGATGTTACTTTTTGTGTTTCTTACCTCAAATCAGTACCGTTTGGTCGCTCTTAGACACAAAAGAAACGTCTTTTGTCTACCAAGGCAAAAGACGTTTCTTTTCGCGTTTTAGGGAAAAATACAGGAAAAATCGCATAAAATGAGGTAAATCGGGCTTCGAGATGGCCAACACGGCTGTCCCGGAGCCGTTTTTTCGTTTCTGATGCCTAAAACAAGGCAAAAATGCTGGTGTACTTTTTACGGTTTTTAGCTCTGCAAAGAACTCGGCAATCGACTGCGCGGGGGGATTTGAACTATACCCGACGATGAAGGAATCCGCGTCCGACAGCAAACCTAACGAAAAGATTACGCTCGCATATTGTAAAACCGAAAGAATCGTTCTATATTTATTTGAACTCTTTTACCATAGGAAGGGGGGATTTGATGCCGCAGGACAATAAAAAAGCTCTTGTATTATTGCTGATCGTTTGTTGTATGATGCTTCAGCAGCATGGATCTGAGCCTCAGCACAGGTCATGTTGACAGTCTCGCCTCTTCCTTGGGACGGATGCGTATCGAAACCAGTACAGGCGATATGCATTTACAGAATTTATCTGTAGGAGAGCTTGATCTGACGGTATCGACCGGTCATGTGGACGTTCAGTCCGTTTCCTGTGAGGGTAATGTCGGCATTTGTGTAAGTACAGGAGATACAAGACTGACCGATATTTCCTGCAATAGCATCAATTCCAATGGTGGCACAGGGGACATCACTTTAAAAAATGTTGTCGCGGAAGAAAGAATTTCTATTGAACGCAGCACGGGTGATGTGCAGTTTGATGGATGTGATGCTGGCGAGTTGGAGATCCATACCGACACCGGCGATGTAATCGGTTCTTTCCTATCCTCCAAAGTATTTATCGCACATAGCGATACCGGCGATATGGATGTGCCCGAAACGACTTCAGGCGGTAAATGCAAGATCACCACAGATACAGGCAACATTAGAATCGAGATAATACCGATAACGGAAGACAGGGGACGGTTCCCTGTCTTGCTGGCAAGACAGAGAACCGTCCCCTGTCTTCCCTGCCTTCGAGATTTCCTTGCTATTTTTGAAGAAATGTGGTAGATTATCAAAAAGGGAGGGTGTATGCTTATGGATATCCGCTGTATTGCACTGGATTTGGACAGAACGACACTAACACGTGATGGGAAGCTGTCTTCCGGCAACCGCGCCGCCTTGGAATATGCGCTTGGAAAGGGCATTGAAGTAATCGTTGCCAGCGGGCGGGCATTTTCCACACTCCCGGAGGAAATCCGTACGTTTCCCGGTATCCGTTATGCCGTGACCTCCAATGGAGCGGCGGTATGCCGTATCCCCGATGGGCAGGTGCTGATGCGCCGCACACTTCCCCCGGAGGCGGCGGAGAAAATTTTGGCGCTTTCCGATGAACCGGGGGTCACCTATGAGGCCTTTGTGGATGGAATTGCTTATGCAGATCGGGAGTATATGGCATCTCCAGAGAGCTATGGGGCCAGTCCTGAGGCGATGGCTTATCTCTTTGCAACACGAAGGTGCAGGGAAGATATTCGTGCATTTCTTCTGAATCATGCAAAAGAATTGGATAGTGTGGATGTCATATGCTGGGAGACCGAACGAATGGATCGCCTGCGAAGAAGGTTTGAAATGCAGCTTCCAGAGGTTTACATAACTTCTTCATCTCCTCAGCGTCTGGAATTTTCTCAGCAGGAGACCGGAAAGCATACCGGTGTTGCTTGGGTGCTTCATCAGCTAAAGCTTTCCCCGACGCAGTTG
This sequence comes from Faecousia sp., assembly GCA_045601345.1. Lineage (GTDB taxonomy): Bacteria > Bacillota > Clostridia > Oscillospirales > Oscillospiraceae > SVMC01. The sequence continues at coordinate 58,956 of JAZRZL010000085.1, read as the reverse complement.
GCCTCCTTTGGAGATGCAGACAACGATGCTGAGCTGCTTCGTATGTCCGGGTGTGGTATCGCGGTTGCCAATGCAACGCCCCTGTGCCAATATGTCGCTGATGCGCTCACCTTATCCCATGAGGAGGACGGTGTGGCCTATGGAATATATAATATATTAAATATTTAATCTTCGCAAAAAAGATGGAAAAAGCTTCCCAAATTGAAAATACCATGATATAATCGAGCCAGAAACCGGGCATTTGCTGCCCGGATGTTGGAAGGGAGTTATGGATATGAAAGAGATTTGGAGCGATAAGAAACGCGGCCTGTTTGGAATGCCGCTCTCCTTTACCCGCTACGCACTGACCGAGGATCGGCTTTATATTCGCAGCGGTGTATTTACCAGAGTAGAAGATGAAATTTGGCTCTATCGCATTCTGGATGTTACCTTGCGGCAGACGCTCCGCCAGCGCATAGATGGCGTTGGTTCCATCCATTGCTGTAGCTCCGATGCCTCCAGAAAGGAATTTACGCTGGAGAATGTAAAAAATGCCAAGGAGGTCAAGGAACTGCTTTCCAATATGATCGAAACGCAGCGAGAACGGAAGCGTGTTTATTTCCACGAAACTCTGGCATCTGACCCCAATGATGATGACGTACCTGGAATGGATGTACACCAATAAGTGCTCCTTTTTATCGTTTGGGAGTCGCCTCTCTTGTTGAGATGCGGCTCCTTTTCCAGTGTGCAAAAACCGACTGTCCATGTTGCAGACAGCCGGTTTCAGCTTATTCCATTGGTACTGAGGATCAGGTTTAGGATTCCGGCTTTACCTCAGGCGCGGGCTTGGAAAAACTACAGGTGACGTTGCAGTAAGCTATATATTCACCGCACAGGACGGTGATACAACCGCTGCCCTCGCCCTTGGCGGTGACAATCCCCTCCTGGGTGACAGAGATGATGGTAGGCTGGTTGGAAGAGAAGATGATCCGATCGGTGGTATCTGCGGGAAGGACGGAGGTATGCAGCTGCACACTCTGTCCCTGCTCTGTCAGGCTCAGCTCAGCGGCATCAATGGCAAGCGACGTGCAAGGAATGCGTTCATTTTCCGTAACAGGTGTTTCTGCCTTCAGAAAGGGCAGCAGCTCAAAGGAATACAGAATATAGCCCGTAAAGCTAACCAGCAGCACAGTCAGTACAACCAGTGCAGCAATTTTCCCAGCAATTCGCTTACGTTTGGGTCGAGCTTCCTCCTCCAGAGGGCGCTCATCATAATCAAAATGATCCCCCATATAGTTGTTCATTCCCGTGGGTTGCCCCTGACAGATGGGACAGTAGCCATTGCGCGGATCATAGGTCGTTCCGCAGAATTCACATACAATCAGGTTATCCATGATAAACTCCTTGGGCATCAGCATGATTTATACAAAGATAGTATATCATCTTTGCAATGGTAACACAATAAATATTGTTGCTTTTTTCTGAAATTTATCATATTATATAAGATAGAGGAGTTATCGAATGCTGAAGGTGTACGGCATTGACATGAACTGGATGCGTTTTTCCATCCGTACCATCCCAGGGAGGCGATGAAATGTCTGAGATGAAACCAATTTCCCCGCTGACAGAGGGTCTTAGCATTGGCGAGTGCTTCAGCGATCGCGGCAGAACCCAATGCTTCTACCTCACCCGCAGCGAGACGGAGGAGCAGTTTGTGCTCAAGCATATCTCTATCCCCGAATCTGAAACCAAAGCGGAGGCACTTATTCTCACCGGCGCAGTTGCCAATGAGGACAGCGCCAACGAATATTATAAGGCCATTGCCGAGGAACTTTCGCAGGAGGCAGAGATTTTGCAGGAACTCTCTGCCAAAGGTGTATTGACCGGCGTTTTAGGCCATCAGATTCAGCCCAAGGAGGGCGTGGGCTTTGATGTCTACCTGCTGATGTCCCGCATGAAGTCCTTGCAGAGCTTCCTTCAGGATAAGGCCATCACCCAACTTCAGGCGCTGAACTGCGGCATTGATCTGTGCGACAGTCTCAGTGCATTGCGTGAAGCGGGTTATACCTATCAAAATCTCAAGCCGGAAAATATCTTTATCGACAGCAAGGGAAGCTTTCGGTTAGGTGATTTGGGGCTGATGTCGCTGGAGGATCTGCGCTATTGCTCGGTGCCGGATCACTATCTCAATGATTATTCTGCGCCGGAGCTGTTTGAGCTGCTGGGGCAGCCCAATGAGACAGGCGATATCTATGCTTTGGGTCTGACGCTTTACTATATATTTAACGGTAACCATTTGCCTTTTGACGATCAGGCGCATATTACCGCCGATGAACGCAGAGAAAAGCTGAAAACAGAGACCTTGCCTGCACCGCAATATGCAGACTATGAGCTGGCGGAAATTATTGCCAAAGCCTGCAATCCCGATGCTGACAGACGCTATGCAACTCCCGCAGAGTTTAAGCAGGCGTTGACTCTCTATATGCAGCGCAATGAGGTGCATGACCATATTCTGGTTCCACCTCTGCCACTGGAGGAGGAACCTCCCGCTGAGGAATCGGCTAATGATGAAGCCCCCGCTGAAGCAACAGAAGAACCCACAGAAGAACCCACAGAGGAAGCACCCAGAGAAGATAGCCCCAAGGATGATGAGAATATAGACGAGCTTCTTGCTTCGGTCAGTGATGTGCTGACCGAGCCACAGGAGCCTTCCCCCGCCGCACCCGATCTTGAGCCAAATGAGGCCGCTGTTAAAGCGCCGGAAAAGACCGGAAAACGAAAAAAGATTTGGCTGCCCATCCTGCTTGTCGTGCTGGTACTGGGCTTTATTGCCTCAGCCGCTGTTTATTTCTACGCCAACTGGTATTTGGTCACCATGAACGACCTGACCGTTTCCAGCCGCACAGCAGACACAATCACAGTGACCTACTCCCTCAGTACGCCCGATCCTGAGATGACATGGCAGTGTACAGATGCCTACGGCAACACCTTCCCCAGTATTGCAGGAAAGGGTTTGGTTTGCTTTACCGACCTGACACCCGGCACACAGTATACGATCCGCTTCTATCCCGGTAAGCTCCATAAGCTTCAGGGTAGCACCTATGTCAGTGCCGCCACAGAAGCGCTGACCCAGATCGTTTCATTCACGGCATTGTCCGGCAACGTTCGTACCACTGCGGAGCTTAATATGGTAGTCTCTGGCCCTGAGCCGGAGGAATGGACGATTTCCTATACCTCCGATGGCAGTGATTCCGGCTCTGTCAAATTCTCCGGGCATACCGTTCAGATTCCCAATTTGCAGCTCCATGACACTTATACCTTTGCATTGCAGCCTACGGAGTCAATTTATCTCAGCGGCGAAACGCAGTGCCAGCTGAAAATGATTGCCGATGTGGAAGCAACCAATCTCCGGGTATCCTTCGCCACGGAGAATTCGCTCACTGTTACTTGGGAAAATTTGAAGGATGAGCCGAAGAGCTGGACAGTACAGTGTGCCGGCGGTGAATACGATAAGACAATTGAGGTTACCGAATGTGTCGCAACCTTCTCAGGCGTAGATATGAATACGGCGTATACCTTTACTGTGAATGCGGAGGGAATGAAGACACCGCTATTTGCCTCTCTGCCCGCCAACGCTATTGTACTGACATCTCTGGAGGCAGAGCCGCAGGATGCAGGCAGTGTTCTGGTTACCTGGACCAGCAGCGAGCCGGAGCTGGAGAACGGCTGGGTAGTCAACTACAAGGTCAGCGGCGATTCCGAACAGAGCGGCAGTATTGAAGCGCCAGAGGAACAGTCTGTGCTGCTCAGCGGTCTGCCTGCCAACGCAGAGCTGGAGGTAACTTTGGTGCCGGCCAGTGGCGATTCTGTTATCGGTGCCAATACCCTGACCGTGACAACCCCAGAGGCGGGTACTTTTGCAGCACATGATTTTGCCGCAGAGGACAGCAAGCTGACGCTCTACCCCCTGCCAGAGAAGACCAATTGGAAAATTTCTGATCTCGGTGAGACCAGCGATACGTATATTGCCGATGCCGGTATTGCAGTTATTCTGGAAGCACCAGAGAAGTATAAGACCAGAGATAAGGATGAAACCGCTGTTACGATCGTCTTCCGCGATTCGAACGGTAAGGTTGGCAAGTACTTAACAACCACCTGCCCATGGGTAGAGCTTTGGAAGAATGGCTGCTATATGACCTCCACCAAAGCCCCCATTAAGGAGGGCAGCTATCAGGTTGAGCTGTATTTTGATAATATGCTCGTCAGCAGCCACGTCATCACCGTCACTGCCGCAGAGAAGGGCAGAGATATCGAAGACGACGAGTGAACGCAATACCCTCTCAAATTGCAAAAGGTCACCTCTAAAAATTCATCACAGTCGAATCTGTACAAAAAAATCTCGGGAATACAGCCAGTATTCTCGAGGTTTTTTATTGCGCTTGTGATGAATTTTTTAGAGCTGTCCAATATTTTCCTGTGCTCTGACCCCAAAAGGCCGGAGTGCAGCAACACAGGGCGGCAGTTCTATGCGTATAGTGCGCTGAACTGCCGTCCTGTATGGGGTTGGTATTCTTGCTTAGTTCCAGAAATCGGTTTTGACTTTGACACCGACATTCTTTGCCTTGAAGGAGGGATTCCTGCCTTCCTGCTTCTGTGCCACATAGTCATCAAGGGCGCGGTAAGCAACGCCGCCGAGGACGATACAAACGGGGATGTTGATGAACGCGAGGATGCACTGGCAGATATCCGCCATATCCCATGCGAAGCCGAAGGACACGATAGCGCCGAGGAAGATCAGCACAGCGCCGACCACACGGACGATGTTCATGAACAGCTTGGAGGGGGTCTTCTTCAGGATGTAGGCGAAGCAGTTCTCAATGTAGTAGAAGTTGCCGAGCAGTGTGGTGAAGGCGAACAGGAACATGGCCACGGCGATGAAGATGGGGCCGACCTTGCCGAAGGTGGAGGAGAGGGCTGCCTGCACATAGGGAGCACCGGCGAGGTCTTCTGCGGGAGCAACACCGGAGCACAGGCACATGAATGCGGTGGCGGTGCACAGCAGCAGGGTGTCGATGAACACGGAGAGCATCTGCACAAGACCCTGCTTGGCGGGATGGGAGACATCAGCAGCCGCAGCAGCATTGGGAGCAGAGCCGATACCGGCTTCGTTGGAGTACAGGCCGCGCTTGAAGCCGAGCATCATACAGGAGCCGAGGAAGCCGCCGAAGATGGCCTTGAAGTTGAAGGCATCGGCGAAGATCATCTTGAACATACTGCCGATGTTGCCAATGTTGAGCACGAGGCAAATGAGGGACAGCAGGACATAGAGCACACCCATGATGGGAACCAGAACGCCAGTGATCTTGGCGATGCGCTTGCCGCCGCCGAGCAGACAGTAGAGGGTCAGCAGGGCAACGACGGCACCGATGATGATGGGGACAAGGGCAGGATTGGCCGTATAGAAGCCAAAGCCGGAGAAGGAGGACTGGAGATTGTAGGAGGCCAGCATATTGTAGCCGACACCGTAGGTGAAGATCAGGGCAATTGCGAAAACGATGGCAAGCACACGGCTGTGCAGAGCAGCCTCAATATAGTAAGCCGGGCCGCCATAGCTGCCGCCCTCGGGGTCTTTCTTCTTATAAATCTGAGCGAGGGTGGATTCAACGAAAGCGGAAGCGCCGCCGAGGAATGCGGTGACCCACATCCAGAACACGGCACCGGGGCCGCCGACGCAAAGTGCAGTGGAGACACCGACAATGTTGCCGGTACCAACGCGGGAGGCAGTGGAGATCATCAGAGCGCCGAAGGAGGAGATAGAGCCTTCCTGCTCAGGCTTTTCGGAGACAACGCGGATGGATTCACCAAACAGGCGAACCTGCGGGAACTTGGTGCGGACGGTAAAGTAGATGCCGCCGACGAACAGAACCAACGCCAGAGGCCATCCGGTCAGGTAGAGAAGGAAATCATAGATTGCGGACATAAATTACACTCTTCTTTCTTTTTTCTTTTTGTCAGAAGTGCATCGCAGGGCATCCTCCGGGAATTCCCCGTGCGGATGTGACAGAAAGCGCTTCTGAGATGGGAACTTCTATAATATATCGCCATCCAACAAAAAATGCAAGATAATATTTGATTTTCACATATTGTAAATTGTAATATCTTGTCTTTCTCCGAATGGCAGTGTGACAAGAGGATGGTTTTCAATGGCGTTAAGTTAACAGCCCTTGCCTTCCCCACTGGGGAAGGTGCCGCCCGCAGGCGGCGGATGAGGTTGGCTTCCTAAGACGGAGCACTTTCTATGTTAGGAAGATTTTCTGTTTTAGCAGTGCATCCAATAACCTCATCAGTCTCGCTTCGCTCGCCAGCTTCCCCAAAGGGGAAGCCTTGGCCTCTATGGAACAATGTTATCAAAACGAAAGTTTTCACAGTTGCTAACTTAACACCATTGGGGACGGTTTTTCTGTCACATTCAGTTAAGAAGGCTGTCCCAAAAAACCGGGACAGCCTCTGTGTTATAGAGTGTGGTTATGCCATTTTAGAGGGGGATTTTTTGTAGGTGGCGAGGCTGACGGTGACGAGGAGGAGGGTGCAGACGGCTGCGCCGGGGAGGGTGCCGCCGATGCCGAAGGGGGAGCCTGCGATTTTCCATATGGCGCAGACTGCGAAGCCGCCGATCAGGGCTGCCAGAATGCCCTGCTTCGTGGCCTTCTTCCAATAGAGGGCAGCCAGTGCGGGAATACCTGCGGCGGCTGCATAGAAATTGTAGATGGTGGTCAGGATGGTGTAGGCGCTCTTGACATAGAGGGCGATGACCAATGCGCTGCCTGCCAGCACCACGCTCATGAGTCTGGACAGGAACAGCTCCTTTTTCTCACTCATGTTGGGATTGATGGTCTTGCCGATGTCATCTACCACGGTCTGCATGGATACCAGTAGGTAGCTGTCTGCCGTGCTCATCATGACCGAGAGGATACCCGCCAGCGCAAGGCCGGTGAGACCGGCGGGGAGAGTGGTGACGGCCAGTGCCGGAATAACGGCATCGGTGCTGCCGTAAAGCTCCTTCACATTGGGAAGCAACTGCTGTGCTGCCAGCGCCATGACAAGGATCATGCTTACGCACACCGCATACACCGCCGTGCCGAAGAACATACCCCGCTTGGCACTCTTTCTGCTCTTGGCGGCAAAGGCGCGCTGCCACATTTCCGCGCCCGCCATGGTGATAACCAGATAGCTGACGATATCGCCCAAAAGCCGCCCGTCCACATGGGGGACAAGGTACTGCGTATCAATGTTGGAAACGAAGCTTTTCAGGCCGCCCAGACTGGTAAGGCTGGAGATCGGCACCATAATGTAAACGAACAGCACCAGCATGAAAAATTGCAGCACATCCGTATACACCACGCCGAACAGGCCGGAGGCACCGGTATAGATAATGAAAATCAGGGTGGCAATGATGGCACCCAACTCATAGGAGATGCCGATCCGTCCGCCCAGAAGCTTGATAATGGTGGCGGTAGCCGTGACCTGAGAGGCGACTGTGCCCATCATGGCGAAGGCGATCATAATGGCAATGACCACCTTGGCGCTCTTGCCGAAGCGCAGTTCAAAGAGGGCGGGAATGGAGTTGATGTTGTTGCGTTCGCCCACATCGTAGATTTTCCCCGCGTAGGCAGAGAAAAGGAACATACCGATCATGTACGGCAGCGCGGTCATCAGGCATTCAATGCCGTTGGTGTAGCCCAGACCGGCTCTGCCCATCATGGAGCTGCCGCCGATGATGGTGGCGCAAACGGTAGCCAGCATGACACCGGTGCTGATGGAGTGATCTGCTGCATAGAAGTCCTCACGGTTTTTGACGCGGCGCACGCAGAGCAGACCTACGGCCAGCATCGCCAGCAGATACGCGATGATAATGACAATGTCCAGTGTTGTGATTTCGCTCATAATAACCTCCTGAAAATAAAAATTTTGTCATTTGGGAATAAAAAAACGCGCCCCCCAGGTTTCTGGCGGACGGAAGGCAAATATCCCGCAGAAGATAGGCAGACCTATACTGCGAGCAGAGGATATTATGAACCTTCCTGAAGCTTACGGGATTAGCTGTCGGGTTAGAGAGAGGAAGTTCTCCTCAGCCACCTTCCGAGAGGCCGATGCACCCCAATAGATTGGTTCTCCCGTTACAGACAAACATCTGTACTCAGCGTATGCTTATTATCACACAAAAACCAAGTAATGTCAAGCGGATTTTAAGGTTTTATTGCACAATTTCCGATAAAATTTTTGAAAAACGCAAAAAGAAATACCATTTTTATGCAAAAATACTATTTTTCCCTTAGGAACGGCCGACTGAGGGGACTCGTGCTAAAATTTTGCTGAGTGCCTTATAGCACAGGGGGGTGGTTCTGCGCACGTGGCACACAGAACCACCCCCGTCCTATAACGGTCTCGAATTTATTCCATAGCGGCCGAATATTTTCTTTTTCGGTCGCTTTGACTGGCTAAATGACGTACTTAAATTGTACGGGCAATCACATGGACTTTCGTAATGATGTCCCGCAGACAATCCTCCCCAGCCATGAACGTCAATGCTTCATCTGGTGTTTCGCAGACAAAATCTGTTTCCGATTTTCCGCACTCGTAAACCGTTATTCTGTTATCAACACCATAACGCACCACACCATAGTGCTTCTCGTTCCAAACAAATTCTGCTTCCATGCCCCAACTCAAGCTTTGCTTAAACTCACTGATAGAATCAAAGTTCATTGTTCCGGCAGGAACAACAAGAACACTGTCAGTTTGCTTCATAACTTGGTTTTCCATAATATTGATTCCTCTCTTGGCTTTGAATTCTGGGACATTCCCGTCCGGATAGTTTATTGGAGCGCCAGGAATTGGATGACCATCGAGAGAAGACCATTCGATCTTGTGGTCGTGGGGATTTGTGTGACCAGTATGCGACCTGTTATGATCCGTATTATGACGTTCCTCAATTGCTCTGCCGTCTTCTCCGATTTTAGTTTCATAGATAAAACCGTCGCCCATTACAGTTCGCTTTATTTCTCCCGGTTGGCCTATATATCGGCTATCATACGGCTTATTCGGATTTAGTCTCCATTTCCCACCATAAGCACTGCCGGAACCTTTTTCAACGCTGTCATGAATGATGCTCCCTTGTTTCACTATGATACCACTGTTTTTTGGCAAAGGCAAGCGGCCAGCAATATATTTTGCATATGGTGAAATTGGTGTTTCGTCAAACTGCCCCTGATACTTCCATGAGGATTGCTCGAAGTCCACAAACACAATGTTGCCTTCCATCTCTGGGAACGGGGTATTGTAGCAGACGATCCATTCCCTTTATTTACCGCCATTGAGAATCATCCCCCCCTGTCCTGATTCTGTCCTTGAACCGCCCTTCCATTGCGGCATATGGTATATTGTACAGTTTTTGGTGAAAACTAAGGAAAGGTTTCTGTAGCCGCTGGGCGGGGTTAAATCTTGACAAGGAAAAAAAACCATGCTATAGTATGAAAAAAGCGAAGATGGAGACAGTATCGCAGGAGTTCGTCATTATCAGAGAGCCGTTTCAGGTGAGAGTACGGCAGTGACACCGGCGAGAAGAACACTCCGGAGCTTGCGGAAGAAAGCCTTTTTGGTGATTAGAACCGCACGGCACATCCCGTAACGATGCTTTGAGAGGGTCGGTAACGGCCAATTTGGGTGGTATCGCGGAAGTCAACCTTTCGTCCCATGCAGGGGCGGAAGGTTTTTTGTTTTTTCCGCCTGATTAAATTTCCCGGGAGGAATATCCTATGCTGAGAACCCATACCTGTAATGAACTGAACGTTGAGCACATCGGCCAGAATGTAACGCTGACCGGCTGGCTCTCCACCGTGCGCGACCATGGCGGCGTGCTGTTTGTTGATCTGCGCGATCACTACGGCGTCACCCAGGTCGTTCTTTCCGACGACAAAATGATTGCCGGTATGCCCAAGGAAACCGTCATTTTGGTCGAAGGCACTGTCACCAAGCGTGACGAAGACACCATTAATCCCAAGCTGGCCACCGGCCTGATTGAAGTCCGCGCAAGCCGCGTGGAAGTGCTCGGCCCGTGCAATCTCGGCCTCCCCTTTGAAATCGACGCTTCTACCGTGACCCGTGAGGAGGTTCGTCTGCGCTATCGTTTCCTTGACCTGCGCAACCCCTCTATTCATGAGAATATTGTCCTGCGCTCCAAGGTGCTCAGCTTCCTGCGCCGCCAGATGGAGGATTTGGGCTTCATGGAAATCCAGACCCCCATTCTTACTGCATCCTCTCCCGAGGGTGCAAGAGACTATCTCGTTCCCAGCCGCAAGCACAAGGGCACCTTCTATGCGCTGCCCCAGGCTCCCCAGCAGTTTAAGCAGCTTCTGATGGCCTCCGGCTTCGACCGCTATTTCCAGATCGCTCCCTGCTTCCGCGATGAGGACGCAAGACAGGATCGCAGCCCCGGCGAGTTCTATCAGTTGGACTTTGAGATGTCCTTTGCCACGCAGGAGGACGTTTTCGAGGTTGCCGAGACCGTCATCTATAATACCTTCGCCCACTTCTCCGATAAGCGCATCTCCAAGCCCCCCTTCCGCCGCATCACCTTCGCAGAATCCATGCTGAAGTACGGCACCGATAAGCCCGACCTGCGCAATCCTCTGGAGATCATCGATCTCACCGAATTCTTCCGTGATAACGAATTCCTCCGCATCAACGGCAGAACCGTTCCCTTCAAGGGCAAGCCCGTGCGCGGCATTGTTGCCAACTATCTGGTCAAGCGCGACGGTGACGGCGATGGCAAGAAGGCTTTTGAAAAGGCCATTGATGTCTATTCCAGAAGCATCGGCATGAAGTTCGGCATTGGCTATATCAATCTGGAAGACGGCGAATATAAGGGACCCATCGCCAAGTTCCTCACGCCTGAGCAGCAGGCTGCACTGACGGAGCTGGCCGGTGTCAAGGAAGGCGAGACCCTGTTCTTCATCAGCGATACGCCCTCCGTTGTCAACCGCCTTGCCGGTGAAATGCGCACCTGGATCGGCAGAGAGCTGAACCTGATTCAGGACGATGCCTTTGAATTCTGCTTCATCGTGGACTTCCCCATGTATGAGCTGAACTCCGAAACCAATAAGATCGACTTCACCCATAACCCCTTCTCCATGCCCCAGGGCGGCCTACAGGCGCTCATGGAAATGGTTCCTCTGGACATTTACGCCTTCCAGTACGATATCGTCTGCAACGGCGTGGAGCTGTCCTCTGGTGCAGTTCGTAATCATAACCCCGAAATCATGCGCAAGGCCTTTGAAATTGCCGGTTACGGCGAAGAGACCGTCAAGGCCAAGTTCGGCGCACTTTATACCGCCTTCAATTATGGTGCACCTCCTCATGCAGGTATGGCTCCCGGCGTTGACCGCATGATTATGCTGCTGGCTGGGGAAGATACCATTCGTGATGTCATTGCCTTCCCGCTCAACGGCAATGCACAGGATTTGATGATGGGCGCACCCGGCAAGGTCACGGAGCAGCAGCTTCGTGAGGTTCACATCAAGCTCAGAGACTAAGGAGGTTATTTCTATGGATAGAGAAACCCTGAGAAAGCTGTCACTTCTCAACCAGCTTGCCCTCACTGAGCCGCAGAAGGAAGCTGTCATCGGCTTCTTTGCCAAGGCGGACGGAGAGCTGGAGCAGCTCAATGCCATTGATACCGAAAATGTGGAGCGCATGGTACACGTGATGCCCATCCTCACCGTTGTGCGTGAGGACGTTGTCTCTCAGCCCTACACCCCGGCAGAGCTTCAGGCCGGTGCTGCCGATGTGGATGAGGACTACTGGTGCGTTCCCCGTGTGCTGGAATAAGGGGGAAGCAGCATGAAAAAGATGATTCTTGACGATATGATCCTGACCCGGGATCTCCCCACCGCTGCAGGTTCCAAAATGCTCGAGGGCTATATGAGCTTGTTTGATGCACAGGTGGTTTCCCTTTTGCAGGAAGGCGGCTTTGCCATCACCGGCAAGGCCGATGTGGGCGAGTTCGCTATTGACTTAGTGGGCGAGACCGCATATAACGGTGCAAAAATGGAAAACGGCGTTTATGTCAATGCAGCAGCCGAGGCTGTGAAGTCCGGTGAAGCGGATGCCGCAGTTGGTCTGGATGTCAATGGCTCTATCCGCCGCGCTGCCGCACAGGCAGGTCTTGTGAGCATCAAGCCCACCTATGGCACCGTCTCCCGCTTTGGCACCATCCCGGTTGCCTGTTCCGGCGAAACCGTGAGCGTCACCGCTAAAACCGCTGCCGACTGCCGCGAGGTGCTTGATGCCATCGCCGGTCACGATGACAAGGACGGCACCAGCCATGATGACGGCAAATGCGCCCGCATCAAATCCGGCGCAGCATTCAGCCCCATTTCCAAGGTCGCTGTAATCGCCCCGATGTGTGAAGGCCTTGACGAGGCAGCACAGGCCAAATTCGATGCCTTCTGCGAAAAGCTTTCTGCCGGCGGTATTGCCGTGGAGAAGGTAGATTCCAAGGTCATTCCGCTTGCCCGCATTGCATGGAATATCCTTATGAGCGCTGAGCTTTGCAACAATGTCTCCCGTTACGATGGCATTAAGTACGGCTATCGCACCGAGAATTTCACCAATATGGATGAGCTTTACACCAACAGCCGCACCGAAGCCTTTGGCGACCTGCTGAAAACCGCCATTCTGTTCGGCTCCGAAACGCTCTCCACCGAAAATTACTGGAAGCAGTACGACAAGTCCCTGCGCATCCGCCGTCTGGTGGTCGAGGCCTTTGCTGCGCTGTTCGAGAGCTATGACGCTGTTGTGATTCCCACCTGCTCTGCGCTGGGCTATACTCCGGCTATGGTGGAAGCCAATCCCTATATCGCCTACGATGAAAACTTCTATACTGCACCTGCCTCCATTACGGGTCTTCCCTGCGTGGTTGTCGGCGGTGTGCAGCTCATCGGCAAGGCATTCTCCGATCAGGCACTGCTTGATCTTGCCGAAAAGGAGGCTTGAGCATGAGATACGAAACTGTGATCGGTCTGGAAGTTCATGTAGAGCTTGCCACCAAATCCAAAATTTTCTGCGCCTGCTCCGCCCACTCCTATGGCGCTTCTCCCAACAGCCATGTTTGCCCCGCCTGCTGCGGTATGCCCGGTATGCTGCCGGTCACCAATAAGCGTGTGGTGGACTTTGGCATGAAGGCCGGTATGATGCTGAACTGCCACATCAACCGTGTGACCACCTTCGACAAAAAGAGCTATTATTATCCCGATCTGCCCTGCTCCTACCAGACCACCCAGTGGTTCTCCCCGGTAGCTGTCAACGGTCTGGTCGAAATCGAGACCTCCAAGGGCAAGAAGAACATCCGCATCAAGCAGATTCATATGGAAGAGGATGCGGGCAAGCTGGTGCACGATATCCGCGAGGATACCACCCATGTGGACTTCAACCGCACCAGTGTTCCCCTGATCGAGATCGTCAGCCAGCCCGACCTGTCCAGCGCAGAAGAAGTGGTGGCCTATCTCGACCGCCTGAAGAACCTGCTTCGCTATGCCCGCGTGGCCGAGTGCGAGATGGCACACGGCACCATGCGCTGCGATGTCAACCTCTCTGTCCGCCCCGAGGGCAGTGACAAGCTGGGTGTGCGCACCGAGATGAAGAACATGAACTCCATCGAGGCCATCAAGCGCGCCATTGACTATGAAACTGCCCGCCACATTGATGCCATTGAGAACCATACCGAGGTTCTGGTGCAGGAGACCCGCCGCTGGGACGATGTGAAGGAAAAGAGCTTCGCCATGCGCAATAAGGAAACCGCAGGCGATTACCGCTATTTCCCCGATCCCAACGTCATGCCCATCGTCATTGATGATGCTTGGTACGATTCCATCCGCGCTACGCTTCCCGAATTCCCCGAGGTCAAGCGTGAAAAGTATGTCTCTCAGTACGGCCTGAGCGAATATGATGCCCAGAGACTGAGTGAGAGCATTGCCCTGTGTGACTGCTTCGAGAAGGCAGCAAGCGTGAGCGGCAGTGCCAAGGATGCCGCCAACTGGGTGATCTCCGATGTTACCCGTGTGCTCAAGGCGCGCCAGATGAGCTATGATATGCTGACCATTGACGGCGGCGCACTGGGCGAACTGATTGCCCTTGTCACGAGCAACAAGGTCAGTCGCGCCAACGCCAAGAAGATTCTGGAGGCCATGTTCGAGGATGCCGCCCTCGACCCCGCAAAGTATGCCGAGGACAACAATCTCATCCTATGCGAGGACACCAATCTGGTGGACACTGTGATCCAGAAGGTCATCGCTGCCGATCCCAAGTCGGTTGCAGACTTCAAGAATGGCAAAGAAAAAGCCCTCATGGCACTGTTCGGCAAGTGCATGAAGGAGCTGAAAGGCAACTGCGACCCCCAGAGTCTGAAAGCCAAGCTCACGGATGCCGTCAATAAACTATAAAATGCAACGATCCCGCTGCCCAAAACGGCAGCGGGATTATTTTGCGTAGGCAATGCGCGGACGTTTCTGCGTTCTTAGGACACAGAAACGTTCCAAGTCTTTTTTAAAAAAGTAAAAAACGATTGACAGCATTTTTTGGTTATGCTAAAATCCTTATAAAGTTCTGTTTTTTTACCAATTTTTTGGAAGAAATTGGAAATGGAGGCAGAAAAATATCCGTTGAAAAGCCAAAACACAGATCAAAGCTTCGGCTGATGCTTGGTATTGCCTATTATAGTGCGGTCAGAAAATTTGTATAGATCGGAAAGTGGCGCTTCTTTGCCAGAACAAACAGACTGAAGCTGCCCTACAGGTATTTTTCCTATCAGACGGTTCTTCTGCGGCCGGGGGACAAGCTGAAAAACTCGGGTTTTAACACAGATGATCCACTATGGATCATTTTTATTTTGGAATGTGCAACTTCATTATACAATTAGCCAAATAATATTGTCTTACAGGCTGTAATCTGCATCCTTCCTGCTCTGTGGTAGACTGGAGGCTGCCTCTGGGACACGCTTCAGCGGGTCATAGGAAAAGCGGCGGCAGGACGAATCTATGGGGACAGGGCCGCGCCTACGGCAAACCATAGTATCCTCATCAATCTTTACAGCATGGACACAGTAGGCGCAGGCACGTTCAATTTTTCTACGAAACAGCATGATATTCGCTTCCTTTTCCGTTCTTTTTCTCATCATACCCCACACGCCGGAAAAAATCAACGGATTTTTTTACGCCCACCGACAAAAACGGCAGCACTCCCGGCCACATAGGGATTGGGGTATGAAAAATAAGTCCGGCTGCCGGGAAGGCCAGTGCAAGGGAGAACGCCGCTTCCAATGCTTTTGCCGCAAAATACCCTCTGGGTTGCAATCCCGCATCCTGCCAGAGGCTTTTTGCCTGCCAATGGACGCACAGCCCGCCCCAGCTTACGCCGGCAGCGCACAGGATAAAGGCAAGTGGTGATGTCGTGCCAAGTGAAGTCATTGCCTGAATGCCGCTGGGCAAATCCACAATAGCACGGAGAACCGCCGTCAACACCTTTTCCGGGATAGGAAGAGGCCGCAAAACCCAGAGAATCGGCGGCAGAAGAAGCGCCAGAAACACCGAGAAAAAGACCACATAGGCGCATAAAAGCCCTGTAGAAATTGCCCCGCGCTGAATGGATTGCGTAATCGGCTCACACTCCACCTGCACCGGGTCGCCATCTCCTGTCCCAAGGCCAAGCATCGCCGCCAGCAGTAGGGCGCTGAGCAGATGAATGCCATACAGTGCCGCACAAACGATGGGATTATCAAACAGCAGCGCCCCCACCATACCAAAAAATACCGCAGGGCCGGTATGGTTGCAAACAGGAATCAGCCGCTCTGCCTCTTCCCGACGGATCTCACCTGCTGAAGCCTGTCGGCACAGGGTATACACCCCCAACGGATAGCCGCCGCACAACCCCATGAGAAAAGCACTTTGTCCTCCCCGGCCAAGTCTTGGGAGCTGCCGCGTCAGCACACAAAAGGGAAAGAGGCTGGGAAATACCACCTGCACTGCCATCTGCACCCCCTGTACCGCCGCCTCTCTTGCCGCACCCGATCGGAGCATCAGCAAAAGCAGCACCGCTGCCGGTATCAAAAATCTCCACTTTTTCATTCCTTTTCCCCCTGCACTTTGGTGTTATCCATTCATTTCCATGGTATGAAGCTGGGAAAAAATCATGCCTCCGGCTCATAGGATGGAAGGGGAGGTGTTGCCATGGAAAAGGCAGGAGCTTATTTATTTCAGATGAGCAGTGCTCTCGGTCTGCCGCCGGAGACAGTAGGGCAGGTTTCGCAGGTGCTGATCAGTGGACGCTATCAGGTCACCATTGAAGGGCATCGGGGCATCCGGCACTATGAGCCGACACGAATTGAGGTACGCGGTCTAAAGGGTGCAGTGTGCATCACAGGGCAGAAGCTACAGGTGGCCTCTCTCAGCCCACAGCAGGCTGCCATCCGCGGATGCATTGACGCTGTTTTTCTGGAGGGTGCGGAATGAGACGAATTATCGACTATTTTCGGGGGATTTGCCGTCTCAGTCTGCATGGCTGTGCGCCGGAGAGCTGTATGGATCGCCTCCTTCTGGCAGGCATTCCCTTCTGGAATATTCAAAAAAAAGACGAGTTTACTCTATGTTTAAGCATTTATGCCGCCGATGCAGACGCTGTCAAGCGTCTTGCTGCAACCTGCCAGTGTACGGCAGAGCTTATAAAGCATTCCGGCTTCCGAAAAGATTTTCGGGGGCTGAAAAACCGCTGGGCGCTGATTGTAGGTCTTTTGGCTGCGGTCGTAGGGAGCATTCTTCTCTCCAATGTCATTGTGGCGCTGGATGTGGAGGGTTGTGAAGGAGCGCAAAAGCGGGAAATTTTGCAGGCATTGGACGAGGCTGGTGTGCATTTTGGCACTTGGGGGCCGGGTGTGGATACGGAGCTGGTGCAGAATAAGCTGCTCCTGCTCCTTCCAGAGCTTCGCTGGGCGGCAGTCAATATCTCCGGTCTGCGTGCCACAGTGCTCATTACCCGCCAGCCCCCTTCTCCACCCGTTGTGCATAGGCAGGGTGCATCCAATTTAATTGCAGATGCCGATGGAATCATCACCGATGTCAGTGTACTCAACGGACAAGCCGCCTGCAAGCCGGGAGATGCTGTGCTGGCAGGGGATGTTGTGATTTCCGGCGTGGTGGATTTGGAGCGTTGTACCATGGTCACACGGGCATTGGGGGAGGTATTTGCCGAAACCCGCCGCCAAATTGAGGTCATTACGCCGGCAGAACGCCTTCTGCGTGTGCCGGAAAGGAAAAAAGGGGTCTGTATCTGGCTGAGCGTGGGAAGAAAAAGAATAAAAATCTGCGGAAGTAGTGGAATTTTCATGGGGGATTGTGTTAAAATAGTAAGAAGGGATATCTTGCACCTCCCCGGGGGCTATCCCATCCCCCTTGGGCTGTGGATCGAAACCTATTACCGTACCGCGCCCCAGCCCATCCGGCTGACGGAGGATACGGCGGGGCAGCTTCTGACCTTGTATTGCACCCGCTGGCGTGATAGAACTCTCATTGCCGCCCAGCCCCTGTCCGAGGATAACCAATATTCCGAAGACGGTGCGCTGTGCCAATTAACCCAAACCCTCCATTGCCGGGAGATGATCTCCCGCAGTGCTGAAATACCCATACTGGAGCTGGAACAACATGGAACGAACGATCAACGCGGAACGAATGGAACAACTGATTGATGTGTTCGGTTCGTTTGATGAAAATATTCTTCGCATCGAACAGGCCTTCGGTGTACATATCACCAACCGTGGTATGGAGCTGAAGGTTGCCGGTGATGAAGAAATGACCGATAAGGCGGTACGCACCATTCAGGCGCTGATGCAGCTTGCCGCCAAGGGAGAAACCATTGACGAGCAGAAGGTGCGCTATCTCATCACCCTGGTCAACGAGGGCAACGATGAGCAGGTGCAGCAGATTTCCCGGGACGTTGTGTGCATCACCGCCAAGGGAAAGCCCATCAAGGCCAAAACCGTCGGCCAGCAAAAATACATGAAGGCCATCCTGAAAAATACCGTCACCATCGGTGTCGGCCCTGCCGGTACCGGCAAGACCTATCTGGCCGTGGCGGCAGCGGTAGCCGCCTTCCGTAGCCGTGAGGTGGACAGGATCATCCTCACTCGTCCTGCTGTGGAGGCTGGCGAACGGCTTGGCTTCCTGCCCGGTGATTTGCAGGATAAGGTCGATCCCTACCTGCGCCCGCTTTATGATGCGCTGTTCGATATGCTGGGCGCGGAAACCTATCAGAAATATCTGGAGCGGGGCAGCATTGAGGTCGCGCCTCTGGCCTATATGCGCGGCAGAACGCTGGACAACAGCTTCATCATTCTTGATGAAGCGCAGAATACCACCCGCGAGCAGATGAAAATGTTCCTCACCCGTCTGGGCTTTGGCTCCCGGATCGTGATTACCGGCGATATCACCCAGATCGACCTGCCAACCGACAAAACCTCCGGCCTGAAGGATGCCATCCGGGTATTGGAGGGCGTGGAGGATATTGCCATCTGCCGCCTGACCCCGGCAGACGTGGTGCGCCATGCGCTGGTGCAGCGGATCGTTGCTGCCTATGAGACCTATGAAAAGCGCCACGAAGGGCCAAAAACAGCACCCGGCAAGACCTTTAAGAGGAAAAAGCCATGAACCATCACATTGTTGTCTCCTTTGAAAAGCAGGGCTTAGATAGTCTAGCCCTGAATCTTCATATCCGCAAGTGCATTCGGGCGGTGCTGGATGCGCAGAGAATCCCAGTGCCTTGCGAGATCAATGTGCTCATCACCGATAATATGGGCATTCAGGCCATCAATCAGGCCTACCGGAATGTGGACGCACCCACCGATGTGCTGTCGTTTCCCATGTTCGATTTTGAGCCGGGAAAGCTCCCGGAAAATATAGAAGACCTGCTTGACCCTGAAACCGGCTTGCTCCCTCTGGGTGATATGGTCATTTCTCTGGATCGAGCCAAAGCACAGGCAAAAGAATTCGGCCATAGCCTCAAGCGGGAAATCGGCTACTTAACCATCCATTCCATCCTTCATCTGTTTGGCTACGACCACATGGATGAAGGCCCTATGAAAAAACAAATGCGGGAACGGGAAGAGGCCATTCTGAAAATCATCCAGCTTCCCAGATAATAAAGAGGTATCCCATGAACGAAAAATCTGCTATGATCACCATCGCCGGCCGTCCCAACGTGGGCAAATCCACGCTGATTAATGCCCTTGTCGGCGAAAAAATTGCCATTGTCTCCCACAAGCCGCAGACCACCCGAAACCGCATCTGCGGGATCGTCAATCAGGGCGACACCCAGCTCGTGCTTCTGGACACACCCGGCTTTCATAAGCCCCGCACCCGTCTGGGAGACTATATGGTGGATGTTGTTACTCGCAGTGTTGCCGATGTGGACGCGGTCATGCTGCTGGTGGAGCCGATTGCCTCCATTGGCCCGCAGGAAAACGGGCTGATTGAGCAGCTCAAGGCCGCGGATATGCCTGCCATTCTGGTTATCAATAAAATTGACACTGTAGAAAAGGAAGCCCTTCTGGAGGTCATCGCGCTCTATAGCCGCGCCTACAATTTTGATGCCGTTGTTCCCATTAGCGCCAAAAATAAGGAGGGAATTGACGAGCTTCTGGCTGAATGCATGAAATACGCCATCGAAGGCCCCCAGTTTTTCCCCGATGATATGATTACCGACCAGCCTGAGCGGCAGATTGCGGCTGAAATCATCCGCGAAAAAATTCTCTGGTGTTTAGAGCGCGAAATTCCCCATGGCACCGCTGTGGAGATCACCAAATTCTCCCAGAGAGAGGATGGCCTTCTGGAAATGGATGCTACCATCTTCTGCGAAAAGGCCAGCCACAAGGGGATTCTCATCGGCAAGCAAGGCTCTATGCTGAAAAAAATCAGCACTATGGCTCGAACCGATTGTGAACGCTTCTTTGACACCAAGGTGTTCCTGCAAACCTGGGTCAAGGTCAAGGAAAATTGGCGCGACAATCAACACCTGATCCGAAATTTTGGCTACGACCAATAATTTTCTGGTTTTTCTCCGCCCCTTTCGGCAAAGCTAAGCATAGAATATGTTAGCGTCAAGGGGAGGATTCATTATGGATAAAAATCAATATTGGTCAATTTTTCTGGAAACCGGCGCGCCGGAGGCCTATCTTCTTTACCGGGACGCACAAAAACAGCAGGGTAATGTCTAAACCCTGCTTTCTGCCGCCGCTGCCTTTGCGGCGCACCGTACATCATTGAGGATTTCCTATGCATCATCTAAAAACCGAAGGGCTGATTCTCCGTCAGACAGACTACAAGGATTCTGACCGGCTACTGAATGTGCTGACTCGGGAGCATGGAAAAATGACCTTCCGCGCCCGTGGGGTACGCAGCCGCCGCAGTCGTCTACAGGGAAGCTGTCAACTGCTGTGCTACAGTGAATTTACGGTATTTGAAAGCCGGGGCGGCTATGTCATTGATGAGGCCGTACCGCTGGAGATGTTTACCCCGCTAAGGGAGGATTTGTCTTCTCTGGCACTTGCCAGCTATTTTGCGCAGGTCGCAGAGGTCGTTGCACAGGAGGATGTCCCCAACCCGGCGCTGCTTTCTCTGTGCCTCAACGCCATGTATGCACTCGGCACACTTCATAAGCCGCCGCTGCTCGTTAAGGCGGCCTTTGAGCTTCGCTGTGCCTGTCTGGCAGGCTATTCCCCGATGCTGGAGCAATGCCCGGTGTGCGGCAATCTGACCCCTGACCGCTTTCATCTGACTGAAGCTACCGTCATTTGCAGCGGCTGTCAAAACCAGATAAGCGATGGGCTTCGGCTGCCCCTTTCCTCCGGCGTTCTACAGGCCATGCGTTATTTGTCTGCCTGTGAACCGGGGCGGCTGTTCTCCTTCACGCTCGGTAAGGAAAATCTGGAGGCGCTCAGCGGCCTGACCGAAAGCTATCTGAAAATACAATTTGAGCGGAGCTTTTCCGCATTAGACTACTATAAATCCTGCAATATCATTTTGGAGTAAACCATGTCTGAATTATATGAAAAATCACTGATCAAGCTGGAGCTGAACCGGGTGCTGGAGCGCCTTGCCGACCTCACCGGCTGTGAGGAGGCACATCGGCGCTGTCTGGAGCTAAAGCCCATGACCGAGCCGGATGATGTGCGCTATGCTCAGTCTCAAACTGCCAGTGCCTGCCGCCTGATGGAGACCAAGGGTGCTCCCGGCTTCCGGGGTACACAGGACGTGTGCGCCAGCCTCCTGCGGGCAGAGCGGGGCGGCTGTCTTTCCCCCAAGGAACTGCTTGCCATTGCCAGTGTGCTTCGCTGTGCGAGAAATGTGAAGGCCTACGGTGATACCGATCATGTGGATTCGGTGCTTGATCCGTTTTTTGCCCAGCTCCATGCCAACCGCTATTTTGAAGACCGCATTACCAGCTCCATTCTCTCCGAGGATGAAATCGCGGATGCTGCAAGCAGTGAGCTTGCTTCTATCCGCCGGAAAATGCGTGCGCAGAGCGCCAAAATCAAGGAGACATTGAGCAAGATCATCTCCTCCCCCGCCTATGCCAAAGCCCTGCGCGATCCGATCATCACCATGCGCGGAGACCGCTATGTGGTTCCGGTCAAGGCGGAGAGCAAGGCCGCCGTACCGGGACTGGTACATGATGTCTCCTCCACCGGCAGTACCTTCTTCATTGAGCCGATGGGCGCGGTGAATGCCAACAATGCCCTGCGCGAGCTGGCACTGGCAGAGCAGGCTGAAATTGAACGGATTCTGGGAGAGCTTTCCGCGATTGCGGCAGAGCATAAGGAACAGATCATCTGCGACTACAATGTGCTGGTAGAGCTGGATATCATCTTTGCCAAGCCACAGCTTGCCTATAAAATGAAGGCCATCGAGCCGGAAATCCGCACCGATGGCCGCATGGAGCTGGTGCGTGTGCGCCATCCGCTCATTGACCCGAAAACCGTTGTTCCCATCACCGTCCGGCTGGGCGGCGAATTTGATACGCTGGTCATCACCGGTCCCAACACCGGCGGCAAAACCGTCACGCTGAAAACGCTGGGACTGGTCACGCTGATGGCCGAATGTGGTCTGCAAATTCCCGCCGACCATGGCAGCAGCGTGTGCATTTTTAAGAGTGTGCTGGCAGATATCGGGGATGAGCAATCCATTGAGCAATCGCTTTCCACCTTCTCCGCACACATGAAAAATATTGTGGAAATCGTCAACCAGTGCGATGGAGAAAGTCTGGTGCTCTTTGACGAGCTGGGCGCTGGCACCGACCCCACCGAGGGTGCGGCGCTGGCTGTTGCACTCATTTCCTTTTGCCGCAGTATGGGCAGTCTGGTTGCAGCGACCACCCACTATGCCGAGCTGAAAATTTTTGCTATGCGCACAGAGGGTGTCATGAATGCCTCGTGTGAATTTGATGTAGAGACCCTACAGCCCACCTATCGCCTGCTTATTGGTGTCCCGGGCAAATCCAACGCCTTTGCCATTTCCCGCCGTCTGGGGCTTCCTGATGGCATTATCAAAAAGGCACAGGATATGGTGTCGGAAAATGACCAGAATTTTGAAGAAGTCCTCCACCTTCTTGAACAACAGCGCCAGCAAATGGAGGCTGCCTGGGTCGAGGCAGAGCGTCTGCGTCTGGAAACCCAGCAGCAGAAGAAAAAATCCGATGAATACTACGCCCAAATCCAGAAGGAAAAGGAAAAGGCCGTGCAAAATGCCCGCGCCGAGGCGCAGTATATTATCGACGATGCCCGCCGCGCCGCCAATGAGGTGCAGCAGGAATTGAAGCTCCTTCGCAAGCAATTGAAGGATATGAACGATGCCGCGGAGCTAAACGAGCGGCAATCCGACCTGCGCCGGAAGCTGAATGAAGCGCAGGACAAGCTGAACGAAAAGAAACCCGTTGAAGCGCGTCCACAGCCCACCCGTGCTGTGCGCCCCGGCGATACGGTAGAACTCATCCGTCTGGGCACCAAAGCAACGGTGCTGGAGGTCAAAAAGGATTCGTATGTGCTTCAGGCAGGTATCATGAAAATCAACGCCAAGCCCGATGAAGTCTATCTTTTGGAGCAGGCACCTGCCGCCCAGCAATATATTCAAAAAACCGTGCGGGAATTCCGCAACCAGCAGGCCAACCCTGAGGTCGATCTGCGCGGTATGGATGCGCAGGAGGCCATCGGAACGCTGCAAAGCTTTTTGGATCATGCCATGCTGGCCAATCTGAACATGGTGCGCATCATCCACGGCAAGGGCACCGGTGTCCTGCGCAAAGCCGTGCAAAATGAGCTGAAACGAAACCGACACGTAAAGGAATACCGTCTGGGTGTCTTTGGCGAAGGTGAGGATGGCGTGACCATTGCAACACTGAAATAATGCGCAAGCTCTTTTGGTTTTCCCTGCTCTTTACGGCGGGAGCCGGATTCTACATTCTCATCAAACACCCTCTCTGGTGCTTTCTTCTGGGCTGTACTTGCGGCCTTGGGGTGTTGATTTTTCGGTTGATTAAGAAAATATGGAGCCGTCCGGCATGGATGGCATTGGGTTTGGCTGTTGGGCTATTATGGACAACTTGCTATGACCTTTGGGTTGCCGCGCCTGTGCGCTCTCTTGATGGAGAAATGGAGAGCTTTACCGCTGTTTTGCGCGACGACTTGCAGAGCACACAATACGGTTTCCGGGTCTACGCCAATGCGACGATCCGCGGACATCGGTGCAAGCTGCTTTTGTATCTCGACGATATGCCGGACTTACGCGCCGGTGACAGTCTGGAGGTCACTGCCCGCTTAGCTCTGCCGGAGGGCGAAGACTATGAGCTTTACTACCGCTCCATCGGTGTTGACCTGATAGTCTACAGTGTGTCGGATGCGGTTCCCGTTCCATCGGACACACTTTCTACTTTTCCTCTGCGCCTTCGCCGGATGGTGAAGGACAAAATGCAACAGCTTTTTCCTGCCGATGCTGTACCCTTTATGCAGGCGCTGCTCATCGGTGACCGAAGCGGCCTGAGCTTTACGCAGACCAATACCCTCAATATTTCCGGCATTTCCCATACGGTGGTCATCTCGGGGATGCACGTATCCACGCTTTTGGGATTGATTTTGCTGCTCTGCGGCAATCGGCGGTGGCTGAGCGCCCTCATCGGCATTCCGGTGGTTGTGATTTTTACCCTGATGGTCGGTGCCATGCCCTCGGTGGTTCGTGCCAGCGTGATGCAGATTCTTCTGCTGCTCGCGCCGCTTCTCATGCGGGAGTGGGATGGACTGACCTCGCTGGGTTTTGCTGCCCTGTGCATTCTGGTGCCCAATCCATGGGCGGTTGCCAATCTCAGCTTTCAGCTCTCCTTTGGTGCAGTTCTCGGTATTTTTCTTGTGTCTACCCCGCTGTATATTCGCATTTGTCAGCTTCCCGGGCTGGAAAAGCTGCTCCACCGCCGGGTCATTCGCGGTATTTTACGCTATTTTATCGGCAATACGACTACCACACTGGGCGCTTGCCTGTTTACCATTCCTCTGATTGCCATGCAGCGCGGTGTGATTGTACTATTTGGCATTGTGACCAATATCCTTGTGAGTTGGGCGGTCACGCTTGCGTTTCAGGCCGGACTGTGCATCTGTATTCTGGGTTTTGTTTGGCCTTGGCCGGCAAGACTGCTGGCGGGTGTGGTCGGATATTTGGCACGTTATATTCTTTGGGTTGCCGGAGGTATCACCGCCTTTCCTCTTGCTGCCGTCTATACCGACAACTACTATATGATATTTTGGCTGGTTTTTGTGTATCTCATTGGCTTTTGTATGCTGCTTCCCAACGGACGGCGGCAACTGATTTTTCCCGTCCTTTGTATCGGTACACTGGGGCTGTGCTTGTGCCTTTGGCTGAGCTATCTGGAGGGGAAAGAATTTGACGCAACCCTTCTGGACGTTGGGCAGGGGCAATGCCTGATTCTACATGGCGGCAATGTGACCGCCATGTATGACTGCGGCGGCAGCGGCACAGAAAATGTGGGAGAGACGGCGGCTCGCTTCCTGCTATCCAAAAGCATCACGCATTTGGATGTTTTGATTCTCAGCCACTATGATACCGACCACGTAGGCGGTGTATGCCAATTGCTGTCCCGTCTGCCAGTATCGCTTCTATATCTCCCCGACCTTCCATGCGATACCGATTTGCGGGAAAAAATTACCGAGGCGGCAACCGCGCAGGGAACGGAAATCCGCTATGTGACAAGTGATGAAACGCTCACCTTTTCTGATTCCACCTTGCAAATCTTTGCGCCGGTCAACTTAACCTCCGAAAATGATGCTTCTCTAGGTCTTCTGTTCTCTCAGGGAGATTATGATCTTCTTGCCACGGGCGATATGGGCGCAAAGGCGGAAATGCAGCTTCTCTCTGGGCACAGCATTCCAGATATAGAGGTACTCATTGCCGGTCACCACGGTGCTGCAACATCAACCTGTGACACATTCCTGGAGCTGACCAAGCCGGAGTCCGTGCTCATCAGCGTAGGTGAAGGTAACCTCTACCATCATCCCTCCGACGAAGCCCTATCCCGTATTATTGCCCATGGGGCAGCGATTTACCGCACGGATCAATGCGGTAATATTACCATCAGAAGGTGATTTCATGGCAAAAAAACCGGCATCTGATGCCGCTTTTGACAAATTAAAATTCGATCTTCGTAATAAAACGCCGGAGCATCTTTATTTTTTCCACGGGGAAGAGGATTATCTTCGCACCCACTATCTGCATCTTCTGCGAGAAACCGTTCTCTCCGGCCCTGCGGAGGATTTCAATCTCCACCGCTTTGATGCGCAGACCATGCGCCTGACCGCCTTCTCCGATGCGCTGGATGCCATCCCCATGATGGCGGAGGCCTCCTTTGTGCAGGTGGACGATGTGGATCCCTACCAGCTCAATGCAGATGACCGCCAGAAAATGGCGGTACTGCTATCCGATATTCCCGACTACTGCTATGTCGTCTTTGTATTTGACACCATTCCATGGAAGCCCGACCGCAGAATGAAGACCCTGACCACCGCGATTTCAGAAAACGCACAGGTGGTGGAGTTTGCAAGGCAATCCGAGCAGGCACTCATGAGCTGGGTCGCACGGCACTTTGACAGCTTCGGTAAAAAAATTGCCCCGGAGCTGTGCCGCTACCTGATTGTCCAATGTGGTGCTCAAATGACCTCCATGGTTTCGGAAATTTCCAAGATTGCGGCTTTTTCCTCTGCCCCAGTTATTTCGAAAGCCGATATTGACGCGGTGGTAGAGCCGGTGCTGGATGCCGTGGTATTTCAGCTCACCGATGCCATTGCGGCAGACTCCTACGGCAAGGCGCTGGAAATTTTGCGCGCTCTATGCAAAATGCAGCAGGAGCCGATTCTCATTCTCGGTGCCATCGGCTCCCAGCTTCGCAGAGCCGCAGCAGCAAGAGAGTTATCCTCCCATGGCCGGGGCGCAGATGCGCTGATGAAGCTCTATGGGATGGGTTCTTATCCGGCGCAAAAGGCCTTTGCATTTGCAAGGCGAGTGCCTAAGCCCTTCTTTGCAAGGGCACTTCCTGCCTGTGCGGAGGCAGATTTTCAGATGAAGACCTCCTTTGATGATCCCGAGCGCATTTTGGAGCTGCTCATTCTCCGTCTGGCACAGGAGGCCGCCCATGATTAAGGTGCGGCAAGCTATTGTTGTAGAAGGACGCTACGATGCGGGAAAGCTTCGACAAATCGTAGACGCGCCGATCTTTGAGACCTCCGGCTTTGGCATTATGAATGATAAAAAGCTCCTTGCCCTTCTTCGCAGGGTTGCCGAAAAGCGAGGTCTCATCATCCTCACCGATTCCGATGGGGCGGGCTTTGTGATCCGGAACTTCCTGCGGGGTGCTCTGCCGAAGGACAAGGTTTTCCACGCCTACATTCCCGATATCTACGGCAAAGAGCGCCGCAAGGACAAGCCCGGAAAAGAGGGCAAGCTGGGCGTGGAGGGTATGGAGGAAGCCGTCCTCCTGCGGGCACTGGAAAATGCCGGTGCTCAAGCGGAAAATACGCTACCCCGACAGCCTATTACAAAATTCGACCTCTTCCGCTGCGGCCTCTCCGGTCAGGAGGACAGCAGCTTCGCAAGAAAAGCGCTCCTCAAATCTCTCAATCTGCCGGAGCGCATGAGCACCAACGCCATGCTGCAAGCGCTGAACGTGCTTTTTGACCGGGATGAATTCATGCAGCAATATGCAGGAGACAGTAATGATTGACATATCCGTAAAAGATATTATAAAATCCTTTGAGATCGGCAACAACCTGCTCGATGGTGTCAGCTTTGATATTAACGCAGGAGAGCGTGTCGGCCTCATGGGACGAAACGGCTGCGGAAAAACCACCCTCTTCCGCATTCTCACCGGGGAAATTGCCCCGGATGAGGGCAGTATCATGATTGCTCCCGGAAAAAAGGTTGGCCTGATCTCGCAGATTCCCAACTACCCCCGTGCCTACAGCGTGGAGGATGTTCTGCGCAGTGCCTTCACCTCTCTTATCAGCGCAAGCGAAAAAATGACCGCACTGGAAGCGCAAATGGCTGGAGGCAGCGCCGACCGCAGAACGCTGGAGGAATATGACCGCCTCAGCGCAAAATTTTCCTCCGGCGGCGGCTATGACATGGATGTGGAGACCGATAAGGTATGCAACGGTTTGGGCATCCCCGCTGAAATGCGAAAGCAAGCCTTCGACCGTCTGTCTGGGGGTGAGAAAACCAGAGTGAATCTGGCAAGACTCCTTCTGGAGAAAACCGATATTCTGCTATTGGATGAGCCGACCAACCATCTCGATCTTCGCAGTGTGGAATGGCTGGAGGAATACATTCTCAAATTCCGCGGCACGGTGCTGACCATCTCCCACGACCGCTTCTTCCTTGACCGGGTGGTGGAGCGGGTCATTGAGCTGCACGATGGCAAGGCAGAATTTTACAGCGGCAACTACTCCTTCTATCTGGAAGAAAAGCAGGCCAGATTCAATTTACAGCTCAAGCAGTATGAGCAGGAGCAGGCCAAGCTAAAGCAGTTGGGCTACACGTTAGAGCGTATGAAGGGCTGGGGTATCAACAACCGCACCCTCTACCGCCGTGCCATGTCCATACAGCACCGCATGGATCGCATTGCCAAAACCGACCGCCCCAAAACCCAGCGCAATATGCGGGCAAAATTTGGCGAACAGGATTTCTTTGGCGATGAAATGTTCATCATCAAAAATCTTTCCAAGCAATTCGGTACCCGTACCCTCTTTTCTGACGTAAATCTGGAGGTCAAGGGCGGCGAACGCATTGCCCTTTTAGGCGATAACGGCACAGGAAAATCCACCTTCCTGCGCATCCTGCTGGGAGAGCTTCCCTGCACCTCCGGCTATATTCGCTTCGGCCCCACCGTGAAATGGGGGTATCTGCCGCAGATCATCCATTTTGCGCACCCTGAGCGCAGTCTGTATGATACCATGCTGTATGAGAAAAACTATTCCCCCCAGGTAGCGCGGGATCGCCTCGGTGCTTTTCTATTCTCCGGGGAGGATGTGTTCAAAACGGTGGGTACGCTATCCGGCGGCGAACAATCCCGCCTGCGGCTGTGTATGCTCATGGACGATAAAATAAACCTTCTGGTGCTTGACGAACCGACCAACCATCTGGACATCAGTTCCCGCGAATGGATCGAGTGTGCCATTGACGAATACGAAGGGACGCTGCTGTTTGTCTCCCATGACCGCTATTTTGTGGACAAATTCGCCACCCGCGTCTGGGAGCTGTCTGACGGCAAAATCCGGGATTTCCCCTGCTCCTATGCAAAATACCGCTCCATCAAGGCATTTGAAGCCATAGAGAAACCGGCGGCTCCCCAGCAAAAGCCCCGAAAAAAAGAAAAATCCCGGGTCAATGACAAGCAGCTTGACCGTCAGGTTCGCCAGATTGAGCGTGAAATTGACACGATGGAGAAAAAGCTTGCCCAATACGATACCGACATCGAAGAAAACGCCTCAGATTATCAGGCGCTGACCCGTCTGATGGAGGAAAAGGCACAGTTGGAGGACGAGCTTGCAGAAAAAATGAACCTCTGGGAGGCGCTGGCCGCCCAATTAGAACCGTAAACCCATGATGATTTATATAAAAGGAGGATTCGATATGAGCGAATCTTGTACCGGCAACTGCTCCACCTGCGGCGAAAGCTGTGGTGAGCGCAAAGAAGACCTGATGGTTCAGGCACACCCCAAATCCAATGTAAAAAAAGTGATCGCTGTCATGTCCGGCAAGGGCGGCGTTGGTAAGAGCACCGTGTCCGCCATGCTTGCTGTAGCCATGCAGCGCAGAGGCTTCCGCACCGCCATTCTGGACGCGGATATTACCGGCCCCTCCATCCCCAAGGCCTTTGGCGTGATTGAGCCGTCCGGCTCCGATGATACCGGCCTGTATCCTGCCCGCAGTGAGGACGGCGTGGAAATCATGTCCATTAACCTGCTGCTCGACAATGACACCGACCCGGTCGTATGGCGCGGCCCCATCATTGCAGGTGCTGTGCAGCAGTTCTGGTCTGACGTGATCTGGGAGGATATTGACTTCATGTTCGTAGATATGCCTCCCGGAACCGGCGATGTGCCCCTGACCGTATTCCAGTCCCTGCCGATCAACGGCATTATCGTGGTCACCTCTCCGCAGGATCTGGTCTCCATGGTCGTCACCAAGGCCGTCAAAATGGCAGAACTGATGAATATTCCCATTCTCGGCCTGATTGAAAACTACAGCTACCTTCTGTGCCCCGATTGCGGCAAGAAAATTGAAGTCTTTGGCCGCAGCCACATTGACCAGATCGCCCAGAGCCAGAACCTCAGCGTTCTTGCCAACCTGCCCATCGACCCCAACATCGCCAAAGCCATGGATCTCGGCCTCGCCGAAACCATCAACACCGATGCTTTAGAACGTGCCTGCATCGTTCTAGGGAACCTCTGATGAAAGATAGCATTCAGATTGCGCTGCCAGATTTTTCGCCAGTTGTGCCAAAAGCCGCAGCAAATCCTGACGGATTTGCGAGGATTTTTGGTGCAAATGGCGAAAAAGATGCAAGCAAGATGGATGCTAAATCGTCAGATGTGATTTCATCAGAGGTTCTCTATAAGCCATGTGTAGTGCCGAAGGTGCAGCAAACTGATTTTCAAGTAAAAAATCTGCCATAATATTGGTACTGTGGTCGCAACACAGCATATTTCAGGGGCTGTCTCAAAACGAGGCAGCTCCTGCGTTTTTTGTTGCGTCTGACGAAAAAATTCCTCATAGCTCGACTTGCACTGAATTTTTAGAGCTGCCCAAAATTTGTTTTTGCAACAGACCCTTCGTTTTGTAAATTTTTATTATGTAAGCTTTTTACAGCTTTTGTCAGAATGGGATACAAAGAAAAATAACCTCTGGGTTACCGGCAAGATTTCCAGTAAAACCCAGAAGTTATCAGATACTTTAGAGATTCATATTACGCAATTGATAAAAGCTGCGACTTAATAGTGTTCTATGTATGTTGCAACAGTGGAGAATGCCGCAATGGAGAAAGCGAGGATCAGGAGGGTCAACACAAGGGAGAGAATGCTGATAATCAGTCCGGCTAATCCAAGGCCGCGTCCGGTACGAGCCTGATCGGGCAGGACACCGTAGCGATCCGCATAATGCTTTGCCTTTGAGATGGCGATGGCAGAAAAAATAATGCCAAGGACATTGAAAATAAAAGCGCAGATCAGACCAACGATACCCCAAGTGAGGATGGGAGAGGGGTCTTCATAGGGGACGGCCTGTGCATAGGCAGGCTGAGCGTAGGTGTATTCGGGTGCGGATGTCGTATACATGGGAGCTTTCGGTTCGGAAGATGCTTCCGAAGCCGGAGCTGCCACGGTGCGCGGGGTGCCACATTCCGGGCAGAATTTTACGTTTTCATTGAGGCTTGCGCCGCAGTTTTTGCATAACATTTCATTTCCTCCCTTTTATATTAGAATATTCTTATTCTATGCGATAATTCTTCAGCAATGGCTTTGTATGCAAGTTTTAAAATATAGATCACAGAATGCAGACTGTTGGTGAAATAGAGGAGCATAATAATCAGAATAAAAATTGTCACAACAACAGCCAAAAGAATCAGGCGGGAACGCGCAAAGCAGATGCGGTTAACATTTCTTGCATTAATGGCCTGAAGAATCATGGCAACCAATCCCACCCCAGGTACCATATATAAAAGGGAAGTCCAGAAATACTGCCATGGATCAAGGGGTTCAAAGCGTCGGGCATTGTGCTCTATTCGTCTCAACTCTTCTTCGGTTAACTCTTCCTGTGGTGCAGAGGCTACCGTATTTTGCTCGTCCATTGCAATCCCTCCATTATATTTCCTTACAAATTTCATTTTACATTTCAATTATGGGTTTGTCAACAGTTCCTGCCCGGAAATCTTTTGCTCCGACACGCTTTACGATGCCGTAGGCTCCGGCTCTTCTTCCTGATCCGAGGTAGGTTCTTCCCCCTCTATCGGTTCGGCATCCGGGTCAGTCTGCGTATTGTCTTCGGGATTCTGCGCATTAGAAACAGCAATAATGGCATCTGAGAGGGTGCGGCCATTGGAGGTGTGGAAGACATTATCCACGGCTGGATACATATTGGAGATGGTGCCGCGGCTGGCATAGACAGCGTAGCTCTTAAACAGCACCGGGCAGATCAGGCCATTGGACAGGATCGCTTCGTGGAGACTATAGTAGTTGCCAGAGTTTTCCAACGCATCCTTACTCAATTGGGTCAGATCGGTGGAATCAATATGACCGTAGCATAGAGCGCCGCCGTTGAAGAAAGGCGTCAGATCGAAAGTCGGGGAGAGACGCGCTTCCCCGAGGAAAATTTCAAAATCTCCGTTATACAAGCGGTTTTTATAGGTTTTCTCGCTTACTGCGTCAACAACCAGCTCAATACCATATTTTGATGCCTCTGCGGCAATGTATTCGGCAGCCTCCACTCGGCGTGGGTCGGAGTTGCATACCAGGAAGGTAGCCTTTGAAGTTCTGGCGTTGGTTGCTGCCACGGCTGAGGAAAATTTTTCCGGAGCGTAGTCATATTTTTTTGCCAACTCCGCATCATAGAAAGAAGACAGCGGCGAAGCGGGCAGGACTGCGGCTTCCCCATATCCGCGGTATAGCTCGGTCGCAATGGCCTCCCGATCCAGAATATGCGTGAAAGCAATGCGCAGCTCCGACAGGCAGAATAAACCCGAGCGGGCATTGAAACCGATGTATTCCATAATGGTGGTGGAGCAGTTCCATAGCTCATAATCGCAATGGTAATCCACATAGGCAGCAGAGTTGGGATCCGTACACACCACGCCAGTGATGCCATACTCAAAATCGTCACGAACGTCTGTGGGAGTGGTAGTGGGTACCAGATGGATGCTGTGGACGGTTACGGCGGCATCATAAGGATCGCGCCACCAATAGCTGTTGCGCACCAACGTACTGGTGTGGCGCTCAGCCACCAGACGGAATGGACCGGTACCCAGCGGCGCATCATCATGTGCCGTGTCCGCCTGCACGATGGGCACATCCAGCAGGAGCGTGAAGTTTTCATACGGCTGCGTGGTATGGAAAATCACGGTGGAATCATCCGGGGTTTCGATGCTGTGCAGGGCATAAAAGCGGCTGCCGTAGACATTGGAATTGATTGCCGCATCATATGAGGCCTTCACATCCTGCGCGGTCAATAAGGTGCCATCGCTGAATTTTACATTCGGCAGCAGATGGATGGTATAGTTTTGCAGATTATCAGAGACATCATAGTAGTCGCACAGCACAGGCTCCACCTCGAAGGTCGAGGTGACGGTGAACAGGCTCTCATAAAGAAGGGAGAGTATTGTGCGGTTGGACAGACTGGTGCAGGCATAGGGATTCAGTCCGAATTCCGACTGATAGGCCAAACCAAAAGTGGATAAGTCATCCTCCGGCACCGTGGTGAGCGCATCGGAAATAATATCGCCGGCATTGTTGCGCTCATCAATCTCCTCCTTTGCCGCATTGGAACAGCCGGTCAGCAGCAGACACAGGCACAAGAGCATGGCAAGGATGCGTTTTATCAAGGCACATCACTCCTTTCTGATATAGACACGTTTTTACCTGCGTGGGAGCAGGATGATGGCCGCCTGGGAGCCTCTTGCGCTGCCGGTGACGCGGTGGGACCAAAAGCGCTCATTTTGGCAGCGGGTACAGTCGGGACTGATTTCCACCTGCATTACGCCACTGCGGGAAAGCCACAGGCGGTTTAGCTCCTTTAGGTTTACATAATATTTTTCTCCCCGGGGAGAAATGGCCTTTTCTGCCTCCTGCCCGAGGGAGGCAAGCATGGCCTGCGGTACGTCCTCCCCTGTCTCGAAGCAGCATGAGCCAATACACGGGCCGATGGCTGCACGGATGTCGGCAGGATCAGAGCCGTAAAGTTCCTGCATTTGCCTGACCGCATTGGCAGCGATTCCGGCAGCCGTCCCCCGCCAACCGGCGTGGACAGCGCCGATGACCGCTTTCACCGGGTCATAGAGCAACACCGGGGTGCAGTCGGCGGTGAATACGACCAGTCCTACGCCGGGAACGTTGGTGGTCAGACCGTCATAATCCCCCGAAACCGGGCGAAATAAGCCCTCTCCCCGCGCCTCAAGCCCTACCGGGCGCACGATGGCGGTATGGGTCTGGTGGGTAAAGACCAAATCTTCAGGGGAAAAACCAACGGCATTTCCGAGAATTTTGTAGTTTTTCAGTACATTTTCCGGCGTATCTCCCCGGTGAATGCCAAGGTTCAGGCTCGAAAGTGCCCCCTCGGATACGCCGCCATGGCGGGTGGTGAAGCAGTGCACCACACCATGCAGACCTTCTGCGGTCAGATATTCCAGCTTGCTGCTGTGATGTGTTGTAAAAGCCATAGCACACCCAATCAGGACTCGCCCATTTCCTTGGCCAAATCCTTATCTCGGCAGCACTTCTTATATTTCTTGCCGCTGCCGCAGGGGCAGGGGTCGTTGGGGCCGATTTTGACCTTGCGAACCGGCTGGCGCTTGACGGTATGATCGGAGCTGCCACCCTCAGAGGTAATGGTGGCGACCTTCTGGCGCTTGACCTCCTCATCGGTACGAATCTGGAAGGAGAACAGGCGGCGAACCGTTTCTTCGCGGATGGCATTGGTCATGCCCTCGAACATCTCGAAGCCTTCCTTTTTGTAGATGTCCACAGGGTTATGCTGACCGTAGGCGCGCAGACCGATGCCCTGCCGCAGATCGGTCATGGCATCAATGTTGTCCATCCAGTATTCATCCACCACGCGGAGCATGACCACGCGCTCAACCTCGCGCATCATCTGCTCGCCGTACTGGGCTTCTTTCGCGGCATAGGTCTTATGCATTTCCTCCAGAATCCGCGTCTCCAGCGTATCGGGGGTGACACCAGAAAGCTCCTCATCGGTGTAGGAAATGGCACCCTTCGGCATGAACAGCCCCTCAAATTCGCGGGTAATGGCATCCAGCTGGGCACGGTCGGCCAGATAATTGTTGTGACCGAAGGCATCTGCCACACGGGTGTTGACATAATATTTCATCATGCCC
Organism: Faecousia sp.; assembly: GCA_045601345.1. Classification (GTDB taxonomy): domain Bacteria; phylum Bacillota; class Clostridia; order Oscillospirales; family Oscillospiraceae; genus SVMC01. The sequence goes on along the minus strand of JAZRZL010000085.1, from coordinate 24,231 downwards.
TCAATGGTGCGGCTCAAATCCTCACCTTCGAGCACCTGACGGCGTTGGTCGTAGATCACCTTACGCTGGGTGTTCATGACATCGTCATATTCCAGCACGTTCTTACGGGACTGGAAGTTGCGGCTTTCGACGTTCTTCTGGGCGTTTTCGATAGCGCCGGAGAGGATTTTTGCATCAATCGGGGTATCCTCGTCAATTTTCAGGGTGTCCATCATGGCAATCATGCGTTCGCTGCCGAACAGGCGCATGACATCGTCCTCCATGGACAGGTAGAAGCGGGTTTCGCCGGGGTCGCCCTGACGACCGGAACGACCACGGAGCTGGTTGTCGATACGGCGGGATTCATGGCGCTCCGTGCCGATGATGAACAGGCCGCCTGCGGCGCATACCTTGTCGGATTCTGCGCTGGTATCCTTTTTATGCAAGGCTAATGCAGCCTCAAAGTCCTGACGCACTGCCAAAATGGCAGGATCATTGGTTTCAGCGTAGGAGTTTGCCTCCATAAGAAGTTCCTCGGTCATATCCTCGCGCTTGCGAAGATCATCCAGCGCCATATGCTCGGGGTTGCCGCCCAGCACAATATCGGTGCCACGGCCTGCCATGTTGGTGGCAATGGTGACCGCGCCCAGACGACCGGCCTGCGCAACGATTTCCGCTTCCTTCTCATGGTGCTTGGCGTTCAGTACGGTATGTGGCACACCTTCACGGGAGAGAAGACGGGAGAGGTATTCGGATTTTTCAATGGAAATGGTACCGACCAGAACAGGCTGTCCCTTTTTGTAGCACTCCAGAATCTGTGCAATGACAGCGCGGAATTTGGCAGCCTCGGTACGGTAGACCACATCCGGGTGGTCGATACGGACAACCGGGCGGTTGGTGGGAATTTCAATGACATCCAGAGAGTAGGTGGAGGTAAATTCCTGCTCCTCGGTGAGGGCGGTGCCGGTCATGCCGGAGAGCTTATGATACAGGCGAAAGAAATTCTGGAAGGTGATGGTGGCCAGCGTCTTGGTTTCATTGGCGACCTCCAGCCCTTCCTTGGCCTCAATGGCCTGATGGAGACCTTCGTTGTAGCGGCGGCCATACATCAGGCGGCCTGTGAATTCATCAACGATGATGACCTGATCATCCTTCACCACATAGTCAATATCCCGCTTCATGAGACCTCTAGCTTTCATCGCCTGGTTGATGTGGTGAGAGATGGTGGCATTTTCAATATCTGCCAGATTTTCCAACTGGAAGAAATCCTCCGCCTTTTTGATGCCGCGGGCGGTGAGGGTGCAGGCACGGGATTTTTCATCCACGATGTAGTCGCAGTCGTAATCATCCTGCACTTCCTTTTCGTCGGTGTGGGAGAAGACCTGCTTCTTCATGCGGCTGACAAGGAAATCCGCCATTTCATAAAGCTTGGTGGAGGCTTCGCCCTTGCCGGAAATAATTAATGGGGTACGGGCTTCATCAATGAGGATGGAGTCCACCTCGTCCACGATGGCGAAGCTGTGCCCGCGCTGGACACGCTCTGATGCATAGATGGCCATATTGTCACGCAGATAATCGAAACCCAGCTCGTTGTTGGTGCAGTAGGTGATATCGGCGTTGTAGGCTTCCCGGCGCTGGCTGGAGGTCAGGCCGTGGACGATCAGGCCAACCTTCAAACCCATGAATTTATAGACCTTGCCCATCCATTCCGAGTCACGGCGGGCAAGATAATCGTTGACGGTGACAATATGCACACCCTGCCCGGAAATGGCATTTAGGTAGGCAGGCAGAATGGCAACCAATGTTTTGCCTTCACCAGTCTTCATTTCGGCAATTCTACCCTGATGCAGGATCATACCGCCGATGAGCTGCACACGGTAGGGCTTCATGCCGAGCACACGCCATGCAGCCTCCCGCACAGCAGCGAAGGCCTCAGGCAGAAGCTCATCCAGCGTTTCGCCTGCCTGATAACGGGTGCGGAATTCCTCGGTTTTAGCACACAGCTCCGTATTGGAGAGGGCAGCATAGCTCTGCTCCAGCGCTTCCATTTTCTTTATTGTTGGTTCGAGCCGTTTCACTTCCCGTTCAGAATGGGTGCCGAACAGTTTATCCATCAGTCCCATAATGTCAAGTTCCTTTCAAAAGCAGCATTTGGGCTGCCAGAATCGTTTTTGCCTATAAATCGGCATTTTATTTATGATACCATGAAGCGAAAGCGAATGGTATCATGTGTGCATCATTTTCGATTGCTCCGCAAGGGGCGAGAAAATGGCACATGGTTATGTATAATAATTGCGTCAGCAATTATTATAACATATTTATCATAAAAAGGACAGAGCAAAAGAGAAAGCAAATGTAAACTTTCCGTGTTGTGCTGCTATCTGTGACAAGCTCTGCATAGGGTATAGCAATTCATAAGGAGGGAACAGCATGAAAAGGACAATCCTGATATTGTGTATGCTTTCGCTGCTATGCGCCCCGGTGCGGGCGGCAGAGCTGGGAGAGCGGGCACCTTCGTGCGTTTTGATGGATGCCGCCACCGGGACGGTGCTTTATGAGAAGGAGGCGCATACCCGTCTGGCTCCGGCAAGCGTGACCAAGGTCATGACCCTGCTGCTGGTGATGGAGGCACTGGATTCCGGTGCCATTGGCTGGGATGATATGGTAACCGCCTCTGATCACGCCGCCGGCAAGGGTGGCAGCCAGATTTATCTGGAGCCGGGGGAACAGATGGGGATGGAGGATATGATCAAATCCGTGGTGGTGTCCTCTGCCAATGATTGCGCCACCGCCCTTGCTGAGCACGTGGCTGGGAGCGAAAGCGCCTTTGTGGAGCGGATGAACCAGCGGGCGCAGGAGTTGGGCATGAGTGACACCCATTTTGTCAACTGCACAGGGCTGGATGATGGTGCGGATGCCGGAGAACATCTGACCTCAGCCTATGATATTGCTGTCATGTCAAGAGAGCTTCTGTCCCATGAGGCCATCAAAAGCTATACCACAATTTGGATGGACACCGTGCGAAACGGTGCCTTTGGCCTGTCGAACACCAACAAGCTGATTCGTTTTTACGACGGTGCCACCGGCCTGAAAACCGGCTTCACTTCCTCTGCGGGCTATTGTCTCAGCGCGACGGCTAAACGCGATGGGATGGAGCTGATTGCCAGCGTAATGCACTGCGCAACCTCCGCTGACCGATTTGGTGCGGCAAAGGAGCTTTTGGACTATGGCTTTGCCAATTATGCGTTGGTTTCCCCGGAAGCGCCCACGCAGGAGGTAGCGGTTCGGCTCGGCACCGAAGAAACCCTGCTGCCGGTACCCGAAGCCATGACCCCGGTGCTCATCAACAAAGCAGATAAAGCTTCGGTGCGGCAGGAGGTCGAGCTGCCCGAGGAGCTGAGCACACCCATTGCGGCAGGGCAGCAGGTGGGCATCCTCCATATCTATGCAGGGGATGCGCTTCTATCCGATGTTCCTCTGATTTCACCAAAAAATATTCCACGCTTGAGCCTTTGGGAGCTGACAAAAGCTCTTCTGGATGGGGTGTGTTTCGGGAAAAAGCCAAAATAATTTACAAAAAAATTTCATTTGTGCAAAAACGCCTTGACGGAAGAGCATTTTTCTGGGATAATACAGCAAAACGGGACGGAACAATAGATTGCCCCGGGAAAGTGAAAGAAAACATGAGAGCCAGCGGTATTTTGATGCATATTTCCTCCCTGCCGTCTGCCTACGGTATCGGCACATTGGGTGCGGAAGCAAAACAATTTGTAGATTTCCTTGCCGCCTCCGGTCAAACCTATTGGCAGATTTTGCCTCTGAATCCGACCGGCTTTGGCGATTCTCCTTATCAGGCATTTTCGTCCTATGCGGGAAATCATAATTTTATTGATTTAACTACGCTGATTCAGGAGGGACTCCTGCATGAGAATGAGGTGCAATCCCTGTCCTGGGGTACAAATCCGTCCCGCGTGGATTTTGATGCGCTCTATAAGCAGCGGTTGGAGGTGCTGCGTCTTGCCTATGGGCGGTTTATCCGTAACCCCAACCGCGATTTCATCCGCTTTGTAACGGAGGAACAGGATTGGCTGCGGGAGTACGCCGTGTTCATGGCCATCAAGCAGAAAAATGGCGGTGAAACTTGGCAGACATGGGATGCGTCTGTGCGCACCCATGAGCCTTTTGCTCTTCGAGAGGTTACTGCGGGTCTAAAATATGAGATTACCTTCCACTATTTCCTGCAATTTGAATTCTTCCGCCAGTGGAACCGTCTACGCGAGTATTGCAAACAGAAGGGCATTCGCATCATTGGGGATGTGCCTATTTATGTGCCGCTAGACTCTTGTGATGTGTGGGCGAATAGCCGCCTGTTCCAGTTGGATGAAAACTTTTTGCCTTCTGCCGTGGCAGGCTGCCCGCCGGATCAGTTCAATGAGGATGGTCAGCTTTGGGGAAATCCCCTTTATAATTGGAGCGCTATGCGCGCCGAGGGTTATGCGTGGTGGCTTCGCAGACTGGAATTTGCCTCCAGAATTTATGATGTGGTTCGGATTGACCATTTCCGTGGTTTTGAGAGCTATTGGGCAGTACCCTATGGCGCACCCACCGCGAAGGATGGCAAGTGGATGCCAGGTCCGGGTCTGGAATTTGTACAGGCTCTGCGCTATCGGCTCACCGATTTGCACTTTATCGCGGAGGATCTGGGCTTCCTGACACCGGAGGTGCGAAAACTGCAAAAGGCCTCCGGCTTCCCGGGTATGAAGGTGCTGGAATTTGCCTTTGATCCCAAAGAACCCAGCGAGTATCTGCCCCACTACTATGACAAAAACTGCGTGTGCTACACTGGCACCCATGATAACCCTCCGATTTCGGAGTGGTACAATGGCCTGTCAGAGAGCAGCCGCGCTTACGTCCGACGGTATTTTGCCCTGACCAAGGAGGAAGGCATCACCTGGGGCATTCTGCGCGGCGGCATGAGCAGCACCGCTGAGCTGTTTATTGCGCAGATGCAGGACTACCTTCCCAGCCTGTCTCATGCCCGGATGAATGAACCCGGCCGCGTCAACGATCAGAACTGGCGCTGGCGTCTTACCCCCGGTTCTTTGACTCCGGAATTATCCCGCCATATCATGGCCATGACCCTCTGTTATGGTCGCGTACCTCCTAAGGATATATCCAAATCTGAAATCCCCGGGTTTGTCTTACAACCAGATAAATAATGGATTATGAGCAGGCAGCTTTTGTAAAATAGCAAAAGCTGCCTGTAAAATATGCAATCTGCGGGGATATATCGTGCGTGACAAGCGGCTGCCCTGTAATCACAAAAAATGAACGTCATCCCTAAAATCAGCGAAGAATAATGAGAGATGCCCTTTTCATCTAATGCCGCATAGCTTACTTCATGAAATAAAGAGGCTGCCTCAAAATGCCGTTTTCGCATTTTGAGACAGCCCCGGAGTAGAGCGTTATGGACAATCAGATGATATCGTTGTTGTCGAAGGGATCACCGCATTCGGGGCAGAACTTGGGCGGGCGGGATTTGTCTTCAGGTTCCCAGCCGCATTTGTCGCAGCGGTACTGCGGGGCACCGGCGGGCTTTTTGGCACCGCATTCTGCACAGAACTTCCCCTTGTTCACTGCGCCGCAGGAGCAGACCCAGCCATCCACGGGCTTGGGTGCGCCGCAATCTGCACAGAACTTGCCTGTGTTTGTTGCGCCGCAGGCACACTTCCAGCTATTTGCTGCCGGGGTGCTCTGCTGGACGGGGGGCATCTGATTGGGCATCTGGTACAGGGAGGCCGCATTCATGCCACCGGCTGCTGCTGCCGCATTCATGCCCATGAAGGCCATGGCGGGGCCTGCTGCGGTATTGGAGGCGGCAGCCTGCATGGCAGCAGCCTGTGCGCCGCCGAGATGTGCTGCCAGCATGGCGGGATTTTGCAGCGTCTGCATTTCCTTGATGAGGGCTTCATCCTCTTCGCTGGCCTTTACAGAGGAAACACCGAAGGCCACGATCTCAATGCCGATGCGGTCACGCCATTTGGCAGAAAGGATTTCGTTCAGTGCATCGGCCAGCTCCTGTGTATGGGCGGGGATGGCGCTGTAGCGAATGCCCATTTCGGAGAGTCTGGCAAAGGCGGGCTGGAGCGCGGTAAGCAGCTCGGTCTTCAGCTGGCTGTCCAGACGCTCACGGGTATAGTCCGATGTGACGTTGCCGCACACGTTGGCATAAAACAGCATGGGGTTGCAGATATGGTAGCTGTACTCACCGAAGCAGCGCAGGGAGATATCCACATCCAGATTGGCTCTGGCATCCACAACACGGAAGGGAACCGGGGAGGGGGTGCCGTATTTGTTGCCCATAATTTCCTTCGTATTGAAGTAATACACGCGCTGATCCTTGGGAGGCTCACCGCCGAAGGTGAAGCGCTTGCCGATCTGCTTGAAGGTCTCGATCATACTTTCGCCCAGATTTCCGGCAAAGATGGACGGTTCAGAGGAAGAATCATACTTGAATTCACCCGGCTCAGCGCAAAGCTCTACGACCTTGCCCTGATCCACGATAATCATGCACTGTCCGTCGGCCACAGCAATGATGGAGCCGTTGGAAATGATATTATCGCTGCCCTTGGTATTGGAGGAACGGGAGGAGACCCGTTTCTGCCCTTTGGTTACAAGAACATTTTCTGAAAGTGCTTCGCAATAGAAATATTCCTTCCACTGGTCAGCCAGAACGCCGCCGGCTGCACCCAGAATCGCTTTCATCAGACCCATAATAAAGTCTCCATTCCTTTAATTTCATTGAAAACTGAGAGAAAATGGGAATTTGCTTATTCGGTGACACTTTCCTCTTCACTCTGAGCAAACAACTCCTGCTGGACAGCTAAAATATCATAGATGTGGATGTTATCATAATTGGCATCCAGAGAATATCTGGAGAAAATCTCATCCAGCATTTCGTTGAACTTCTGGCTGGTTGCGTCAACCTTAGCCTGGGCACGCCAGTAGATATCTTCACCAACGCCGGAGAAGTACATGATATGATAGCCATAGGTCGTCTTTACGATGCCGTTATCGCCGACCTTTCTGCCGTCTGCGAAGCACCAGTCATTGAACTCTGTGACCATCTGGCCGGGATAAACGTTCTCATACAGGCCACCGCTTTCCATAGAACCAGAATCCATTGTGGATTCGGTGGCCTTTACAGCAAAGTTATCCTCCGTGGGATTCTGCTTCCAGTTCTCATAGATTTCGTTGGCACTTTTTTCAGCAGCAGCCCAGGCTTCGTCAGAGCTAGTATCCGGCTCCAGATTTTCATCGGAAGGATCGGAGTCGATATCCTTCTCCGGCTGAATGAGAATATGACGGACATTGACAACGGGCTTATCTACCTTCTGAATACCCTGCTGGGTGTAGGCATCCGCATTGGCATCGAAGAAGGCTTCGATTTCCTCGTCGGTAAGCGAGATGCTGCTCTGAAGCTCTGCTGCGCGGGCAAAGGCCAGAGAGGAAAGACGGTTGTATTCCTTATATTCATTAATGGTAATGCCAGGGCCGAAATTATATTCCAGATAGGCATCCACGGATTCAAATCCCTTTGACAGAGCTTCTTCTGCCATATTTTCCTCAATGTTATCTGCACTGGCCTGAGCTGCCTCCGACAGCTGGGTTCCGGCATCAACGGCATCATTGTACATGGCAATAAACTGTAAATACATTTCCAGCGCGGATTCTACGAAGAACTGCTCCCAAGTGGTATCTTCGCCATAATTCTGCTCTGAAAGAGGCTGGGTGATATCCGGCCCGAGGTAGGCAATATAATCCTGATTGCTGTTGAGGTAATTATAAACATTTGCCCAGTAGAAAATCTGGAACATCGCACCGTTAAGTTCCTCATCGCCTACCTTGGCAACGATGAGGCTATTGTACTTTTCGGTCAGAGATTCATCGGAATAGGTATAGCCGCTGTGCTCTTTCAGCTCATCAGCATCTACATGAGAGACTTCGCCGGTGCTGGGATCGACCGCCGGCTCGGCAGACACGTCTGTGTTGGTCTGCGGCTGATTGTTCAGCAGCTCCATGGTCTTGTCAAGGCTCTTTTTTGCGGTAACTGCGGCCCAGGCGATAGAGCCGCACAGAATGGCGGCAGCGCAGATGATGCCGATGGTAACGCCGACATTCTTCTTCGCCTTCTTCGGCACAACGGGTGCTTCGGGTGCAGGTGCTTCCACTTCAGGCACTTCGATTTCGGGTGCTTCCTGCGGCAGCTCTGCCTCCTGAACCTGTTCGGTCAGCTCAGATGCAATTTCCTGCTCCAGCGGCTGTTTCATTTCTTCCATTAGGTACCTTCTTTCCCGCGGGAGTTCCGCGTGTGTTAATGATCAGCCCACTGCCGCGACGTTATCGGGGATATCGTTCTCGGCAATATGCGCGGTGGGCACGCGCAGGGTTACGTTTTCAGGGTATCTGGTAAAAATATAGGTTTCGGACAGGGTGGAAAGCTCGTTAATATAGTCGGCATAGCGCATATCCTGCTCTGCCACTACACGCCAGTAAGGGATATCCTCGGCGGCAGAGACATAGCATAGGGTATAGACATCGTCCTCACGGAGGAGCTTCCAATCTCCGGGTACGCGGGTCTGCCCCTCAGGGAAAAGCCATTCGTCCAGACTGGCGCTGTTCATGCCGGGGCTGAGCTTCTTATAAAGGCCACCATCGGGTGCGTTGAAATCCTCGGTATATCGGTCTGCCAGTATGGCAGCGGTCTCATCCGTAGGACTGCCTTCCAGCTCCTTGATGACAACATTGGCACGCGCTTCGGTCTCGCTCCAGTCCTTCGGGTCGCTGGGGTCATCGGGATAGAAGCGGATCATGCGCACATCCAGACGGCATTTATCATCCTTTGAAATTTGGAAGGTGTCAGCATAGTCTTCAGCGTGGCTGTCATAGAAGGCCTCAACCTCCTCGGCCGGATATTCGCGGTCGGTCAGAAGGCTCTGCGAATAGGCATCGGCCAGAGCAACATTTTGCAGAAATTCACTATAGCCGGAGACGGTTGCACCCTCGCCGTAGTTGGCGGCAAGATAAGCCTCTGCCGATGGAAAATACTTCTCCTTTGCGCTCTGCTCGACAAGCTTCTCGACCTCATCCAGGCGCTGTGCCGCAGGGTCGGTAAATCCGGCTTCTTTGGCAGCCAGACAAAGCTGGGCGGTCTGCTCGGCATGGTCAAACGCCTGTGTGAGCAGCACATCCTGCCAGCTCTGGGTATCGTCATAGGCCTGTGCGGACAAGTCCTGCCCGGGGTCAAAGGCGTTCTCACCGTAGGCCTCAAGCACCTTAGCAAATTGGTGGCCAAAATAATACTGGAACTGTGCTTCATCTATGGTCAAATCCGCGCTCTCGCATGAGAGCACAATTTGATCACTTTGTTCTGGAATTTCCTCTATGACCGGCTGACTTCTGACCGGCTCCTCAGCTTCCTTTCCGCAGGCGGAAAGGAAAAGTAAAAAACATAATGCGAATATCGTTCCTATTTTTCTCATTTTGATTTAAAAATTTTGAGCAGTGTGTAAATTACAAATCCTCCACCGCCAAGAATCATCACAGCAGCGGCAAGAATCAACAGCGGGCGGGTATCCTGCCCGGAGAAAATGGGCTTTAGCAGGGTAGCGCCCAGATAGCACACATAGCCGCTGACCAAAACGCGCAGGAAGAGGGTAGCGATGGTGTTTTGCGGAAGCCAGTTTGATTTTTTCGGTTCTTCCTCCGGGGTTGTCAGCTCCTTGCGTTCTTCATCCATGGGTCATACCTCCGATTTGGGTTCTTTTCCGGCACGGAAGAGGGTAATCATCTCGCCGGTGAGAGAAATGGGGGAATAATCCCCGGGGATAGCATCGCGGGGAAACCATGTGGCCTCCGCCAGCTCATCCTCCTGCATGGTGATGGCATCACTGCCGTCAAGCTCGGCAAAGAAGCCCATCAGCAGGGAATCAGTAAACACCCAAGGCTGGGAGCGGTAGAAGCGCAGATTGCGAACCCTAAGTCCGGTCTCCTCCCAAACCTCGCGGTGAACCGTGGCCTCAATGCTCTCACCGATCTCATTGAAGCCCGCAACCAGCGCATAGCGCTTGAAGGGACGACCCCTGTATCTTGTGAGTAGCAGACGGTCGTGGTCGCAAATGGCCACAATGACCGCAGGACAGATGCGGGGATAGAGCACGTTCCCGCACTGGGGGCAAACCCGTGCGCGCTCCTTGGGGCTATCCTCCATCGGCGTACCGCACTTGCCGCAAAAGCGGGTGATATCATACCAGCGCAGAAGACTGCCGCCAACACCGATGGCATAGGCCAGATGCATCGGCTCTGTCTGCCGCAGCGCATAGGTCTTCTCCATGGCAAAGCCCTTGGGCAGCGGGTCGGGAATGCAGTCGGAGAGAAATACATTCCGGCCATCCAGACGGAAACCAAAATACCGCATCTTCGGACAAATATCTGCACACGTAGGAAGGGAAATCGCACCATCCTCCAGCGAACACAAAACCTGATGAGCCGCTATGCAGAGCATATAATCCTCCGGCGCTGGCTCTGCGGGTGCATAGATATTACTGAAGCTGTGGGGTGCAATATCCTGAATCATCCTGATCCTCCGTTTGCGGTCGTGGGTTAGAATTCATTATAACATTCTTTTTCCTGTTTGTCATTAAAAAAGAATGGAATTTCTGTTTTTTCTTCTTCAAAAAGCGTTTGGCACAGTCAGAGGCGGCAATATTCCGCAGGAAAGCTGAATTATGGCTGAAAGTTTGGTAAATTCTGCAATCATTCTTGCAAAACAGCGATGGGGGCAGTATAATGGAATATACTATGGAGTAGTGTGGCTCGGGATATGCTGTAGGGGGCGAAGGTATGAATTTTGGCGAATTTCTTGGAAACACCTCTCTGCGGCAGACGCTCTGTTCTGCCCTTCGGAAGGGCAAGCTCTCCCACGGCTATCTGCTCTGCGGCCCGTCGGGTTCAGGAAAGCACACACTTGCCAACGTTCTTGCTGCCGCCATGGAATGCACCGGGCAGGGCGATCTGCCGTGCGGACAGTGTCCGGCCTGCCGGAAGGTCTTTTCCGGCAACCACCCGGATGTCATCACCTGCACCGATGATAAGCACAAGCTCTTCGGCGTGGATGCCGCCCGTTGGGTCTGCACGGATGTCTTCACCAAGCCAAACGAAGGAAGAGCCAAGGTCTACATTCTCCCGCAGGAGATGAATCTTGCCGCGCAGAATACGCTCCTCAAGGTCATGGAGGAGCCACCGGCCTATGCCGCATTCCTGATTTTATCGCCCAATGCCGATCAGCTGCTTCCTACCGTCCGCAGCCGCTTACAGGAGCTTCGCCTCTTCCCGCTGCCCCCCGATATTCTGCTCCCCGCGCTGCAAAGGCGCTTCCCCGACAGAAGCAGGGCAGATTGTCTTGCCGCCATGGAGGCCGCCGGCGGGTATCTGGGGCAAGCGCTGGAGGCCATGGAGCGTACCGCGCTGCAAGGCCGAAGTGCAGAATTTGCCGAGGCCTATGCCTCTCACGATTCACTTCGCCTGACTGAACTATTGATCCCGATGGAAAAGCTGGATCGGGATGCCTTTTGTCAGGAGCTGGCCCTGTGGCGCACCCTGCTCCATGAGGCCATCCGCGCAGAAGCCGGTCTGGCCGCCTCCGATGCCGCCCGCGCCATTGCCCGTAGGCGGACAAAGCAGGAGCTGTTCTCTGCTATGGAGATTTTAAAAAAAACTGCCGATTATGCGCAGAGCAATGTAGGCGTAGCGCACCTGTGCGGTGTACTGCGCATGATGTTATGAATTATTTTACTCTTTGCTACAGCAAAAGACAGGAGTTATTATGGACGAACTTACAATGGAGCAAACCCCGCAGGAACAGCCCCTGAATCTCAATGAGCCGATTTGCGTAGTGGGGATCATGTTCCGCTCCGGCGGGAAGATCTACTACTTTGATCCCGGCGAGCTTGAAATACCTGCCGGCAGTCACGTAATCATTGATACTACCCGAGGAATGGAATTTGGCACTTGCGTCACGCCGAACCATACCGTTCGCGCAGCAGAGGTGGTTCTGCCTCTGCGCCCGGTGATCCGCATTGCCACATCTGCTGATGAGCAGCTGGCCGAGGAATACCGGGAGAAGGAAAAATCTGCATTCGATATCTGCAATCAGAAAATTGCCGAACAGGGGCTGGAAATGCAGCTCGTGTCGGTGGAATATGCCTTTGACGGCAGCAAAATTCATTTTTTCTTCACCGCCGATGGGCGTGTGGACTTCCGCGAGCTGGTAAAAAGTCTGGCTGCGATATTCCATACCCGCATTGAACTGCGGCAGATTGGCGTTCGTGACAAGGCCAAAATGGTCGGCGGCCTCGGCATCTGCGGCAGACCCTTTTGTTGCAGTGAATTTCTGGATGATTTCCAGCCGGTCTCTATTAAAATGGCCAAGGTGCAGAACCTGAGCCTGAATCCCACCAAAATTTCCGGCACCTGCGGCAGACTCATGTGCTGCCTGAAATACGAGCAGGAGGCCTATGAAGACCTGCTGCGCCAAAGCCCGCGCAATGAATCCTTTGTCGATACCCCCGATGGGCGCGGCATCATCACAGAGATCAACCTTCTTCGCCAGAGCGTCAAGGTGCGTATGGAGGATCACCCAGAGGAGATCAAGACCTTCCGCAACGAAGAGATTGCCGTCCTTCGCAGCGGCAAAGGACACAAAAATGATCCCCCCATCCCCAAGGAGCTTGCACCCATCTCCGGCGGTAAAGAGCAGCAGCCTCACACTAGGCTGTGCAGCTCTGCACCTGCCCCGAAGGAGTCTGCGGATACCCAAGCACAGGAACCCCGCAAGTGGGAGGCTCCCGAGCAGCGCAAGCGCAGGGAGAAAAAACCCGAAGCTGCCAAAGAGCCACGCAGACCTCGTCCACCCCACCCAGAGAGTGAACACTCTGCCATACAGCTCCGTAATGAGGGGGAAAAACCGGTCAAACAGCCCCGTCCTACTGGAGAAAAGTCCGCAAAGCAGCCGCATACGGAGGGAAAAAAGCCGCAGAAAAATAACCGCCACTATTATCGCCGCAAATCCAATAGCGCGGACTAACCACTAAGTCAATAACGCACAACTCGTCCTGTAAAATGAAGTTCGGAAACCTGAAAATGTGTTTCCGAACTTCTCTTTTTTGGTTATTACCTGCATAGCGGCGGCTATGCCGCTATGCAGGTGGTTATGAAATTATTTCTCCAGATAGCGCATGATGATGGTTGCAATCTGGGCGCGGGTTGCAGCTGCCTTAGGCTCAAGCATGATCGGGTGCTTGGGATCGGCTACGCCGTTGATGATGCCTTCATTGACAGCCCAAAGCATGGCATCGGTTGCGTAGTTGCTGACCTCATCGGTATCGGGGAATGCCAGTTCGCCTTCCACATCTGGGGAACCGGCATAGCGATAGAGGATGGCAGCGATCTGCTCGCGGGTGACCTTGCCCATGGGATCGAACACGCCTTCGCTCTTGCCGTTGACAATGTCGTTGGCGGCAGCCCATTCGATGGCTTCAGTGTACCACGTTTCGGCGGGAACATCGGCAAATGTGCCGGAAACCGTGACCTCAGGTTCGCCTGCGGCGCGGTAGAGGATGGTCACGAGCTGTGCGCGGGTGACAACATCGTTCGGCACGAACTTGGTCTCGCTGTAGCCCTGCATGAGGCCGTTCAGCACGCAGTAGTCAATGCCGGCGTGTGCCCAGTCGCCTTCTGCGGGGACATCGACATACTGGCTGCTCGGGCAGTCTGCTTTCAGCGCGGCAATGGCGCTATCCAGTGCAGCGGCAGCGGCATCCACATTGGTCTGGCTCTCAGAGCTAAGCGCCTTGCGGGCAGCGGCCAGAGCATCGGCAACAGCCTGCCAGCTCTCGGCGGTATAGCCCTTAGCGTTCAGGGCTTCAGCAGCCTCGATGGCAGCATAAAGGGCACTGTAGTCCACATCGGATTCTGCGCTCAGGTTTGCAAAGTCCTCTTCGGCCTGGCAGAGGTCGGGATAGTTGTAAACTCTTGCCTGACGTGCGGGGCTGAGAGCTTCAAATGCAGCTCTTGCAGCGGCAATGGCAGCTTCACTCTCGGCAGTGACATCACCGATGGCGGCGATCTGGGCAATGACAGCCACTTCGTTGCCGACCAGTGCCTTCATGGCAGCATCAATTGCTGCGGTAGCTTCGTCAACCTGTGCCTGCGTTGCATCCTCAAGTGCCAGCACCACTGCGCCGGAAGCGCACTCTGCATTAAGGGCAGACCAGGAAGGAGCGGTGAAGTCATCGGCTGCAAGTGCATCCACTGCCTGGATGGCGGCCTTCAGAGCGCTCTTGTTCACATAAGGTACTTCGAACAGATTCTCATAGGCGATTTCTGCACGGCGCAGGACAACATAATTGTCAACCAGAGCCTTCTGTGCGGTGCTCAGTGCATTGTAGGCAGCTCTTGCAGCTTCGATGGCGGCCTTGCTTTCCAGCGTGACCTCGCCAATGGCGGCAATCTGTGCCTTGACCTCAATACCCTTGCCCACGAGTGCCTTTGCGGCCTCGGTAACAGCATCTGCGGCTGCATGGACAGCGGCAAGGTTCAGGTCGGTGCGGTCGCTTGCCTTCTCGGCAGCTTCGAGTGCGGCAGCAAGCTTTGCCCAGCTATCGGCGCTATAGTCTGCCTCGGGCAGCTTCTGTGCATTGGCAATGGCGGCATAGAGCGTGATATAGGCATCCAGCAGCTCAGCATAGGCATTCTCGGCAGCTTCCAGATCGGCAGCGTTGGAGACTTCGCCCTTCTGCTCGTCGCTCAGAGCATCGTAGGCAGCGCGGGCAGCATCAATCTGTGCCTTTGCGTCCTTCGTGATCTCACCGATGGCGGCAATCAGAGCCTCTGCGCCACCTGCTGCGGTGACAAGGGCATTCATGGCATCGGTCAGTGCAGAAGCGGCTGCATCGACCTGTGCCTGCTCGGGAGCAGCCAGATCGGAAACGCGGAGTGCTTCGGCCAGTGCGGCAGCAAATACTGCCCAGGAGGCCGGGGTATAAGCTTCTTCAACCAGCACGGCGGCTGCATTCACAGCAGCATCCAGTGCGCTGAAATCAATCTCGGCACTGCCGACCACCTCATAGATGGTCGCATTGGCAGCCCATGCGCGTCCGGCTTCTTCTTCTACGCCGGTGGAGCTGTAGCCGAAGGTGCCGCTGGAGTTGGAATAGCGGATGGCGCTGCTGGCATCGCCGATGGCAAAGTTTTCTGCACCATTGCAGGTACCGGCAGCAATCGTGAAGACTCTTGCGCCCGCTTCATCTGCATTGGCGGGAATGGTGGACAGGTACTTGCCGGTGCCGACATTCTTCAGCTTCCAGCCGCCTGCCACGGGCAGGATGTTCCAGTAGGCATTCTCATTGAACTCACCGGTGACGGTTGCGTATTCATCCTCGGTGGGTGCACGGAGGCTGCCGTTGTTCTCGCTATGGAAGACATAGCCATTGTAGGAATCGGACTCGGAGCCGCCGAAGTAGCGCCACAGGACGATCAGGTACTTACCGGTTGCGGAAAGCTTGCTGAGATCGGTGACCTGCACATAGCTGGTGTCGTCGGTGGGCTGAACCTTGGCCTTGACGCTCACAGCATACTGTGCCACGACGGTCTTCTGTTCGCCTTCCTCATCGGTGCACTGTACGGTGCAGGTGATGATGGCATCGCCGCCGCCAACATAGGTCACGACTGCCTCTGCGCTGTCAGCGCCGGAGGCGAAGGAAACTACATCGGCATTGTCGGTCGTCCAGGTGTAAACAGCATCGGTGCCGTGCTTCAGGGTGGCACGGAAGGTCTCGGTGGCTTCTTCTCTTCTGGTGACGGGGTTCTCCACAGAAGCAATGGTCACGCGAGGCTCGACCTTGCCCTTCTGGCCGCGAACGAGCGTATAGGATGCGGAGGGATAAAGTCCATCGGGAGAATACTTTTCGATCTCTACCTCGGTGGGCGTGATGGTCAGCAGGGAGATGGTGCTGACGCTGGGATTGAAGTTGGCGTGCGTGTAAGCGCAGTAGCCGGCATTGGTATAGACGAAGTTGATGATCTCTTCGGTATAGTTGCCGCCGCTTGCTACACGGCCATCGGGGATGCGGATGGTATCGCCGGGAACGAACAGGTTGACGCTGCCGCCCTCGGGATAGGCATCGGCATAGCCTTCGGAGTGGTTGTGGCCGAACAGGAAGATGATATCCTGATACAGGGCTGCTTCATTGACCACATCAAAGAGGGTCTTGGCGTAGATATTGTCGCTCCACCAGCCTGCGGCGGTGGTGGTTCTGCTGGTCCAGTGCATAGGCACGTGGGTCGCAATGATGATGGGCTTCTCGTTGCCTTCCTCGACCAGATCGGTCAGGTAAGCATCCAAATCAGCGGCGGTCTTCTCTACTGCGGCCTTGCAAACCACGGTATCGGAGTAGCTGGAGTAGCCAGCCTGCCACCAGGGGAAGTCATCCTCATTGATCATGTAGACGATGTAATCCTCATATTCATAGGGGCCGGTTGCATCAAGGGTACCGTTCTTCACCCAAGCAGAAGCATCATGGTTGCCCTGGATAGCAAGGAACTGGGCATCAGACCACTGGTCGGTGATATAGCCCTTGATCTGGGCAAAGCGCTCGGTCATGGTGGACATACTGGTATCGGAGCCGTCTTCGTAAACAGAGCCGTCTACGAAGTCGCCGCACAGCAGACCCAGCTCCACGCCGGATACGCCATCGTCCGCCATCTTGGTGAGGATGGTTCTGGGATTGTCCTGATAGTCGGTATGGGAGCCCCACTGGAAGTCAGACAGGGCAATCAGCTTGTGCGTGTAGTCCACTACCGGCTCGCTGCCGCCGACCACACGGTAAATGGTCAGGTTGCAGGCATTGCCGCGGGTAACTTCCCTTGCCGGGGCGCTGGCGCCGAAGGTGAAGGTGCCGGAGGTGCCGGAATAGCGGATACTCTTATTCTGGCTGGCAAAGGCAAAGTTGTGGCAGCCGTTGCATTCGCCCTCTGCGGCGCTCAAGGCCACGGGCGTATCGGAGGCTGCGGGCAGTGCCGTGCCGATGTACTTGCTGGTACCGACATTCTGGATGCTGTAGCCGCCTTCCACAGGCGTGATCTTCCAAAGGGCAGTATCAGCAAAGTTCTCAGCGGGGCTGACGGTGGCGTACTGATCCTCGGTGGGGGCACGCAGGGAGCCGTTAGCGGCATCGGTGAGGACATAGCCATGGAAGGTGTCGGAATCACTGCCGCCGAAGTAGCGCCATGCAACGATCACATAGGTGTCGTCTGCATTGAGGTCAGACAGCTTGGAAATGGCTTCGTAGGTGACCTTTTCGGGCTGATTCAGCTCTTCCAGAGCGGCTTCTGCATCGACCAGAAGCTGATAATTGGTGACCTTTGCCTTCTGCTCATCATCCAGAGCTTCATAGGCTGCTCTGGCTGCTGCAATCGCGTCAGCGCTTTCGAGCGTGACTTCGCCGATGGCATCAATCAGGGCGATCACATCATCGGCAGGCTCATAGGCACCGATGACACGGATGGCAGCGGTGGAGATAAGGCCGGTATCGGGGTTAATGCCCTTGACGCTTACGCTGCTGGTATGGAGCATATCGGCAGTCAGGTCATTCCAGATCACAGAGACCTTGCCCTTGGTGCCGTCCACATTCTCGCAGGCCACGGTGGCGGGCAGGGTGGGAACAACACCGGCATCGGTTTCCAGAGAGATATTCTCAATGGAAGCGACATTCAGGATGGGATAGAGCTTGAAGCGGTAGATACCGTTGGCAGCCGCACCGGATTTAACGGTCATATACAGGCGGAGCTGCTTGGTGGTTACGGTATTGAAGTCCACGCGGTTGTACTTATTCTTGGCAACTGCGGAGGCAACAGGCGTGTTGATGGTGACATCCTTCCACTGGCCTGCGTCATCCTTATACTGCATACGGTAGGCGCTGGGAACCTGCGTTCCGCCGCCATCATCGTACCAGTAGATATCTGCTGCACCGATGGTGACAGCTTCCTTCCAGATGTAGCCGACATAGTGCTCACTGCCGACACTCTGGCTCCAGTTGCCCCAGCCCTGACCGGTGCCCACATTGGAGCTGGTCGGCTCAAAGGCCACATTGTTGATACCTTCCAGATTCTCCCAGGAGGAGGTATAGTCGGATTCGACACTGGTTGCGCTCGGTGCAACGTCAGAGCCGAGGATGCCGCCTGCGTCTGCAACGATGGTTGCGGTGACACTGGCTGTGCCCTGCTTGTCGGTATCGCTGACGGTGAGGGTGAAGCTGTAGTCACCGGGCTTGGAGGCATAGAAGGTAGCATTGGCGCTGTCGGCATTCTTCAGAATGATTTCTGCGCCCTCAGGTGCGGAATCCAGTGCCCACTGGCAGGTGATGGGTGCGCCGAAGGGCTTGCCATCATCGGTATAGCTGCCATTGAGGGCAATGCTGAACTTGGAGACGGTTGCGGAGGCGTTAGCAACGGGTGCTGCATTGACGGCGGTTTCGGGATCATAGACTTCGCCGTAAACCTTCCACTCCTGCACACCGATGCCGTAGCGGCTGGACTTGGTGATGGTCATGCGCAGGGACTTGGTGGTGACTTCGTCAAACTGGGTCAGGTTGAAATCGTCTGCCACGCGACCATAGCCGGAAGCATTGTTAACAGACTTATAGGTTCCGGTCAGAGGATCGAGGTATTCAAAGCTGTAGCTGTTCGGGAAGCGGATTTGGCTGCTGCTGGTGTTTCCACGGGTACCGTTGTACCAGAAGAAGACATCACAGCCACGGATGGTGACGGGATCTTCCCAGGTGTAGGTGATGGTATTGCTGGAGGTGTTGGTGCCCTGAGAATGATAGAGGGCCAGACCTTCCAGATCATTGTAATAGGAGCTGGTGCCATAGGCATCATCATTGAGGGCGGCACGGTTGGAGGCAACCGGCGTGGAGGAACCGGCTACGGAGACAGCGGCAGTAGCGCTGGCTTCGAGACCGACACAGCGGCGCAGACCCTTGATGCCTGCATTCAGTGCAGCCGCAGCCTTCTCCAGTGCGGACTGGTCGCTCAGACCTGCGGCAAAGGCGGCCTTTGCATCAGCAACGAGGGCATCACGCTGTGCACCGGCTTCGGCAACATAGTTGTCCAGATTCGTTGCTTCAGCAGTATCAATAGCCTTCTTGAGGTTGATCGCTGCATTCAGGAGATTATTTGCAGCCTGGAGGGCGGCTGCATCGCCGGACTGGGTATCGAGGGTACGCTGTGCATTGGCAATGGCAGCGGTGAGATTTTCATCCGCGGACAGGGCAGAGGCGGAGGTAATGGTGGCCTTGAGTGCCTTGAGGGCATTCAGGACATTATTGGCACCGGAAACTGCGGTATTCAGAGTAGCGGCAGCAGCACTCAGGTCGGCAGCCGTGGCTGCATCCTTCTCGTATCCTGCGCGTGCGGCAGCGATGGCATCGGTCAGAACATACTGACCGCATTCGCCGTAGATACCATCATCCGTTGTCTGGGCTGCATCCAGAGCCTTGCGGAGGGTGACATAGCTATTGAGCAGCTCAGCGGCGGCATTGATGGCAGCCTGATCGGCAGCGGTATTGAGGGTGGCCTTTGCATCTGCGATGGCTTCAGCCAGAACGGCATCGGATTTCAGTGCCTCGGCAGCGCTGATGGCACTGTTGAGAGCAGCCTTATCCAGCGTATAGCCGTAGACTCTCCATTCCAGAACGCCGCAGCCAAGGGTGGCGGGGTTCATGGTCATACGGATGGCTGTGGTATAGATAGGATCAAAGGTCGTGACATTGAAGGTATTGCGCTCAACACCCATGCCGGAGGCATTGGGAAGCTCGACCCATTCGCCCGCTTCATTGCGGTATTCGTACTTGGCATCCTTCGGCAGGAAGTTGCCGTTGCCATCACGGAAATAGTAGGCTTCGGTCTTGTCGATGACATAAGGCTCAGACCAGGTGTACTGCACCCAAGCCGTACCGGCCTGTTCGCCCAGCCAGTTGTGCCATGCACCGTGGCTGGTATCGCTGGAGGAGGAGGGCGTGTAGCCGTCATTCAGGCCGGCAACGCCGCCCAGGTCATTGACGGAGTTGATGATTGCCGTGGCAGTGGCAAGCGGCGCAATGTTGGTGGAGACACCGTTGACCACATAAACCTTTGCGGCAACCTTGGCACTGTCAGCCGTGCCGGTTGCAAGGAAGGAGCCGACAGAAGCATACTTGGCTTCGTCAACAGCGTCCCAGATAACCTCTGCGGTGGCAACGGTTCCGGCAGCAGTGATGACTTCGGCGCTCTTGGGCAGCACGGGGGCTGTGCCTACGAGCGTGATGACGTTCTTCGTGCGCTGATAGCCGTCAGCCTCATTGCCGAAGACGACCTTGAGGTCTTCCACGGTAACCTTGTCGGCATCGGTCAGCTTGATCTGCACGGTGTATTCACCCGGCTGATCGACCAGCAGCTTGGCCTGTGCGCTGTTGGTAGAGGCGATGCTTGCGTTTGCACCCTCAGGTGCGGACTTGATGCTCCATTCATAGGCCAGAGTTCCGGCATAGAATGCATCCGCAGAGGCATCCACTGCCAGCTCGGCAACGGAGGGGTTGGAGGCCGTCGGCTTGCCGGTGAGCGCATGGATCACCGGTGCAGTGCGCTCGGGTGCTTCGCCAATGACAAGCTCCTTGACGACCTTGTTTTCCTTCTCGCCGTCGCTGACGGTGAGGGTCACGGTGTAGGTGCCTGCCTTGTTGGCAACAGCATTGGTAACATAAGCGTTGGGAGCGGAGAGGGTCAGCTTGCCGCCTTCTACATCGGTGGCAACCTCCCACTGATAGCTGATGGAGCTGCCGACGGGTGCGCCGTCATCATAGGCAGTGGCCTTCAGCTCGAAGGGAACGATGGCCTGAAGCTCGCTAAGGTCGGTGCTGATGGTTGCGGAGGGGGCTTCATTTTCGCCATTTTCCAGAGCGGTGATTTCAACAACGGGTGCTTCGCCCTCTACGGTGAGTGCGATGGTGCCCTTGTTGCCGCTGACGTAGCACTGACCGACGCGTTCGCCGTTGAGTGCATATTCATAGTAGCCGTCGCCGATGCCTGCGCCATCAAGCACGATGGAAGCGGTGTGGGCTTCATCGACATAGCCATCAAGCGTCAGCTTCATGCTGCCGTCCTCGGAGATTTCAGCAGCGGTGATGGCATCCTGTACGGATTCAAGGAAAATCTTTTCATCAATCAGGTTGATGCGCTTGCCGACACCGTCCTTGGGGACGATGGAATAGGTGTCGCCATCCTTGGTGACGGAGCAGCCGTAGCCTACCAGACCGAATACGGCATCGTTGGCTACGTCAGAGCTGATGCTCAGCAGGGAACCGTACAGACCTTCATCGGATTCGCCGGAGAAGTCCTGCCAGCCATTGTTCATGACGCGGGTGCCGCCGTCATTGACGTTCATGGCACCGTAGCCGCCCTTGTACATATTGTAGCGCCAGCTCACGGAGCCAACATAGTTCTGGGAAATCTGACCCATGTTGACAGCATTGAAGTTGGAAAGCTTTGCGCCGTAGCTCAGGCGCTCTGCCCATGCGCTGGAATCATCCACGCCATCTGCCTCGTAGCGCAGGTAGTCATCCATGATGAAGCCTGCCAGAGAGGCAGTGTACTGGAAGTTCCACCAGCTTTCACCGCCGCGGAAGACGGGGTCAGCATACTGGTACCAGGTGGGCTGCATACCGCGCATGGCGCGGGTCTTCTTGTTGGTCTTGCTCATGGCAGCCATGGAGCGGGAGGCGTTGGAGTCCTCAGGATAATAGGTCTTGAGTGCCTTGGCTGCGGAGTAGGCACCCTCTTCACCGGTGTTATCGTACTCGAACTCAGAGCCATAGGGATAGCTGGCCTTGACGATATTGGTGCCCTTGGTCTTGGCAAACTTATTCTTGAGGTTATTGGCCTGGGTGGTCATGCCCTCGGCGTAGAGTGCCTCAATCATGTCGGGAATCTGCTGTTCGCCGTAGTAGCCGGTGGTGCCGGAACCTGCACGGTTATAGTAGATGCCGTAGGCCTTTTCCAGATAGTAGGTCGGGCTTTCGCGGTACTCCATCAGATCGGGGTAGGCCTTCTCAATGCGGTACATATTAAAGAAGGCGGTAGCTTCCATAACCTCGGAGAAGGTACGGGTATAGGGGCTGGAGCTGGTGCCATAAATGCCGGAAGCGGACAGATAGTTGGCAACCGTAAAGTTGGAATGCGTGTTCTTCATGTAGTTATTCCACATGAAGTCGATCAGATAACGCTCCAAAGAGGCGATCTGCTCGGGGTCGGGATTGAGATAGTTCTTCATTGCCATGAAGTTGACATTATCATGGCTCCAGTCGTCGCCCCAGTGGGACTTCTGGTTGCTGTCACGGCCACTGGCAAAATACCAGTCGCTGTAGATGCCGTAGGTGGCGCTGGCAGGATCATTATCCTGCGTGGTCGTTGCCATGAAGTTGGCATGGGTGTCCATCAGCTTGTCAAGCTCAGCCAAGACATTAAATTCAAATTCAGTGAACTTATCCTGCTTTTCGCCGTTGCAGTCCAGCTTGTAGTCCACACGCAGGCTGTTGTTGCCGATGCAGCTAAAGTTCAGCTTGTAGATGTGGTGCTTTTCACCGCGCGCATCGACCGTATCCTTGACATGGGTGATGGCTTCTTCATAGCCGGTAGCCTCATGCAGGCCGAGACCGGTGCGGGAATTATTGACCTTGGAGGAGGTGGCATTGGGAATATGCGCCGTATCGAAGGGGTCATTCTCATGGACGCACTGGATATCGAGCTTGAGGTCGCTGATGATCGAATCATCATAGTGGAGGTCGATCAGGGTATCCATGTTGATGGCGGTCTGGAAGGAGGGAATGGCAATGGCATCAATCATGCCGGAGCGATAGAGGATGGAGCGGAAGTTGGTTTCGCGCTCTTCGATGGATTCGGAGGCATTGTTTGCACTTGCAGCGCTCTCCTGCGGGTCGTTGTCACCTGCACGGACAGCGGAGAACTTGAACTGATAGGTCTTGCTCTCACCGGGAGCCAGAATCAGGCTGGAAGCATCGGTGAAGTAGCTGCGGCCGGTCTTGTGGATGGCCTTGGAGTGGATGTAGTAGACGCTCAGGCCGGGATACCATCCGCCGGTATCGGCGCACCAGTTGCTGTAGAGGCTGCCGGTACGGTTGTCGGTCACGCCATTGTTGCTGGCAAGCCAGTTATCCACATATTCGATCTTGGCACCGGAGGTGGGAACCGGGGTGAAGATCACATAGTTGCCTTCGCCGGAGCAGCGCACGCCATAGGCATAGCCGCTGTCAGCACCTGCAAAGGTATGAACGGTCAGGCGGTTATTATAGGTATCGCTGGTGGAGGCGTACTTATTGTTCCAGGGAATGGGCAGACCCACATCGCCGAACTCAATGTACTTTTCGCTGGTATTTTGCAGCGTGATGCTCCACAGCAGGGAGCCGTCCTCGGTCTGCATATCATAGACAGACTGGACATCAAAGCCCTTGATGGCGCGGGCGGTGTCTGCATCCAGATCCATGCCCTTGATCTGCACGGTGATCTGGTTGCCATCCTGGGTCTGGGAGATATAGGGGTTGTTCGCGGCAATGTTGGAGGCCGTAGTGGAGCCACCGGCAGCCAGCGTGCGGTTGGTATCGACTTCCACGAAATCGCCGGCATTGGAGAAATCGGCGGTATCGCTGGTACGGGTGGCAAAGATCATTTCACCGACCCACTGGTGTGCCGTATTATTCTGGGGGCTGGTGTTGTTGGGGAGCAGGAAGTTGATGTCTGCCCCGTTGTTGTTCTTGGGGTTGTTGACAATGTTTAGCGACGAAATCTGACCCAGACCGCCAACCGTTGCCAGAAGGCTCTTGTTGGAGATGGTGCCCGACTGGACATCCGCTGCAAGCACGACCTGTGCAGGCAGCATGGACAGCAGCATGGCAATGGTCAGAAGGATGCTGAGCAATCTCAGAGAGACTTTTTTCATAGATCTGTTCCTCGTATAATAAGATTTGCAGAAAGATTTGAGTGTATCTGCATAGTACACTGAATCAAATATCAGCAGGTTTTGAGTTACCCGTGATACAATAGCTGTAGGACAGCAGGGTCAAGTTCTTTTGTTCCTTGTTGAGC
>JAZRZL010000084.1:0-10032 GCA_045601345.1 Faecousia sp. | reverse complement strand
CATCCTGATTTAGTGTAATATTAAGCTGAGCCATTGGTGATCCTCCTCGGTATTTGTTGGTTTGCTTTCTTACATTATACCTGAAGGATGAGCCGGTGGCTCACTTTATTTTTTATTTTACACCATTATACAGGCTTGGCCTCGCTTCCAATATAAAACCTCTATTATATATTATAGCATATCAACTCATATAATGGTAGTATTTTATTGGGATACCGCTGACTGCCTTTTTTATTGAAAAAAAGGTGGCAAATGCAGAAAATTGTGGTAAACTATAAGGAAAGAGAAAAGGAGGCATCGTTATGAATTTTAAGAGATGTTTGGCGCTGCTGCTGTGCGCTGCAATGCTTCTGAGTATGCCTGTAGCTGCGGCGCGGGACACGGTACTGCTGACCCGTGCGCCGTTACAAGTTCCGGCTCCCGTGCTGGGGGAGAGCTTGCTTGCACCCTCCTTTGCTGAGGATGCGGCATTCCGTATGGTGTCCTACCAGTGGTATCGCGGCAATGTCCCGGTTTCTGAGGGCAGCACCGTGGAGGCGGGCGACTATACGCTTACCGTTACCGTCCGCATCAAGGATGCCGGTGCAAATCATGTAGATCAAACCTCGTACATCAGCACCGATGGCCTTTGTACCGCGCTGGGCTGCACGGTCGATGCCGATGCAGGTGCCATCACCGGCAGCTTCCGGGTGCCGGTATTTACCGCTTCCTCTGCCTCGGTCAGCCTCCCGGAGCTTCAGCCGGAGGCCGTGATTGCCGATACGCTCTATGAGACGCTCATTGCAGCCGGGGAGAAAAAGCCCGAAACCGTGACCCTCCTGATTTATGATGGGGAGCGCTATATCGGTACAGGCATGAAAACGGAGGAGGATTTCTTTGTCTTCTCCGATGCCGCTGCCTGTCTGGAAGCGGAGCACAATTATACAGTGCTCGGTACCGCGATTTTTGATAAAGAATTCTTCCATGAAGAGGATCTTGCGGTTTCCAATCTGCAAGATGGGGAAGTAGAGCTTCTGGGCGGTGCAGGCTCTTTTGGCTTCCGCTGGGCGTTTACCTGTCCGGCTGCCCCGGTCAAGGAATTTGACGATGTGGATGCAGAAAAATGGTATTATGAGGGCATTCAGTACTGCGTGGGCAGAGGCCTTATGAATGGCATGAGCAAAACCATCTTCAGCCCCGAGAAGCAATGCAATAGAGCCATGCTCGTTTCCATCCTCTATCGGCTGGAGGGCGCAGAGGAAATGGCCTACAGCCCCATTTTCAAGGATGTGCCCGCAAACACCTGGTATACCGACGGTGTCCTCTGGGCAGAGCAGAACGGTATCGTCAACGGTCTCGGCAATAACCGCTTCGGCCCCGAGGATCCGCTGACCAGAGAACAATTTGCCACGATCATGATGCGCTATGTTGCGTTTAAGGGTGCAAAGACCGATGCGCGTGCAGCGCTGTCCTCCTTCCCGGATGCTTCGAAGGTAAGCAATTATGCGAAGGATGCCATGGGCTGGGCAGTTGCCGAAGGGCTTATCAACGGCAATGCCGCCGGTAATGTCAGCTATCTCCAGCCGCAGGGCAACGCGACCCGCGCAGAGTGCGCAACCATTCTCATGCGCCTTTGCAAGCGCTTTGATTACTGATTTTGGAGGATGCATATGCAAAAGCTTCTGCGTAGCCTGCAATCGACCCTTGCCATTGACAGCTCCCATCCGAAGGGCGCGGTGGAATGTCTCCACCATGCCCTGTCTCTGGCACAGGACATGGGCTTCCGGGTACACAATATGGAGGATATGGTCGGCTGGGCAGAGTACGGTGAAGGCGAGGAGCTGGTCATCGTGCTGGGGCATCTGGATGTGGTTGCCCCCGGCTCCGGCTGGACAAAGCCCCCCTTCGGCGGTTTCATTGAGAATGGCCGCCTTTACGGGAGAGGTACGACCGATGATAAGGGTCCCATTCTCTGTGCACTCCATGCCCTTTCCGACATCAAGGAGCAGGGAATCGCCCTCTCCCGCCGGGTGCGTATCCTCTTCGGCACCCGCGAGGAAACGGGCTGTGAGGATGTTAAATATTATGTAAACCACGGAGGTGAGCTTCCCACATGGGGCTTCACGCCCGATGGAGAATATCCCCTGATTCACGGGGAAAAGGGACTCTTAATTGAGGAATATTCCATTCCCTTCACGCCCGGTGCGCTGGTTTCCATTCATGGCGGTCAGGCTGCCAATATGGTGCCGGATTATGCCTGTGCAGAGCTGTCCGATGGCACGAAGGTGGAAGCATTTGGAACCGCTGCCCACGGTGCAGAGCCGTGGGAGGGCGTCAATGCCATTGGTCTGCTGCTCCAAAAGCTGGCAGATTTGCCCGGTACGCTTGGAACAGCGCTTACCTTCCTTCGGGAGCGCATCGGCATGGAGAGCCGGGGAGAATCTCTGGGCATTGCCATGGAGGATGAAATTTCCGGCCCCTTGAGCTTCAATCTGGGAATGCTCCACACCGATGGGGATGCCCTGCGCGTTACGGTCAATTACCGCTATCCCGTCACCAAATGCTATGAAGATTGCGCCCCGCAGGTGAAGCGGGCTTTTGAATCGGCCGGCTTTGTGAGAACAGCCGAAGCCTTTGATGAAAAGCTCTATATCCCGCAGAATGAGCCTCTGATTCAGCGCCTTCTGGGGGTCTATAATGCCCATACCGGCGAAGATGCCAAGCCTATCTGTATTGGCGGCGGCACCTATGCCAAATCCATGCCCAATATCGTCGCCTTCGGACCAATTTTCCCCGGAGACGAGGTCACGGAGCATAAGCCGGACGAATATATCACGCTTGAAAATCTGGCACGCAACCGCGCCATCTACCGCGATGCCATCCTGTCGCTGGCTTCGGATGAGGCAGGAGGAACTCCATGAACATTCACGGGCTGCAAAAGCTGACTCTTTTGGATTATCCGGGCAAGGTGGCCTGCACTGTTTTTCTGGGCGGCTGCAATTTCCGCTGCCCCTACTGCCACAATGCAGAGCTGCTGGATGGTACAGCCCCGGCGGTTATGGACGATACTGGGCTTCTGGCATTTCTGAAAAAGCGGCAGGGACTGCTTGACGGCGTGTGCATCACCGGCGGCGAACCAATTTTACGCCCGGAGCTTCCTGCGCTGCTCTCACGCATCCGTGATCTGGGCTATCAGGTGAAGCTCGATACCAACGGCAGTGACCCGGATCGATTGTCGGATATCCTCGGCCTTGTCGATTATGTGGCGATGGACATTAAAAACAGCCCCGAGCGCTATGGCCTGACGGTCGGCATTCCGGATTTTGATGTAAGGCCGATTCAGGAGAGTGTTCGCCTTCTCATGGAAGGGAAAACGGAATTTGAGTTCCGCACCACAGTGCTGCATTTTTTCCATGATGATGAAGCCATCCGCTTGATCGGACAGTGGATCGCGGGTAGCCCTCGCTATTTTCTCCAGAGCTTTGTTGACCGCGATACCGTGCCCGTTGCCGGCCTGTGTCCCCCCGACCCGCAGACGCTGGAGCACTGGCTGGAAATCGTGCGTGGCTTTGTGCCCAATGCACAAATACGCGGACAATAGCGAAAAAAGCGATATTTCCCCACACCCTGTCGGTTTATGTCCGGCAGGGTACACTATATATAGTGATGAAATAAAATTATTATCACTATATGTTGACATCTGTTGGCCGATGTGCTATATTATGGAGGCACCGCGCTTTTTGCCGGCTTTTTGCGCCGATATGAGATAAAGTATTACGAAAACAGGAGATTTATGGGATGTATCAGGTAACGAAACGCGACGGCTCTGTAGCCAGCTTCTCCATCAGTAAGATCAGTGCTGCCATCACCAAAGCCTTTGAGGCAGAGGAAAAGCAGTATCACCCCACCATTATCGACCTTCTCGCGCTGCGCGTCACCGCAGATTTTGAAGGAAAGGTCAAAGACGGCTTTATCGCCGTGGAAGATATCCAGGACAGCGTAGAAAAGGTTCTCTCCGAAGCGGGCTATGCCGATGTGGCCAAGGCCTATATTCTCTATCGTAAGCAGAGAGAAAAGATTCGCAACATCAACTCCACCCTGCTCAACTACCGCGACATTGTTGACAACTATCTGAAGATCAACGACTGGCGTGTAAAAGAGAATTCCACCGTCACCTATTCCGTGGGTGGCCTGATTCTCTCTAACTCCGGTGCCATCACCGCCAACTACTGGCTCTCCGAGGTCTATGACCGTGAGATCGCCGATGCCCACCGCAATGCGGAAATCCATCTGCACGACCTGTCCATGCTCACCGGCTACTGCGCCGGTTGGAGCCTCAAACAGCTCATTCAGGAGGGTCTGGGCGGTGTCACTGGCAAGATCACCTCTTCCCCCGCCAGCCACCTGTCTACCCTGTGCAACCAGATGGTCAATTTTTTAGGTATTATGCAGAACGAATGGGCGGGCGCACAGGCCTTCTCCTCCTTCGATACCTATCTTGCGCCCTTTGTCAAGGTCGATCACCTGACCCAGAAGGAGGTCAAGCAGTGTGTACAGTCCTTCGTCTACGGTGTGAATACCCCCTCCCGCTGGGGTACACAAGCACCCTTCTCCAATATCACGCTCGATTGGACCGTACCCCGCGATCTTGCCAACCTCCCCGCCATCGTGGGCGGTAAGGAACGCGATTTCACCTATGGCGATTGCCAGAAGGAAATGGATATGGTGAACAAGGCCTTCATCGAAATCATGATTGAGGGTGATGCCAATGGCCGTGGCTTCCAGTATCCCATCCCCACCTATTCCATCACCCGCGACTTCGATTGGAGCGAAACCGAGAACAACAAGCTCCTGTTTGAGATGACCGCAAAATACGGCACTCCCTATTTCTCCAACTATATCAACTCCGATATGGAGCCGAGCGATGTGCGCTCCATGTGCTGCCGTCTGCGTCTCGACCTTCGTGAGCTGCGCAAAAAGTCCGGCGGCTTCTTCGGCAGCGGCGAATCCACCGGCAGTGTGGGTGTTGTCACCATCAACCTGCCCCGCATTGCCTACCTTGCTTCCGACGAACAAGATTTCTATCGCCGTCTGGATCACCTGATGGATATTTCCGCCCGTTCCCTGAAGACCAAGCGCACCGTCATTACCACCCTGCTTGATGCCGGTCTCTATCCCTACACCAAGCGCTATCTCGGCACCTTCGCCAACCACTTCTCTACCATCGGCCTCATCGGTATGAACGAGGTCGGTCTGAACGCCAAGTGGCTTCGCGCTGACCTGACCCACAAGGAAACACAGAAATTCGCTGTTGCGGTTCTGGATCATATGCGCGAGCGCCTCAGCGACTATCAGGAGAAGTACGGTGACCTCTATAACCTCGAAGCCACCCCCGCTGAATCTACCACCTATCGCTTTGCCAAGCACGATAAGGCGCAGTTCCCCGATATCATCACCGCCAACGAGAACGGTACGCCCTACTACACGAACTCCTCCCATCTGCCGGTCGGCTACACCGAGGATATTTTCTCCGCACTGGACGTGCAGGATGATCTCCAGACCCGCTACACCTCCGGCACGGTCTTCCATGCCTTCCTCGGCGAAAAGCTGCCCGACTGGAAGGCCGCCGCCAATCTGGTGCGCAAGATCGCGGAAAACTATCGTCTGCCCTATTACACCATGTCCCCCACCTATTCTATCTGCCGTGAGCACGGCTACCTTGTCGGTGAGCAATATGTCTGCCCGCACTGCGGCCAGAAAACGGAGGTCTACAGCCGTATCACCGGCTACTATCGCCCGGTGCAGAATTGGAACGATGGCAAATCTCAGGAATTCAAGGATCGCAAGGTCTATGATATCAGCCGCTCCCATCTCACCCGCGCCGGTGCTGCCGGAAGCAGTGTCACGGTGGAGGCTGCGCCTACCGAGGCAAACGGCGAGCTTCTCCTGTTTGCCAGCCGCACCTGCCCCAACTGCGCACAGGCAGAGCGCCTGCTGAATAACGCCGGTATCCCCTACCGCAAGCTCCTTGCCGAGGAACAGCCCGAGCTGACCATCCGCTACGGCATTCGTCAGGCTCCCACGCTGGTCATTGATGATCCGCAGAATCCCATTAAACTCATTGGTCTGGGTGCAGTAAGAAAATATATTACGGATCACACCAGAAATTAACGAATAGTCACCTCTAATCTCAAAAAAGATGATCGCGTTAAAAATGCCGCACCCGGGAATTTTCTGCCGGGTGCGGCATGGTTTATCGCAGATGATAGATCAGCTCCCATGTGGAGGAGAACAGCGCCAGTGCGGTGACAAGCGTAGCATAGGGGGTCAGCCAGTTGGTATACATGGCAATGCCAACACCGAAGACGCCTGCGCCGGTCATCTTGTTGGCAATGTTGTGGAGAGAAGCAAACTTTTTGAAGCGGATGGCGGACACAAGGTAGCTGGCGATGCGGATGACCAGCGCCAGAGCGACCAGATACCAGATCCAGTCGGGCAGTCGTTCACGCAGTTTGGGCAAAAGCTTCAAAAGCATGACGGCATAGAAACTCAAATCCGCCGCACTGTCCAGCTTTGCGCCAAAGGAGCTTGCGGTATTCAGCTTCCGGGCAAGGGCACCGTCAAGCGTATCCGTCAAACCGCACAGCACATAGAGCACATAGAACGCAATCCCCATCGTCGGGAGGAAAATCAGCACCAGTGCGCCGACAATGCGCAAGGCAGTGAGCAGATTCGGAATCCATCCTAAATTAGCATTGGCCTGCCGGAATTGATCAGATATATTTTTCATACTTATCGTTGCTTCTTGGCAAGAGGCTCGGATTTCTCCTGTGCCAGCATAAGCTCTGCCAGAATTTTATTGGAGATCAGCATCCCCTTGGGGGTGAGGTAATAGCGGGAATCATCCTGCCGGACGAAGCCCATTTCGCGGAATCGCTCCAACAGCTGGCCGATGGGGCGGAAGGGCAGGAGGAAGCGGCGGGTATATTCATCGGCATCCACGCCCTGGGTGGTGCGCAAACGGAGCATCAGGTACTCTCCGGCGCGCTCTCTGGAGGGAATATCCTCACACTCAGAGAGAATGGAGCCACCCTTCGTTACACCCTCAATATAGTCGGTAATACTGGCCTTTGCCGTGAAGCGTTTGCCTGCAAAGTCACTGGCAGCGGAGGGGCCAAAGCCCAAATATTCGCCGCCGAGCCAGTATTTCAGATTGTGGCGGGATTCGAAGCCGGGACGGGCAAAGTTGGAAATCTCATATTGCCGAAAACCGGTCTCCTCCAGATGGTCACAGGCGTACAGATACATATCCGCCTGATCGTCATCATCGGGCAGATTGCAGCAATCTCTGTATTCCCACAGGGGGGTGTTGGGTTCTACCTTCAGGCCATAGCAGCTCAGGTGCTCCGGCTCCAGCTCCAGCACATGGTCAAGCGTCATGCGCCAGTCCTCAAAGGTCTGACCAGGCAGACCGTAGATCAGATCAAGAGAGATATTGTCAAATCCTGCCTTGCGGGCATTGCGCACGGCAGATACGGCCTGCTCATAGTTATGCGGACGCCCCAGTTTTTTGAGCACCTCATCATCATCGTTCTGTACGCCAAGGCTGATGCGGTTGAAGCCCTCGGAGTGAAGCTTTTGCAATGTCGCGGTGGAGGCACTGTCGGGATTGGCCTCAAAGGTGATTTCCGCATCAATATCCACATCAAAGCGGCGCTGCAGCTCATTGAACACGCGCACCAGCCGGTCTGCTCCAAAATAGGAGGGCGTACCGCCGCCGAAGTAGACGGTATCCACGGAATATTCCGTTGCACGCTCACCGAATTCCTTGATGTGGGCAGGCAGGGCGTGGAGGTATAGATCCATCAGATCCTTATCCCGGCTGCCGCCGATAGAGTAGAAATCACAGTATTGGCATTTGGAGCGACAGAAGGGGATATGCACATAAATACCTAATTTTTTCTTTTCAATAGAGCGCTTTTCCAGCCGAAACCATTTGGGAATGGGCATGGAGGAACCTCCTTTTCCTTATTCATCCAGCTTCAGGACGGCCATGAAGGCTTCGCTGGGCACGGATACAGTGCCGAACGAACGCATACGTTTCTTGCCTTCCTTCTGCTTTTCCAAGAGCTTCTTTTTGCGGGTGATGTCGCCGCCGTAGCACTTGGCAAGCACATCCTTGCGCAGTGCCTTGATGGTTTCGCGGGCAATGATCTTGCCGCCCACCGCGGCCTGCACAGGAATTTCAAACATTTGGCGGGGGATATGTTCTTTCAGACGCTCACAGATCTTTCTCGCACGGGCATAGGCGCTCTCGGCAAAGAGGATGAAGCTGAGTGCGTCAATCAGCTCACCGTTGAGAAGAATATCCAGCTTGACGAGCTTGGACGGACGGTAGCCGTCCATCTCATAATCCAGAGAGCCATAGCCTCTGGTGCGGGATTTGAGGGCATCGAAGAAGTCGTAAATAATTTCGTTCAGGGGCATATCATAGTGCAGCTCCACGCGGCTCTGATCCAGATAGGCCATATCCTTAAAGTCACCCCTGCGTTGCTGGCAAAGATCCATGATGTTGCCCACATAGTCCGGGGGCGCAATGATGCTGGCCTTCACGAATGGCTCGTAGGCCTGTTGAATTTCCGCCGGATCGGGATAATTTAGGGGCGTGTAGACCTCAATGGTCTCGCCCGAGAGCTTTTCCACTTTATAGACAACGTTGGGCGCGGTGGTAATCAAGTCCAGATTAAACTCGCGCTCCAGCCGCTCCAAAATGATCTCCATATGGAGAAGACCCAAAAAGCCACAGCGGAAGCCAAAGCCCAGCGCAATGGAATTTTCCTGCGTATAGGACATGGAGGCATCGTTCAGCTTGAGCTTTTCAAGTGCATCGCGCAGGTCGCCGTACTTGGAGCCATCTGCCGGATAGACACCGGAGAAGACCATGGGCTGTACAGTTTTATAACCGGGCAGTGCCTCGTCTGCGGAATTTTCCACGCCGGTCACAGTATCGCCCACGCGGGTATCGGCAATGACCTTGATAGATGCGGTCAGGTAGCCGACCTCACCGGCAGACAGGCTGTCGCAAGCCACCATGCCACGCGGATGGAGGTAGCCGCACTCAACAACCTTATACTGTGCGCCGGTACCCATCATCATAATGTCCATGCCCGGACGGATGGTGCCGTTTACCACACGAAGGTAAACGATAACGCCGCGATAAGAGTCGTACTGGCTGTCGAAAATGAGGGCTTGCAGAGGTGCTTCGGGATCACCCTCGGGGGGCGGGACATCGCGGACGATCATTTCCAGCACGGCGGGGATATTGATGCCGTTCTTTGCGGAAATTTCGGGGGCATCCATGGCAGGCAGACCAATGATATCCTCGATTTCCTTCTTGATTTCCTGCGGCCTTGCGGCGGGCAGGTCGATTTTGTTGACGACCGGCAGGACTTCCAGATTGTTGTCAATGGCAAGATAGGTATTGGCAAGGGTCTGCGCCTCCACGCCCTGAGAAGCATCGACGACCAGCACGGCACCTTCGCAGGCGGTGAGACTGCGGGAGACCTCATAATTGAAGTCCACGTGCCCCGGGGTGTCGATGAGGTTCAAGGTATAGTCCTTCCCGTCCTGGGCATGGTAGTTCAGGCGCACAGCTCTGGCCTTGATGGTGATGCCGCGCTCTCGCTCCAGATCCATGGAGTCAAGAATCTGCTCCTCCATATCACGCTTTTCCACAGTGTTGCACTCCTCCAGCAGACGGTCAGCCAGCGTGGATTTGCCGTGGTCGATATGGGCAATGATAGAGAAATTACGGATGGTAGATTGGTCAATCAAGCGGATCAACTCCTGACGGCGGAAAAGTTTCGTAATAAATATTATACCAACTTCCCCTAAAAAAGTAAAGACCTCCATTTCTTGAGTTTCGGCGGTTTTACGGTTAAAAGTTATCCACAGATAAAATGTCCGCCAAACAACAAAAAATAGAAACAAAAAAGGAAAAAATTCGCTCTTTTTTGTGGTATAATTGAGTAACCAAAAAAACCAAACCAAACA
>JAZRZL010000083.1:0-5911 GCA_045601345.1 Faecousia sp. | reverse complement strand
GATTACAAAGGGATAAAGTTTTTTTAAGGGGACAAAAACAAACCGATTCGCTTTTTCTTTCACATGGGATGAAGATATAGTAAGCTGCTATTCGCCAAAGCGCAGGAGAACAACCATTTTATACATTTTGGTGAACGAGTCTCCCATTTTTTGAGGCGATCTCTTTACTATAGAAAAGCAAGCTGTAAAAAACACAGGTAAATTAGTCTTTTTTTGCAATTTCGTTGTATTTTGGCAATTTACAAATCAAAAGAATGGTGCTAGAATAGTATAGGTTAAAATTAAACCTTACAGGAGGTATATCCATGGCCAGAAAATTGAAGTCTATGGACGGCAACACCGCTGCCGCCCATGTTAGCTACGCATTCACCGAGGTAGCTGGCATCTACCCCATTACCCCGTCCTCCCCTATGGCAGACTATGTGGATCAGTGGTCCGCTGCCGGCCGGAAGAACATTTTCGGTAACCGCGTCAAGGTCGTTGAAATGCAGTCCGAAGCTGGTGCATCCGGTACCGTACACGGCTCTCTTGCAGCCGGTGCACTGACCACGACCTATACCGCCTCTCAGGGTCTGCTGCTGATGATCCCCAATATGTACAAGATTGCAGGTGAGCTGCTCCCCGGCGTGTTCCATGTCTCTGCCCGTACCGTTGCCACCCAGGCTCTGAACATCTTCGGTGACCATTCCGACGTGTATGCCTGCCGTCAGACCGGCTTTGGTATGCTGTGTGAAACGAATCCTCAGGAAGTTATGGACTTGGGCGCTGTTGCACATCTGGCTGCTATTGAAGGTCGCGTTCCCTTCATCAACTTCTTCGACGGCTTCCGCACCTCCCATGAGATTCAGAAGATCCAGATTTGGGACTATGAGGATCTCAAGGAAATGTGCAACATGGACGCTGTAGAAGCTTTCCGCAAGCACTGCCTGAACCCCGAGCGCCCCGCTATGCGCGGCAGCCACGAAAATGGCGATATTTTCTTCCAGCATCGTGAAGCCTGCAACAAGTACTATGATGCCGTTCCTGCCATCGTAGAAAAGTACATGGGCAAGGTCAACGAAAAGCTGGGCACCAACTATCAGCTCTTCAACTACTACGGCGCACCCGATGCTGAGCGCGTCATCATCGCTATGGGCTCCATCTGCGACGTTGCAGAGGAAGTCATTGATTACCTCAATGCGCAGGGCGAAAAGGTCGGCCTGATCAAGGTTCGCCTCTTCCGTCCGTTCGCCTGTGACAAGCTCATTGCTGCTATCCCCGCAACCTGCAAGAAGATTGCTGTCCTCGACCGCACCAAGGAACCCGGTTCTATCGGTGAGCCTCTGTACATGGATGTCGTGACTGCACTGGCCAATGCCGGTATGTCCATCCCCGTTATCGGTGGCCCCTATGGTCTCGGTTCCAAGGATACGCCTCCCGCATCCGTATTTGCTGTATTCGAAGAGCTTGCTCGTGACGAAATGAAGCGCCAGTTCACCATCGGCATCGTGGACGATGTGACCGGCCTGTCCCTGCCCGAGCATGAATCCCCCAACACCGCCGCAGAAGGCACCATTGAGTGCAAGTTCTGGGGTCTGGGCGGCGACGGTACCGTCGGCGCCAACAAGAACTCCATCAAGATCATCGGCGACTACACCGACAAGTATGTTCAGGCTTACTTCCAGTATGACTCCAAGAAGACCGGGGGCATCACCATCTCCCATCTGCGCTTTGGTGACAAGCCCATCAAGAGCCCCTACTATATTAATAAGGCTGACTTCGTTGCTTGCCATAACTCCTCTTATGTAACCAAGGGCTTCAAAATGGTGCAGGACGTTAAGCCCGGTGGTGTCTTCATGATCAACTGCCAGTGGGATGCAGAGGAACTCAGCTGTCAGCTGAACGCTGAAGCAAAGCGCTACATCGCAAAGAACAACATTCAGCTTTACACCATCAACGCCATTGACCTGGCCATCGAAGTTGGCATGGGCAAGCGTACCAATACCATTCTCCAGTCCGCATTCTTCTCCTTGGCTAAGGTCATGCCCGAAGCAGAAGCCATCGGCCACATGAAGGACGCTGCTGAGCACTCTTATGCCAAGAAGGGCATGGACGTTGTTGAGAAGAACTGGAAGGCCATTGATGCCGGTGCTACCGCCTATGTGAAGATCGACGTTCCCGCCGACTGGGCTGATGCAGTTGACGAAGCTGCCGATGTCCAGCTCGAAGGCAAGCCCGAGCTTGTCAAGCAGGTCAAGACCATCCTTGATCCCGTTGGCAGAATGGACGGCGACAGCCTACCCGTTTCCGCTTTCGTGGATTATGCTGACGGCCAGTTCGAACTGGGCGCAGCCGCTTATGAGAA
Organism: Faecousia sp.; assembly: GCA_045601345.1. GTDB lineage: Bacteria > Bacillota > Clostridia > Oscillospirales > Oscillospiraceae > SVMC01. The sequence goes on along the minus strand of JAZRZL010000083.1, from coordinate 3,567 downwards.
GCGCGGCGTTGCCGTTACCGTTCCTGCATGGGACGCTTCCAAGTGCATCCAGTGCAACAACTGCGCTTATGTCTGCCCGCACGCTACCATCCGTCCCTTCGCTCTGACCGCAGAAGAAGCTGCCAACATCCCCGCGAGCGCACAGGTCGTTCCTGTCAAGGCCGGCAAGGGCAAGGGTGTCTACTCCTACACCATGGCTGTTTCTCCTCTGGACTGCATGGGCTGCGGCGTCTGCATCGGCGTTTGCCCGACCAGCGCTCTGTCTATGGTTCCTCAGGCTTCTCAGGCTGCACAGCAGGATGTCTTCAACTACTGCGTCAAGGAAGTTGCCGACAAGCCCGATATGCAGGATAACACCGTGAAGGGCAGCCAGTTCCGTCAGCCCATGCTCGAGTTCTCCGGCTCCTGCGCAGGCTGTGCCGAAACCTCTTATGCTCGCCTGATCACCCAGCTCTTTGGCGATCGTATGTACATCTCCAACGCTACCGGTTGCTCTTCCATTTGGGGCGGTCCCGGCGCTACCTCTCCCTACTGCACCAACAAGGAAGGCTTCGGTCCCGCATGGGCCAACTCCCTGTTTGAAGATAACGCAGAGCACGGCCTTGGTATGCACGTTGCACAGAAGGTCATCCGCCAGAGCCTCGCTGAGAAGATTGCCGAGGTCATGGAGAAGACCGACAGCGAAGAGCGCAAGGCTCTGTGCAAGGCCTACCTTGACTCTATGGAGGATGCCGAAGTCTGCAAGGCTGCCACGGCTGCCCTGGTTGCCAACCTCGAAGCCAATGTTTGCTGCGACACCGTCAAGGAAATCCTTGCTAAGAAGGAATACCTCTCCAAGAAGTCCGTATGGATCTTCGGCGGCGACGGCTGGGCATACGATATCGGCTTCGGCGGCGTAGACCATGTTCTCGCTTCCGGCGAAGATGTCAACATTTTCGTATTCGATACCGAAGTTTACTCCAACACCGGCGGACAGGCTTCCAAGTCCTCCAACATCGGCCAGGTGGCACAGTTCGCCGCTGCTGGTAAGGAAGTCAAGAAGAAGAGCCTCGCTGAAATCGCCATGTCCTATGGCTATGTCTATGTCGCACAAGTCGCCATGGGTGCCAACGCTGCACAGACCATCAAGGCCATTACGGAAGCAGAAGCCTATCACGGCCCGTCCCTCATCATCGGTTATGCCCCCTGCGAAATGCACTCCATCAAGGGCGGCATGATCAACTGTCAGAAGGAAATGAAGAAGGCTGTTGACTGCGGCTACTGGAATATGTTCCGCTTCAACCCCGCCGCAGAAGGCAAGAAGTTCACGCTGGACTCCAAGGCTCCCGCTGACGGATATCAGGAATTCCTGATGAACGAAGCCCGCTACAGCCGCCTGACCCGCGAATTCCCCGAGCGCGCCACCGAGCTCTTCGCACGCAACGAAGCAGCCGCCAAGGAGCGCTATGAGCACCTGCTCAAGCTGGTCGAGCTGTACGCCGACTGATTCCCCACAATGTAAAATCGTGGCCGGATCGTGATTTGCTCCCCGCCAAGTAGATAGAAAAATTTTTTGAGAAAGCTGTTGCCTTTGGGCGGCAGCTTTCTTGATTTATGCGGCAAATTTAGCTTTGTAGGCTTGTATTTTCTTATTTTCTGCAATGGGATGCTGTTCAGGAGTTACAGTGTCCAGAACCGCAAATGGCCGAATTTTTACCCCGGATGAAACCTATTTAGCATCTTATAACAGGTTTTATCCCAATTTCAACCTGTTGAACCCTATTCAAATTCTGCCAAAATATGTTATTTTCATAGAAAGAATATCGAACTTTGGAAATAGAAAAATCCCCGAAAACATAGTGTGATATGCTCCCTTTATGGGAGACAGTGAAATAAAAAAACACTGTTGATCATGAAGGGAGCATAACTATGTCCAGAGGAAAAGTAACAGTAGCGGAACGAATTGAGGCGGCAAAGGCGTGCGCCGAGGGAAGGATAAGCCAAACAGAAGCAGCGCACAGATTGGGAGTAGATAGGACGAGTATGAACAATATTATCTGGCAGCATAACAAAACCCTCAAATTGCGCAAGGATACGAAGCAGCCGTACGCAATTTGAGGGTACCACGGCACCGCAGTGCCGTGTGTCCTAAAAAAATCTTTATATTATTTCATTGTCCTCTTGACGGGATGCAGTTCAGGCAGCACCGGGAGCTATGCTATATTATTTTATGAAACCGGGCAGGGGGATGCGGTCAAGCCAAAGGAGCGGGATGCCGTGATATTCGTTCCGTGGTTCGCCCTCTAAAATGGCGCAGGCGGCGACGGTGATTTCCACGCCGAGTTCCTTTGCCAGTGTCAGCACAGCGTCAATCGTGCCGCCGGTGGATACAACATCATCCAGGAAGCACAGACGCTTGCCCTGGAAACGGGCATATTTTTCCTTGCCGATCCAAAGCTCCTGCTTGCTCTGGGTCGTGATGGACTGCACCGCAATGCTCTTAGGCTCGATCATGAAGCTCTTATGGCTTTTGCGAAGCTCCAGATAATCCGGGAGATTCAGTTCCGTGGTCAGCGCCTGTGCAAGGCCGCAGGATTTGGTCTGCACGGTCACGATGCCGTCAAAGTCGTAGCCTGCCAGCTTTTTTGCAAGCTCTGCCGCCGCGACACGGTTCCACTGGCTTTCGCCGGTCATGTCGAAGGAGTAGATGTGGAAGCCGCCGCCAATATCCAGCAGGGGCAGGGTGACGGAAAAATCCGGAGAAAGGTTTACGCGATAAATGTTTTCCCAGTTCATGTATTGCTCCTTAAACAAGACCTACATACTGACCCAGGAAGCGGACAAGAATGGCCGCGACCATGCCGAGGAAGGGATTTTTTGACCATGCCGTAACGCCGAGCGCCACATAGCCGCACATGGATTCATCGGAGGTGGTAACGGTGGACAGGCTGGGGATGAAGGTGATGACGAGGCCGATGATGAACAGGAAGCCGGCAATGCTCTGTGCAGGCAGATACTTGCCCAGCTTGCCGACCAGACCGATGAGAACCAGAATGCCGGTAATGAGCATGAAGACAATGCCGCAAGCAACAGGCCAGGGAGCAGCCGCCGTGCCGGAGATGATGGCCTCAATGGGAGGGCCGCCGAACAGGGCACTGGGGATATCGGCCAGAGAATTAATGACAGACAGATGGTCAAAATTCTGGGTGGTACCAGCAATGCTGGCAGTGATGCCGCCGAAGGAGATGTTGGCACCGATGTTCATGGTGACCAGGCTCAGAGCGCCGAACACCACACCCAGGTTCATGATGGGCTTGATGAACTTGAAGTCAGACCAGTAGTCCTTCTTCCAGAAGCGCCATTCGCTGCCGGACTCAACGATCTCACGGCCATCCTCAACGATGGTGGAGAGATCGACACGCCTCTTCTGAAGGAAGAGGAAGTCCAGTGTGGAGACGACGACGGAGATGAAGATGGTCCAGATCAGCTTGTTGCCGTTGTCGACCTTGAAGAAGATCGCATAGGCGATGATGGCGGAAACGATGGAGACGAGGGTCACGCGTTTCTCCTGACCGTACATGTCCCATG
>JAZRZL010000082.1:0-9955 GCA_045601345.1 Faecousia sp. | reverse complement strand
ATGGTATAATAATTGCTGACGCAATTATTATACAAAAATATGCGCCATTTTCTCGCCCCTTGCGGGGCAATCGAAAATGATGCGCAATTATACCATTCGCTTTCGCTTCATGGTATAATGAACATAATTTCGGGAATTATGGAGGCTAACAATGCTTTATTGCCTTTTACTTTTGTTTATGGCACTTGTTATTGTACTGGATCAGGTAGTCAAAACAATCATCAGTACCAACCTTGCGCTAGGAGAAGTGATCCCCTGTTTGCCTGGTGTATTCCATTTTACCAGTCTGCGCAATACTGGCGCGGCCTTTTCCATTCTGCCAGGTGGACGGTGGTTGTTTGCATTCATTTGTGTGGCCGGTCTGGCAGTTACGATTCTTCTTATAAAGAAAAAAATACTTACCGCCCCTGCTGAGCTTTGGTGTCTTGCGGCCATCTTCGGCGGCGGCATTGGCAATCTGATTGATCGGGTACGGCTGGGCTATGTGGTGGATATGTTTGAGGTAGAGTTTATGAACTTTGCCGTATTCAATGTGGCCGATATTTTCATTACCTGCGGCGCGATTGTAATGTTTGTTTATGTGCTGTTTTTCGACAGGGAGAAGGAGAAGCCCCATGATGCTGAAAGCTGAGGAGGGGGGCATCCGTCTGGATGTCTACCTGGCTTCTGCGGTAGAGGGACTAAGCCGGAATGCTGCCCAAAAGCTCATGGAATCCGGCGCAGTAACCTGCCATGGCTGTCCAGTGAACAAAAAGGACAAGACCGTGGCAGGTCGTAGCTATGAGCTGATCCTGCCGCCGGTGCAGAATGTAGAGATTACCCCGCAGAAAATTCCGCTGGATGTAGTCTGGGAGGATGGCGATTGTCTAGTCATTAACAAGCCAAAGGGACTTGTTGTGCATCCTGCCGCCGGACATTGGGATGGAACACTGGTCAATGCGCTCATGTACCACTGTGCTGGGGAGCTTTCCGGCATCAATGGCGAACTTCGCCCGGGGATCGTCCACCGCATTGATAAGGATACATCTGGCCTTCTGATTGTTGCCAAAAATGATTTTGCCCATCAGGCACTCTCTGCACAATTGCAGGATCATACCCTCAGCCGGGTGTATGAATGCATTGTCTGCGGCGGGGTGCGTGAGGACAGCGGTGTCATTAATGCGCCCATCGGCAGGAGCAGCCATGACCGCAAAAAAATGGCAATTGCCTCCGATGGCAGACCGGCAGTAACCCATTATGAGGTGATTGCCAGATATCGCGGCTACACGCATCTGCGCTGCTATCTGGAAACCGGACGAACCCACCAGATTCGTGTCCACTTGGCATCAAAGGGACACCCGATTCTGGGCGATACGGTCTATGGCCGCAAGAACCCAGAAATGGGCATGGATACGCAATGCCTTCACGCCTGCTGTCTACGCTTTCTGCACCCACGCACGGGGAAGCCTGTAGAGGTCTCCTGCCCTCTGCCGGAGGATTTTCAGAGAATTCTAGAGAAGTTGACCCCTATGGATTGAATAACGGTAAGGGTAAAATTTAGGGCGCAATACTATACGAACAATTATTGTCACCTCCAAAAACTCATCACAGTCGAATCTGCGGGTCTTGTTCCCGTCATACTTCACAAAAATTCTCGGGAATACATCTAGTATCCCCGAGAATTTTTGTCGCATCTGACGAAAAAACTCGCAGCTCAATTCGCGCTGATTTTTTAGAGCTGCTCTTATTCAAGATTTAGCTTCCTTGTCATAAAGAAATATGTAAGCATATAGAACAGCGTACACACCGCTAATTCCGGCACAAGGATCAAGAGCAATGCCAAGGGCAGCTTTGTAAACGAGTTCGTCAAATCTGGCAAAAAACTGCTGCCAGTTGAAGAAACAACATATATTATAGAACCAAGCTGTACAGCATAATAGAAAACAATGGCAAAAACTATGGCCAAGAGCTTCTTGTACTTATTAAAACTGTATCCGATTGCAATTGCGGCATAAATCATCAGGGTACTGAGAATCTGAGAAAGGATCGCAGCCAAAAGAATTTCAAAGCCAACAGCAATCGTAGTCCATTGTTGTCCGGCCTCCAGACTTTGCAAGCCATGCCAAACAGCAGAGAAGAAATCGCTGAAACCGTCAAAGAACTGACCCCACGCCGACGTATCTAGGAAAACCAGCATAACAGAGAGCACAATTGCGATAATCATAAGCACATTCCAAATAAAAATAACGATCACTCTGGAAGTAATATGTGTATGTGCCGTGGTTGGTAATGTCATATTCAGGTAGCCTTCATCCGAGAAAAAGCTCTGATAGAAACGCTTGCAGCCAACTACGATGGTACCGACTGCCACAATCATGATACCGACAAAAAAGAGAACAAGAAGCAGAATAGCAACCGTTTTCAGAAGCCAATGTACGCTTCCGTATTCTAGAATTTTAGGTGAAAAATGGGTCGCAATGGATAAAGCCAGCAGTGCAAGAATCATCGGCAGCATAATTCTGGATGTTGCACGGAATTCATGTTTGATTGATTTACTTAGCATCTGAATACCTCCCGGAACAGCGCATCGACCGATGTGCCTTTTTCATTACGAATATTGTCAACAGAATCATGGAGCACAATGCGGCCATTTTGCAAAAAAACAACCTCATCAAGAATCTTCTCAACATCAGCAATCAAATGTGTAGAAATAATGATGGAAGCATCTTCGTTGTAGTTGCCAATGATGGTGCGCAGAATATAATCTCTCGTCGCAGGATCCACGCCGCCAATCGGCTCATCCAGCAGATAAAGCTTAGCCTTGCGGCTCATGGTCAGGATAAGCTGAAGCTTTTCTTTTGTTCCCTTGCTCATAGCCTTGATACGCTGATTCATGGTAAGACCAAGGTTTCGAATCATCGCCTCAGCCGTCTCTCTCTGGAAATCAGCGAAAAAATCCTCATAATAATCCAGCGCCTGTTTGGTCGTCATCCACTGTGGAAGGGCGATACGTTCCGGAAGATATGCAACTACCGCCTTGGTTTCAGGAGAAGGCGTATTCCCCTCAACGAAAATACTACCATTAGACGGGGTAAGCAAACCGTTAAGCAGCTTAATCAGCGTAGTTTTTCCGCTGCCATTGGGACCTAGAAGGCCAATAATATGGCCAGCTTCAATGCTAAGGTCAATGTTGTCAAGCGCCTGAACACTGCCAAAACGCTTGCTAAGACTCTTACAGTCTATTAGATTCATGATAATTCCTCCTTTATATTTTCCAAAAGCTTGAATACTTCTTCCTGGCAAATACCTAATTTCTGCATGGCCTTACAAAATGCTCTGGTATGCTCTGTTGCCATATCCATACGCATTCGTTGAATTAGCTCTTCATCCAAAGTAACAAACCGCCCAGTTGTTCGTGCAGAAAAAACCAATCCATCACGTTCCAGCTCTGCAAGTGCGCGCTGCACCGTATTGGGATTTACCTCGGCATCCAGCGCAATATCCCTAACGGAAGGCAGCCGTTGCCCCGGCGCATAAACGGAGGTAACGATAGCCTCACTGAGATACTGCTTTAGCTGTAAATAAATTGGCTGATCAGATCGAAACTCCAATTTCATACACGTCCTCCTTGTATTATTGTATTATCTGCGTAATATAATAGCACATCATCTAAAAAATGTCAAGCTCTTAAAAAGGTGACAAGGGGACGGTTCTCCCGTCCCCTTGTCCGTTTCCGTTTTTTGTTATTCTTGTACAGATTAAGAGGACAGGAGAACCGTCCCCTTGTCACCTTAAGCAAAAATATTACTCTTATTCGAGGTCGGTAGATTCCTCAGTGTCCTGAAGGCTAGGAATTAAAGCATCTGTATTAGCGTTCAGAGAAACAAAACTGACTTTAGGTAAAAACTGTAATTCCTTGATATAATCTTCCACATTTCTCACCTCTCTTCATAAAAAATATAGCAAAAAGTTGGATAATGCTTAGGAATTGAAATGCAATTACCTGTAAATATGCAAAAAATCCCTAAATAATATTATACAGAAAAAGAAATAATTGTCAAGAAATAATTAACGAAGGGGACAAGGGGACGGTTCTCCCCCTTGTCCGTTTCCGTTTTTTGTTATTCTTGTACAGATTAAGGGGACAGGAGAACCGTCCCCTTGTCCCCCACTGGGTTTTAAAGCAGTCTATTTAGGCAGGAAAAATTTGCTTCGCATTGCTCTTTGCCAAATCGGTATAGACGGTAATCGTCTCACCAGCGGCATTGGTACACGTAATATAGCCAACGTAATGGAGATTCTTTAAGGCCGTGGCAGCACTCAGGTTCAGGTTCAGGGTATAGCTGCCGGTATTGCGGACTGCGGCTACAGAGTTTTTCTTAATCTCAGTGCCGTTCACATTTTCAAGTGTCAGGGTGTCAGAATTGCCATTCTCATCGTTATAGGTTCTCACAAAACCGGCCTCAACGGGTCGATAGCCGGACGGAAGCTCCCAACGGACAATCAGCTTAACCTGCTGCTGGCCACCCGTAAGGTCAATTCTGTCTGAAAGCTCCAGAGCAACCAACGGGGCAAGCTCCACAGGCACCTCTGCATATCTGGCTTCAAGCTGCGTATTGGTCTTGAGATAGAACTTATAAGTCTGAGAATCGCTGACCTTTTCTCCATTGAGATACCAGCCGGCAAAGTACTTCCCTTCCTCCGGGTCAGCCGCCTTTACGGTAATGACATCGTTGTAGTGATATTCTCCGTCCTCTCTCAGGCCGTCAATAATCGTACCGTTTTCAATTTCAAAATTATTGACCGCCGAATCCGTCTTGCTGGAGGTATATTCGATTTCACCGAGCTTAACGGAAGCAGTATAGGTGATATAGCCTTCTGCCGCAGAGGAAGTCACCATGGCAGGAAGAATCAGCTTGCCTTCATTGTTCACATCGCTCATGAAAACAGCCGTTGCAAAGGTTTTCGCACCAGAGGAAGTCCAATTCCAATCAGAAATCTTATAGATTTGTGTCGGAACAAGTTTATTCTGAGAATTCCAGACATATCCTTCGGGAGCAGCAAGACCGCTGCCTTCGTTTTTTACAGTGGCGCTGGGATATGCGCTGTATGCAAGTCCGCCGGTATAGGTGGCAGCTCCGAGGGCAACATATACGTTATTCGTATCATTATTTTCGGGATTCGCCACAGAAACAGATTTGCAGCCGGTGATCGTACCGCCCGTGATACTTACATTGATTGGCTCCTTCGTCGTGTGCTGGGAGATTGCGACAGCCGCGCCAATCGTAGTCGTACCGCTCGGATTGGAGACAACATCATAATAATCAGCAGAAGCCGTTAAGTTACCGCCCGTGATGGACAGATCGCCCGCACGCATTTCAATTGCGGCGTTCTTGGCAGAGATCGTACCGCCCTTGATCTCTACTGTGCTGTTTTTCTGGGGATTAAAGATGCCAAAGTTATACTCCGCAGTTGCGCTTACGCTACCGCCTTCAATCACAACCTTGGTATTGGATCTTTGACCATTTCCGGCAATTCCGTAGTAATAACCAACAATGTTACCCTTCTTAAGGATAAACGTTGCGGGTTCCGATTCATCTTTTTCTGCACCGAACGCAATTGCGGCATACATATGGCTGCCGGAACGAATCGTGCCCGGATCCTTCCCAGACAAATCATCCACCGTCAGAGAGGCACCGTTGTGAACAATGACAAGACCTCTCTTATCATCTTCACCATCGTAGGCAAGCGTAAAACCGTTCAGATCAAGAACGTGATTGCCTCTGAAGAACTGTGTAGGACCCCATACATATTCGTCCTGAAGCAGCTTTGTGCAATATGTAGCATCACTATTCTCTTCTGCCAATGCGTTAGCTGCCTCAACTGCTTCGTCGAAGGTTGCGTATCTGATGCCGTTGACATCAGCAGCGGCCAATACAAGAGCATCTGTCGCGTCTTCGAGCGCCTGTGCCATTGTGTCAACCTCGTCCTGTTTGTCTACTTTCAGACCGTATATAACATCTTCTATTGCTTTCTGAAGATTTTCCCAGGAATCTGTGGTGTAGTTACCTTCATAGCATTCATCGGCTTGCATCAGCGCAGTCTCGACTGCCGTATAGTCCGCGTCCTTGAGTTCGAGCGCATCAATCGCATCGTTGATTGCCTTTGCCATTGCGTCGACCTCGTCCTGATGGTTCTCGTTTAAGCCTGTTGTAACATTGGCAATGGCATCTTCAACAGCGTCAAAATTTTGATAATCATCGGCGTTATACTCATTCGCTTTGGCAATAGCGGCATCAACTTCGGTATAATCGGCAGAGCCGGCTTCAACAAGAGCATCGAGCGCGTTGTAGATCGCTGCTGCTATCGCGTCGACCTCGTCCTGATGGGTTATGTCAAAATTCCTGTCAACTTCCTCAGCTTCGTCGATAGCTGCTTCAACAGCGTCAAAGTTAATATAATTGTCAGCGTAAATGTAATACTCCTCCGCTGCGGCAATGGCAGCATCAACTTCGTCATAGTTTGCAAGCTTGAGTACCAGAGCAAAAATCGCATTATGGATATCTGATGCCAATTCAAGGATATCTTTCTGCTGGCTGGAGGTCAAATTATAGTCTATGGAATTTATAAGGTTGGTGAGCTCAAGTACACTCTCGTCCGTGTAAATGGAAAGATCCTTCGGTACGTTGCTAAGCTCTTCCTCAATTGCGCTGTAGTCTGCGGCATGTTCTTCTTCCGCTCCGCAGACGCAAAGGTAGGTTGTTGCATCATAAACATGATTCTCCCATATACCGCTGGATTCACCGCATTCGCACACGCCGCAATGCTTGTCAGCATTCGCACCAGTGCCCTGCTCATAGGAAGCGGTAAAAACGTGCGCCCCATACCCAAGTCTGGTTTTCAACTGTTCACCCACAGTTGTATTCCCGCAGACTGTTGTATCGGCAAACAAGGATGCTGCCGTTGAATTTTTATTCAATGCACAGCCAGCGGTGGTGCAGGTGTGCCAGTGCATACCATTGGCAATAATATAGCTATTGCTCGCATTGTGGCAGTGATACCAACCAGGACCACGGTATTGACTTTCCGAAGTATAGTCAGTACTAACATAAAAATCTGAAAGAGATAGCGTTGAATTCTGAGGAGTAGAAGCGCTAATCGTAATACTCTTTACTTTTGAAATCACAAATGGATTCATCGGATTCCAAAGATCAATATACATACAATAAAGTTCATATGTACCTGGCTCAACCCGAAAATAAAGAGAAGTAATACTGCCTGCGGTATTTATATTACCGTACGCCATTTCCATCTGGGTAACATCATAACCAGACATATATAACTTGGTCATCGTACTTGGATCTTTGGCACCATTCACATTTTTTAAAAAAATATGAGCTCTGCCGCTACCACCCAAAGGCAAGCCAGTGTCGCTTACACGGATTCTTATAGTATCTGCCGCCGATACGGACACCGATGTGCCGGCGATCATGCTAAAAATCATAGCAAGTGCAAGGAGCATACTTAAAATACGTTTCTTCATAATAATAAATTCCTTTCTAAAAATTTGTATTTGCCGGCATGACCCGGCAGTTGGAAAAACGTTTGCCCCTCCATGGGGCGGGTAAATTCATCTACCTCCTCACCTGCGGAAGCAGACTATACGGCATCACACCCTTCTTTCTAATTATTAAATATGTTCTAACGGACCATTATTTATGGGCAGCTCTAAAAATTCAGCGCGAGTCGAGCTGCGAGGGATTTTTTCGTCAGACGCAACAAAAACCGCAGGGAATACTGGATCTATCCCCGAGGATTTTTGTGAAGTATGACGGAAACAAGACCTGCAGATTCGACTGTGATGAATTTATAGAGGTGACCTTATATAAAAAGGCATACAATGTCTGTGATACTCCACCAACATCATATGCCTTCAATTTTATTAAATTAAAAGAATCAGCAAAAGAGCAGGGCGAAACAACGCCTTGCTTGCTTGAATAAGTGTCGCAAATTCTGCCATAATTGTCAATCCTCTCTATAATTATTCGGAATGCAATTAATCTTTATCATTCTATACTATAATTTCATAATTGTCAATAGTTTATTTGGCATAGGACAGGTGACGGTTCTCTGTCCTCCCTTAACCTTCGCACATTTTATCCGGCTGAACAGCGCGGTCATATTCCTCCCCCGTTAAAAATCCCAGGGCAACAGCGGCTTCCTTGAGAGAGCAATTCTCCCGGAATGCCAGCTTGGCAACCTTTGCGGCGCGGTCGTAGCCAATATGAGGATTGAGCGCTGTCACCAGCATCAGGGATTTTTCCAGATTCTCCCGCATTTTCTCCCGATTGGCCGTAAGACCGCACAGACAATTTTTTACGAACGTGCGGATCGCATCGGATAACAGCCGAACAGACTGATTAAAATTATAAAACAGCACCGGCATAAACACATTTAGCTGGAAATTGCCCTGACTCGCAGCAATACCTACCGCCGCATCATTGCCCATGACCTGCACGGCCACCATAGTCAGCGCCTCGCACTGGGTAGGGTTCACCTTACCCGGCATAATAGAGCTTCCCGGCTCATTCTCCGGGATGGAGATTTCTCCAAGCCCGCATCGGGGGCCGGAGGCAAGCCAGCGAATATCGTTGGCAATCTTCATTAAGTCAGCAGCTAAGGCTTTCAGAGCACCATGGGCAAATACCATGGCATCTCTGGAGCTTAGCGCATGGAATTTGTTCTCCGCAGAAACAAAGGGAAGGCCGGTCAATGCTGCTACTTCTTCAGCGACACCTTCTGCAAATCCGGTAGGGGCATTCAGACCGGTGCCAACCGCTGTACCGCCAAGCGCCAGAGGATAAAGCGCCTCTAATGCCTTTTCGAGCATATCCTTGCAGCACAGGAGCATTGCACGCCAGCCGGAGATTTCCTGAGAAAACGCAATGGGAACCGCATCCTGCAAATGGGTGCGGCCTGTTTTGATAATGCCGCGATTGGCTTCCTCCAATCTAAGAAGCTCCTGCTCCATTTCCTCCATAGCAGGCAGAAGCTGCCGCCTGATTCCCTGTGCTGCTGCAATATGCATGGCAGAGGGGAAGGTATCATTGGAGCTTTGGGAACAATTGACATGGTCATTGGGATGAAGCAGCTTCTCCCCTGCCAGCTCATTGCCTCGGTTGGCAATGACCTCATTCACATTCATATTGGACTGGGTACCGCTTCCGGTCTGCCAAACAGCCAGAGGGAAATTTCCTTCCAGCTTTCCTTCCTGAATTTCATCACAGACGCGGCAAATCAGCTCACCGCGCTCGTCCGTCAGCCTTCCCAGCTTTTGATTGGCAATCGCCGCCGCCTTTTTCAGCGTAGCAAAGGCAGAAATCACTTCTGGGGGCATTTTTTCCACACCGATGGGAAAATGCTCCAGACTCCGCTGGGTCTGGGCACCCCAATAGCGGTCAGCCGGAACCATAATTTCCCCCATGGAATCGCGTTCTACACGATATTTATCCATATTAGCCTACTTCCATGCTCTTTGTCACATCGACCCAACTGACAAAGTTCTGCGCATACTGCTCAAGCTCCGGGATGGTCAGCTCAATGGCAGAGTTGCCGCTGCCACAGGCGGGAAAGACCGTGGTAAACCGCTTGAGCGATTCATCCAGATAGGTTCGGACATTGGGTTTTATGGCAAAGGGGCAGACACCGCCGACCGCGTGACCGATCAGTTCTTCCACCTCATCAAACTTCAGCATTGCCGCCTTCTGTCCAAACAGGTGCTTATACTTGCTGTTATCCACCTTGGCATCACCGGCAACAATAATCAGGATCGGGCCATCCTTTGTCATAAAGGAAAGGGATTTTGCAATTCGTGCACCCTCTACACCAACAGCCAGCGCTGCAAGCTCTACTGTCGCGGAGGATAGCTCCATTTCCATAACGCGGGATTCCATCCCAAACTGTGCAAAATACTCTC
>JAZRZL010000081.1:0-12336 GCA_045601345.1 Faecousia sp. | reverse complement strand
CTCGCCGGTCAGGAGCCGATGCGCCATGCGGTACACCGTCTCCTCGTCCACGCCCGCCAGCGCCACGGTACCCGCCGTGACCGCCTCGGGGCGCTCTGTCTCCTTGCGCAGCACCAGTACGGGCTTGCCCAGCGCGGGCGCTTCCTCCTGCAATCCGCCGGAATCCGTCAGCACCAGATCGCAGCGCGCCATCAGGTTGTGCATCTGCTGGACATCAATGGGGTCGATCAGGTGAATGCGGGGATGGCCGGAAAGATACTTTGCCGCACATTCCCGGACAACGGGGCTTAAATGGACAGGATACACTACCTGCGTATCCGGGTGGGTTTCCGCGATTGTGCGGATGGCACGCATGATATTCTCCATCGGCTCGCCGTAGTTCTCTCTGCGGTGGCAGGTGACGGCAATCACGCGGCTGTTTTCAAAGTCCAAGGCATTCAGCTTCGGGTCGGAAAATTGGAAATCCGGCTGCACGGTGGTCTTCATTGCGTCAATGACGGTATTGCCAGTGATAAAAATCTCACCGCGGATGGCCTCACGCCGCAGATTCTCTGCATTGGCGCGGGTGGGAGAGAAGTGAAGCTCCGCAATATCTCCCGTGAGGGTGCGGTTCATCTCCTCAGGGAAGGGAGAGTATTTGTCGTAGGTGCGAAGACCGGCTTCCACATGACCCACGGGAACGCGGTGATAGAATGCAGCCAGAGCACCTGCAAAGGTGGTGGAGGTATCACCGTGCACCAGAATCAGATCGGGCTTTGCCTCATCAATTACCTTCTCCATGCCGAGAATGGCACGGGTGGTGATGGAGGTCAGGGTCTGCTGCTTCTGCATGATATTGAGGTCGTACTGCGCCTTGAGGTCAAACGCCTCCATCACGCTGTCCAGCATTTCGCGGTGCTGCCCGGTGAGGCAGCAGATACTCTCAATGCCGGGACGCGCAGCAAGCGCCTTGACAAGGGGTGCCATTTTGATGGCCTCCGGGCGGGTGCCGAAGACGGACATAACTTTAATGTTTTTCATTTTCGGTTTCTTCCTCTTTTTGGGGACGGCCATTGAAAATTTTCCAGAAGCCAATGCCGCCCACGATGATGATGGAGCCGAGCAGGATCAGCGCACGACCTGCGCCGGAGCTGGTGAGCACCACGGCTGCCAGACCCAGAAGGGCAGTCAGCAGATAGGTAATCATGACAGCCTGCTTCTGATTGAAGCCCATGTCGATGAGCCGGTGGTGGACATGGCCGCGATCAGCCGCCATAGGGTTCTGCCCCTTCGCCACGCGGCGGATGATGGCAAAGCAGATATCGAAAATCGGGATGCCAAGGATCAGGAAGGGAACGGCAAAGGAAATAATGGCATAGAGCTTAAACAGTCCCTGAATGGACATGGTGGCGAGAATAAAGCCGAGGAAGGTGGAGCCGGTATCGCCCATAAAAATTTTTGCGGGGTTGAAATTATAGGGGATAAAGCCCAGACAGGCACCGAACAGAGCTGCCATAATCACAGCAACATTTTGCTCTGCCACCAAAATAGCGACCACGAGCATGGTTGCGGCAGAAATGCCGGATACACCCACAGCCAGACCGTCCAGACCGTCAATGAAATTCACCGCATTGGTGATGCCTACGATCCAGAGAACGGTAACAATCACGGAAAGAATACTGGGCAGACGCAGATATGTAGCGCTGCTGGTCAGCACGGGGTTAGAGATAAACTGAATACGGCAGCCGAAGCTGACCACCACAACAGCGGCCAGAATTTGCACGATAAACTTGGGAAGTGCCTTGAGCGCATAAATATCATCCAAAACACCCAGAATGACAATGATAAGCGCACCAATCAAAATGCCCATGAGCTGGCGGTCGATTTCGGCAAACAGCAGCACACTGACAACAAAGGCAATGAAAATTGCCAAACCACCCAAGCGGGGAATGGGAACCTTATGCATCCGTCGTTCATCCTTGGGCACATCCATGGCACCCACAAGGACAGCCAACTTTTTCACCAAAGGTGTGGCGGCAAAGGACAGCACTGCCGCTACAACAACGGCAAGTACAATCCAAAGGACAAAGTGTAATTGAGAAGTCATTGCAACACGGTCCTTTCTCAGCGGGCAACAAACCCAACCTTTTTGTATACCTTGCGCAGGGTCTTCTCTGCCATCCATGCAGCTCGTTCCGCGCCTTCCTTGTAGATGCTCTCCAAATAGGCCTTATCGCCCATGAGTCGGGTGGCTTCCTCACGTACCGGGCGAAGCAGCTCCACAACGGCTTCACCGACAGCGGGCTTGAAGATGCCGTAGCCCTGCCCCTCGAATTCAGCTTCTGCCTCCTCAATGGTCTTGCCGGTGGCGGTGCAGTAAATGGCCAGCAGGTTGGAGATACCGGGCTTATTGTCCTTATCGAACTTGACGGCAGCTTCGCAGTCGGTGACGGCACGCTTAAATTTGCGCATAATATCCTCGGGCTTGTCCATGAGGAAGACACAGCCATCGGGATCGGATTTGGACATCTTGCTCGTCGGATCACCGAGGCTCATAATGCGGGTGCCCATCTTGGGAATGAAGGGTTCGGGCAGGGTAAAGGTATCGGAGAACTGGCCGTTGAAGCGGTTGGCAATATCGCGGCACAGCTCCACGTGCTGCTTCTGATCCTGACCGACGGGGACAAGGTCTGCCTGATACAGCAGAATGTCGGCGGCCATCAGGACAGGATAGGTAAACAGGCCGGAGGTAATATTGTCGGCGTGTTTTTTGGACTTATCCTTGAACTGGGTCATGCGGGATAGCTCACCGAACTGGGTAAAGCAACCCAGCACCCAAGCCAGCTCTGCGTGCTGGTGTACGTGGCTCTGGATAAAGAGGACATTTTTTTGCGGGTCGAGGCCGCAGGCAATATACTGGGACAGCTGCTCCAGAGAACGGCGGCGCAGATCAGCGGGTACCTGACGAACCGTAATGGCGTGCATATCCACGATACAGTAGACACATTCGTATTCCTCCTGAAGGGCAACCCAATTCTTGATTGCGCCCATATAGGAGCCGAGCGTCAGATCGCCGCTGGGCTGAATGCCACTGAAAATTCTTTTTTTGTCACTCATAATAGCACCTCTCCGGGAATGGTTTCTTAATCCCGGGTATCATACCACATTTCTTGAAAAATGGCAACTGACCATTGACAATACAGGACAAATAAATGTAAAATATTCTGGAAAAAATATGGGAGGATGATCCTATGGACTTTTTTGAAGAAATGGAAGCGCGGATTCCCCACGGAAGAGTGCGTACCCGATTTGCCCCCAGTCCCACCGGCTATATGCACGTAGGCAATCTCCGCACGGCGCTTTATACCTGGCTGATTGCAAAGGGGCAGGACGGTGACTTTGTTCTGCGTATTGAGGATACCGATCAGGGCCGTCTTGTCGAGGGCGCTGTAGATGTGATTTATAAGACCTTGGCCGAATGCGGCCTGACCCATGACGAAGGTCCCGATGTTGGCGGCCCTGTAGCACCCTATATCCAGTCTGAGCGCCGTGGCCTGTTTGGAAAATATGCCCGCCTTTTGGTTGAACGCGGCGGTGCTTACTACTGCTTCTGCCAGAAAGAGGAGGAGCCGGAGGAAGCGGGCAAGGAAATCAAAAAGCACGTCTGCGCCTGCCCCAGTCTTACACCTGAGGAAATCGAGCGCAGAATCGCCGCTGGAGAGAGCTGTGTTATCCGCCAGCGCATCCCACAGGAAGGCTCTACCACCTTCCACGATGCCTCCTTCGGAGATATCACGGTGGAAAACAGCGAGCTGGAGGATCAGGTGCTACTGAAATCCGACGGTCTGCCCACCTATAACTTTGCTAACGTGGTCGATGACCATCTCATGGGCATTACCCATGTTGTGCGCGGCAGCGAATATCTCTCCTCCGCGCCCAAGTATAATCTGCTGTATCAGGCCTTCGGCTGGGAGATTCCCACCTATGTCCATTGCAGCCCGGTTATGCGCGATGCCCAGCACAAAATGTCCAAGCGCCACGGCGATCCCAGCTATGAGGATTTGATTGCACAGGGCTTCCTGACCGAAGCGGTGCTCAATTATGTTGCCCTTCTGGGCTGGTCTCCCAGAGGAGAAAAAGCCGAGCAGGAATTCTTCACCCTCTCCGAGCTGGCAGAGGTCTTTGATATTGGCGGCATTTCCAAGTCTCCCGCCGTCTTCGACATCGTCAAGCTGCGCTGGATGAACGGCGAATATATCAAGAAAATGGAGCCAGAGGCCTTCTATGAAAAGGCAGCACCGTATCTGCGCGAAGCCATTCAGAATCCTGCCATTGATCTGCACGCTGTTGCTGCACTGATCCAGCCCCGTTGTGAAGTCCTCTCCGAGATTCCTGAAAAGATCACCTTCCTCCAGACCCTTCCCGAATATGATATTGCGCTCTATACCCACAAGAAATCTAAGACCAATTCTGAAAATAGCCTTTCTTCCCTTCAGGCCATCCTGCCTGTTTTGGAAGCGCAGGAAGATTGGTCGAATGCTGCCCTCTATGACACGCTCAGTGCGCTGGCCGCTGAAAAAGGTGTAAAAAATTCTGTGGTGCTCTGGCCGCTGCGCGTGGCCGTATCCGGCCTCCAGTCCACTCCCGGCGGTGCGACCGAGCTTTGCGCCATTTTGGGAAAAGAAGAATCCCTTGCGCGTATCCGCAAGGGTATTGCCCTTCTGAGCTGAAGTCATGGAGATCGTATGAATCAGTTTACCGAACGCCATTATCAGGCGCTTTTGACCTATCTGAAAGACGGTCTGCGCAGCGGCAAGCTGAAGGATGGAAGCAAGCTTCCTTCTGAGCAGGAGCTGGCCGACCAACTAAGCTTTAGTGTACCCTCTCTTCGTGAGGCAATGCACCTTCTGGAAATGTTCGGCCTTCTGACCCCGGATGCCGATGGCAGCTTCCGTATCAGCCATGACGTGAGCCGCGGCTTTACCGATGTCTTTTCTATGATGCTCCTATTGAATCAGCTGGACTATACCGAGGTGATCCGTATGCGCCGCAGCATTGAGCTGCAAAGTCTGGCTGCAATTTGCAGAAATATTACGGAAACCCAGAAGAGCAACCTCTATCTCAGCCTAATGCGGATGATGGCCTCGCCTCACGGTGACAGAAAGGCGGATATTCAGTTCCATGATATCCTGATTTCCGCTTCATGCGATAAGCTGGCCATCCGTCTGCACCAGGCGCTTTCGCAATTCACAGGCTACAATTCTGTAGGCCGTCAGGGTGACGATGAATTCTACTATGCCGGAAATTGGGATGAGATCGTGCAGACTCATGCGCAGATCTACCAGTCTGTGATTGACGGCCGGCCGGAGAAGGCTGCCGAAGCGGTTTATGCCCACTATGATTTCCTTTTGTAACTGTGACGGCAAACCAGGGGGCGGTTCTGTGCGCTAAGCACACAGAACCGCCCCTAGCTTTAAGAAGAAATAGATTTACCGTTGGAGACGAAGCGCACCTCACGAATTCGGGGGAGTGCTTCAAGGGAATCCTGCATACAGCGCAGAAGCTGCTTTCTGTCATCCGTATGTTTTTCCAGCAGGGATGGCGGCAGCGTGACCGTGACAACACCCGCTTCCAGAACATATTCGGGCATTTCCTCTCCATACAGTGGACTGGAGTAGCCATTTTTCGAGCGGAAGCAGGTCAGTGCATACAAAATGCTCTGTACCTTGTCCTTGCTCAGCTTGGGAAGCTGTACAGGGAAGGAAACCGGCACAGCCGCGCCCTCCCCATAAACGTAGAGCATTGCATCGTAATAGTGCCGGGAGCTGCCATCTTTGTGGAGCACACGCTCATCATATTCCAGTGCCCGTGCTGCATCCGGCCAGATCTCCGGGGAAATGCGTTTGCCCTCAATCTGAATTCGCACGGTGTCCACATCGTCCAGTTGGGTCAGAGAATTAACGATAGCAAACAAACTCAGGCGATCCTGAATCTCGTTGCCAGAGCGGTTATCCAAAAATTCCGGGGATAGATTGACCGCACAGACCTTACTGACCTCATTGAATTCCGCATCCAAAAAATGCGTACCCTCCGGCAGAGCGGAGCGCCCCTTGCCAATTGCGGAGTTGTTACACAACAGCGCAATGATTTGGCTTACTGCCTCGGAGAAATCATTCGCTGTAATGTTGTGCTCTTCCTCCAGCAAATACTGTCCGCTGGAATCAGAAAAGTAAAGCTTGACCGGCAGCCCGGTTATATTTACGGCATAATCCTCTAAAACCAGCTTATCAAGTTCGATGAGCAGCTCATTTTCCCCATCTGACAAAGCATTTTCACCGAAACGAAAGCGCACGGTATTGACATGAAGAAATGTGCCAACCGTTCTGGCAATACAGGCGGCAGCGGTACGAAGCCGGATGGCGGTCATATCGCGCATGACATCGTTAAGGCCAAGGAAAACCGCAGTGTCATCGGCCGACCATTTCAGCAATGCTGTGCCGGGAGGAACCACGGTTTCCAGCCCAGAGCCTTCAGAGGGACCTTTGAAATATTCTTCCAGAAGTCCTGCCACATCGTCCGGCTTCAAGTGTACCTGACGAACCTCCGCTGCCATGATTTCGCTGCAAAACTGTTCTATCTGGTCGCTTTCGGAATGGCAGTAGTATAGTGTGACCTCCATTTGCGGCAGCTGGGCAGCATTTTTTCCACAAGCGGAGAGAAGTAAAGCCAGACACAGGCACAAACAGCAGATTTTTTTCATTCCTTATGCCCCTTTCCATCATAGCAGGGGAACGTTACGGTAAAACACGTACCGCCCGTTGGGCGGTTCTCCGCCCAAACCGTACCGTGATTCCGTACCACCTTGTCATGGACAATGGAAAGGCCAAGCCCGCTGCCCCCGGCCTTACGGGAGCGTGCCTTGTCCACCCGATAAAAGCGGTCAAAAATCTTATTCAGAGATTCCTCCGGAATGCCCACACCGCTGTCCTCCAGAGTAAATATCACGCGCTGAGCCTCTTTTTTCACGGTAAAGCGCAGAAGACCACCCTTGACATTGTATTTAATCCCATTTTCTATCAGATTGAAAAGAATCTGGTAGAGATCATCCTCTGCAATGAGCACCACACAGCCGGGAATACTCTTATCCTTCAGCCGAATTTTTTTCTCGGCGATCTGGGGCTGTAGCATACGGAACGCTCTATGTGCCACCTGACGGACATCGACCGGGGTGCGTTCCTCCTCGGTCATGGCATCGAGCCTGTTTAGCTCTAAAAGCTTCTGGGACATTCTGGTAAGCCGATCCGCCTCATTTCCAATATCTCCGACAAACTCCCGGATGGTATCGGAATCCATATCGTTTTGCAAAATGGAATCGGACAGCAGCTTAATGGAAGCCAGCGGTGTTTTCAGCTCATGGGAGGCATCGGAAACAAATTGGCGGCGGCGCTGCTCCGATAGCTGTAGACGGTCGGTCAGATCGTTAAACTCCATGGCCAGATGCTCCAGCTCGTCGTTGCTGTTCAGCTCAATTTTATTGGCGTAATCGCCCTCGCGGACAATGTGGATAAATTCCATGATTCGACGCATTTTTCTGGCAAAGCTCACAGAAAAAATGGCAGAAAATGAGATAACAAGCAACTCCAGTACGATGCTCCACATCAGAACCGTTTGCTCCGTGGTATGCAGGAGGCTTCCCAGACTCTTGTCGCAGACCATAAGGTAGACGGCACCGAAGTATTTCCCGTTTTGCGTAATGGGTACACCAATATTGCAGATCAGGATGTCATCCTGAATGTGGCTATCCATGACATCCTTACCGTCCAGCGCCTGCACCACCCAAGGCAATAGAAACTGTCTGCCGGTCTCGTTGAAAACCTCACGCGAATCGTACAGGGCAATCCCCTGATAGTCGGTGATAACAATCCGATCATAAGCCGCTTTCTCAATTGAAAGGACAATTTGCTGTGCCGTCTGCGCATTGACAGCATCAATGTCGGTAAAGGATGCCGCAACAACTCTGGCACGCTCCAGCACAGATTCCTGAAACTTAAATACTTTATTCCGGCTGGAGGAGGCGGAAATAAAATTTAAAATATAGAGCGTCACTGTGGTGATAAGCACACAGACAATGGCATAGCGCAGCTGTGAATTATGAACAGAAAAAGCTCTTATTTTCTTATTCTTTAAAATAATAGCCAACCCCCCACTTGGTCAGGATGTGCTCCGGCTCTGCCGGATTCTCCTCCAGCTTTTCTCTGATGCGGCGGATATGGACATCTACTGTACGGATATCGCCCTGATATTCATAGCCCCAGATCAAATCCAGCAAATTTTCTCTGGAATAGACGCGGTTGGGATTACGGATAAGCAGATCCATTAGATCAAATTCACGGGCGGTCAGCTCCACAAGCTCGCCATTGCGATATGCGTTGCGGCTGGCATAGTCCAAACGGATGGAACCGCAAGAAATTTCCTCCTTTTTTTGCTCGGTTCTTGCCGTGCGGCGCAGCAGCGCACGGATTCGAGCCTTTAACTCTAAAATATTAAATGGCTTGGTCAGATAGTCATCAGCTCCATGCTCGAAGCCCAGAAGCTTATCCATATCCTCGGCCTTGGCTGTGAGCAGAATAATGGGCACATCAGAAACGCTACGAATCTGCCGACAGGCCTCCAGACCGTCCATTTCCGGCATCATCACATCAAGAAGCACCAGATCTACCGGTGTTTCCCGAACCGTGCGAACGGCATCAAATCCATTATAGCCAACGAGGACTTCGTAGCCCTCATTGCGCAGATTATAACTGATGCCCTTGACCAGCAAAACCTCATCATCTACGACCAGAATTTTCATGTTCCATCCTCCACGCAGATTCTGTCCTTGATTGCTGCGAATTTGGTCTCGCCGATGCCTTTCACATCCATCAGCTGCTCAATGCTGCTGAAATTGCCATTTTGCTCCCGCCAGAGGAGGATGCGCTGTGCCAGCACGACACCAATACCGGGCAAAGCCTCCAGCTCATCTGTGGTTGCCCGGTTGATGTTCAGCTTTGTTTCCTGCGCTGATACGATAACAGGAATTTCCCGGATAACAATCTCCGGCACTTTCTGTGTGGCAATTACAGCGCGGGAGGAGTTGCGACCAATGAAAAATGCCAGCGTAAAGATTACAAAAGCCGCTGTTACCACAGCTAACGCTTTTTGTGCAGCACCCAGTTTCAAGTTCAGCCCCCACAATCATTGACAAAAACCGTAAATTTGTTATAATTTCTATCAGTACCGTAATTCAATGCCATTAAGTTAACAACAGTGAACGCATCTAAGGCTTCCCCTTTGGGGAAGCTGGCGAGCGAAGCGAGACTGATGAGGTATAGACGCGCTGATAAAATGGAAAACCTTCCTAATATAGAAAGCGCTCAGTCTCAGGAGGCAAACCTCATCCGCCGCCTGCGGGCGGCACCTTCCCCAGAGGGGAAGGCAAGGGCTGTTAACTTACTGTCATTGCGTACCGTAATTATATCACACAGCGCTGCCCATCGGCAATGCTCGATTTACGATAATTGGAGATATACTATGAAAAAACGAAAATTTCTTTGTCTGCTTCTTGCATTTCTTTTGCTTCTTCAGCAGGTTCCCATACTGGCATTTGCCGAGGAGGAAGCTTCTTCCGAGGAATCCGGGGAGCTGATGGATGATAACGCCGACGAAAGCATTCCCGCGCCTCCGGAGCTGGACTGCAAGGGAGTTATCCTGATAGAGCTGAATTCCGGCACTACCGTCTATGAATCCCATGCCGATGATCGTCTCTATCCCGCCAGCCTGACCAAGGTAATGACCTGCCTTTTGGCGCTGGAGAAGGGGAATCTGACCGATGAGGTCACGGTGGATGGCGCACTTCTGAAGGGTCTTGACGCAGATGCCAGCATCGCGGGTCTGTCTCCCGGAGACCGTCTGACGCTGGAGGAGCTGCTCTACTGCGTGATGGTTCCCAGCGCCAATGATGCCTCTTTGGTGGTTGCCAACCATATTGCAGGCAGTGTGGATGCCTTTGTAGATATGATGAACGAGAAGGCAAAGGCACTGGGCTGCACCAATACCCACTTTGTCAACCCCGACGGCCTCCACGATGAGGATCACTATACCTCTGCCCGCGATCTGAGCATCATCACCAAAGCCGCACTGGAGAGTGATATTTTCCGCACCATCTGTGGCACGGCGGTATATGAACTGACCTCTGAGGCCACTACCGCAGAGCCTGTCCTCTATACAACCAATTACTTCCTCAGCACCATCATCACGCCCCAATATTACTGGGAGAAGGCCAGCGGTGTCAAAACCGGTTTCACCACGCCTGCGGGTCGCTGCCTGATTACGCTGGTGGAGGAGAACGGCTTTTCCTACCTCTGCGTCATTCTGGGTGCCCAAACTGCTTACAATGCGAATAATGAGGCCGTGTTTGGCAGCTTTACCCAGTCTCGGGCACTGATCGAATATGCTCTGGAAAATTTCCGCTTTGTTTCTGTATTTTCTCATCTTAGTCCCATTGCGCAGGTGCCGGTGACCTCTGGCGAGGTCAAATATGTGATTGTAGCGCCTACACAGGATGTCAGTGCGCTGCTTCCGGCAAAATATGATGAGAAGAAAATTGATATTTCCTATAGCTTGACCGATGGAGACTCGCTTGCTGCCCCCATAGCAGCTGATCAGGAGGTTGGCACTGCCAAGGTTACCTATGAGGGGAAAGAGGTTGGACAGGTCGCGCTGCGAGCCATTACCGCTGTGGAGCGGAATAAAATGCTTTCCGCTCCCACGCAGGAGGATCCCGGTTTCCTTCGCCTGATTTCCATCATCATTATTGTCGTTGCCCTCCTTCTGCTGGCCGCTGTATCAATGAACCGCAGAAGAAGGTATCGTCGTAATAAAAAGAGGAGAAAAAAATGAGCCAGCTCAAACAGCTTCACGAAGCCTGCCTCACCTGTAGCCGCTGTCCTCTGTGCGAAACCCGCACCCAAGTGGTATTTGGTGTGGGTCCGGAAACAACCCCCATCCTGTTTGTAGGGGAAGGTCCAGGAGAGCAGGAGGATTTGCAGGGAGAGCCGTTCGTTGGTGCTGCCGGAAAATTTCTGGACGAAATGCTTTCCATCATCGACTTGGGACGGCATAACTGCTATATTGCTAATATCGTCAAATGCCGCCCACCGCACAACCGCGATCCCCTGCAAAATGAGCAGGAGGCCTGCATGGTCTGGCTACGACAGCAGACCATGGCACTTTCTCCCAAAATGATTATCTGCCTTGGCCGTATTGCTGCCATGTGCCTGATCCGCGAGGATTATCGTATTACCCGTGAACACGGTCAATGGGTGGAAAAGGATGGCATCTGGTTTACCGCCATTTATCACCCCTCTGCCCTCCTGCGCGACCCATCCAAGCGTCCGGAAACCTTTTCTGATCTCCTTTCAATACGAAATAAAATCGCGGACATCTGCCCTGAAGTTTACGATATTTGCTGAATATGTAGAGAATTCCCCTGAGATTGCCGTTTTGCGTAATCTCAGGGGAATTATTAACCTTATTGTGCTTTCAGATAACGCATGATGATGGTGGCAATCTGGGCGCGGGTGGCGTTGTCATTCGGGGAGAGGAGGGTTTTATTTGCAATCTTTACGCCGGTAATGAATTCCTTCTGCGTTGCCCAGAGAAGCGCATCCTTTGCGTAGCTGCTAACTTGATTGTAATCGGGGTAATCCAGCGTACCAGTTACGGTGGGGCTTCCTTCATAGCGGTAGAGGATGGCGGCAATCTGCTCACGGGAGATTTCGGCATCGGGGAGGAAGGTGCCGTCACTGTAGCCATTGACGATGCCGTTTTCTGCTGCCCATAGGATCGCATCGGTATAGTATTTGTCGGGAGCTACGTCCTTGAAACTGATTTTTGCATTTGATGCGGGTTTTCCTGCAATGCGGTAGAGGATGGTGACCAACTGACCACGTGTAAGCGTACCTTCCGGATCGAAGCGTGTATCGGATACGCCGTTCATTAGATTGTTTGCAATGCAGTAGTCGATGCCGGTATGTGACCAGATACCGGGCTTGGGTACATCGGTAAAGCCCTTACTCGGACAGCCTTCGCCGCCATCGCATACAGCATCGGGTGCTTTTTCATTGCAGCGGGTGCATACGCCGTTTACATAATCATGGCCAAGCGTGGGAATTTCCGTGATTTCTTGATAATCACAGCGGGAACAGGCTTTCGTCACAGAACCAGCTAGAGTGCAGGTGGCTTCTACGCGGGGCTCCTCCAGATGATGTCCCAGCGCGGGAATTGCAGCAACTTCCTTATAATCACAGCGGGAACAGG
>JAZRZL010000080.1:0-3716 GCA_045601345.1 Faecousia sp. | reverse complement strand
TAAAAATGCAAGTGTTTTTTCTTGAAAAAACAAAATTTTTTTCAATTTTTTTGGACAATCGGAACTATTTCGTGAGATTTCATTTTTACAAGTGGCAAAGTCGGGTCGGGAAAAAATTTCAATTGGATAGAGCGCTTGATTTTCTTAAAGATAGCTGCTATAATAAGCTTGTTCCTTAAATCTCTAAGACATTTTGAACCGTTGTATGCACATACACGGAGAGTTATCGAAATGGTCAAAACGAGCTCGACGCGAAAGGTCAAGAAGCTCTGGCCGATATGTCTGCACGATCTCTTTTTCTTACAAGCACTATATAAAGCTTGAATTTTGAAATTTCCGAGTGTTCCCGCGTGTTTTTCTTACAAATGTTCTGAACACCACATCGGAACTCAATTTTATATGGAGATGTACCCAAGCGGCTGAAGGGTCCGGATTCGAAATCCGGTAGGCGGGTTCTGCCCGTGCTGGGGTTCGAATCCCCACATCTCCGCCACAGAGGGGCTGTCTTAAAATGCGGAAATGGCATTTTGAGACAGCCCCTTTATAAGGTTTACCTCTAAAAATTCATCACAGTCGAATCTGCGGGTCTTGTTTCCGTCATACTTCACAAAAATCCTCGGGAATACATCCAGTATCCCCTACGGTTTTTTGTTGTGTTTGACGAAAAAATCCCTTACAGCTCGACTTGTGCTGAGTTTTTAGAGCTGACCATAAGTTGAAACTGGATAGTATTATTGATTATCTGAATGTGAGTTATGATCTAAAAGATATTGAAAAACCCGCAAAGCAATGGGTAGCAATATTACCGCGGACAGCTTACTTCTTGTTGTACACTGAACGTTACGCTTCAATTACAGGTGTCCAGTAGTGATTACCGTAAATATCAGTGAGCCGCCAAGAGACTTGACAATTACTGATGCCAGAAAGCTTCATATTGTTGAGGCTTAATCCTTCGCTGCCAACAGTGAAGGGGTTGCCCAGCGTATAAGAGTCTTCATACGCATCATTGTAGGTGTAGTAATCACACAGGAGCTGAATCTCATCGCCTACCTTGACGGCTATGCCACCTTTTGGTACGGTGTCCGTTTCATCATCATCGTAATACGGAAAAGCACCAGTGATGATCCCGGATTCGTTCTCATCATCAAAGACCACCTGAAGGTTGACTAGCTCTCCATTGAGTTTTGCGGGGATGCGGCCAACCGTTGTCCAAGAGCCATCATCGTTTTCGGTATCGGATTCCAAATAATAGGCAGCTGCATGGCCATCAACCGTGAGCCATGTACCATCGAATTCCAGAAGTAGATCGTTATTATCTGTCCATTCGAAGGTGTTATCGCGGCCAAGGTCAATAAAGCCATTGCCATCGTCAACAAAGAGGTTTACTTCCACGGTCTGAATTTTTGCCCATTCCTCCTCGGTAAGAGACAGGACGTTTTTCCCATCCTTTTGTGTGACTATAATATGACCGGGATCAATATAGTTGTTAGAAATCTTTTCTGCATTTTGAGCAATTAGCTGTGTATCTATCCAACGCAATTCCTCTGGCATGGCTCTTCCGCTGAAGGAGGAAAGCAGACTTAGCACGGTTGCAGCATCCAGAGAACTACCTGCACTGGAAGCACCGGAGCTATTGAGGAATGCACCCAACAGGGAGCCGACAGGAGAGCCGCTGGATGAGGAGCTGCTGCTTCCAAGCAGAGAACCCAAAAGATCGCCGCCGTAGGAAGTTGCCTGAGAGGAGCTGGCTGTGATTTGACCGGCAGATTCCAAGCTGGCAAAGCTCTTAATGCACTCGGTATATTCTGCATCAAGTCCCAGCGTGTTATAGATAGAAATGGCGCTATTCATAGATCTAAGATCTTCATATGGGAAGTAGATGCTGACACCGTTTGCCTTGGAAATCGTAGAGCCATTATACTTCACGCAGCTCTGGAGTGCTTTGGAAAGCGCTTTGGCTTCAGGCGTATTGATGCGGTCAGCAAAATCAATCAGGTCGATCTGGTTGAGCTTGCTGGATGCAGAGAATTGGCGAACGTTGGCACGTGCATCAGAAATTTGCTGATAGTCATTGTTCTTGAGCATATTACCCGTAGAAGAGGCAAAACTCCTGAAGCTTTCGGGAACGGTGCCTTGAAGCTCTGCCAGGTCAATGACAGACAGGGTCACCTGCGCCCTAGAGCTGGAACGCTTGCATACACCAACATAATCGTCAATGAGCGTCTTGGTCAGTTGGAGGGTAGAAATGGAAGGATCTTCGGAAAGCGTATTGAGCCAGTTGGTGTAGTACCAGCCGGTACCCGGCTCGGTTTCCTCAGATGCCACCATGTAGTCTGAATATTCATTGCAGACTAGTGCGGTTTCTAGTGTTGCCATCAGGCAGGCATCAAAGCCAATCCAGTCAAAAACGCAGTTTGCATTTTTCAGAGCATCATTAAATTTGCCCAGGTTCATAGAACCAGCATTTCTGTTCTTTTCATCGTATCCATAGCCGGTAACAGAACCTCCGCCATGATCCCACATGATGAGAATATTGCGGTTAGCTGGAAACTCTTCGGTGCAATATTTAATAAATGCAGTCAGATTAGAGGGATCAACCATTGATTTAGAACCAAAATCCTCCACCAAACGGCGCATTTTACCATTGTCCACCTGATAAATCTGATTCACATTTTCAGAAACAATGTTATTCTGCCACTTTTTACAGCCACCGGTGCAGACAAGCAGGTTGACATTTTTGGACAGTGTGGCATTCGCCATTTCCTGTAGGTCAGCAGTTGCCATGGAGTGCTGAGATTCCAAATCGGTACCGCACATATAAACCATAACAGTTGTTACATCTTGTCCGCTGCCGAGAGGGATAACACGCTTTTCTCTGGCCTGCGGGGCAACGCTCTGGTCGGCAGATGCAGAGGTATCTCCAGCAATCTCGGATTCCTGTGCTGCATAATCCGCGTCTTCAGCTACAAAGTCAGCAGAATCCGTCATTTCCTGTAGCATATAGGCACTTCCGCCAGAACAGGTTTTAAGAAGGAAGAGAGCAACAATTACAACAAGTATCAGGGCAAGAACACTCTTGTTACGAAGTAATCCAAAAAGTCCGCTGCCTGAGGAGCGCTGGGTACTGTAATTGGCATGATTTCCTGCATTGGGATTGCTCAGAACCGCATGGAAATCGGAAGGATTGCCGGGACGTCTACCTTGGGTGCCTCCAAAGGTTCCCGGTGCATTGATCTTCTGCCCCTTTCTGACCTGCGCAGTGCCGGATGAGACGGTTTTTTTTCTGCTGTGTGGCCTATTATTCTGATCCATGGTAAACCTCCCATATTTTATATTTTGGGTCACCTCTAAAAATTCATCACAGTCAAATCTGTGGGACTTGTTTTCATCATACTTCACAAAAATCCTCAGGAATACATCCAGTATTCCCTGCGGTTTTTGTTGTGTCTGACGAAAAATCACTCACAGCTCGACTTGCGCTGAATTTTTAGAGCTGCTCTATATTTTTTATTTTATAATGGCTTTGCAAAAAAATCAAGACTATTTCCTCTCGCGTTTCGGTAAAAAATGATATCCAGTTACTATTCACAGCCTGCGTTAGTTAAAACATCATGAGCGGAATAGCATTTCCCCATACAAAGGTGCAGCAAGGCATCCATCTCATTAATGCCGTTTCTGGCGCAGGTTTCCAAATAGGTTTTAATTACCGCATAATT
>JAZRZL010000079.1:0-34495 GCA_045601345.1 Faecousia sp. | reverse complement strand
CGCGGTCGAATCTGCGGGTCTTATTTCCGTCAGATTTAATAAAAATCTTGAAAATACGTCAAGTATTCCCTGCGATTTTTATTGAATCTGACAGAAAAATCCCTCGCAGCTCGCCTCACGCAGAATAAATAGAGATGCCCTGTAAAAAAATGATGAAGTGAACTAAGAAGGAACGCAAATATGGAAAAAATACTGCTATTAGAGGATGATCTCAGTCTTGCGGATGGACTTCAGTTTGCGCTGGAAAAGCAAGGATATGAAGTGGCCAAAAAGCGAACGATAGCAGAGGCAAAAACAGCGTGGAATTATGGTGCTTAGGGAAAACATAGCCGAAATCATGGAGGATTTGAAGCAGCGCTTTTCCTGCCGTGCGACGCTTGAAAAGAAAGAGATCCGTCTTACAGGAGAAGATGAATACAGCTTCCTCATTATTATCGCCCTTGTGACGATCCTGAATATCGTAAACAGTATTTCCATGAGCGTATCAGCAAGGATCAAACAGTATGGTGCCATGCGAGCCGTCGGTATGTCAAAGAAGCAGCTTGGAAACATGGTAAAGGCTGAAACCCGCACCTATTCCTGTCTTGGCTGTGCAATAGGACTCATAATAGGGCTTCTGTTCAGCAAGTGGCTATACGGCTTTTTGGTCACATCCCACTATGCCTACGCTACATGGCACCTGCCGGTCGCAGAACTGGCTGTGATTGGGCATTCTTTGCTCTGTCTGTTGCAGCGGGTATCCGGGCACCGATGAAGCGCTTGAATGAAATGTCTATTACAGAAACTTTAAGTCAACTTTGAAAAGCAAGATTGAAATGGCAAATAAAAGGACAAGACAGTATATTGGAATCATTGCGGCAGTGCTCACCTATTATCTGATTTGCTAACCGAGCTTCCGAAGCATATGGAGGATAGCAAACGGTGATTCCTTGATGATCTGCTCCCATGGGCTGACGCACTTCCGTAGGAGTGTCGAAAAAATAGCGTAAAAAAGTCTCATCGCCACCTGATTAGATGACGGTGAGACTTTTTCACAGGGGCACTTGCGGCCTAGTGTTTACAAATATTTTTGTTGTACGGAGCATATACTTTGCGATAATAGATGTTTAAGGGCATCGCTATTTATTCTGCGTGAGGTGAGCTGCAAGGGATTTTTCTGTCAGATTTAATAAAAATCGCAGGGAATACTTGACGTATTTTCAAGATTATTATTAAATCCGACGGAAATAAGACCCGCAGATTCGCCCGCGAAGAATAATTAGAGGTGTCCTTAAATGCTATTAGCCGAAACTTGAATGTTGCCGCGCAGATGCCGCCCAATTTTTGGGGCGGCACCGGGGAGATCAGGTATGATCCTGTTGTTCCTTTTGATTTTCAAGCGGCTGGGCATAGACAGCTCTTGCCTTTTCCTGCCTTACTTTTGCCTTACGGCGGCAGTATTTCACAAGAAGCACAATAGCGAATACAATCACCGCCAGAAGGATCAGGGTTGGCAGCGCACCGACAAACCAGATGGCAAAGTTTTTGAGGAAATCTACAAAACCATTCCATCCATCAAGGAAGGAGTCGTGAAGCTTTTCACCGAAGGTTCTCTGGGCGTTGACCACAGGGGTATAGATCTCAACCTCATAGATATCCAGATTGATGGTAGAATAATCCACACTGTTCTGCCAGTTGATAAGCTGGCGCTCCAGAGATTCAATCTCATAGCGAACCTCGCTCAGACGGCTTTCGAGTGCAATCAGGCTTTCGGTGTCCTCTGCCTTTTCCATGAGTGCAAGTAGGCGTTCCTCCTGTGTGGTGAGGGAATCTTTCCGGGCTTCGACATCGGTAAATTGCGCGGTAATGTTGTCGGCGGTGGTGTTGGAGACGAGAACATTGCCGATGGAACCGGAACGCTTCTGGAATTCCGCAAATTTATCACAGGGGATACGCAGCATATAGTTGGCGTATCTGTCTACCAGACGGCTGATGCCGTTCTGATAGGTGGTGTTGCCGTTGATGCTGGAGGACTCAACAAAGCCGCCATACTCTGTGACCATAGTTTCCAGAGAGGAAATCGCGGTATCAAAGTCCGTGGTCTCAATGTGGAGGTAGCCGGTGTAGATGATCTTTTCTGCCAGGTTTTTCTGCTTGGGCGCAGAGGCGTTTGCATCCGCAGAGGCACTGGTATTCAAAGCCTCGGATTCTGTCCTGGCGTAGGTTTCTTCGGGATAGGCTTCGGGTTCCATGGGTTCCATCGCCGCAGGTGCAGCATAATCTGCAGCGGGTTCCTGCGGAGCGGCTTTACTGCCACAGCCGGTCAGGATGGCAGCAAGGACAAGGATTGCCAAAAGAAGAGCGAAAAATCTTTTTCTGTAATGCTTCATTGGTAAAACCTCCGTATGTTTTATAAGTACTTATTTGACGAAGAAATGAGGGAAATGTTCCCACGGGATTCTGAATTTTCAGGAATAATTTGTGAAACATCCTCCAAAGGCTGAGCACTGAGAATAGAAATTTCGTATGCTGTATGGGTTTGCGTTCCGTCAGCGGTCGTTTTTCGGTATTCGCGGCTTTGTAGGCGGCCATAAAGCTCCAGCTGATTGCCGATTTCCAATTCAGCGGCCATTCTTGCGGTGCGCCCCCAAGCAATTATGGGTAAGAAATCATATCTGCCATAGCTCCGGGGTACAGAAAGCATCAGGTCGCAGATTTCCCGACCAAGGGGCGTTTTACGATAGATCGGGGCTTTGCATAATGAGCCAATGAGATTGATATCATTGAGTGCCTCTGTATCGCGGCATTCCAGATAATCCCCATATACGAAAATGCGAAGTCTTCGCCCCAATGGTGTATGCTCATGGAATGAGCGCACCTGCCCACGCACATAGAGCATCGCACCTGTATCCAGTTCGGTCTGATAGAGCACCTTTTCCGGCACAATAACCCGAAGAATATCGGATATGCCCGAAAGCCGTTCTACCTCCAGAAAGAAATGATAAAATTTTTGTCCATAATTTTCATGGGACAGTGCGGGCAGGGTCACAAAGCTGCCGCAAAGCTCGGCACGGTTGGCTGTATTTTCCATTCTCCCACCTCGTTGAGTTTGTATGGAAGAATATATTCCAATTGCACAGGGGTTATGCACTATTTTTTACGTGGCTTTTTCTTACTAGGCGGCATGGGACGGACGGTTTTCCGCTTGGCGGTGACAATGGTAGATACAGGCTGCTTTTTGACCTTTTCCGGGCGAACCAAGCATTCAGGCTCATTTCCGATTAAATCCTCACGCTTGGCAATTTTCAGAGCTTTCCGCACCAGTGCGTGGTTTTTCGGATCGCGGTACTGGATGAGGGCACGCTGCATGGCCTTTTCGTGCGGATCGGTGGGCACATAGACGGGCTTCATCGTCCGGGGGTCAAGGCCGGTATAATACATCACGGTGGAAACGGTAGATGGTGTGGGATAGAAATCCTGCACCTGCTCCGGCATATAGCCAAGATCGCGGATATACTCTGCCAGCTCCACGGCCTCCTTCATGGTGGAGCCGGGATGGGAGGACATGAGATAGGGCACAAGATACTGGTCAAGTCCGTAACGCTTATTCATTTGTGCGAAGCGGGCAGTGAAGCGCTGGTATACGCCCTTGGAGGGCTTGCCCATGAGCTTGAGCACCGGCTCACTGATGTGCTCCGGGGCAACCTTCAATTGCCCTGAGATGTGGTGCTGCACCAGTTCCCGGAAAAAGCTGTCATTGGGGTCTGCCAGCAGATAATCAAAGCGAATGCCGCTGCGGATAAAGACCTTCTTTACTCCGGGCAGGGCGCGAAGCTTTTTCAGCAGTGCAAGATAATCGCTGTGATCGGCCTTCATATTGGGGCAGGGGGTAGGGAAGAGGCATTGACGTTCCTGACAAGCCCCGCAGGATAACTGCTTTTCACAGGCTGGCGCACGGAAATTAGCTGTGGGGCCGCCGACATCATGAATAAAGCCCTTAAAATCGGGGTCAGCTGTCATCAGCTTGGCCTCTTTCAAAATAGAGGTATGACTGCGGGCAGATACAATACGTCCCTGATGGAAGGTCAGTGCGCAGAAATTGCAGGCACCAAAGCAGCCGCGATTGGAAACGAGACTGAACTTTACTTCATCAATGGCGCGGACACCTCCTAGTTTTTCATAGGAGGGATGATAATTTCGGCAGTAGGGAAGATCATAAACCTCGTCCATTTCTTGCATGGTCAGGGGCATCTGGGGCGGATTCTGTACTACATACACTCCACCGGGATAAGGCTCTACCAGACGCTTTGCCAAAACGGGGTCGGTATTGCGATACTGCATACCAAAGCTTTTGGCATAGAGCTTTGGAGCGGCCTTCATATCCTCAAAGCCGGGAAGCATCTGGTAGTCATAGACATCATCCAGAGAACGGGTGCGGTAGACACTGCCGTTTATATAGGTGATCTCGTCAATAGACAGTCCACTGTTCAGTGCGTCCGCGACCTCCACAATACTACGCTCTCCCATGCCGTACAGCACCAGATCGGCCTGTGAATCCAGAACGATGGAGCGCTTGAGCTTATTTGACCAGTAATCGTAATGGGCAAGCCGCCGCAGACTGGCTTCAATGCCGCCGAGAATGATGGGTACATCCCGATAACTCTGCCGGATGAGATTGCAGTAGACAACCGCGGCATAATCCGGCCTTGCGCCCATTTTTCCGCCCGGGGTGTAGGCATCGGTTTTTCTATGGTGATGGTTGACAGTATAATGATTCACCATGGAATCCATATTGCCGCCGGTGACCAGAAAGCCCAACCGGGGACGGCCATATTCACAGACAGAAGCGGGCGTTTTCCAGTCCGGCTGTGAGATGATCCCCACCCGATATCCGGCGTGCTCCAGAACTCTGGAAATAATGGCATGACCAAAGGAGGGATGATCCACATAAGCATCCCCGATGATATAAACAAAATCGCATTGATCCCAACCCCGCGCAAGCATATCGGCGCGACAGATCGGTAGATATTCAGACATAAGCGTTACTCCGTTTTTATTTTCTGCTCCTATTATACCAGATGGCAGAGGCAATTCCAATAAAAAAACAATGCGATATATTTGCCTTTCATATTATGCGGAAGATAATAATCTGCCGATACTTGATTTTTATGGAATAAAAGTTGACGAATGGAAGAAAAAATACTATGATATGCTTATGGTCACCTCTAAAAATTCATCACAGTCGTATCTGCGGGTCTTGTTTCCGTCATACTTCACAAAAATCCTCGGGAATACATCCAGTATTCCCTGCGGTTTTTATTGCGTCTGACGAAAAAATCCCTCACAGCTCGACTTGTGCTGAATTTTTAGAGCTGCCCTTATGAAATTCAGCAGGGTGAAAGTCCCGTTTTTGGAGTGATATGATTATGGATGAACAGGAAAAGAAGGGGATTTTTTCTGTTATTCCTGAAGAGGAACCGAAAGAATTTACGGAAGATATGGCGGAAATACCTACGGAATCGGAAAAGCCAATGGAAGAGATGGCAAAATTCACTGAGAATGCAGAGATGGAGCCGGAAGCTGCAACACAGGAGCTGCCACCGTATACCTTTGCACAGACCTTGGAGCCGGAATCTCCCCAGCAGCTTTATTATGCCGTTCCTATGACAAAGCAGAAAAGGAAGAATAAGAAAGTACGCCGGGGTCTTGCGGCACCGTGGGTGATTCTTCTGAGCCTTCTGTGCGCACTCCTTGGCGGTATGCTCGGCGGCAGGATGGTGGCCGGAAGAATGAAGGCGGCGTTTACAGTGCCCGCTGTAGATGAGAGCCTTTCCCAGCGGATTGATGCATTGGAGAATGCGGCACAGCAGAATATCCGCCGTGAGGAATACGTTTCTCAGGAGAATATTGCCACCACTGCCGTCTATGAGCAGAATGTTCCTGCCGTTGTCGGCATTACGACCGGCGGCATCAAGACCAACGCTTTTGGTCAATCGACCAATATTGCCAGCTGTGGCAGTGGCTTCCTTGTCCGTGCAGATGGTTATGTTCTTACAAACTATCATGTTGTGGAGGGCGCGGAAACACTGAATGTCACATTAAATAGCGGCGAAGAATACACCGCTGAGGTGGTTGGCTCGGACGCGGATTTTGATGTAGCGGTTTTGAAAATTGAGGCTGAAAATTTGCCCACAGTCACATTGGGTGACAGCGATCTGCTCCGCGTTGGCGATCAGGTGGCAGCTATCGGAAATCCTTTGGGCGAACTAACCCTGAGTATGACGGTCGGCTATATCAGCGCTCTGGATCGGGAAATCAACACCGACGGCACACCCATCAATATGCTCCAGACCGATGTTGCCATCAATTCCGGCAACTCCGGCGGCCCTCTGTTCGATATGAAGGGCAATGTGATCGGCATTACCACTGCCAAATACTCCGGCTCTACGGTCACTGGTGCATCCATTGAGGGCATCGGTTTTGCGCTTCCGATCAATGATGTCATGCTCATTGCCGATGACCTGATTGAATTGGGCTATGTCAGCGGCAGAGCCTATTTGGGTGTTACTGCTATGGAAATGGATGAGAACACCGCGAAGCTCTATTCTCTTCCGGTCGGCGTGTACGTCAACTCTGTTACAGCCTCCAGTTGTGCGGCAAAGGCAGGTATCCTGAAGGGGGATATCATTCTTGCGCTTGGCGACCATGAGACTCCCTCCTACAGCGCTCTGCGCCGTGCGCTTCTGGCCTGTGAGCCGGGAGACGAGACAACGATTTCCATCTATCGTGCAGGTACCCAACTGACGCTTTCCGTGATTCTTGATGAGCGTCCCAGTGATGAGGAGATTGACGCAATTGAGAAAGAGGCAAATGGGAGCATGAGGGAGGATCAGACACAGCCGCCTGCGGATGTCCCGGAGGAGGAAACACAGCCCATTCCCGATGAGAAGTATAGCGGTGGGATACCCCTACCGGATGGCCTTTTTGAGGACTGGTTCCGTGGCTTCTTTGGCGAATAAAACAATTTATTGAGGAATTCCCTCCGTTTTGTTAATTAATTCAACAAAATGGAGGGATGCCATAAAGAAAACTGTTGACTTTTTTTGTAGATTTGCTATGATTATTTCAGGAACAGAATCGCAAGGAGGCGTTTCATATGATTACCATGCAGACAATCGTAACGTGTGAATCCGGACTGCACAATAAACAGGCTACATATTTTATTCAAAAGGCCAATGAATTCCGCTCCAGCATCTGGATTGAGGTGGAGGATCACCGCATCAATGCCAAGAGCCTTTTGGGTGTTCTCTCCATGGGCGTAACTACCGGCACCAATGTCACGCTGATTGCCGACGGCTCTGATGAGGAAGCTGCTGTTCATGCGCTGAGCGAAATGCTGGTAAAGGACATTTTCTGATCCGAATCCGAATTTCTCTGCCTCAAATGCGGTTAGAAGTCTGCATTTGGGGCAGTTTATCTTTTGGGCAGTACCGCGCAATTCTGATGTACGGCTTGCTTGCCCTTTGTTCCGGCATATGACACAAAAATCCTCGGGAATACACAAAGTATTCCCTGCGGTTTTTGCCTCATCTGCCGAAAAAATTGCTGGCGCAATCCGCACATCAGAATTGTGCGGTGTTGCCCTGGAAGGGTGGTATGCAGATGACCTTTGAGCAGCTCAGGGATAAGGCGCATTCTCTGCCGCTGGAGCCAGGTGTTTATCTTATGCACGACAAGGCAGGAACGGTCATCTATGTGGGCAAGGCAAAGAAGCTGCGCAACCGTGTCAGCCAGTATTTTCAGGATACAGCATCCCATACTCCCAAGACGCAGATGATGGTGTCGAAAATAGATTGTTTTGATGTGATCGTGGCGGCTTCAGAATTTGAAGCGCTGGTGCTGGAATGCAGCCTGATTAAGCGCCATATGCCGAAATATAATATTCTCCTCAAGGATGATAAGGGCTATCCCTTCATTCGAATTGACCTGCGTGATTCTTATCCGGAGCTTTCTCTTTCCAATAAAGCCCCGGAGGATGGCGCTACCTATTTTGGACCCTTTGGTAGCCGTTATATTACAAAACATCTGATCGACACACTCCGCCTGACCTTTCGCCTACCCGGCTGCGGAAAGAAATTCCCACGGGATATAGGGAAAGATCGTCCCTGCCTCAATTATCAAATGGGAAACTGCGATGGATGGTGTCAAATTTCTCCTACCCAGGCAGAGTATCATGAGGTCATAGACCAAGTGGTGCAGGTGCTTCGTGGCAATTATCAGACTGTGGTGCAGGAGCTACGCAGACAAATGGAGAAGGCAGCACAGGAGCTGGCCTTTGAGCGAGCCGCCCAGTACCGGGATCGCATTCAGGCTATGGAGGCGTTGGGACAGAAGCAACTGGTAACAGCTCGTTCCATGGCCGATGTGGACGCAGTAGGCTATGCCATAAGTGGAACCCATGCCTGCTTTGCGGTGCTCCACTATATCGGCGGAAATCTGGTAGATAAAGATTACGAGCTTGTCGAGCCATGTGAGGATGAGGCTGAGGCAATTTCTGCCCTTGTCAAGCAGTTTTATTTGTCCAGAGGCTGTGCGCCGAAGACCATTTTTCTCCCTGTGCCAATGGAGGATGCCCAGAGCTTTCGTGAGCTTTTGCTTCAGGAATTGAATAAGGCAGTCCACATCCGTATTCCGCAGCGCGGAGATAATGTCCGTCTGGTGGAGCTTGCAGTAAAGAATGCCCGGGAAGAGGCAGAACGCATGAATTCCCGCGAGGAAAAAATACTGGGAAAGCTTGTGCTTTTGCAGAAAATGACCGGCCTTCCTGAGCTTCCAAGGCGTTTGGAGGCCTACGATATTTCCAATATTGCCGGGACAGATATGGTGGCCTCTATGGTAGTATTCCACGATGGAAAGCCACTGAAAAGCGGCTACCGGCATTTTAAACTGGAAAATATGGAGCAGCAGGATGATTATGCCGCCATGCGGCAGGTGCTGCGCCGTCGATTTATCCATTATCAAGCCGGAGACAAGGGCTTTGATGAGGCACCGAATGTTCTTCTGATTGACGGTGGCGCGGTTCATGCCGAATGTGTCCGGCAGGAGCTTTTACCAATGGGAATCCATATTCCAATTTTCGGCATGGTAAAGGATGGCCGCCACAGAACCCGCGCCCTAGTCACACCGGAGGGGCAGGAAATTGGTATATCCAGTGTGCAGACGGTCTTTTCTCTCATCGGGCAGATTCAGGAGGAAACCCACCGCTTTGCCATTACCTATCATCAGAAGCTGCGTTCCAAGCGTATGAAGCACTCGGAGCTGGACGATATTCCGGGTGTAGGGGAGAAGCGGCGGCAGATGCTTCTAAAGGAATTCCGCTCTGCTACAAAAATTTCCAGTCTTTCCGTGGAGGAGCTTACTGCGGTTCTTCCCCATAATATTGCCAAAAATGTTTACGACTATTATCATAAAGAGCAGGAGAAGCTTTCATGAGAGTAATTTCCGGAACAGTCGGCGGTGTCCGTTTGCAAACACCGGAAGGTATAGATACCAGACCCACCATTGAGCGCGTGAAGGAAGCCATTTTTTCCTCTGTGCAGTTTGAATTGCCGGGAATGCGGGTGCTGGATCTTTTTGCTGGAACTGGTCAGATGGGTATTGAGGCGCTCAGTCGCGGAGCGGCATCGTGCAGCTTTGTAGATTGCCGCAAGGAAGCACTGTCCGTGGTCAGAGAGAACCTGCGCCGTACCCGGCTGGAGAAAAAAAGTGAGGTTTTATGTATGGATTATGAGAAATTTCTCAAATCTACCCGAAATATGTATGACCTTATATTGCTTGACCCACCCTATGCAGAAAAATTTTTAGAAAATTCGCTTAACATCATATCGGAAATTGACATTTTGGCGAAAGATGGTATAATAATTACGGAACGCCCTGCGGATAAGCTGCTGGACATCCAATACCCCGGTTTAAATCTAGAAAAAGATCGGCATTATGGTACTGTTCGGATTACCAGATTCCGAAAATCTATGGAATAACGAGGCTACTATGCGTATTGCCATTTATCCAGGCAGCTTTGATCCTATTACCAAGGGACATTTGAACATTATTGAGCGTGCTTCCAAGATTTTTGATCACTTGATTGTTTGTGTCATGATCAATACTGCCAAGCACCCTACCTTTTCCTGTGAAGAGCGGGTGGATTTCATCCGGCGGGTGACCGGGCATTTGCCTAATGTGGAGGTTGATGCCTCTCCCGAGCTTCTGGCCGAATATGCCAGACGGAAAAACTCCAGTGTCATTATCAAGGGTCTGCGAGCTGCCACCGACTTTGAAAATGAGTTCCAGATGGCGCTAATCAACCGCAAGCTGAATCCCGGCCTGGACACCATGTTCCTTACGGCTGAGCATCAATATATGTTCATGAGTTCTTCTGTCATTCGGGAGCTTTCTGCACACAATGTTGATTTGAGCGATTTTCTTCCGGAAGAGATTATTTCGGATGTGAAAGAAAAAACCACCGCAAAATGAAGGAGGCCAATCATATGAGTCACAACGGGATTGAAGATATTATCAGCGTACTTTATGAGACCATTCAGGATGCCAGAGCTGTGCCCCTGTCTTCCGAAAAATGTATCATTGAGCGGGAAAAGGTTCTGGATCTCCTTGATGAGATCAGCAACAGTCTGCCGGGTGAACTGAAGCAAGCCAAGACCATTGTGGACTCCCGTGGCGAGGTCATTACCAATGCCCGCCGTGAGGCAGAGAGCATCCGTAAACAGGCGCAGATCGAGGCGCAGAAGCTTGCCACCCAGGAGGAAATCTATAAGCTTGCACAGCAGCAGGCGGAAGAACTGATGCGTACTACTCAGGCCAAAATTCGTGAGCTCAAGCAGGTTACTAACGCCTATGTTGATGATTCCCTCCGCCGTACAGAGGATGCTATCAGCGGCGCTTTAAGTGAGATCCGTGAATCCCGTTCCAAGTTCCGCGGACTAACGACCAGTCAGAGCAAGAGCAATTCCTCTCCTATCATTGAGGATATCTAATCTAAAAATAAGAAATAGGTCAGTGCTTTTGTATTGGCCTATTTTTATGCTCTTCTTTTTGGTGCAGCCTTGCTGTTGACCTTGTGTGCTGTAGTTGTTTATTCTACATAAGGGCAGCTCTAGAAATTCAGTGCGAGTCGAGCTGCAAGGGTTTTTCGTCAGATGCGACAAAAACCGTAGGGAATACTGGATGTATTCCCGAAAATTTTTGTGAAGCATGATGGAAATCAGCCCCGCAGATTCGACTGTGATGAATTTTTAGAGGTGACCATAATATAAAATTGATTTATTACAGTACCGCGCTCTCTACGATAACTGCGGTAATTGTAAGAAAGGAGGATGAATGAAGCAGCCTCTGGTCAGCGTGATCATTCCCTGTTATAATATGGCAGATAAAATGATACGTTTTATGGAGTCTTTACTTCAGCAGTCCTATACCAATCTGGA
Organism: Faecousia sp.; assembly: GCA_045601345.1. GTDB lineage: Bacteria > Bacillota > Clostridia > Oscillospirales > Oscillospiraceae > SVMC01. Next base: position 23,021 of record JAZRZL010000079.1, on the reverse strand, counting down.
GCTTTTATTTGTGGACGACGGATCGCTTGATAGCACAGCAGCCATTATACAATCGTATGCCCAAAGATACCGAGACTGCGGAATGCAGTTCCATTACCTTTATCAGACAAATCAGGGCTTGGGGTCTGCCATTTCCCATGGTTTGCAGGAGGCAACCGGCGATTATTTTGTCTGGCCGGATTCGGATGATTGGCTTTCGCCAGATTCTGTTGAGAAAAAAGTGTCATTTTTGCAGACACATCCGGAATATGACTGTGTAACCTCTAATGGATATCTCTATCACGAATCCGATCTTGAACATCCAATTGGTACCATTGTACCTGAGAGAAGATCAAATCATAAGGAAGATCAGTTTGAGCTGATGCTCCGTTCCAAATCGGTTTTTTGCTCTGGCTGCCATATGATCCGTATGCGTGCTTTTTTGGAAGCAAACCCAGAACGCTATATCTATCCCGCAAGGCGGGGGCAAAATTGGCAGATACTTCTACCAATTTTCTATCACCGAAAACGTTATTTTTTGGACGAGCCACTTTATCACTATGTTGTATATAAAGATTCAATGTCCCGAGGGGATAATACGCTGGAGGCGTGCATTTTTCGGCAGGATGGAATTACGGATATTCTCAACAATACCTTAGCGCATATCCGTATGACAGAGAAGGAACGGGAAAAATATCAGCGAATTGTGCGCATAGAGGATAGCAATGTGCGACTTTATGATGCTTTCCGATTTCATAATAAGGATCTATTTGATAAAATGTATGCTGCTTTGCGCAAGGAAGCTGCGTTGAATCCGAAGACTTGTTTGTTTGCACTTCGGATGAACTCCGATAAGTTTAATCGGCTGATTCTGTCTCTCAAGAAGATTTTACGATAATACTCTCATTTTCCCTTGAAGACTGCAATCATCTTTTTTGAGTTGAAAGATTGAATATAAAGGAATGGTTTTATGAAAAACTGCAATGATATTTGGAGTCAATGGCGAGCCCTGCCAACCATGCCGGAGGCACTTTCTGCGCAGATGGATGCCATGCAGGATGATCCTGAGGCAATTCGCGGCGCATTTGGGGCAGAGCTTCAATTTGGAACGGCAGGTCTTCGCGGTCTTATGGGACCTGGACCGAATCGGCTCAATGTTTATACAGTCCGCAGAGCGGCACTGGGTATGGCGGCTTGGCTGAATTCTACTGCGCTTCCCAAGCGCTGTGCTATTGGATATGATTCCCGTCATAATTCTGTCCTCTTTGCACAGGTTTGTGCCTGTGCTTTCGCAGAAAACGGTATTGAGACATGGCTGTATCATGAGCTTGCACCTACCCCCATGCTCTCCTTTGCGGTGAGAAAAATGGAATGCGGCTGCGGCATTGTGATTTCTGCGTCCCACAATTCCGGGGAATATAACGGTGTCAAGTGCTATGGCTCCGATGGATGCCAGATGACGGATGAACCTGCGGCAGTGGTTATGGAACGAATTTTTTCCATTGATGCACTGACGGAACCGAAACGTCCTTATGAGGCGTGGCTGTCAGAGGGTATGGTAAAGCTTCTTCCCCAGAGCATCTGGGAGGATTATTATCAGACCGTTCTGCATGAGGGTCTGCGTCTTTCCGAAACGCCTGATGCAGGACTTCAGGTTATCTACACTCCCCTGTGTGGTACCGGCAACAAGCCTGTGCGTGAAGTTCTTCGCCGTATTGGTGTTGCGGTCAGTGTTGTTGCCTCTCAGGAGCACCCTGATGGAGACTTCAAGACCTGTACGTATCCCAATCCAGAGTCGGATGCGGCACTGGAAGAGAGCTACCGTATGGCTGCAACACAACCCTGTGATCTGATTTTCGGTACCGATCCGGATTGTGACCGCATTACCGTTGCGGTTCCTACTGGTGAGGGATTCCGCAAGTTTACCGGCAATGAGCTGGGTTGTCTTCTTTTAGACTATATTCTGCGTACCCGGTCAGAGCGTTCTGATCTTCCTGAGGGTGCATTTGCTGTCCGCAGTATCGTCAGCTCTGCCATGGCTGACAGAATCTGTGAAAAGTATGGCTGCCAGATGCGAACCGTACTTACCGGCTTCAAATGGATTGGCGGGGAAATTCTCAAGGAAGAGAATCAGGGCACACAGGATCGCTTTGTTTTCGGATTTGAAGAGAGCTGCGGCTACCTGAAGGGTACCTATGCCAGAGATAAAGATGCGGTTGTGGCCTCAATGCTTGTATGTGAAATGGCTGCATGGTATAAGAAGCAAGGCATGAATTTGATTGCCGCGATGGATGCCATTTACGATGAATTCGGTTACACGCTGGATCGTGTCATTTCCTTTGAGCTGACTGGCGCAGATGCTATGGAAAAAGCGGCTGCATTGATGCAGTCTCTGCGCACTGCAACGCCTGAGAGCCTCGGCGGCTGTGCTGTAGATGAAGTGAGAGATTATCAGGAGCAGATCATTCGTGCAGTTCCCTCTGGTGCCTGTTTGCCGCTGGAGCTTCCGAAGTCCAATGTGCTGGAATTCCGCATCGGCGCACGTGGTCGTATGGTTGTTCGCCCCTCCGGCACAGAGCCTAAGGTCAAGTTCTATCTCACCGCGATTGCCTCCACCCCAGATGAGGCGGACGCACTTTTGGAGTGCTTGAAAAAGAATATCCACGACTTTATTCCTTGTGGCAAGTAGAAATGCGGAGAATTTGGGGTAGCTGGTCTTTCCTATATCCCGGGATGCAACCGATAAACGCAATGACGTTTTTGATGCGGTGTCAAGGTCAAATATCACAGTTATCAAAAAGAGCGGCTAGGCCGTGGCAGATTTTATGTCAAAAATGAAAAAAGAAAAAGCCGCAAACATCGTTGAAATGTTTGCGGCTTTCTGAAAAATATGGATTTCAAGATAAACAAGATGATCACGCAAAAGGATGTGAAGTCTTGAAAAAGCTTATTCTCTCCCTGATTTTTCTCCTTCTGCTGACCGCCTGCGAAGGAGATGCGTCCTGCTATGAGGCCGACTTCTTTGCCATGGATACAGTCATGCAGGTTCGGATTTATGATAAAGCCGCTGGTTCCTCTCTGGCTGCGGAGATCACACACGTAATTCAGGATTTGGAAAACCGTCTTTCTGTCACAAAAGCGGACAGTGAAATTGCAAAGCTCAATCAGGGACAAGCCGTTGCCCTTTCTTCTGAGGTACAGGAGCTTCTTGCGCGTACAACATCTATTGAGGAGCGTAGCAATGGACTGCTTGATCCCACGATTTATCCCATTGTGAAGCTTTGGGGCTTTACTACGGGGAAAAACTGTGTTCCATCTCAGTCAGAAATTGAACAGGCACTTGCACTGACAGGAATGGAGCATCTTGTGTCAAATGGCAATACACTGACCCTGACAGGCGGTACACAGTTGGATTTTGGTGCAGTTGCCAAGGGATATGCGGCGGAAAAATGCGCGGAGATTCTCTCAAAAAACAATATTTCCGGCATTCTCACTCTCGGAGGCAATATTCAGACGGTTGGTGAAAAGCCCGATGGCTCTGACTGGCATATCGGTATTACCGACCCCGAACAGCCGGAAAACAGCTTGGCCACCCTTTCCTTTAAAGGCAGTTGGGCTGTGGTGACCTCCGGCGGCTACCAGAGATATTTTGAAGAGGACGGCGTTCGTTACTCCCACATCATGGATCCCCGCACGGGTGCTCCGGCACAATCCGGCCTTTCCTCCGTAACCGTTGTTGCCGAAAGTGGTCTCTTAGCAGACGGATTATCTACCGCGCTTTACGTGATGGGGTTGGAGGATGCAGAAGACTTCTGGCGCACCTCCGATGATTTTGAGGCGGTTTTGATTGAGGAAAACGGGCAAATCTATGTCACCGAAGGACTGCTGGACAGCTTTTCCTGCGAAAGGGATTATCAGGTGATCGGACGATGAAAACAAAATATTGGATTTTTCTCCTCTGTTTTCTTTTTGTAGCCATGTGCATCCTGAGCATTCTGTTTTTCTTTCCGCAGGATCGCGCCGATGAAGCCGAAATCTGGTCAGAAGGCCGCCTGCTATACCGGGTCAGTCTGAAGGAGGACACGCAATTTGTGATTGAAAGCAGCCGGGGCAGCAATACCGTTACCGTAGAAAATGGAAAAATTGCCGTTACGCAGGCCACCTGCCCTGACCACTACTGCATGAAGCGCGGTGCTTGTAACGCCGCGCCCGATATTATTTGCCTACCAAACCAATTGGTCATTAAATTTACCGATAAGCAAGTACTGGACGCTACAAGCGGATAGGTGCCGCTATCGGCAAAAACTATCAAATATCTCATAAATTATATACTTGTTTCTTGCCGATAATATGGTATAATAATTGCTGACGCAATTATTATACAAAAATATGCGCCATTTTCTCGCCCCTTACGGGGCAATCGAAAATGATGCACAATGATACCATTCGCTTTCGCTTCATGATATAATAGATTCATGGTGGAGGTGTGCTATGAAGTATTTATCGGTTAACGAAACTGCAAAAAAATGGGATATTTCGGAACGTACCGTGCGGAATTACTGTGCTGAAGGTCGAATTCCCGGCGCTTTTTTGACTGGAAAAACATGGAGTATTCCCGAAAATGCCATGCGTCCAACACGAATAAACAAGAAAAGTGATGCGCCCAAAACTCTTCTGGAATTTCTTCGTGCAGAAAAAAAAGGAGGTGTGAAGGGCGGAATCTATCACAAGTTCCAGATTGAAATGACTTACAATTCCAATCACATGGAGGGCAGCCGCCTGACCCACGATCAAACCCGTTTCATTTATGAGACCAATACCATTGGTACGGAACATGGCAGCGTGAATGTAGATGATATTGTTGAAACCGCAAATCATTTTCGCTGCATCGACCTTGTCATTGAACAGGCTAATCAGCCACTCAGTGAGGCTTTCATAAAGAAACTGCACCTGACACTGAAAAACGGAACCAGTGATGCCCGCAAGGATTGGTTTTCTGTGGGCGAATACAAAAAGTTCCCCAACGAGGTCGGCGGACGGGATACCGCTTCCCCGGAGGAAACTGCCGAATGCATTCAAAAGCTTCTTCACTCCTACAACACCACAAAAAATAAAACACTGGAAGAAATTATTGCTTTCCACTATGAATTTGAAGTCATACATCCCTTTCAGGATGGAAATGGGCGTGTAGGCAGACTCCTTATGCTGAAAGAATGTCTGCGCAATGGCATTGTGCCATTTATTATCCGCGAAGAACTGAAAATGTTCTACTATCGCGGACTTCGTGAATGGCCATCCGAACGCGGGTATCTGCTTGACACCTGCCTTTCGGCACAGGATCAATTCAAGGCCTATCTGGACTATTTCCGCATACCTTATAATGAATAATCGAAAATCCCCGGCAACTCCCATGGTTGGGAATTGCCGGGGTTCTTAGCTTTCTTACTTTTTCAGTTTTTCCAGTCTTGCACGGCTATCGGCGAGCTGGGCAAGGAGCTGCTCCAGCTTTTCGGCGCGAGCCTTCTCACCTGCGACCACCTGCTCGGGAGCCTTGGCAAGGAAGCCGGGGTTGGAGAGCTTGGAGTTGATGCGGTCAAGATTCTTCTGTGCGTTGTCCGCTTCCTTTGCAATGCGGGCAAGCTCCTTATCCACGTCTACCAGCTGGTTCAGGGGGAGGAAGAGCTTGGCATCGGTGGTCAGGCACTCGGCCATATCCTCATGACCCTCGGGAACCTGCGTGTCAACGACCAGCTCATCAGCATAAGCCAGACGGCAGATATAAGCCTCACCTGCTTTGAAGATTTCGGTCTTCTCGGTAGCGACGTACAGGGTGCACTTCTTAGAGGGTGCAACATTCATTTCCGCACGGCGGTTACGAACTGCACGGATGGCATTCATCAGGGACTCCATGGCGGCCTCTTCCTCGGGGAAGGCCAGCTCTTCGCGGTATACCGGCCAGTCAGAGCAAATCAGCGTATCCCCATCATGGGGGATGGCCTGCCAGATTTCCTCCGTGATGAAGGGCATGAAGGGATGGAGCAGACGCAGAAGCTGGTCAAGCACATACACCAGAACCCGCTGGGCATTTTCCTTGCCAACAGGGTCTTCGGAATACAGGCGGGACTTGGTCAGTTCGATATACCAGTCGCAGTAGGTATCCCAGATGAAATCATAAAGCTTTGCAGAGGCAACACCCAGCTCGTAGGCATCAAGATTATCGGTAACTTCCTTAATCAGGGAATTGAGCTTGCTCAGTACCCACTTATCCTCCAGCTCCAATGCCGAAAGGTCGGGCAGACGGTTTTCCTCTATGCTCAGGTTCATCAGCACATAGCGGCTGGCGTTCCAAATCTTATTGGCAAAGTTGCGCATGGCCTCGCAGCGCTCCACATAGAAGCGCATATCGTTGCCGGGGGAGTTGCCGGTGATCAGGTTGAAGCGCAGGGCATCTGCGCCGTACTGATCGGCCATTTCCAGCGGGTCAATGCCGTTGCCCAGGCTCTTGGACATTTTGCGACCCTTATCGTCACGAACCAGGCCATGGATGAACACGGTCTTAAAGGGTTCCTTCTTCATCTGCTCCATGCCGGAGAAGATCATGCGGGCAACCCAGAAGAAGATGATATCATAGCCGGTAACCATTACGGAGGTGGGATACCAGTAGTTCAGATCCTTTGCGTCCAGATCCGGCCAGCCCATGGTAGAGAACGGCCAAAGGGCGGAAGAGAACCAGGTATCAAGGACATCCTCCTCACGAGTGAGCTTGGTGCAGCCGCATTTTTCGCAAGCCGTGGGGTCTTCTCTGCTGACATTGTAGTGGCCGCATTCATCGCAGTACCACACAGGAATCTGGTGACCCCACCAGAGCTGACGGGAAATGCACCAGTCATGGACATTTTCCATCCAGTTGATATAGGTCTTTGTAAAGCGTTCGGGGACGAATTTGATGGTGCCGTCCTGCACCACGCGGATAGCCTCTTTGGCCAGCGGCTCCATCTTCACAAACCACTGGGCAGAAACCAGCGGTTCTACGTCACTGTGGCAGCGGTAGCAGGTGCCGACATTGTGGCTGTAGGGTTCCACCTTCACCAGATAGCCGCCATCCTCCAAATCCTTTACAATGGCATCGCGGCATTCGTAGCGATCCATGCCCTCATACTTTCCGGCCAGCTCGTTCATGGTGCCGTCATCGGCGATCACGCGAATGACCTCCAGATTGTGGCGCAGACCGATTTCAAAGTCGTTGGGATCGTGGGCGGGGGTCATCTTGACGCAGCCGGTACCGAATTCGATTTCGCAGTAGTCATCGGCCACGATGGGAATTTCCTTATTGGCAATCGGCAGGATGCAGGTCTTGCCGATGAGGTGCTGATAACGTTCATCATTGGGATTGACTGCCACGCCGGAGTCGCCCAGCATGGTCTCGGGACGGGTGGTGGCAACCACCAGATCGCCACTGCCATCTGCAAGGGGATAGCGGATATGCCACAGGTGACCGGGCTTGTCCACATATTCGACCTCGGCATCGGACAGGGCAGTGATGCAGTGGGGGCACCAGTTGATGATGCGGCTGCCCTTATAAATCAGGCCCTTGTCATAAAGCTCGCAGAAGGTTTCGCGGACGGCTTTCGAGCAGCCCTCATCCATGGTGAAGCGCTCTCTGTCCCAGTCACAGCTGGTACCCAGCTTCATCTGCTGGCTGACAATGCGGGAGCCGTACTTGCGCTTCCAGTCCCACACGCGCTCCAAAAACTTTTCACGACCCAGATCATAGCGGGTCAGACCTTCCTTGACGCGAAGCTCTTCTTCAACCTTAATCTGGGTGGCAATACCGGCATGGTCGGTACCGGGAAGCCACAGCGTGCTGTAGCCCTGCATTCTTTTAAAGCGGGTAAGAATATCCTGCAAGGTGGCATTCAGCGCGTGACCCATATGAAGCTGGCCGGTCACATTGGGGGGCGGCATAACAATAGAGAAAGGCTTTTTATCGGGGTCTGGCTCGGCCTTGAAGCAGCCCTTATCCAGCCACATCTGATATATTCTGCTTTCAACATCTCTGGGTTCATAGACCTTGGGGAGTTCTCTTGCCATAAAATTCATCTCCTGTTCATAAAAAAAGCCCCGAGCAAGGCTCAGGACGAAACAACAATCTCGCGGTACCACCTGAGTTCCCGACAGAATCGGACACTCTCGCTCTGTAACGGGAGCTCCCGTAGACGCTTACTCAAATTTCAGCACTCCGCTCCGGGGTGACATTCAGCATAGCCCCTGCGACCTTGCACCAACCGGCCACTCTCTGAAAGCAGGTTTCCGCTTACTGATCCCCATCCTCACGTTTCACAATATGGTAATATTCTACACAAGAAACCGCAAAAAGTCAACCGAAAAAACGAGGGCTTTGTATCTCCTGCGGTCAGAAAAAAGCACTATCGCTTCAATCAGCAGAGAGAAGCGATAGGCTATTTCGTAATGATTGCTTTTAAAGATTGACATATACTTATAATCGGTTTTTAATTGTTTACTTTGGGCCTAACGGTTGTGTGCTTAGCCATGCTAATGGTATCCATCCAAGATAAAGTTTGTTATCCTTAACAATACGCGCAAGCACCCAAATGGTAGATGAGCTACTGCCACCAGCAGAACCTTGCCAACAACTTACAGATTGACCGCACTTGTAAGTACCGCAACAAATTAGTTCATCATTAGTATTTATCTCTTTAATTGATTTATCGGCCTTATTGCAGTTTGTTCTAAGCGATTCTTTTCCAAGCATATAGAAACTTCTGCTATAGCAAATATTATATTGTGTATTTTTCATATTGACACTGCTGTTTCCAGAATATTCAGAAACAGTAGCTTGCGCAGGAACTGAGAAAATGAACATGGATGCAGTCATCACGATGACAAGCAATAATGAAACCATTCTTTTCATTCGCATAGAAAAAACTCCTTTCAAATTTAAAAATACGCAACCTCTAAAAGCCTCATTACGATAAATTATTTCGGGCAATCTATGCCAGAAATCCGCCCTTGTATTGGTTATGCAAATCCTCTTTGTGCTCCAAATAATCAAGTTTACTTCAGTATACTATTTTAATATTCTGTTGTCAAGTCGTATTTCAACTTATAAGTTGTTTTTTATTATGCCAAGTTTATATAAAATAAGGATAAAGGAGGGAGATATAATATGAATCTGGATTACACAGAGATTGGGCGGCGAATCGCCAAAAGGCGAAAGGAGCTTGGTCTCAAGCAGACGCAGGTATGCGAACGGGCAGAAATTAATGACAAATATCTATCCTGCATTGAACGGGCAACCTCCATTCCTTCCCTTGAAGTGCTCATGCGCCTATCAATTGCGCTGGAAGCTACGCCGGATTTATTCTTGATTGGAACCTTCCGCCATGAAACGCAGCAATGGCAGGATGTTGCTGAGCTGCTGCGAAATATGGACGAAAAGCAGCTCGCGCAAGCCAAAAGCTTCCTTACATGGCTTTCACAACAAAATTTATAAACACTTGGTTCACCTTTTTATAGAAAGGTGTACTTTTTTCTCTAAAAACGATGCCCCGCTGGTTTTTAGACGTTTTCCTCTAAAAATCAGCGGGACATCATTCAAAAAATTAGTTATCGACTGTCGGCTTATGTATTCCTTCAAGGTCAGACGGTCTCTCAACAGATAGACCCGCCTCATATGAGAGTTTCCTTACCGACCACATTACATCATCCCATGCATCATCCGCAGCATATGGAAACTTTCGCTGATATTTTTCCCAGAGGTCTTGCATTAGGGAACTCTCATTAATCGTAACAAGTACATTTTCAGCCTCTTTCATCAACTCTGTGGATTGCCTTTTTATTGATGTCGCCAGCAGTGCTTTTTGAAGCGTTGTATCGTTTATTTCCTGTCTTTCAGAATTCAGCAAAACATGAATGTCGTAAAAATCACGCATACGTGTATTGGTAACAGACCTTGTAATCAGGGTCTCAAGCTTCTCTGCCAATACCGTTTCGATAGGATAAGCCATAATAGGGATTACGCGATCCTCAAACATAAGCTTATAAGAATACAATATCTCCCGCGGTGTTATCACATCTTCTGTGGAAATGTCAATTTTAAGTGGTGTAACAGAGCCATCAAGATAGGCCTCCATTGCAAAACGGAGGCCAGTATATTTGGCTTCATCCATGATTTCAGATACACTTTTTATTTTGAATGTAATGTTATCATCCATATTTATATCACAGATTTCACGGATGATTCGAGTCATATCTTCCTCGGTGACAGGGAGGCCTCTGATTGTGGTATCAATATCCATAGTCGCACGAGTCTCTGTTCCAACAAATGCGGACACAAGAAGACCGCCCTTCAGGACAAATTGATTCCGATACTTTGAAAGTGAGGTGCGTTCCAGAAACCGCTCCATAATATATTTTCGGATCAGGATATGCGCTTCTATACCGGTTTCTTTTGAGAGATTGCGTACAAGGTCTTTCAGCTGCCTTGCTGTATGAATCATAACAGCACCTCCAAATACTGATTCAGACGTTTATCAATGTGAAACAGCTTTGCATATTCCATAAGCTTATGCAGATTTTTATCTTTGCGGCGCACATACCTTTTGAGCGCGTCCTGCACAGATTGAATTTCCATCTCATTGCGGCTGCGGATCATATCGCACAACGTTCTTTCCGCACCGTAGATCGTGACCTTATGACCAAAAGGTGTACACGCCTCCGTAATTCCGAGATCAAAAAGTTCCTTTTTTACCGTAAACACCTTTACTCCATCTACAGAAAGGTGTGATGGATTGTAGCCAGTCTTAGCGGTTACGGAGTATTTAAGCGGCTCCTGATCTGTCATATCAAGCAGAAACAAGGCTGTGTCATGGGAGTAAACGATCTTGGGACAGCGCAGTTGGAGCAAATACAATTCATCCCTCCAACACTCCTGCGAGCAGTATACGCCCCGTCCGACCCGTTCGTATTCATTTTTTTTGACAAAATCAGCCAGCGTTGGTTTGGAAATACCAGATGCAACAACAGCACTTGTGAGTAAAACACCGCCATTTTCTTTTGCCATTTTTTCTAATTCTCCAAATCTGCTCATATCAATCTTCCTTTCACGCTAATATCATATCACATATTAGCGTGAAAGTAAACATAAATTTTTAGACTTCAAACGATAGAACAATTTTTCCGTAAAAATACCCCTCTGATTTTTAGACGTTTTCCTCTAAAAATCAGAGGGGTATCATGCTGTATTTATTCTTCCTCGGTCTCTGCCGAACTGCTCCATTCCTCTGCGATATCGTAGGGGGGAAGGTCGCCATCTTCAATCGCAGGGAGATAGAAGTCTTTATAATAGTAGGGCAAAATGTCCTCGCCCTCATCTTTTACCCAGTCATCCCAGCGCTGTCCCCAGGGACGAAGGTAAAATTCAAAATAGAAGCTCCCCTTCTCATCCCGATACCAGCCGTCAAAGGCCAGAAGGTTCTCATAGGCGCTGCCGGTGGGATTCATGACAAGCTGGCCTTCGGTCAGCTCCATATCCATGAAATAGCCGCTTTGACTTTGGGCGGTGCCAGTCAGTTGACCATCCTCCGTTGAGAGTGTCAAATCAAACTCCGCAAGCGGATTGTCATGGGGCAGGTCTTCATCCCATAGCAGGATATGTCCCGTTCCGTCTTTATCCAGTTCAATGGTGGCGCAGCAATCCCACCACTGGTTTTCCAGCTCCTGATATTCCTTGTCGCAGGAGCTTATCATCCACCAGCCGTACCAGTCTCCATTCCACCATTCTGTCTGCGTGGTATCTTTTGAAAAAATTGAGGGAGTTGGATTGGTTTCCGTGCTGTCAGATGCTCCCGTGCCGTCTCTGGTCAGATAAAAATCGTAGCCCATAAGATTTTTCAGGGTCATGCGGTCATTTTTTAGGCTGCCAGAGAAGGTGGCTGCGCCGTCATCAATACGCAAGCGGTCGCCGTCCAGCGTCCATTGACCAGAGCCTTTCTTTTCTCCAAGTGTTACCGTGCATTTCCCTCTGGGTTGCAGTTCAACCTCAAGTGCGCCGCCGAACAGCTCCTGCATATTGACCTCCGCACCGTTCTGCTTTGCCTTCACAGCAATATAGGTTCCTGCATGGGGATCTGCACGGGAGGAAAAAATAATGGCAAGAATTCCGCCAAGAAGAAGCAGAACACCAAAAATAATTCCGGGAAGCAACCATTCTTTCTTTTGCTTTTTTTTCACAGGGGGAGGTGATGCCGCAATCACCTGCTGCTCAGGCTGCATTGGCAAAAACACACTGCCACAGGATGGGCAGACGGCAGCGCTTTCCTCCTGAGGTACACCGCAAATGGGACATGGCATCATAAAGTGTTCTCCTTCATGTAAATCAGCTTACTTGATCTCAAATGCCGGCTTTTCTTTGGTATAGCGCAAGCCGGAAGCAAAGGAGGCAGATTCCAGCGTATAGGGTGTCTTTTGGGAAATGCCCAGCTTTTTCAGGAGAATATCCTTTAAAATCTCCTCTGCCCACCAAGGATTTTTGACAAATACGGGACCAAGGCAATTGGTATAAATGAGATTCTTATATCTTGCGCCCTCTGCGCCATCGGCATGATTTCCTCTGCCATAGAGAATATCGCCCAAAGGCTCGACGGCCTGTACATCTGCCATCTGAATCTGGGAGCCAAAAATTTCCTGCTTGGTATCCTTCAGGCGAAAATGGAGATCATCACCGAAAACGAATTTGCGCTCCTTGCCGATCATATCGAGAAGCCCCAAACCCTGAAAGGTGCTACCATCCTCACGGAGCGTTTCCTTGCCAAACAGAAGGCCGGTGGTACCAATGGCAAGAATATAGCCGCCGCGATTCACATAGGTCTCCAGCGCTTTTCTCTGCTTTTGAAGGGCTGGGCAAATATAGCCCAAAACACGAAGCTCACCGGGGCCAAAGAACAGAAAATCCAGCTTTTCAAAGGGTACGGTATCCTCAAAATCATCTATGCGCCGAACCTGAACCTCCAGTCCGAGATTATTCCCAACGCGCTTTAATGCCTGTACACTGCCGCGTTCTCCATGGAGGTTCAAACAATCGGGATACATCCAGCCGATCGTAATTTGCATTTTATCCATTGTTGTCGCCTCCCTGGGTTAAGAAATTTCTGATTCTCTTGTAAGGTACTGTGTTGGTAAGTAAATAAATGTTGTCAGTCTTGATTTTATCAAGCTCGGCCATAACGGTGGGGATGTCATCCGTATCCAATACGGTAATCTTTTCCTCCGGTGCTCCGGCATAACGAATACGGTTGGCCGTATCATGGCTCACTGCGTTGCAGAAGACCACATAGCGCTCCACCGGCGTAGATGCAATAGGGGCAAAATCGCAGTCAAAGAAATAGAAGGTATTGGTATAGTACGGCAGAAAATCCCGAACAACAAACAGACCAATCAGAATGGCTTTTTCGTGCTTGTCCTCGGCAATGGTATCAAGTGCAGACTGGAGTGTCTCTGGATTTTCCTGCTTCATCTGGAAGTAACGAATATTTTTACCATGATAGGTCAGAACGGTTCGGCGATGCGCAGGATTGACAAATTCCGCAATTGCCTTATGAATCTGCTCATCGGTCAGGCCGAGATTTTTACAGATGGCAATATCCATAGCGTAGTTATAAATATAAAACGGGTTGCCATAGGTATAGCTCCAGGTTCGGCCATCGCAGAGGAAGGTTTTGCCTTCAAAATCAATATCCTTTGCCAGCACATCCGGCTTTTTCCGGGACTGGTAGCCACAGGAGGTACACTGGAAGGTACCGATGCTGCTCAAATGATACTGCAAGAATTTAATGGGATGACCGCACTTGGGACAGGGCAGCGTGACATGATAAAAATCATCTGCCTGATAGGTTTTGCTGTTGGGCGACACACCAAAGGAAATGGCCGTTCCGGCGCAATCAGCAAGGGAGTTACTGCGCGGCTCCTCATTATTAAGATACAGAGTCATATCCTTGCCGATGGCACTGCGGAATTTACGCAAAATAAAATCCGGATCGCCATTGCGCTGCACCTGATCCTTCTGTAGGTTGGTTATGCCCATATGAACACCGGGCAGTACCTTGCGAATGGCGGGCAGACTGCGCTCGTCAATCTCAAGAACCAGATATTCTTTATTAAATTTGCCGAAAAGGCTGGAATTCTTTACAAGGATTGTGGCTACACCGCCCATCATGTTGGCACCCTCAATGTTGGAGGCGATGCGCTTTCCAGCAGAGGCCAAAGTGTGCGCCACAAGATTATTAGTAGTGGATTTTCCGTTGGTGCCGGTAATAAAAATGACTTTTTGATAATCAACACCCTTAAAGTGCGCAACAAAATCCGGCATACGTTTTACTGCAAAGTCACCAGAGTAGTTGGTTCCTCGTTGGGGGGCAATGATATTAATCGCAGCAGCAAGCAGCTTAGCGCACCATAGTAAAAAAATAAATTTCATGAAAATATGCTCCTTCTCAAGGAATTGACCGTATAGCAGCCAAACAGAGTATAGCAGATTGCTACGAAAATAGCAAGTGAATCCCGCTGTCGCACATCATTATAACACCTACGCGAACGGATGTTAGATCATATAGATTTGCTTGCCCTATGAATGGTAGGGCTTAAAAAGCAACCAATTTTGTTGCGATTCTAAAAAGCAACCATTTTTCGTTTCGAAATAATTACGCAACAGAAAAAAGTTGCTTTTTTAAGAAAAATATGCTATCCTGTAAATGCAAAGACAGAAAATCTTTATCATGGAGGTGACAGAGTGAAAACATTTGCGGCACTAATGATTGATATCAAAAACTCCAGAGGCTATAGTCTACCTCATAGGGAAGAAATTCAGAGCTATATTGCTGATTTATATAGGGAATTGAATCGGTTGTTTGCAGACCAATTGGAGCATGAAGTGGAATTTTCCGCAGGTGATGAGCTGCAAGGCCTGTTCTGCACGCCGGAGAGTGCCTATTGCTATCTGCGCCTATTCCGTATGTTGCTTTGGCCAGTACAAGTACGTGCAGGCATCGGTGTGGGACGATGGGATGTACGTCTGCCGGGTGAGGGCAGCACAGCACAGGATGGACAGGCCTACCACCGCTGCCGCAGTGCCATTAAGGAAGCAGAGGAAAAAGGGGAGAGCAATATCGTGTATTGTGCCGAGAGTGAGCTTGATGAGCAAGTTAACTTTGCCATGAGCATGGAGTCCCTTTTGACCCAGCGCTATAGTACCCACCAGAATGATCTGCTGCTTCTGACAGAACTTTTATATCCTGTGGCCGGTGTGGGCGATTTGTCCTCTCTGGCCTATGTGATGGAGCGGCGGGAACATTATGGGTATTACGCGAGCCGGGGGAAGCCATCTGTATTCCGTAAGCTCAGGAAGCCCCCTATGACGATACAGCCCAAGCAGAACGATTGGAACAATAAAACTCGAGGAATTCCAACTGCGGTATCCAATTATAGTGGCATTTCCCGGCAAAGTGTGGAAAAAACTATGAAGGCAGCCAATATGTTTGCTGCGCGCAACGCTGCCATAATGGCACTGAAGTTGATTGCACAGGGAAAGGAGACACCATGATTCTTGTAGCTCTGTTGATCGCACATTTTCTGGCAGATTTTACGTTTCAGCCGGAGCGTCGTGCCAAAGCAAAGCGAAAAAGCGGACGATGGCTCTTACTGCATTGCGGAATCTATGCTGTGCTAATGTTAGTGGTATGCTTTGTCTGCATAAAGCCCATGCAGGCTATAATCCCGGCCATCATTTTGTTTTGGACGCATTTCCTTATTGACAAATTCAAATGCTTTATTGAGAATAAATGGCTGAAGAAGAGAGGAATGTTTTGGGCATTTCTTGTAGATCAGGCGCTGCATATTATGGTGATTGTCCTGTGCTGGAAATTGTTCGGCATGGAGGATGCTGCGAATAGCCTGTGGCACAGGGCGGGGGAATGGGCATATTTTCGCACCATTCTGGTGTATGCCCTTATTTTTGTAATCATCTGGGATCCGGCCTGTATTTTTGTCCGTAAGCTTTTTGATGATCTTAGCGGCAGTGTCAATCGGGAGGCTTTTGCCGATGAGCCAAAAGCAGGACGCATCATCGGCAAGCTGGAGCGGCTAATCATTGCGGTTTTGGTACTTTCCGGCCAGTTGAGCGGTATCGGTTTCGTACTTACAGCCAAAAGCATTGCGCGTTTTAAACAGTTTGAAGATCAGGGCTTTGCCGAACGATATCTTGTCGGCACACTGACCAGCGCGACCATTGCCATCATAACGGCACAGATACTAAAAATAATGGTATAGAGAATTCCTTATGATCCACCGTGCGGGAAAGATACACAAATTATTCCTGTGCGGTGGAAAATTTATATTGCTATTCCTAAAATAACTATATATAATAGGTTATTATGAAATTATGGAATATTGTGAGCAGAACGCGAGCATAGGTCTTCCCCAAAATCAATTTCTGGAAATAACACAAGGATGATGCAGCATTTTGCTTGCAGAATACATGAGCTTCATCAGGAATCCCATAGCAACGCCTCCTGTGTCCAGATAGAAAGCTTCATGAAATCCAACAAATCATAGGAAACGGCACTTTTGCATAGAGGCAGTCTCTAAGGCGTGAAAAATCCCCGTAGGACAATTCTAAACCTAATTTTAAGAACTGCCCTATGGGGAAATCGAACAGGGGAATCAGATTTTATCTATTCGCTTGAGAAGGTAGGGAATTGCCCGCTCGAATTCTACGCCGTACCAAGGTACAAGACCTGCTTCGGCGGTGATGCGGATGCACTGCACGGTATAGTCAACAGCAACCTTCAGTGCTTCGGGTAGAGAGTAATGATTCATCATTGCGCCAACACAGGTAGAGGCAAACAGATCGCCAGTACCATGATAGCTGGTGGGGAGCAGCTGAGAGAAATAAGAGAAGAAGCTGTTTGTTGTTGGGTCATAGGACATGACACCGTATTCTCCATCCGCGAAGCCTACACCGGTGATTACAGCCTGTTTAGCGCCCATGGCGCAAAGCTTACGCAGAAGTGTCTCGACATCAGCCTTGGAGAATTTGTCTTGATATGGAGTTTCGGTAAGCAAACAGGCCTCCGTCAGGTTGGGGAGCACAATATCTGCCATAGCACAGACCTTTGCCATTTCCGCAGGAAATGCAGCATCGAAGGCAGGATACAGTTTTCCGTTATCTGCCATAGCGGGGTCAACAAAAATCAGAGTATTCTCTCCATGGAAGCGGCGGAAGAAATTGCAAACATCTGCTGCCTGCTCTCCAGAGGCCAAATAGCCGGAATACAGGGCATCAAACTTAAAACCTTCCTTTTCCCAGTGATCGGCGATGGGACGAATTTGATCGGAAAGATCCTTGCAGGTAAAGCCTTGGAACATGGTGTGTGTGGAAAGGACAGCTGTTGGCACAATTGCGCACTCCACACCCATGGCAGAAATGACAGGCAGTGCGACTGTTTGGGAGCAGCGACCGAGGCAGGAGATATCCTGAATACTGCAAATTCGTTTCATAAGCACCCTCTTTTCATGATTTTTAGAGCTGCTCTGAGATTATACTCGCAAATTGAACCCATTGGTAGATCCAGAATGCAATATATTTATAGGTTCAGTTTTTGGCAAGAAAAAATCTACTGATTTTCAAAAAAAGTGTTATCATAATAGTGTTATGATTATTTTTTGCGGAATGAACAGAAAGGGAACAGTATATGATTCTTTCACTCACAAGTGAAAACTTTGCACACTTTGGTTCGCTCCTTTCTCCAGGGGATTTGCCCGTTGAATTTACCGGGGGAAAAATACTCCGTGCACAGAAAAGCAGATTCCATGGGTATCGTTATCCTGACAGCAGGGTATGGCTCAGCGGGGAGGAAGGCAGAGCCGTACTTGCTGTATCATTGGATAAGCTTGAATTTTCCTATTTCTTTTTAGATGCACCAGTTTGTCTAAATCCACAAATATATTTTACGGTTGTACCCTATTCTGATACCTGTACAGCTAAAATACTTGTTTCGCGCAATGCACAGGCAGAACGTTTCATAGATTGGAAACGACTTGCTGATTTTCCGCCCGTTCGGTATCCGAAGGTCAGTAATTTTATTTTTCTCGGTCAATATGATGCGGAGGAAAGTTTTTTCTTCAAGGGGGAAAGTCACCGTGCAGCTGAACTGCTGTATGTGACAGATGGGTCTTTGCATTGCAATGTCAGCGGATTTCATTGGAAACTGAACAAGGGAGACATTCTTTTGATTGAAGAAGACACATGGCATTCTTTTTTCTGTAATATTGGGGAAAAGGCATCCTATTATTCTTTATCCTTTGTGCTGTCTGATGCAGATTCGCAACCGTTGTTTGACCGTATTTTTTCTGCACCTGCCTGCATGGACGAATGGATAAGGGATGTGGAAAGCGAAATGGCGCAGGCGGATGCACACAGCCATGGATTATGCCAGAGTAATTTACAAAAGCTGTTGCTGCTTTTGCTTCGGATGCGACAGGAACAGATGCAGCAGGAGCTGCCGCCTGCCAGAGAACGGCAGCTGGTATCAGAGGCGCTGCGCTATATTGCGCTGCATTGCCGGGAAGGTCTGTCTGTAGGGGATGTTGCGGAAGGAATTGATATCAGCCCCTCTTATCTGACAGCGCTGTTCCAGAAATGTCTGCAAGGTTCCCCTGGTGATTATATTCGCAGGATGCGTCTTGAGGAGAGCCGCAAAATGATCCGGGAAGGAAAGCAGAACATGACCCAGATTTCACAGATGCTTCATTATTCTACTGTATATCATTTTTCTCGTCAGTTTAAGGAAAAATATGGTATCTCCCCTACGCAATATGCCCGTATTTTTCGCAAATAAAATAGCCGGAGCTGCCTGTTTTTGCGGCAGCTCCGGCTTAATTGCTCAGATAACTGGGGTCAGTGTTGTGAGGTTGTACGGTGTGGTCTGATAGACATAGTAGTTGAGCCAATTTTGATAAAGAAGATTGGCGTGTCCGCGCCACTGAACGATGGGATCTTGTGTGTCATCGTTGTTGGGGAAATAGTTTTTGGGGGGCTTGATAGGAAGACCCCGTTCTTTATCCCGTAGATATTCGGCCTTGAGTGTCAGCGGGTCATATTCAGAATGGCCAGTGATGAAGACCTGCCTTCCACCCTCAGTGGAAATGGCATAGATGCCTGCTTCCTCAGAGGAGGCGAGGATTTTCAGCTTGCGGCAGCCCTCAACGTCCTCACGACGGAAGGAGGTGTGGCGGGAATGCGGAACCATAAATATATCGTCAAAGCCGCGCAGCAGCATAGAGGAGCGCCGCTCGACCTTGTGGGGGAATACGCCGAAGAGCTTTTCGTCCAGCTGGTACTTAGGGATGCCATAGTGGTAATACAGCGCAGCCTGTGCAGCCCAGCAGATGTGGAAGGTGCTGTACACATGGGTGCGACTCCATTCCATGATCTGACATAGCTCGTTCCAATATTCCACCTCTTCAAAGGCAAGATTTTCTACTGGCGCACCAGTGATGATCAGACCATCAAAACTGCGATCACGCACCTGCTCAAAGGTGGTGTAGAACTTCAGCATATGCTCCTGGGAAATATTTTTCGCTTCATGTGTTGAGGTGTGCATCAGCTCCAGCTCAACCTGAAGGGGCGTATTACTCAGGAGGCGGGCGAGCTGTGTCTCCGTGGCGATTTTGGTAGGCATGAGATTGAGCACCAGAATCTGTAGGGGGCGGATGTCCTGCGCAATGGCTCGGGTTTCCGTCATGACGAAGATATTTTCATTGGTCAGGGTTTGAGTTGCCGGAAGTTCATTCGGAATTTTGATTGGCATAGTGTTTCACTCCTTAATTATTCCAGAGCCTGCTTCAGGTCAGCGATCAGGTCTTCTGCGTCCTCAAGGCCGCAGGAATAGCGGATCAGGTCAGGGCTGACACCGGCGGCTGCAAGCTCCTGATCGTTCATCTGGCGGTGCGTTGCGCTGGCAGGATGGAGGCAGCAGGTGCGGGCATCGGCTACATGGGTTTCAATGGCGGCGATCTTCAGGCGGCTCATGACGCGCTCGGCAGCCTCTCTGCCACCCTTGACACCGAAGCTGACAACACCGCAGGAGCCATTGGGCAGATATTTCTGACCCAGCGCATAGTATTTGTCCTCAGGCAGACCGCAATACTGCACCCATGCCACATTTTCGTGACTCTGGAGGAATTTTGCAACAGCCAGACCGTTTTCACAGTGGCGCTTCATTCTCACATGAAGGCTTTCCAGACCCAGATTCAGGTAAAAAGCGTGCTGGGGAGACTGGATAGAGCCAAAGTCGCGCATGAGCTGAGCGGTAGCCTTGGTAATGAAGGCACCCTCCAGACCAAAGCGCTCGGTATAGGTGACACCGTGGTAGCTTTCATCGGGTGTACACAGGCCGGGGAAGCGGTAGGGATATTTGGTCCAGTCAAATTTGCCAGAGTCTACGATGCAGCCGCCGACGGAAGAGCCGTGACCGTCAATATACTTGGTGGTGGAATGGGTAACGATATCGGCACCCCATTCAATGGGACGGCAATTGACGGGCGTAGCGAAGGTGTTATCAACAATCAGGGGAACGCCGTGGCGGTGGGCGGCCTCGGCAAAGCGCTCGATATCCAGAACGGTGAGGGCGGGGTTGGCAATGGTTTCGCCAAATACGGCCTTGGTGTTGGGCTGGAAGGCGGCTTCAAGCTCTTCATCTGTGCAATCCGGG
Source organism: Faecousia sp. (assembly GCA_045601345.1). Lineage (GTDB taxonomy): Bacteria > Bacillota > Clostridia > Oscillospirales > Oscillospiraceae > SVMC01. Next base: position 2,256 of record JAZRZL010000079.1, on the reverse strand, counting down.
CTAACAAAGGTGAAGGAGATACCCATACGCTTCATGGTGACGGAGAACAGGTTGTAGGTACCGCCGTAAATACTGGTGGAGCTGACCACATGATCGCCGCAGGAGGCAATATTGAAGATGCTGAAGAAATTAGCAGCCTGACCGGAGGAGGTAAGCATGGCAGCGGTTCCGCCCTCCAGTGCGGCAATTTTTGCAGCGACATAGTCATTTGTTGGGTTCTGAAGACGGGTATAGAAATAGCCGTTTGCCTCCAGATCGAAGAGCTTGCCCATTTCAGCGCTGGTTGCATATTTAAACGTAGTGCTCTGAACAATGGGAATTTGACGGGGTTCACCGTTTCCGGGCGTATAGCCTGCTTGGACACATTTTGTGCCGATATTATAGTCTGCCATATTTATTATCCTCCTTTAAAGATACAAAAAAGGCGGCCATGGTACGCACCATAACCGCCTTCGTGATTACCCCTCAAAACTCAAAGGGATACAACGCAGGCGGTGTTATGCATCATCATAGTGCTAGTATAGAAACAATGCGTCATGTTCCGCCCTCCTTCAAGTTTTTTATATTTTAACAAGGAAATTTTTTTTTGTCAAGAGGAAGAAATAAATAATTTACGGCAAGGACAGGGAGGACAGGGGACGGTTCTCTGTCTTGATTTTCAAGACAGAGAACCGTCCCCTGTCCTTTGTTAAATAAACTGTTGACAAATGTGAAATCATAGAATAAAATAATAAAAAAGCTTAATTGCATTCTGAATAATTATAGAGAGAAGATTGACAATTATGGTGGAATTTGCGACAATTTTTCAAGCAAGCAAGCAAGCAAGCAAGCAAGCAAGCAAGCAAGCAAGCAAGCAAGCAAGCAAGCAAGCAAGCAAGCAAGCAAGCAAGCAAGCAAGCAAGCAAGCAAGCAAGCAAGCAAGCAAGATCTCTTTGTGCGTATTTGACAAGTTTTTAATTTTTTGATAGGCCATTACGTCCATAGGCAGTTTCCACCTGTGGGCGTATTGGTCTATATTTTCTTTCCGAAACACGCGCAGCATTTCTTTTGCAATACGTCTGTGTAAAAGCTCTTGAGATTTGGCGTGTTTAGGATAGAAACGATGCGTATTTTGTCAATTAAAGATGCTTTTGCAGAAATTTTGCGAGGATGATGCATAACCCCATATGCAGCAGGCAAAGCCTGATGACATAATTAATTTTAAAAGGAGATTGATTTTATGAAAAAAACCCAAAAACTACTTTCTCTTGCTCTGGCGCTGGTGATGCTTCTGAGTCTGCTGCCGACGGCAGCACTGGCAGAAGATCCAAAACCCGCCCCGGTGCTCATCAACGAGACGGGTGATCTTACCGGCCTTGACTGGTATGGAGAGCCGGTGAATCTTGAGTTTACCTCTGTGACAGCTGGACAGCCAGTTTGTAAAATAACCGAGCCGATGTATATTTACATACATTTTCACGGTTATAATAGTGATCAGAAACCGGGCGGGGTTATTCCGATGCCTTATCTGTTGAATTATGAAATTGCCATTAATGGCACGGGTTATGATGACAAAACGCCAACATATGGTACCAATGATGAAGATTATGGAACCGCGGTTGTGTATATTACGCAAGAAGTAATTGATGCAAACGGCGGCGAATATCAGCTTCAGTATCCTATAAGAGCCAGAATGTATCCTAATGTTCCTATTGAACAGCTTGAACAGGTTATTAGAGAACGCGAGGTAATTGGATACAAAGCTGTGGTAACGCCCATTCACACTCATGAAGACTTGGATGGGATTACCTTCCAGCCATGGACGCAGACCGACAGCCTCCCCAGCGTGGCGGGCAGCTACTACCTGACCAAGGACGTGACGCTGACCGCAGACTGGGTGATTAACGCGAACGTCAACCTCTGCCTTAACGATAAAGTGCTGAACCTCAACGGCAAGCAAATCAAAGTCAACAACGGTGCGAGCTTCGCACTCTACGACTGCGGCGAAGGCACGACGCGATACTATAGCAATAATAACGGTTTGTGGACACTGTTAGACAGCGGCACATCCGAGTACACAACCATCGGCGGTGTCATCACCGGCGGCTCGGCGAGCGACGGCGGCGGTGTGTACGTCAACGATGGCAGCTTTAAGATGAACGGCGGCACGATCTGCGGCAACAATGCTGACTTTGGCGGCGGCGGCGTGTACGTCAACGGCGGCAGTTTCGAGATGAACGACGGCCCGATCTGCGGCAACAATGCTGCCTTTGGCGG
>JAZRZL010000078.1:0-42223 GCA_045601345.1 Faecousia sp. | reverse complement strand
GAACAACTTACATTTTAATAAATTGTCCAAGGTGCTTTTTGTTCATGTTTCGTTGTTTAATTTACAAGGTACATCCCGCTTCGCGGGCTTGAAAATTGGCTTCGCCTCATCGGTTTTTCCTCAGCGCCGTCAACTTTTTTAGTCTATCACGCGCATTCCATTTTGTCAAGAACTTTTTTCATTTCTTTTTCAAATTCTTTTCTCTCGCGGAATGCTTGCGTATTCTAGCATATCGTATTCTCCTTGTCAACCCTTTTTTGTTTTTTAAGGAAAAAATTACAGGTAAAACAATCCAGATTAATATCGTTCCTATTGCACATACCTCTACAGCTATTGGTCTACAAATCAGTCCTAAAGCTGATAAGAACAGAATTGCACAAGTCTGCCTTGCGTATCTCCCACATAGTATTCCTGCCGCCCTAAACAGTAATGCGGCTACACTACATAATCCCAGTGTCAAACAGGCAGCAATTAAAGCCTCAAATCTTTCTACAACTCCAAATAAGCTGATTGATCTGCTCAGCGTGTAAAAAGCAGACTCTTCTTCTACGCACAGCTGTGGAGATAAGCAGCCCAGTGCTATTGCGCTCAGAATTGTAGGTGTTAGAAATGCTGCCACGCACCAAGATCTTTTCAATTTTGCTTGCGGATATACCGTCCTCACAAGCATTCCACCACAACCAATAGATAATGCAATCAGTAGTTTCTCCCAACTGAATGAAGGCTTCAGCCATTGCCACCGCAAATCGGTTGCAGAAAATACGCTTACAATCCCAACAGCTGCCAGTACAAAATAGCCAATTAATGCGCAGCAAGCTCTCACTCCATCGCCCGGTCGCTCTGCCAACAACCATCCCAACCCCAGAACTATACCCGGGACGTAGAGCGGATAGCCCGCATCTGGAAACAACGCAGCAGATGCTCTTCCACATACATAGAGCGGAATGACAAGCCACACCGTTTGCAGTATCCTTACCGCTGTCGGCGGGAACTTAAATCGAAAATCAATCCAATATAGCAGTATGAGAACGATTCCGCTCGCAAGCGCACTGCACCAGTCCAATCTGCCACATAGAATCGCACCAGCGCAAATTCCAAAGCTGGCAAGCCACATTCCCACGCTGCGATTAAGTCCTCTCTCTGTCAATAATCTGATACCTCCCCTCCCCACCTATTAAAGTTGGCAAGTCCAATTCCTCATTTCCTAGCTGTGCTGCTCTGGCTCTGGCTACTGTCGCTTCTACATGATGTCGGCTCAAAAAAGTATCAACATCTGTTGCATCCACATCTGCTGTTCCATGATAAAGCTCCGTTCCGGGACGAAGTACCTCCATTGAAATTAACTCATCTGCATAATCCTCCGCTCCGGCACAAATCACCAGCTGTTTCGCAGTTGACAGCTCCACCACACCGGGCGCTGTCCGCTTCAAATCCTCCAGTGCCGAAGCAAGACTTCTCCCCTGCCCCCACAGGCCGCTGTCTGTCTCCAGCAGACACCAGCCATCTGATACACGAATGGAAACGGTCTGGATTGGAAGCAATTCCGATACATCCGTTCGGCGAAAAGGCGAAAACAGAAGCGCGGCTCCAATCAGCATAGCTGCAATCCATTTTTTCATGTATCCTCCTTTAATCTCGGACGCACAATGGCATCTGCACCCTCAACATAGGCAAAGGGTGCCAGATAATTCTGTCCAAGGCTTCGCAAATCCGCAAGGCGAATGAGCAACAATAAAAAAGCCGCCGTCATACCAAACAAACCCGCTGCACTGGCACACACTGCCAACACAAGCCTCCAAAGGCGAATTGCATCAGAAAACGCACGTTCGGGAAGTGCATAACCGCAGATCCCAGCCACCGAAACCACGATGAGTGCTGCCGGTGAAATTAGTCTTGCCTCTACTGCAGCAGTACCCACCACTAGACCGCCTACAATAGATAAAGTCTGTCCAATGGATTGTGGCAGGGAAAGTCCCGCCTCCTGCAAAAGCTCAAACGCAAGAAGCAGCCCCAGCACCTCAAACACTGTGGGAAATGGCACAGATTGCTTACTTTCAATAATGGCCATAAGCAGAGGATTGGGAATCATTTCTGGATAAAATGTTGCCATTGCTACAAACAGTGCCGGTAAAAACAAGCTGATAATAAGTGCCAAATACCGAATTACACGAAGAAACGAGGCAGAAAGATAATCCGTTGCCCGATCCTCCGGACTTTTCATCATATCTCCCAGACAAACCGGCAAAAGATAGCCCTGCGGAAGTCCATCCACCAGAACACCAACCCGGCCTTCCAGTATTCCCTGTGCAAACTTATCGGTACGCTCGGTATACTGCAATAGTGGAAAAGCTGTCGGGCGTGAGCCAGTAAGAAACTCCTCCACACTGGCAGGAGAAATAAGCCCTTCTACCTGAAGTTTGGAAAAACGTTCCTTAATTCGCTCTGGAAGCACTGGATCGGTTTTTCCATCCATACTAATGACGCAGACATTGGTTACCACCCGTTTGCCAACCGACTGTTCTTCCAATCGAAGACGTTCTGTGCAGAGATGACGGCGCAGAAGGGCAGTATTGGTACGGAGCGTTTCCGTAAAGGCATCCTTGGGACCTCTGACAGTATTCTCCACCTCCGGGGGCGCTGGAGAACGTTTCTCCGAAGTTTTTACTTCAAACGCTAATGCCCCTACCTCAGGAAACAGCACCACGCAGAAACCATTCAGTAGTTTTTCTGTAACCTCCTTAACAGTGTCACATACCTTCGCCACTGCGCTATAAACATCATGATATAATGCCCGCTCATAAAGCTGTACCATGCTTTCCCCCTGCAAACTCATAAGCGGTTTGAGAACAAAATCCGAAATATCATTCCCGGAGGTCAGGCCGTCAATGGCATAGAGCATCAATGGCAGTCCGACTACATAAATTGGCCGTGCAATAAAATCTGCCGCATCGGAAAACCGAGCACAAATGGCCGCATCGGTCAGAGAGAAATTCGCGCCCATCATTTCATCACCTTCCAATATTTCGCTTCCTCTCTAAATTGCCTCAAAGTAAGCAAAATATGCATTACCCCTTGCAATAGGCGGGGGATATCGCTAAAATATAGGAAAACTTTGTGAAGGAGGAGTTTCATGGATGTCATTGCCGCCATTGCCACCGGCGTACAGCCCAGCGCAATTGGCATTCTGCGGCTTTCAGGAGACCGCTGTGCAGAAATTGCCGGAAAGGTCTGTCAGCTCAAAAGCGGAACTCCCTTATGGGAAGCCCCGGATCGGAAGCTGTGCCTTGCCAACCTGACCGATCGAAAGGGTAGATTGATTGATGAAATTCTTGCTGTCTACACCCGCGCTCCTGCCACCTATACCGGGGAAGACACCGTGGAGCTTCACTGCCATGGCTCCCCTGCCGTGTTGGCCAGCGGTCTGGATGCCCTGTTCTTTGCCGGTGCACGACAGGCAGGTGCCGGAGAATTTACCAAACGCGCTTTCCTGAATGGCCGCATAGACTTGACGCAGGCCGAAGCTGTCATTGATTTGATTGATGCCGAAAGCGCTGATGAGGCAGCCAATGCCGCAGGTCAGGTCGGCGGTGTACTTACAAAGAAAATAGAGCCAATGTACTCGGCCATGACCGATATTTGCAGCCATTTTCATGCCGTATTGGACTATCCAGACGAGGATATCCCCGACTTTCGGATTGCAGAATTCTGCGATACACTGGAAAGCACTTCTGAAAAGCTTTGGGTGCTGCATAAAAGCTTTGAAAAAGGGCAATTCCTGAAAAAGGGTGTTCGCGCTGTCATTTTAGGGAAACCCAATGCAGGAAAATCCAGTCTTTTGAATGCATTAGCCGGATTCGAACGTGTCATTGTTACAGAGATCCCAGGCACTACCAGAGATACCGTGGAAGAAACTGTCCGTCTAGGCAGTGTGCTTCTTCGTCTTCAGGACACGGCAGGAATCCGTTCAACCTCTGACCGTATTGAGGCCATGGGCGTTGCGAGAAGTATTGCCGCTGCAAAGGAGGCAGAGCTTGCCCTGTTCGTATGCGATGGAGCAGAGGATTTAACAGGCGAAGACCATCAGGCCATGCAGGCTGCGCTTTCCGCTCCCTGTTCCATTGGTCTAATCAATAAATCTGATCTGTGTACAAAGGTCACACCGAAAGACCTGCCTTTTGAAACTGTCCTGCAAATCAGCGCCAAGGATGGCAGTGGTCTGCAAGAGCTGACAGAAATTGTGGAGGAATCCTTCGGCACAAAAGGAAACACCGATGGCTCTATCCTCACAAACGCACGGCAAGCCGCTGCTGTGGAGCGTGCCGCTATTGCCACTGAACAGGCACTTGCCTCCATTCGCCGTGGTATGACCCCCGATGCAGTGCTTCTGGATGTGGAAGCCGCTATGATGGCACTGGGGGAAATCACCGGGCGCACTGTGAGAGAAGATATTACAAACCGAATTTTTGAGCGCTTCTGCGTTGGAAAATAAAAAAGGAGCAAGCTATGATCGCATATCTGGATAATTCCGCCACCACCCGTCCCTGCCCGGAGGCAGTGGCCGCGATTGCAGAAGCCCTGAATGAATGCTGGGGCAACCCTTCCTCGGTGCATCGCCTTGGTGTCGATGCGGCACATCGGCTCTCCCTCGCAAGACAGCAAGTTGCCGCTGCCATGGGTGCTGAAACCGAGCGCGTGTTCTTCACCTCCTGCGGCACCGAAGCAGACAACTGGGCCGTTTTTTCTGCCGCACAAAGACTGAAAAAAAGAGGAAACCATATCATCAGCACCAGCGTAGAGCACCACGCAATTTTGCATCCCATGCAAAAGCTCAGGGAGCAGGGCTTTGATGTCACCTATTTACAACCCGATGCTGCCGGACGCATTACCCTCCAGCAGCTCAGTGATGCTCTGCGTGAGGATACTATTCTCATTTCCATCATGATGGTCAATAATGAAAGCGGCGCTGTGATGCCTATCGAAAAGATGGCCAAGCTCACCCATCGCCGCTGTCCGCAGGCACTGTTCCACACCGATGCCGTACAAGGATTTTTCAAAATTCCCTTCCGGGCTAAATCTCTGGGTGCAGATATGATCTCTGTATCGGGGCATAAAATTCACGCTGTTAAGGGCATTGGTGCGCTGTATATCCGTCCCGATCTGCCCCTTCCGCCCCTAATTCACGGCGGCGGGCAGGAACGCAATTTCCGTTCCGGCACCGAGCCGATGCCAGCCATTGCCGCTATGGGTGCTGCCTGTGCCGCAGGTCTTCCTACATTAAAGGAGGATATCGCACGGCAGTGTGCCATCCGTGATGACATTATCGCACGGCTCTCCCAGTTAGAGGGTGCTGTGCTGCTCGGTGCAGCCGATGCGCCCCATATTATCAGCTGCTCCCTTCCCGGCATCCCCAGCCAGAACACCATCAACATTTTGCAGGAGCATGAGGTCTATGTCTCCGCCGGTTCTGCCTGCTCCAAGGGACACCGCAGCCATGTGCTGGAGGCTATGGGGCTTCCCCCCGAAGTCATTGACGGCAGCATCCGCATTTCTCTCAGCCGCTTCACACAGCCGCAGGAGGTCGATCAGCTTATGGACGGCCTGCGTGCTGTTCTCCAGCGGATGAAGCGCTAAACCCAACGTATTGCCGCCTCATACCCCAAACCCATACCGCTCACTGGGAGCCACAAAAGACTGTAGCCAAAGCAAATCTGCCCCAGAAGCTGGGGCTATAATCCCAGTTCGCCAGCCCAGCACCCGATTAAGAAGTATGCCGGACAATAATTCCAATGCGGTAATGGTCTCCATGCCTAAAAGCATCTGCATCAGGAAAGACCGTTTGCTTTTTTCGATCCATTCAAGCAGCACAAAGCACAGCCCACCCAGCAAAAACATACTCCCATGCGTCCACCCCTGCCAGCATAGCTCTAGTCCTGTATAAAGGTCACCTCTAAAGTAAACCGCATACCAAGAAAAAAATCACAGACTTTGAAGTACGCATTTTCTGTGTCCCTTTCAAAGATATCTTTCAAGAATATGTTCCAAATTTGTTTTATGCTAACCCGCAAAACTTTCATATGCTTCTATTTTTTGTGATATATTCCCTGAAACTGGAAAACCAGAAAAGCTGTTTGCGCTCTTCCATTAGGTCAGTTCCCTACGCTGTTCGTAAAAAAATCAGAAATTCATGGACAGAGTGCGAAATTTGCCTGATTGGGTGTTGATTTGTAATCCAGCTTATGATAAACTATTTATGCTGAATTTACCGCGTTTTCGCGGAACATACGAAATTACGAAGGGACGGAATTTATATGTCTGGTCATTCCAAATGGCATAACATTCAAAAAACCAAGGGTGCGCAGGATGCGAAGCGTGCTGCTGCATTTACCAAAATCGCAAAGGAAATGATCGTTGCCGTAAAAGAAGGCGGCAGCGCTGACCCCAATTATAACTCCCGCCTTGCCACTGTTATCACCAAGGCCAAGGCTGCGAATATGCCCAACGATAATATCAAGCGCGTTCTGGATAAGGCTGCCAGTGCCGGTTCCGGCGATGCTTATGAATCCATTACCTACGAAGGCTATGGCCCCGGCGGTGTTGCTGTCATTATTGAGACCATGACCGACAGCCGCAACCGTACCGCTGCCAATGTACGTCACCATTTTGATAAATTTGGCGGCAATATGGGCGCTGCCGGCTGCGTGGCTTGGTCGTTCGATAAAAAGGGTGTCATTGTCATTGACAATGAGGACGGCGACTTCGAAGAAGATAACGTCATGATGGATGCTATGGACTGCGGTGCCGATGATTTCCTTCCCGAAGAGGATTGCTTCACTGTTTACTGTGATCCCGATGATTTCAATGCCGTTGCCGATGCACTCGGTAAGCGCGGCTATCCCTTCGTTTCTGCACAGATCGAAATGGTTCCCCAGAACTATCAGAAGCTCGACAACGAAGAGCAGATCAAGCTCATGGAACGTCTGATTGAGTCCATGGAAGATGACGATGACGTACAGAACGTCTGGCACAACTGGGATCAGGGCTGATGTTTATTTTGCCGCTGCACAATTTGTGCAGCGGCTTTTTTGTGCAAAAATATTGAGAATCAGATTATAAATAATTTTTCTTTGTACATGGTGCGAATTGAATATTTATTAGATTTCCACTATGATTTATGCAAATAAAATGCAGAATGGAGGATGTGAAATGAGCAAGGCTTATTTGATTTTGGAAGACGGCTCTGTTTTTGAAGGTACTGGTATTGGCGCTCCCATAGATGCTGTAGGTGAGCTGGTTTTTACAACCGGTATGTGTGGCTATGTTGAGACATTGACGGATCCCAGCTATGCAGGACAAATTGTTATGCAAACCTTTCCTATGATAGGTAATTATGGTGTTATGGAAGCGGATTTTGAAGGGGACTGCGCGTTACGTGGTTATGTAGTACGTGAGTGCTGCACCAGCCCCTCCAATTTCCGCTTTCAGTATGATTTGAACACCTTCCTGAAAAAGCAGAATATCCCCGGCATTTCCGGCATTGATACCCGTCAAATCACTGCCCTCCTGCGGAAAAAGGGCACAATGAAGGCCATCCTCTGCTCTGCGCTTCCGTCAGAGCCAGCCTTCCCCGAGACCGGATACCTCGTTCCGCAGGTCAGCGCCAAAGCCCCCGCCAGCTTCCCGGCAGAGGGCGGCAAAAAGGTCGCTGTTCTGGATCTTGGCCTGCGCCGCTCCCTGATTCATGCGCTGACCGAGCGCGGCTGTGAAGTCACGGTCTTCCCCTACAATACCACCGCACAGGAGCTGCTGGATGCCAAGGCAGATGGCCTGATCCTCTCCACCGGCCCCGGCAATCCCATGGACTGCGGAGAAATTATTCAGGAAATTGCAAAGCTTGTCGGAAAGCTGCCGATTTTCGGCATTGGCCTCGGCCATGAGTTGCTGGCTCTGGCACAGGGCGGCAAAACCTATAAGCTTCCCCACGGCCACCGCGGAGAAAATCAGCCGGTCAAGGATATCGTAACAGGTCTGACCCACATCACCAGTCAGAATCACGGCTACTGCGTGGATCCCGAAAGTCTTCCCGGTGTCGCCATTGCCCGGTGGGTCAATGTCAACGACGGCTCCTGCGAGGGTCTGGATTATCCGGGAAAAAATTGCTTCTCCGTGCAGTTTTACCCCGAGGCCTGCGCCGGTACGCGGGATACACAAAAGCTTATGGAACGCTTTATTGATATGATGGGAGGGAACATCTGATGCCGAGAGATCATTCTATTCAGAAAGTTCTGGTCATTGGCTCTGGCCCGATCGTGATTGGACAGGCCGCAGAATTTGACTATGCAGGTGCACAGGCCTGCCGTGTTCTGAAAGCCGAAGGAGTCAACGTGGTGCTGGCCAACTCCAACCCCGCCACCATCATGACCGACAAGCACATGGCAGATGAAATCTATCTCGAACCCCTGAGTGTAGATACCATCAAGCGCATTATCGAAAAAGAAAAGCCGGACAGCCTGCTGGCAGGTCTCGGCGGTCAGACTGGTCTGACCATTGCCATGCAGCTAAGCAAGGACGGCTATCTGGAGCAGCACGGTGTCCGCCTTCTGGGTACGCCTGTGGAGGCCATCGACAAGGCCGAAGACCGTGAGCTGTTCCGCGATACCATGAAAGCCATCGGACAGCCTGTCGTGCCCTCCGGCATTGCCAATGACTGCGAAACCGCGCTGGAAATTGCCCATGAGGTGGGCTATCCCGTTATCGTGCGCCCCGCCTTCACCCTCGGCGGTACCGGCGGCGGCATTGCAGCAGATGATGAAGAACTGCGCCTGATTGCGCAGATCGGTCTGGATCAGTCCCCGATCACCCAGATTCTTGTGGAAAAGAGCATTGCAGGCTGGAAAGAAATCGAATTTGAAACCATGCGCGACGCACTGGGCAACGCCATTGCCGTCTGCTCCATGGAAAACTTTGACCCGGTCGGCATTCATACCGGCGACAGCATCGTGGTTGCCCCCGCACTGTCCCTCTCCCCCAAGGAATACAGTATGCTTCGCACGGCAGCGCTCGATATGGTCACTGCCATCGGCATCATCGGCGGCTGCAACTGCCAGTTCGCCCTGAACCCGGACAGCTTTGAATATGCTGTTATCGAGGTCAATCCCCGTGTCTCCCGTTCCTCCGCACTGGCCTCCAAGGCAAGCGGCTACCCCATTGCAAAAATCACCACCAAGCTGGCGCTGGGCTACTCTCTGGATGAAATCAAAAATGATATCACCGGTCAGACCTGCGCCTGCTTCGAGCCTGCACTCGACTATGTGGTCGTAAAATTCCCTAAATGGCCGTTTGAGAAATTTGCCGGTTCCAGCCGCCTACTGGGTACCCAGATGAAGGCCACCGGCGAGGTCATGTCCATTGGCCCCAGCTTTGAAATGGCACTGATGAAGGCCATCCGCGGTGCGGAAATCTCTCTGGATACGCTCAACGCACCGCCGCTGGACGATGCGCCTCTATCCGAGCGCCTGCGCCGTCCCGATGACCGCCGCCTGTTCACCATTTTTGAAGCCCTGAAGGCCGGCATCAGCGTGGATGAAATCTATGAGATCACCAAAATTGACCGCTGGTTCCTTTATAAATTGCAGGGTCTTGCAGAATTTGAAGACCGTCTGTGCAATCAGCCCTTTACCGAAGAACTCTACCGTGAAGCCAAAACACTGGGCTATCCCGATAAGGCCATCTCCCGCCTCACGGGTGTAACTGAGCTGCCCAAGTGCACGTTCTCCTATAAGATGGTCGATACCTGCGCCGCAGAGTTCTCTGCCTGCACGCCTTACTACTATTCCACGACCGATGCCGATTGCGAATCCAGAAGCCTGAAGCGTTCCGGCAAGCCCGTTGCGCTGGTGCTCGGTTCCGGCCCCATCCGCATTGGTCAGGGTATCGAATTCGACTACAGCTCTGTTCACTGCGTTTGGATGCTCCGCTCTCTGGGCTATGATGTCGTTATCATCAACAACAACCCCGAAACCGTCTCCACAGACTACGATACCGCCGACCGCCTGTACTTTGAGCCGCTGTGCCCCGAGGATGTCATGAACATCATCGACATTGAAAAGCCGGTGGGTGTTGTGGTCGCCTTCGGCGGACAGACCGCCATCAAGCTGACCCAGACACTGGACAATGCCGGAATCCCCATTCTGGGTACCTCCGCGCAGGGCATTGACCTTGCTGAGGATCGCAGCCGCTTTGATGCACTTCTGGAGCAGTTCGGCATTCGCAGACCCAAGGGTCTGAGCGTTAACAATATGGAAGAAGCTCTGGATGCCGTCAAAACGCTGGGCTATCCCGTGCTTCTGCGCCCCAGCTATGTCATCGGCGGTCAGAACATGACCATTGCCTACGAGGACAGTGATACCATCCGCTATATGCAGAACATTCTGGCAGGCGGCATTGAAAACCCCGTGCTCATTGACCGCTATATGCCCGGCATAGAGCTGGAGGTCGATGTTATCTCCGATGGCAAGGATGTCCTCATCCCCGGCATTATGGAGCATATCGAACGAGCCGGTGTCCACTCCGGCGACTCCATCGCCGTCTATCCTCCCTTCAACCTGAATGACAAGGCACTGAAAAATATCTGCGAAAGCTCCCGCCAGCTTGCTCTGGCACTGGGTACCAGGGGTCTTGTGAATATCCAGTACCTGCTCTTTAACGGAGAGCTGTATGTCATTGAGGTCAACCCCAGAGCATCGCGTACTGTGCCTTATATCAGCAAGGTCACCAACGTTCCCATGGTTGATCTGGCCTCTCAGGTCATGCTGGGCAAATCCCTGCACTCTTTAGGCTACGGTACCGGCCTGTTCCCCACCCCGCCTTACTATGCCGTTAAGGTTCCCGTCTTCTCCTTCCAGAAGCTGGCCGATGCCAACGACATTCTGGGTCCGGAGATGAAATCCACCGGTGAAGTTCTGGGCATGGGCAAAACCATGGCAGAAGCCCTGTTTAAGGGTCTTACCGCCGCCGGAACCACTGTCCCACTCAGCCGCGCCACCAACAGTCCCGGCGTGTTCATCAGCGTAGAGGATCGTGATTATCAGGAAATCCTGTCTCTGGCACAGCAGTTCTATGAACAGGGTATGTGCCTGTACGCCACCCAGGGCACTGCCGAAGAGATTTCTCTCATGGGCATCGAAGTGGAAAGCGTCCCGATGGTCTCTGAGAATCGCCGCATTCTCGAGCTTATGGAAGAGGGTAAGGTCAGCTACGTCATCTACACTGGCGCTCTGCGCGATGGCACACTGGACGACTATCAGACCATTCATATGCGTGCCATGCAGCTCGGCATTCCCTGCCTCACCTCTCTGGACACCGCAGGCGCTCTGGCACAGATCATTGCCAGCCGCTTCAGTGAATTCAATACCGAGCTTGTGGATATCAACCATATGCGCCGCCGCCGTGGACTTCTCCGCTTTGCCAAGATGCAAAGCTCCGGCAATGACTATATCTTTATTGAAAACTTCAACAATTCCCTTCCCTGCCCGGAATCCCTGTGCGTGACCCTTTGCACCCAGCACTACGGCATCGGTGCCAGTGGCATCGTGCTCATGGAATCCTCTCAGGTCGCAGATGCAAAAATGCGCTCGTTCAACCGCGATGGCAGTGAGGGTATGCTGGCAGGCAACAACCTGCGCTGCGTCGCCAAGTACCTGTATGACAAGGACATTGTCCGCCGCGATCAGATGCGCATTGAGACCGCCAGCGGCATCAAGCAGGTGGATGTCTTCCTGCGCGAAGGTAAGGTCAGCTCGGTCAGCGTTGAAATGGGTATTCCCACGCTGGTTCCCGAAGAAATTCCTGCCCTTCTCCCCGGCGACCGTGCCATTGACTGCCCCATCACCGTGGATGGTGTGACCTACCGCTGCACCTGCGTCGGTATCGGCAATCCCCACTGCGTGGTATTTACCGACAAGCCCGATGCCATTAAGCTCAAGGAGCTTGGCCCAAAATTTGAGCATCATCCGCTCTTCCCCGAAAGAATCAACACCGAATTTGTCCGTGTTGTCAACCGCACCACCCTTCGTATGCGCGTCTGGGAACGCGGCAACGGTGCAACCCTCGCCTGCGGTACCGGTGCCTGTGCCTCTGCCATTGCAGCAGTAGCAAACGGCTTCTGCGACCGAAATACCGATATTCTCGTCAAGATGCCCGGTGGCGATTTGACCGTCAATGTGGGCGATGAGGTCGTCACCCTCACCGGCGATGCCGTCATGGTATTTGAAGGAAAGCTTGAATACTAATTGGATTCTTAACCGCAAAGCCAGCCGATTTCAGCTTGAATCGGCTGGCTTTTGCACACTTGCAATTATGATTTTATGCGGTATAATAGTATAAATAATGTTGCAAAGGAGGCCGTCCGAATGTCCATTGATGTGCTTCAGGCAAAAATCAGAAAGTTGAAAAGTCCTATCATGGTGGGACTTGATCCCTTCCCGGAGGTGATTCCCCCCACGCTGCTTCCCGCCGAAGGTGGACTGGCAGCATTGGCAGAATGTTATGAGAATTATTGCACCGGGATTCTGGAAGCAGTTTCGGGAATTGTACCGGCAGTGAAGGTGCAGTCCTGCTGCTTTACCCCGCTAGGCGCTGACGGCCTTGCTGCCATGCAAAGGGTCATGGAGAAGGCTACACAGATGGGCTTCTATGTGCTGCTCGACAGCAACTTCTCCAGCGTGGAGCACATTGCAAAGCTCTATGCCGACAGTCTCTTCGGTTCGGTTCGTGTAGGGCAGAGCGTCTACCATCCCTATGCCTGTGACGGTGTGACCATCAACGGGTATCTCGGAAGCGACTGTGTGCGTCCCTTCCTTCCCTACTGTCAGGATGCAAAGAAAAACCTGTTTTGCTATGTCCGCACCTCCAACAAATCCAGCCGGGAGGTACAAGAGCTAATTTCCGGTGACCGTCTGGTTTACACCGCCATGGCTGACCTCATCATGCGCTGGAGCACTGACCTGTTCGGTAAAAACGGCTATTCCGAAATTGCCGCCGTGGTAGGTGCGACCCAGCCTGCGGCCATGAAATCCCTTCGTGAAAAATATGACCGCATTTTCCTTCTCATCACAGGCTATGGCGCACAGGGTGGACGCTCCAAAAATATCCAGTACGCCTTCGATAAATTCGGCCACGGTGCCATTGTCAGCGCCTCCCGAAGCATCCTCGGCGCATGGAACGCCCCCAACACTTCTGATGACTATCAGGTGGCTGCAAAAAATGCAGCAATTGAGATGAAAAACGACATCATGACCTATCTTATGGTCATCTAAGCCAAAAGGCTGCCATATCCTTCAAAAATATCGGGGTATGCTCCAATTACAGGAGCATACCCCGACATTTATTTGGAATTCATTCCTTCGGCGCGATGATTATGCAATTGCGCGCTGGAGGAAGGTGACAGCCTGCGCACGGGTGCAATCGTTAGCGGGCTTGAAGGTACCGTCCGTGAAGCCTTCGGTAACCTTTGCCTCGACTGCCCATGCAACAGCATCGGCGAAGTATTCATCGGCGGGAATGTCAGAGAATCCTGCGGATGCTTCAGCAACAGGCTTGCCCAGATATCTCCACAGGAAGGTCACGATCTGACCGCGGGTGCAGACATCATTCGGTGCAAACAGATTCTTGCCAACGCCATTGGTGATGCCCTCTGCTACTGCCCATGCAACGGCATCGGCATAGTATTCGCCACCCTTGACATCCTTAAAGGCAGCGGCAGCTTCCACCTGCGGGCAGCCGGCGGCTCTCCACAGCATGGTTACAATCTGTGCACGGGTAACAGCGTTATCCGGCGCAAACAGACCCGGCTCAAAGCCATTGGTGATCTCATTCTTGACTGCCCACTTGACTGCATTGAAGTAGAAGGCTTCGGGTGCAACATCCTCAAACGGAAGCTTCACATCCGGCTCCATTGCCTGAACAGCATCTGCAAGAGCGGTCTGTGCATCGAACAACTGAAGCTGGGTTACATCCTCGGCATTCAGCAGAGCCTGGGCATCGCGCAGAGCCGTCTGGAAGGACTGCCAGGATTCAGCAGTGTAATCGTCTTCATTGAGGGCATTTTCACCGGTAACAGCTTCCACAGCGGCAAGCAGATATTCCGGATTCAGCACGGACTGGGCATCATAGAGCTTGACATAAGCATGATAACGATAGTTATAGGCATCGTACATCGGATAGAAGTCGAGGCCCTCTGCGGTGAGATGGGGCACATTGCCGGTTCCGGCAGGCTCTACGATAGAAACAGCGTCATACAGGTTGGTATCATTGAGAGAAAGGGTATACCAGTTCATTGCGGTATATCTGCTGCGGTTATCCTTGGCAACCATAACGATGGGGCCATACATGAGGGAAGCAACAACACTGCCGTTCACGGTATCGGGGGTCTTGTCCAGATGGAGGGTGTAGGGCATATGGATGTCCACAACATCGCCATCGGACCATGCGCGGTCGATTTCAACATAGGAGCTGGGTGTAGGCTCGGTGCAGATGGTTTCGCCGTTGACCTTTACAATGAAGCCTGCGGTTGCCCAATAGGGAACACGGATCTTCATCTTGAAGCTGCCATTGCCGCTGACCGTGAGCTTGGAATCCTCAGAGGGGAACTTGGTTTCCTGGGTAATGGTAACATTCTTCTCTGCCCATTCTGCCGTGGAGGGCATGAAGAGGTTTACATAAATGGAGTCCTCGGTCTTTGCATAGGTGGCGATCTGATAAATCACATGGTTTTCCATGCCGGTACCGTTGCAGCAGGTGAATCCGCCGTAGTCGGAATCGTAGTCACGGCGCTGACCGGGGTCAATGGGAAGCATATAGGTAACGCCATTGTGCATGGAATTGGTGGTATTGTGGCTCTGGGAGGCAGCGATCTGGTTCAGAACGGTGCGCTCATAGTAGTCCATGTATTCCGCATTATCCGGGTCGTAGATATACAGGTCGCGGGTCAGCTTCAGCATATTATAGGCGGCGCAGGTCTCGCAGTTTTCGCCGCGGCTGGAGCTGCCGTTGATATTGGTGCCCTGCTTGTAGGGCTGCTTAAAGGATTCGCCGGTGCCAACGCCGCCGATGGAGTAAGCATAGCGGGCAGTTGCCATTTCCCAGAAATGCTGGGCAACATTGTAGTAGTAGATATCGCCGGTGGCAGCATATTCATGAATTGCGCCAACGATCTGCGGAATATGCTGGTTGGCGTGCTTGGTCTGGATGGTATCCTCGTTATTGGAAAGGCCATTGAAGAAGGTCGTATTGTCGAACATACGGGAAGCCGTGAGCAGGCGCTCATCGCCGGTAATTTCGTACAGGCGAGCCAGAACCTCGTTCATACCGCCATACTCACCGGCAATGTACATAGCCCACATCTTGGTGCGCTGTGCCTCGGTGCAGGCGCTCAGACGGTCATAGACCCACAGGCCAAGATCGGTAGCAATCTGGAGGCCAGTTTCGTTGCCGGCATAGACATAGCTGTCGAGGAAGCCGGACAGGAGCTTGTGCATGGTGTAGTAGGGAGCCCAAATGGTGGCATAGGGGGTATACTGCTCCAGAAGAGCAAACTGATCGGGAGAATAAGCGCTGATGAAGCCTACGCCCCAGGTATTGGGATCGGTGCTCCACTTGCTCTGGGCAGCACTGCTGGGAGTGCAGGCAGTCTTGAATTCGCTGGCCTTGCCCTTGGACAGGAGCTGGAGCTTGCGCATTTCGTCGATCATATAGTCGAGCTTTTCCTTATAGGCTTCATCGCCGGTGGAGGCATAAGCCTCAGCCAGAGCGGACATGAAGTGGCCGGTGGAATGGCCGCGGAGAAGGCCGGTGGGTTCATCCCAGCCGGACAGCGCGGCAGCACCCTTGGTATCCTGACCGAAGGTCTTGCGGAAATTGTAGAGCATACGGTCAGCATTCATGATCTTCAGGTATTCCAGGGTACGACCCATATTCTGGGCATAGATGGTATCGTTGCCGTCCAGAGAAACATCTTCCAGGCTGAGCAGAGCTGCCGTCGCCTTGGGTGCTTCGGTCTCAGATACAACGGTAACCGTGGCAGTAACATTCACATTATGGTCAACCAGTTTGCCGGTCACGGTCTGAACGCCTTCCTCGGCAAAGCTGCTGCCCTTGAGGGCGGTGGGCCAGGTGACCTTGACCATACCAGTCGAGCCATCCTCGAAGGTAGTCAGGACGAGTGCGGGCAGAGACGGTGCAATGCCGACCACAGTGGTCACAGAAACTTCTTCAGCCTTGACGGCATCCAGCTTTTCATAAACGGGAACGATGGTAGCCGCAAAGGTACGGGTCGTAGAAGCTTCGCCGTAAGCAATGGTAGCCGTGAGGTTCACAGTGACGGCCTTGCCAATGGGACGGGTGACCTTACCGGTATTGGACACATAGGCAGGATTATCGCTCTCCCAGGTAATGGTACTGCCCTTGGCGCCGGAGGTCGGCAGAGCGATATTGCCTGTTACAGCACCCAGACCGTCAAGCGCGATCTTGGAAGCATCCTCTGCAACACGAGCCTCATCGGTGGGCTGTGCAAGAACCGTGACCGGGAAAGACTTTTCTCTCACAACTTCGCCATAGGAAATGGTTGCGGTGAGGGTAGCAGTCGCATTGGGCTGACCGGGAGCGGGACGAGTGATAACACCCGTTGCCGTAATGACATCGGCATCGGAGGTTGCCCAGGTGATGGTGCTGTTAGCGCTGCCCTTGGTGGGAAGGCTCAGGTTGTTCTCCAGAGCATTCGTACCGCTGAGAGACAGGGAGTTATAGTCGCGGTTGACGCGGTCTTCATCGGGAATCTCGAAGAGCTGTGCAACCTCGCTCTGATCCATGGCATAATTATAAATACGGAAGTCAGCAATCATACCGTTGAGCAGGTTGTCCTTGAACTGACCATAGCCAATCCAGTTCTGGGTGGAGCCCTTGAGCTTGCTGAGGTCGATAGCGGTGACAGAGCTGCCGATCAGTTCATCGTCTTCATACATGGAGATAGTTTTGGAGGGACCATCGAAGGTAACGGTGGTCAGCTTCCAGGTACGGGTTGCGAGCTTGGAGCCCTTCTGGGGGCCAATCTCGTTGCTCCAGCCGCTGCCGGTCAGAGCGCAGGTGTAGCCCTGATGGCCGGAGTTGCCGCCGTTGTCCAGCAGGTACATATAGGTGGTGGTGTTGGAGCCGAAGTCCCAGATTCTGCCGTAGCTGACAGAGCGGTCAATATAAACCCAGCAGCTAATGGTGACGGACTCAAGATCATTGAGAACGCCAACCGGCATTTCTACGTAGTTGTGACCGGTAGAGGGGGAACCACCGGCAATGACGATTGCGGTCTTGGGCTGACCGTAGATTTCAACTTCCTTGGTAACAACACCGCTGCTGCGGGGCATGACCTCGCCAGCCATGCCGTTGCCGCTGACATCATCAACGATGGTGCCATTTTTAAGGGATTCAAAATTGTAGTGCAGGACAAGTCCCTCCTCGTTGGCAGCCTCTGCGGCAAACGAGCTTGCCGGAAGCATACCGAACAGAAGAACCAGCGCAAGCAACCAAGCCAGCGCCTTGTTAAACGTTTTCCTTGACATTCTATTTCTCCTTTAAATTATTTGAGAAATCATATCGTGCAGATACCGCTCTTCATATATTTGGGATGACAGAGGCGATGAACGAAGATTTCTCTAACCCTAAATATATCATTTTTTCCCCATAAGTAAATAGAAAAAAGGAGTAAAAAGAAAAATTCATATATTTTGTACATATTTAAACGTTTTTATTTATGAAAAATGACATAACTATTTCATTTTTCTGTATTATCGGAGCATCTCCAGAAATTCCTCCTCGCTCAATACCGGGATACCCAGATCATTAGCCTTACGGAGTTTGGAGCCTGCATTTTCTCCTGCCACAACATAGGTTGTCTTTTTGGACACGGAGGAAGCCGCCTTGCCGCCAAAGCGCTCAATCTGATCCGTGGCCTGATCTCTTGTGAACAGGGACAGCGCGCCGGTAAGGACAAAGGTTTTTCCTGCGAAGCGCTGATCCTCAATTCTCTGTTCTGCAAGCATATTCACACCCGCATTTTTGAGATGTGCAATCATTTCCATGCTGGTCGGGTCAGAAAACCACGCAATAATGGAATCTGCCGTGCCGGGTCCGATATCCCGGATCTCCAGCAGCGCCTCCCGACTTGCTGCCATAAGCGCATCCATAGAGCCAAAGTGGGAGGCCAGAAGTTTTCCTGCTTTTGCACCCACCTGACGAATGCCAAGGGCGAAAATCAGGCGGCCAAGGTCGCGGGTTTTACTCCCCTCAATGGAAGAAAGCAGCTTTTGGGGTGCTTTTTCTCCCTTTTGCCAAAGGCCGGAAATTTGTTCAAAAGTCAAATCATACAGGTCTGCGGGAGAATGCACCAGACCGCGCTCCAGAAGCTGATTGACAATGGCATCACCCAGACCGTCAATATCCATGGCATCCCGGGAAACAAAATGCTGCAAGGTGCGGGATAACTGCGCAGGGCAGCGGTCACCGGTGCAGCGGGTAGCCGCGCCGTCCTCATCCCTTCTCGTAGGAGCACCGCACACCGGGCAGAAGGCAGGCAGCGTATAAGGATGCGTATTATCTCCGTGCTCCTCTACACACAGAATCTCCGGGATGATCTCCCCTGCCTTGCGAATGCGGATGGTATCACCGATACGAATGTCCTTTTGTGTAATAAAATCCTGATTGTGCAGCGTAGCATTGGTCACTGTCGTACCCGCCAGACGAACGGGGGCTACCACAGCCTTCGGTGTCAGCACGCCGGTACGACCAACCTGCACAACAATATCCAGTAATTTTGTAGCTTTCTCCTCCGGGGGATACTTATAGGCAACCGCCCAACGGGGGAATTTTGCAGTACTGCCCAAATGGATACGCTGGGACAGGTCGTTGAGCTTAATCACTGCGCCGTCAATATCAAAGCTATACGATTCCCGATTCTCGCCGATGCGGGTAATTTCTTCTTCGATCTCCGAAATTCTTTCGCAAAGCCGGAACGGGATGACGCGGAAGCGCTGGCTTTGGAGATATTCCAGCGTTTGCGCGTGGGAAACAAAGCTTCTGTCTTCACATAGCTGCATATTGAAAATCAAAATATCCAACTGCCGCTGTGCCGCAATTTTGGGGTCAAGCTGACGGAGAGAACCAGCCGCCGCATTGCGGGGATTGGCAAAAAGCGCCTCGCCGTGCTCTTCACGAACGCGATTGAGTTCATGGAACACAGCCTTTGGCATAAACACCTCGCCGCGCACAATCAAGCGGTGGGGCGCATCTGGCAGTGCCATGGGAATAGAGCGGATGGTTTTCAGGTTTTCGGTCACATCCTCGCCCACCTGCCCATCGCCACGGGTTGCACCGCGGACAAAGTGACCGTCAACATACTCCAGTGCCACAGAAAGGCCATCTACCTTAGGCTCTACGGTATAGGCCGCTGTGGTCTGCTCCCGCATCCTGCTGTCAAATTCCTCCAGCTCTGCAAAGGAAAAAACATCCTGCAAGCTCTCCAGCGCCACCTCATGGACAACCTTCTGGAACTGGCTCAAAGCTTCTCCGCCCACCCGGCGGGTGGGCGAATTGGAGCTGGCAAACTGGGGGTACTGCGCCTCCAGCTCCTCCAATTTTCGCAGAAGGCGGTCATATTCATAATCCGGCAGAGTGGGATCATCCATCACATAATAGCGATAGTTGGCCTCCTCCAACTGCTCGGTCAATTGTCTGATCTCTTCTCTCGGTTCCATTATCATTCTCCATTCCTCTGTGTCTGAATCAGTGTACCGGGCACCTGCCCGATCAAAATGGTCTCTGCCACCACAACGGTGGATTCTGTATCAATTTCTGTTGTTCCTGCCGGGGTCAGCAAGGTCAGATGCAAGGAAACCTGCAATTCTATCCGGTGTAGGGTCTGGTTAATGCCCGCTTCTGCAAAGGAGCTTGCAAACTCCGCACTTGCATTCTGCACACTGAGAATACGGACAGGCAGGATTGGCCCAAATCCGGAAAAGAAGGTAGGAAACAGAATATTGCCCAGCGGAATGCCAAGCTCTTCCTCACTTTCATCCATAATCGACGCATTAAGCACTTGCAGTGTCTCATTGCGCAGATGATTAAGCAGATTCATATCGGTTTGCAGCGCCAAAAGCTTTCCTGTACCGTCCTTTTCCAAACGGACGATATCCCCATAGGAAATATCGTCCGTCTCCATCTGCTTTGTAATCGCTTCAGAAATGCGGTCTGAGGCCTTATCCTCTGCTTCTGCCACTGCCAGAGCTTCAACTGTTGGAAGCAGTCGCAGCCATGTCAGTACCATGCTGAGCAGGAGCAGCAGCAAAAAACATAGCACGTACAAACGCCGCTTATTTTTTCGTCTCAAAAGCAACACCTCCTGCCATAAGCAGAATATGCGCCTTACAGCTTTTTCATGTAGCTGCTGACATAGTTTGCCATAAGTCGTTTGGTTCCCTTCTGGTCAAAAGCAATCTCCAGAATGGCATCCGAGCCGGTGGGAACAACAGAAAGAATCATGCCATTGCCAAAGGCATCATGGTGTACCATATCCCCCTGATGGAAATCCGACTTGGGTTTTTCCGGGGCAGCAGGTCTTGCCGCAGAAAAATAGTTAGGGTAGTTCCGCTTGTGCGGGGTATTGTCTGTGAAGATGACCGGCTCATAAAGCTCCGGGGAATGCAGCTTCTCTATAGGGCTGTTCTTCGGAAGCTCCTGTAAAAAACGGCTGGGGCGATTGGCAGAGGTATGTCCATAGAGCATTCTCTGGCGGGCATGGGACATATGCAGGCTCTTCTTTGCTCTGGTGATGGCCACATAGCACAGCCGCCGCTCCTCTTCAATTCCCTCATTATCGCCGATGGCACGCATACCGGGGAACAGTCCCTCCTCCATACCCACAAGAAATACATGGGGGAATTCCATACCCTTGGCAGAGTGCATGGTCATCATCACTGCCGCATCTGCCGTAGGGTCATACTGCTCAATATCGGTATAGAGGGCAATCTCCTCCAGGAATCCACCTAACGTCGGTTCTGTCGCATTCTGCGCATAATTGACGATAGAGGAACGAAGCTCTCTGACATTTTCCAGACGCACCCGATCCTCCGGCGTATCCTTGCCCTCCAGCATGGCAGCATAGCCCGTGCGGATGAGCAGCTCATCATAAAAATCCGGCAGCGGCATCTGCGTAAGGAGACTGCGGCAAAGCGCAATCAATTGGGTAAAGGCTGCCAGCTTTGCCTGCGATTTTTCCAATGCCGGATAGCTGCGGGGATTGCTAAGTACCTGATAGAGCGATACATTGGCGGCCTCACTCAAGCGCTGTGCCATTTCCAGTGTCCGTGTACCGATTCCACGCGCCGGTACATTGACGATACGGTGCAGACGCAAATCATCTGCCGGGTTCTGAATGACCCACAGATAGGCCAGCATATCCTTGATCTCTGTGCGGTCAAAGAATCGTGTGCCACCAATGATGCGGTAGGGCACAGCCAGCCGCTTGAAGGCCTGTTCCAGCGAATTGGACTGGGCATTGTTGCGATAAAGAATCGCACAGTCTCCAAAGCGATCCATCTCCCGGATGCAACGGGCAACATAGCGCGCCTCATCATCCTGATTGACCGCCTCATAGATGCAGATCGGCTCTCCATCGGTATTGGTCGTCCAAAGCTTTTTGCCCTTACGCCCGCGGTTATGGGAGATCACGCTATTGGCTGCATCCAGAATGGTCTTGGTGGATCGGTAGTTCTGCTCCAGACGGATCACCTTTGCACCGCGGTATTCCTCTTCAAAGCCCAGAATATTTTCAATGGTCGCGCCGCGGAAACGGTAAATGCTCTGATCATCATCACCCACCACACAGATATTCTCATATCGTCCTGCCAGAAGGGAGGACAGAAGATACTGCAAATGGTTGGTATCCTGATATTCGTCAATGAGCACATAGCGGAATTTCTTCTGATAATATTCGCGCACCTGCTCATCCTTTTGCAAAAGAAGTACGGTCTGCAAAATCAGATCGTCAAAATCCATAGCATTGGCAGCACGAAGCCGATTCTGGTAATCGGTATAGGCTTCGGCAATGCGTTTCAGACGGATATCCCCCAGCGTCTGTGCCATAGCCGAAAAATCCTCAGGCAGTTGAAGCTGATCCTTTGCCTTGGAAATCCTGCTAAGTACTGCCTTAACGGGAAAGGACTTCACATCCAGCCCCATATCCTGAAGCACATCCTTCATCACGCGCTCAGAATCGGCGGTATCATAAATCGTAAACCGCCCAGTATAACCGAGCTTCTCTGCATCCCGGCGCAAGATTCGGCAGCAGGCAGAATGGAAGGTCATCGCCCAGACATCCAGTGCTTCACTGCCCAGCATATCCTCCAGACGGTTTTTCAGCTCTCCTGCGGCCTTATTAGTGAAGGTAATGGCAAGGATATTCCATGGTGCAGGGGGATTCAGCCGACACAAATGGAAAGCGCGCTCATCAATATGGCCCGCTTCCAGATAGGCAACATCCTCTTCTCCAATCCATTCGGGCATCTGTTCTCCGCTGCCAAACCACAGAAGGTTGGCAATACGGTTAATGACCACCGTAGTCTTTCCGCTTCCGGCACCTGCAAGAAGCAGGAGAGGACCTTCCGTTGTCAGCACAGCCTCCTGCTGCCGATCATTGAGATGCGAAAACCTCGCGGAAATCACCTTCCGGCGGGCTGCAAAATATCGTTCATTCAGGTCATTCATGGGTATCTCCTGTCATTTTGTTTCTTTACACCCATTTTACCCCAAGCGTTGCCATTTGTCGATAGGTCGGATCAAAAAAACTCCCGGAGCTTCTTTAGCGCCTTCTTTTCAATGCGGGAAACCTGCACCTGAGAGACACCGATCATTCGCGCCACACGCTCCTGTGTCAGGCCATGAAAATATCGCAGGGCAATAACCGTGCGATCGCGTTCCTCCAAAGACTCAATTGCCTGCATCAGAGAAATATGTTCAATCATATCCTCCTCTGGATTGCCAACACTCAGCACCTGCTCCAGACTGAACCCGTCTTCCCCGGTTTTATTTTCCAGAGATTGCGCACTGCCTGTGGCAGTTTCTGCAGCAGCAATTTCCTCCGCTGAAATGCCAGTGGCCTCAGACAGCTCAGAAAGGGTCGGCTCCCGATCCAACTCTCCCATGAGCCGATGTCTGGCCGCCTTGATCCCGGCTGAACGCTCCTTAATGCTCCGGCTGACCTTGATCGTACCATCATCACGCAGGAAGCGCCGAATCTCTCCTGCAATTTTTGGCACAGCATAAGTAGAAAACTGGGTACCATAGGATAAATCAAAGCCATCTACAGCCTTCAGGAATCCAAGACAACCCAGCTGATAGAGATCGTCCGGATCCACACCTCTGCCAAAGAACCGTTTTGCTACCGACCAGACCAGTCCCGAATTCTCCACGATCAGTCGCTCGGAGGCCTCCCTGTCCCCCGCCTGCGCCCGTTTGATCAGTTCTGTCACGATTTACCCCGCCGGACGATTTTTCGGCGCATATACACAGTTGTCCCTTTTCCCGGCGTAGAGGTCACTCGCAGGCTGGTCATAAAGCTCTCCATAATGGTAAAGCCCATACCGCTACGTCCTGCGCCGCCGGTGGTAAACATTGGCACTCTGGCCTGTGCAATATCTGCAATGCCACAGCCCCGATCCTTCACCATTACCTCCAGCACACCGTCATCCAGAATACGCAGTCGCAGGATGATCACGCCAATAGCATCCGGGTAGGCGTGGACAATGCAGTTGGTAACCGCCTCGGATACCGCTGTCTTCACATCGTTTAGCTCATCAAGTGTTGGATCCAACTGGGCAGCAAAGACCGCTGCTGTCCCTCGGGCAAAAGCCTCATTGCACGAAAGGCTGGGGAATTCCAGCGTAACCTGATTTTCCGATTTCATGTCGTCCTCCTTGTCAATTCTATCACCTTATCCAGCCCGGATGCCTTCATTACCTTATAGGGCTGGGTACTAATATTTCTCAATTCCAGCTTTCCTCCCAGCTCCCGCATACGCCGCAGGGCAAAGAGCACCACGGCAATTCCACTTGAGTCCATAAAACCCACCTCGTTGTAATCCAATACGCACTTAGCAGGCAAATAGCTCTCTACCTTCCGGGAAAGCTCGTCCATAATCTCCCGGGCACTGTGGTGGTCAATCTCCCCGGTGAGACAGATGGTGAGCTGCTTTTCCTGCAAAAAGCTCGTCAAATTCAATTGATCTCCTCCCATTTTTTGTAAGTACATCCAGTATAATGAATTTGGAGGGCAGCTTCTGTCGAAAAAAATACACAAAAAAAATTCCCCCAACTTTTTTGTAAGTCAGAGGAATTGTGGTTTGAATCATCAGAAGCATCGCTCGCATTTGCCTGTACGGCATTTTTCAATCTGTCCACAGCGATAGCACAGCTCATTGGTACAAGTTCTATTTTTTGAAAATTCCAAAAGATTTTCGATGGTCGTATCAGCA
Source organism: Faecousia sp. (assembly GCA_045601345.1). Taxonomy (GTDB): domain Bacteria; phylum Bacillota; class Clostridia; order Oscillospirales; family Oscillospiraceae; genus SVMC01. The sequence continues at coordinate 17,655 of JAZRZL010000078.1, read as the reverse complement.
ATATTGTTGAGCGCCTCACGGGTTAAAAATGCCTGATGGGAGGTAACAATCACATTGGGCATGGAAATCAGCCGCGCCAGCACGTCGTCCGAAAGGATGTGGCCGGAATAATCCTGGAAGAAAATATCCGCCTCCTCCTCATACACATCCAGACAAGCCGCGCCTACCTTTCTCTCCTTGATGCCGGCAAGAAGGGCTTCGGCATCAATCAGCGCACCACGGGAGGTATTGAGGATCACCACGCCCGTTTTCATCTGCGCAATACTCTCTTCATTAATCAGGTGGTGCGTTTCCTCCGTCAGAGGGCAGTGGAGGGAAATCACATCACTTTCGGCAAACAGCGTTTCAAGCGGTACATACAGCTCCGCCTGATCTGCCGCCGGGTACTTGTCATAGGCCAGCACCCGCATACCGAAGCCACGGCAAATGTCAATAAAGGCGCAGCCAATCTTGCCGGTACCGACCACACCTACGGTCTTTCCATGCAGGTCAAAGCCGGTCAGGCCATTGAGGGAGAAATTGAAATCTCTGGTTCGGATATATGCCTTGTGAATGCGGCGAATGGAGGTAAGCAGCAGCGCCATCGTGTGCTCGGCCACGGCATAGGGGGAATAGGCGGGCACATGAAATACATGGATTTTACCATAGCACCGGGCAACATCCACATTGTTGTATCCTGCGCAGCGCAGCGCAATCATACGGATGCCCATGTCATAGAGCTTGTCCACAACCTCTGCATCTATGCGGTCATTGACAAAAATGCACACCCCGTCGCAACCACGTGCCAGCTCTGCGGTGTCCGCTGTCAATCTGGTCTCAAAATATCGGAAGGTAATATCCTTTCCTTGTCTCATTTCCTCAAATGCTGCCTGGTCATAGGGCTTTGCGTCAAAAAATGCAATATTCATAACATACTCCTTTCCATTATCTTTACCCCGGTCGTGCTGTCTCATCCAAATTTTTTGCTGCATTTAACGGTTGTTACCGGGGACATAATATGATATAGTATGATAGATTTGACAGATGAAAAGACGGTGAGACAATATGTCCCGAAAAAAGGCACTTGCATTCTCCTTCCGGCACACCTATCCCATGCTTATCAGTTGGATTCCTGTAGCGCTGGTGTATGGCCTGATGATGAAAAATGCGGGCTATAACTTTCTCTGGACCGGCCTATCCTGCATTGCCATTCCCTTTGGCACCCTGCAAATGGTGGCGGTCAGCTTCTTCAACAGCACCGTATCCTGGCTAATGATCGTTGCCACCGCCATAGCCATGGCCAGCCGTCATGTGTTCTATGGCGTATCCTTTCTGGAGCGATTCAAAAAATACGGTACAAGCCGATATTATATGATTTATATGCTCTGTGATGAGCTATACTGCCTGTACTGCTCCTATGAGATCCCCGCAGATACCGACGAAAAATGGGTACATATTTTTACTGCCATGCTTTTGCAGCTCTACTGGGTCGTGCTGACCATGGCAAGCAGCCTGCTTGGTGCGCTCATCCCGATTGACCTGACGGGCATTGATTTTGCACTGACTGCGCTGTTTGTGACCATTCTCTTAGATATGCTTCGAAGCAATCCCACGCCGCTGCCCGCACTGACGGCAGGTGGCTTGAGCATTGTATGCCTACTGATATTCGGCGCGGATTCGTTCCTGATTCCGGCACTGATCCTGACCGCAGGTGCTCTGGTGCTTCTCCGGGGTGCAATTGAGCCTAAGACACAGGAGGTGGCGAAGCTTGGAAATTAATGTAACCAGAACCCTCCTGGTTCTACTCGTAGGCGGTGCCATTACCTTTCTCTCCCGCGATTTGCCCTTTATTCTGTTCCAGAATCGGGAGGTGCCGAAGGTTGTCACCTATCTGGGCAAGGTGCTCCCCATGGCCATTATGTGTGTGCTGATTTTCTACTGCATCAAGGATATCCACTTCCATGCACCCGGCGGCTATCTGCCCTATCTCATCTCTCTGGCACTCACCGCAGCCGTTCACCTCTGGAAGCGAAACAGCTTTCTCTCCATTGCCTGCGGCACGGTTTGCTATATGCTTCTGGTGCAGCTCGTATTTTAGCCAAAAAATCAGGGCTATCTTGCAAAAGACAGCCCTGCATTTATTATCAGCCTCTCGCCTGTAAAAGCTTCTGCTTCAGCTCGCCCTCAATACGGCGAAGCTCCGTTTCAGCAGCGGCACGGCGCTGGGCGCCCTCCGTTTGGATTTGGAGGACTTCATCCAAGGTCGAAATGAGCTGCTGGTTGGTGTGCTGGAGGGTTTCGATATCCACCACGCCCCGTTCGGCTTCTTTGGCGGTCTCTACCGTGGCACTATGGAGCATCTCGGCATTCTTTTTCAGAAGCTCATTGGTCACATCGGTGACCTGCCGTTCTGCCTCTAAGGCTCTATAGCTATCTCCGATACCCAAAGCAAGAACCATCTGGCTCTTCCACAAGGGGATGGTACTGACGAGAGAGGTCTGAATTTTCTCGGTCATCAGGGTGTCGTTATTTTGAATCATACGGATCTGGGGTGCCATTTGTAGGCAGATCACGCGGGTCAACTCCAGATCGTGGAGCTTTTTCTCAAAGCGCTCCACCATGTTGGCATAGTCATTAGCCTTCTGGGCATCATCGGCAAGGCCGCTCTGCGCCGCCTGTGCACGAAGCTGGGGCAGAGTCTCCGCTTTTGCCTGCTGCAAAGCAGTCTGGCCAGCAAGAATATACATCGTCAGCTGCTTATAGTAGTCCAGATTTTTATCATACATCTGGTCAAGGACAGCAATATCCTTCATGAGAATAACCTGATGATTCTTCAGGCTGGAAGAAATCTTATCCACATTGGCTTCGGCCTTATCATAACGAACCTTCATCATTTCCATGTTGGAACCGGCCTTTTTGAACAAACCCTTAATGCCCTTTCGCTCCGTCTCAGAATCAAAGCCTTTAAGCTCCATAACCAGCGTGGAGAGCATACCGCCCACCTCGCCCATATCGCGGGTTCGGACATTGTTGAGTGCCGTACCTGAAAAATCAGCAATATTTTTCTGGGCACCCGCGCCGTACTGCATGACCAGCTGGGAATCGGTGATATCAATTTTCTTTGCAAATTCCACTACGGTCTTTTGCTCTGCCTCGGAAAGCTGAGACAGGTCGGGACCGGATTCCGGGCGGTTATCCTGCACCATTTGCGGATCTATAATCTTCATTTCCGGCTGAACCTCCGCTTTGGGCTGGTCATCCAATTCGGGTGTCAGGGTGAGCTGGGGGATTTTTCCTTCCATTTCCATTGTAAATACTCCTTTTTTATACAGAGATTCTTCGTTTTTTATTGTATGCTTATTTTTCCGTCAAGTCAAGAGAGGCGTTGACATTTTTGGCTCTTCGGCGGTATAATAGGTGCGGATTTCTACTAAAGCATCTGGAGGTCTTTTTTTATGGCTAAAGCAGCGCCTTCCATTCTGTCATCCGATTTTCTGAATCTGGGGCGGGACATCCGAAACATGGAACCCAACGGTGCCGATTACATTCATATTGACGTAATGGACGGCAATTTTGTTCCCAATATTTCTGTAGGACTTCCGGTGGTTCGTGCCATCCGTCCGGCAACAAAGCTTCCAATGGACGTACACCTGATGATTGAACGTCCGGGGCGGTATGTTGACCGATTCTGCGAAGCCGGTGCGGATATTCTCACGGTACATATTGAGGCAGATACAGAAGAAAATATTCTCTCCGCCCTGCAAAGGATCAAGGCGCTTGGGGTACGTCCCGCCATCAGCCTGAAGCCTGCTTCCCCTGCGGAGGCAGTACTTTCCTTCCTGCCCCTGTGCTCTCTGATTCTGGTCATGACCGTGGAACCGGGCTTCGGTGGACAATCCTTCATGGCGGATATGCTGCCAAAAATGAAAAAGATTTCGGAATATATCGCGCAGATCAACCCCGAATGTGAGCTAGAGGTTGACGGCGGCATCAACACAGAAACCGCAAAGCTCTGTCGGGCGCATGGTGCGAATGTGCTCGTATCCGGCAGCAAATACTTCAAGGCCGAAGACCCCGCTGCCTACTGCCGTGCCCTGCGGGGAGAGCTATGAAACTGAATATAGGAAACCGGGAAATCTATTGCGGATTTCCCGGTTTGGCTTATTTCTGTTCGCGGAAATGAAGCGTCGGTGCTTCAATAAGAACCTTCATATCATCTGCAACGGAATCTGTAATAAAGGCACTGCCGCCAATGACGGTGTTATCACCGATTTCTGTACGTCCACCCAGAATGGTCGCATTAGCATAGATGGTGACATTATTGCCCACCTTGGGATGGCGGCGGCCGGGATAGGCATTATGACCGGCGCGGGTGGACAGAGCACCCAATGTAGAGCCTTGGTACATTTTGACACGGTCACCAATGATGGTCGTCTCTCCAATCACGATGCCGGTACCATGGTCAATGAAGAAATATTCGCCAATGGTCGCACCGGGGTTGATATCAATGCCGGTGCAGCTATGCGCGTGCTCAGACATAATACGGGGAATCATGGGTACTCGCTCCAAATATAGCTCATGCGCAATGCGGTAAACAAAAATAGCATAGAAGCCGGGATAGCAGAAGACGACCTCTTCCTTGGAGGTTGCCGCCGGGTCACCTTCAAAGTTGACCGTCAGATCCTTCATAAGCAGCTCCTGAATGACAGGCAGCCGCTGCACAAGGCGCTCACAGATTTCACTGGCTCTGTGTTCCTCCTCTTCCGGGAGGCACAGGGCAATCTGGTGCTCCAAAGACTCCATCGCATGACGAATCAGCAGAGCGCAATACTGTTCGGGGGGCAGCTTCACCAGATGCTTATCGCCAAAATAAGCGGGGAACATAATTTTCTGGAATAAACTCAGAATATCCAGTACGGCCTGCCGTTCTGGAAGGCGCAAGGACTCACCGTACATAGGGATTTCTGCCTTATTATAGCCCTCGGCCATAAGGGCAGCAGTATTGCGAACCAAATCATCCTGATATTCACGTTGACCCATATGATTCTCCTCCTTGAAACATGGCTGTGGTCAAGTAACGGTCACCCAGATCGGGCAAAAGAGCAACAATGATTTTCCCAGCGTTTTCCGGGCGCTTTGCAAGCTCCATGGCTGCATAGACTGCTGCGCCAGAGGTAATGCCGCAAAGGAGACCTTCGCTGCGGGCAAGCTCTCGCCCAGTCGCATAGGCATCTTCATCCGTGATGGGAAGAATTTCATCAAGCAGACTCAGGTCAAGAACCGCAGGGACAAAATTCGCGCCAATGCCCTGCAAACCGTGTGAACCAGCTTTGCCGCCGGACAGAAGCGGCGAAGAGGCTGGCTCAACCGCCACCAGCTTCACATTGGGATTTTTCTCCTTCAAATAGCGTCCCGTGCCGGTAATCGTGCCGCCAGTGCCTACACCGGCTACAAAAATATCCACCTTTCCATCCGTATCCGCCCAGATTTCGGGGCCGGTAGTGTTATAGTGGGCTGCGGGGTTGGCAGGGTTTTCAAACTGACCAGCAATAATAGAGCCGGGATTAGATTCCTGCAATTCCTTCGCCTTCTCAATCGCGCCAGACATTCCCTTCGCGCCTTCGGTCAGGACAACGGTTGCACCGTAAGCGGCAAGCACTTGGCGGCGCTCAATACTCATAGTATCGGGCATGGTAAGGACAACCTTGTAGCCTCTGGCAGCGCCAATAGCAGCAAGACCTACGCCGGTATTACCAGAGGTCGGTTCAATGATCATGCCGCCGGGAAGCAATTTCCCTTCTCTCTCTGCCGAGAGAATCATCTCCAGTGCCACACGATCCTTGGCAGAGCCGGCGGGATTCTGCCGCTCCAGCTTGGCATAAATGGGCGTGGAAAGTCCATGGTGCTTTGCAAATCGCTCCAAAGCAACCAACGGCGTTTTTCCGACCAATTCTTCAATTCCTGACACATATTTCATGGTGAAATCTCCTTACAGCCGATAGGTACCGGGCAGGAAGCAGCAGTAACGGGTATCCAGAACGACCTTGCCTTCCAGCTTCTCCATGTTATTGCGCAACTGACTATGCGCGACCATAACGACCACCAGATCAACAGCATTGAGGAATTCATCAAAATCATGATATTGATTGGATACCAAATCTCTCTTTACCCAAGGATCATAGACCTTAACAAGACTTCCGGCAAGATGGCGATCCATGCTATCGAGAAGCTGGAGGGTGGGGCTTTCACGCACATCATCAACGTTTTCCTTATAAGTCAGACCATAGAAGCCCACGCGGGTCAGATCAATCAGTCCTGCTTCCTTCATCACATCACGAACACGTTCCAGAACAAAATCTGGCATTCCATCGTTGGTGGTGCGGGCGCAGAGAATCATCTTTGCAAGCTGGGGATAATCGCCGACAAGGAACCACGGGTCTACAGAAATGCAGTGCCCACCCACGCCGGGGCCGGGAGAGAGAATATTGACACGGGGATGCTTATTGGCAATGCGGATGATCTCATACACATCCATATTGTCACTGCGGCAGATTTTTGCCAGCTCGTTGGCGAAGGCAATGTTGATATCACGGAAGGTATTTTCCACAACCTTAGTCATTTCTGCCGTGCGGATATCGGTAACTACGATCTCGCCCTTGCAGAAGGAGGCATAGGTAGCCTTCACCATTTCACCGATTTCAGGCTCATCTGCGCCGATGGTGCGGGAATTATGCTCCAGCTCATATACCATATTACCGGGAATAATGCGCTCTGGTGCATGAACAAGATGAATATCCTCACCAATGGTAAATCCGGCGGCTGTCACCACAGGACGGACAAATTTATCAATGGTGCCGGGAGAAATGGTAGATTCAATGACCACCGTAGCACCCTTGGGGCAGACCTCCATCACATTTTTCAGCGCACCAATCACATAGGACGGATCAATCTTCTTGCTGTCCTTGTCATAGGGTGTCGGAACCGCGATGATATAGAGATCGGTCTTCTGATATGCAGAGGAAAAACGGATACCTGCGGTCAGTGCATCTTGGAACAGCGCATCCAGACCCTTTTCCTCAAAAGTAGCATGACCGGCATTCAGGGTAGCTACCAACTGGGGATTATAATCTGTGCCAACCACGGGACAGCCGTGGGCGGCAAACATCAGCGCCGTAGGCAGACCGATGTAGCCAAGGCCAATTACATTAATCATTTGTATAATCTCCTGAGAGAATTTTTATTTTGCCGGACTAAAGGAATCTTTCAGGCTGACACTGCGGTTGAACACCGGCTTTGCAGCAGTGGAATCACGGTTATCTAGGCAGAAGTAGCCATTGCGCATAAACTGGAAGGACGGTGCAGTTTGTGCAGCACGACGCTCTTTTTCGTCAAATTCTGCGGCAATTTTTGCCATGGAAGCCTCAATCTTGCAACCCTCCAGAATTTCCAGAGAGGCGGGATTCAGGAAGTCTAGGAAGTCCTTATCCGGGCCATCGGGTTCGGGATCGGTAAAGAGGTTGCCATACAGGCGCACCTGCGCATCAGCGCAGTTGTTGGCATCTACCCAATGAATGGTTGCACCCTTGACCTTGCGGCCATCGGCGGGATTGCCGCCGCGGGATTCAGGATCATACTCACACAACACCTCTACCAGCTCACCCTGCTCGTTTCGGACGCAGCCAGTACACCTTACGAGATATGCACCCTTCAGGCGAACCTCATTGCCGGGATACAGGCGCTTATACTTGGGAATGGGAGTCTCCAGGAAGTCCTCTTCCTCAATCCAGAGGTTCCGGGAGAAGGTGATCTCGTGGCTGCCCTGTTCAGGATGCAGGGGGTTATTTTCGACCGTGAAGCTTTCGCTCTGACCTTCGGGATAGTTAGTAACGGTGAGACGAACCGGGTGAAGCACTGCCATGGTGCGCTCAGCATTCTCATTGAGATCTTCTCTCAAGCAGTGCTCAAGGAAGGCATACTCCACCGTGGAGGGCACCTTAGCAACACCGATGCGCTCGGTAAAGCTACGGATAGAGGCGGGCGTATAGCCTCTTCTGCGAAGTCCACACAAGGTCGGCATACGGGGATCATCCCAGCCGGATACATAGCCTTCTTCTACCAGCTTGCGAAGCTTACGCTTGGACATGACGGTATGGTTAATACCCAGACGTGCAAATTCAATCTGGCGGGGCTTGGAGGGCAAAGTTACATTGTCCACAACCCAATTATATAGAGGACGGTGATCCTCATATTCCAATGAGCAAAGAGAATGGGTAATATGCTCCAGTGCATCCTGAATGGGATGGGCAAAGTCGTACATGGGATAGATGCACCACTTCTTGCCCTGACGGTGGTGCTCAATATAGCGAATGCGGTAAATGACCGGGTCGCGCATATTGAAGTTGCCGGAGGCCAGATCAATCTTTGCACGCAGGGTCATAGAGCCTTCGGGGAATTCGCCGTTCTTCATGCGCTCAAACAGATCCATGCTCTCCTCAATGGGACGATCACGGTAAGGAGATACAGCAGGAACGCCCACATCGCCGCGGTTGGCCTTAAACTCCTCCGGGGTCATCTGGCAAACATAAGCCAGTCCCTTAGAAATCAGTTCCTTGGCAAGCTCATAGTCCTTTTCAAAATAATCCGAGCCATAATAGAAGCGGTCGCCCCAGTCGAAGCCCAGCCAGTGGATGTCATCCTGAATGGCCTCCACATACTCGGTATCCTCTTTGGCGGGATTGGTATCGTCCATGCGCAGGTTCGTAATGCCGCCAAAGCGCTCTGCGGTACCGAAGTCGATACACAGTGCCTTGCAGTGGCCGATGTGCAGATAGCCATTAGGTTCCGGCGGGAAACGGGTGTGTACCTGCATTCCCTCATACTGGCCGCCGGAGGCCAGATCTTCCACGATAAAAGACTCAATAAAATTTCTCGGTTCCAGATTCTCTGCCATAATAGCCTCCCGGTAATGTAGAAATTCAAATCACACCAAAGGGTGATATTTTTTGCAGCATATATTATAACCGATTTCACCAAATCCTGCAACTGGTTCTGCATAATTTTTCAGGATTCTCTTGCAAAAATTCAGCTCAGTCCGTCCTTTCGGAAGCGCTCCATAATGCGACAAATCAGCGCAGTTCTTCCAAAGGGGGTCATAAAATAGTAGCCATCCACATAGGGTGCGATTCTTGCACCGATCTGTGCGGAAATTTCCTCTGCCAGCTCCTCACCTCGGGCACGATCTGCACCCTCATAGAGCTGAATCACCCGCTCATCCACCAGAATGCCGGAAACCTCACTATTGATAAAGAGAGCATTGCGCTGGCTGACAATTGGGAAAATGCCACCAACAATTTTGGCATCCAGCGTCTGCCGTGCAAGCTTCAGGTTTTCAAAGGCCTGCGGCGTGAGCACTGGCTGGGTAAAGAACGCGCTGACGCCCTTTTCCACCTTTTCCTTTGCAAGACGAAGCTGGACATGAAAATTATGAGCATTCAGATTCAGTGCGCCATAGGTCTTGAAGCCGGACGGAAGAACCGATTCCTTCAGCGCGGAAATATAACCTGCCAACAGACGGGAATTAAAATTATATACACTCTTGACCTCGTCACGGTTGGCTGTGGGGATGGGGTCACCTGTAACCACCAGCACATTATCCACACCCTCCGCGCTCAATCCCAAAAGAAGTCCCTTGGTCGCATTCAGATTACGATCCCGGCAGGTCATATGTGGCAGGGTCTCCATTTGCAGTTCCCGGTGAAGTTTACAGGCCAAAAGGCTGGAATCCATTCTGGCGCGGGCAACCGGGCAGTCGGCAATGGTCAGGATAGCGGCACCATTTTCCCGCAGTTCCCGGGCACCTGCCAGGAATCCCTGCAAATCAATGCTGTCCGGCGGGTCAAGCTCTACAGCAAAGGGACGGCGATTTTCATCTGCAAGCGCTTCCCAGAAGGGGCTTTCCTGCCGCACCTCCTCGCGCTGCATAGGAGGTGCAGAAGATATACGTTGAATATGCCGAAGCTTGCGGATCACAAGCGCTGTCGCGGCAATATGCTCCGGGGTCGTGCCACAGCAGCCGCCCAGAATCTTGACACCTCTTGCAGCCAACAGCTCCATCTGCTGTGCAAAATAATCGGGGTCGGTATTATAAATGGTATGTCCACCCACAACAGTGGGATAGCCTGCATTCGGAAGCACGGAAAGTGTCAGGCCATCCACTTGCAGCGTATCCACCATCTGCACCATATGACGGGCACTGGATACGCAATTGAGGCCGGTAGCATCTATATTGGGGTCACTGTCTGCACGCTGCAAAAGCCCCTGCACACGCTCACCTGCACAGGTAAATCCATCAGGCTGCGCCGCAAAGCTGACGATGATGTAGGCCGTGGGGCACTTTTCCTTAATATGCGCCGCTGTCTCATGCAGCGCCCTGTCATGGGCGTTGGTCTCAAAAATAAAGTTGGTCACGCCACCTTCCAGAAAGCGGTCAACAATATAGCGGTATTCTCCCGCCAGATCATCCTGATCCGTGGCCTCAATCGGACCGATATCGGCAAAAACCCAGGATTTCCCCGCAGCCTTCTTTGCAAGCGCAATACCGGCATCAATGATCCGGGCACACTCCTCCCCCGGATAATTCATCCGATTCGCGCCGAAGGTATTGGTTTTAATGGCATGGCAGCCTGCTCTGGCATAGGCGCGATGGATATCCTCAATCTCTCCGGGTGCATGGAGATTGGCCAGCTCACAGTGCAGCGCCTGACGACGATTTCTGGAAGCATAATAGGTACCCATAGCGCCGTCAAATAACAGGATATGTTCCTTGAGATATTCTCTAAGCTCCATCAACCCAGCACCTCCCGCGCAATGTCCGCGCTGCATTTTGCGTCCTTCGCGTAATAGTCCGCACCAATGCGCATGGCATAATCAGCAGTCAACACAGCACCGCCCACCATGATCCGGCAGGGATGACCACTCTCATGCAAGGCGGCAATGGTCTTTTCCATGCTGCCCACCGTCGTGGTCATCAGGGCAGACAGGCCAATCAGGGGAATGTTTTCCCGAATGGCTGTATCCACGATCAGCTCCGGGGCAACATCACGACCCAAATCCAATACGGTATATCCATAATTTTCCAAAACAACCTTCACGATATTCTTTCCGATATCGTGAATATCCCCCTGCACCGTGGCAAGCAGAATTTTTCCCCTACTGACTGTGCTCTGTCCTGTGGCAGCCAGACGGCTGCGGATGACCTCAAAGCCTTCACAGGCCGCACCGGCTGCACGAATGAGCTGGGGAAGGAAAATCTCCTGCCGCTCATACTGGACACCGACAGCATCCAGCGCAGGAATCAGAAGCTGGTTGACCACATCCAGCGGTTCCATCGTCTCCAGTGCCTTGGCAGTCAACTCGGCTGTCTGTGAGGCAAAGCCACGTAAAACGGCATCCGCAAGGGTCAATGTTGTCTCCTTGACTGTTTCGGTTTTTACGCCGGAGAATCTTTGAATATAGGCTTCACAGCCAACATCCTCACAGGAAATGGCACGATAAGCGGAAATGGCATCCATAATGGCACTCAGATTGGGATTCACAATGGCAAAGCGCAGACCTGCATGAAGCGCTTGGGTCAGGAAGCTGACCGTGATATGCTGCCGTTCTGGAAGGCCAAAGGAAATATTACTTACGCCCAGTACAGTATTTAAGCCCATTTCCCGGCTGACATATTCTACCGCTTGTAGGGTCTGGGCAGCCTGCTCGGGCTGAGCGGAAATGGTCAGGGTCAGGCAGTCAATCAGTACATCCTCTTTGGGGATGCCATAGGAAAGCGCTGCATCCAGAATTCTTCCGGCAATTGCGATTCTTCCCTTTGCATCCTTGGGAATGCCGTTGGAATCCATGCAAAGGCCTACAACGGCTGCACCGTATTTTTTGCAAAGCGGCAAAATGCGCTCCAGCACCTCGGGGTTCCCATTGACAGAATTGACGATTGCCTTACCGTTGGCAGCACGAAGTCCTGCTTCAATGGCCGCCGGGTCGGAGGAATCAATCATCAGCGGCAGGTCACAGACACTCTGTACCCCTTTGACCACGCGGGTCATGACCGCCTTTTCATCCAGACCGGGCAAGCCCACATTGATATCCAATAATTCCGCACCGGCATCCTGCTGCTCAACGGCCTGCCGGAGAATATAATCCATGTCCCCTTCCCGCAATGCCTGCTGGAAGCGTTTTTTTCCGGTAGGGTTGATGCGCTCGCCAATCACGTGGCTTCTCCCATACCGGACAGCCTCGCGCTGGGAGCAAATGCCGCGGAAAACCGCCGCAGGACGCAGCGCCGGAGATTTGCCCATGCATTCTTCACTAAGTGCCCGGATAAAGGCAGGTGTCGTGCCGCAGCAGCCGCCCAAATATTCTACACCAAGGGAAACCGCTTCCTGAAGCTCTGCGGCAAATTCCGCAGGAGAAACAGAATATGCCCCGGTAGCAGGGTCAGGCAAACCCGCATTAGGCTTCAAAATCAGGGGAAGATCCGTCCAGCGCCTAAGCTCCTCAACCATCGGCAGAAGCTGCCTGGGGCCAAGGCTGCAATTAAAGCCCATGGCATCTACGCCAAGGCCATTCAGCGTTAATGCCATGGAGGCCACGCTGACACCCAGAAAGGTGCGCCCGGAAGCCTCAAAGGTCATCGTGACCCAGACAGGCAGCAACGTATTCTCCTTCGCCGCCAGAACAGCGGCTTTAACCTCATATAAATCACTCATGGTCTCAATGACCACAAGATCCGCACCGGCCTTCTCACCGGCAAGCATGATTTCCTTGAAAATATCGTAGGCTTCCTCAAAGGTCAAGGTGCCCATCGGTTCCAAGAGCTGGCCTATGGGGCCGCAGTCCAGAGCAACCAGCGTTTCGGTCCCCTCTGCTGCCGCTCTGGCCGCTTTGACAGCCGTCTCAACAACAAGCGAAACCTCTGCCTTTCCGGATAGCTTACACCGGTTGGCACCAAAGGTATTGGTATAAATCACCTGAGAACCGGCATCCATATATTGCTTATGGATGGCCGTGATTTTTTCCGGGGCGCTCAGATTCCATTGCTCCGGCAGCATACCGGCTGGCAGTCCAGCCGCCTGCAGCATGGTGCCCATGCCGCCGTCAAGAATTCGAAGCTCTTTTTTCACAAATTCCAGCCTCCCTTCGATGGGTACAATGATCTTTCAGATTGCAAAGCGCACATGACGAAGCTCTGCCTGATATCGGGGTCTCACGAATGCCCATAATGGCAGTGACAGATTTTTGCGGAAGCATCAGGCCGCTCTGCGTCAAGCTGACACCAATGCGCCGAAATATATCCAAAGCTTCAAAAAGCTTTTTTTGATAAGTCAGAGGAAGATCGCCATACCCGGGACTAAAGCGCTGGGTCAGATGGAGAGGAAAAATTTCTTTTGCCAAATCATCACAGAAATTATCACAAACATTTTCAATTGCCGCATCCGCGCAGGCATCAAAAACGAGCGCTTCTGCCATATTCGTCAGCTGCATCTGCCGGGAAAGGCGCTCCACCTCCATGCCAAGGGTCGCGGCAAAAAGGACAAGCTCTTTTCCATCCTGCAAAAGCCGCCGAAGATCCTCCCCTTCGACATATTGCACATTGATTGGCATTCTCTTCCAAACCAACCGGGGGCTTGCCGCTTCCATCAGAAGCCTTCCCTGCTTGACAATGGAAGCATGAAGTGCAGCATCCCCTTCACCGCGAACACTAAGATAGCGAAGCACTTCCCTCTCTGGGATTTGTATCAGCCTTGCTTCCATACTCTCACCCCGGGATATCTTTATTGAAATTCATTTCCCTCAGAATCCAGCACACAGAGGCGGGCAATAGAGGAAAAGTCGGGGGCAATCTGAGGCAGCTCCTGCGCTATGGCCGCCGTGATCGCCGCAGGATTCAGGGAAGGATTCTGTGCGCAGACCGTGCAGGTAAGAACAAGCGTATGATCGTCCTTTTTTTCTATGGAAATATCGCGCATCATTTCCAGAATATTCTGCATCACGACAGCGCCACTCTTGGTTTTCTTCTCCATGAGCAGCTCGTCCCTTTGGAACAAAGTCTGCAAAGCATCCGTGCAATCTGAGGGAATGCCCTCATCATATTCCATCGTAATAGCAACCCGAAGATGGGTCAGCTCCTTGACTTTTCTGCCGCCCGCATAGACAGAAAGCAGCGTAATCCCCTCCGGCAGCACAGCATTTAGCCTCTGGCAGAGCATTGTCTCATCCTGCCCTTCCACAAGCTCGAAATCCATGATCTCACAACCACTGGAAACGCCAACCGACAGAGGAAGTGCCAGCGACAGACAGGGATGGGGGGTAAAGCCCTGAGAGTGCTTGAGCAGAAGTCCCGCTCTGCGGAAGCTGCGCTGCAACACACGCATCAGGTCAAGATGGGAAATCCAGATGGCATTCCCCTTCTTCTCAAAAATGGCTCTATGCATCACAGCCCACCTCCCCGCAAAGTGCGCTTGCCCCACAGCCGCTGCAACCGGCGCGGCAGTCAGGCGTAATCTCGGAGCGGTAGGCTCTCTCCCGCTCGCGCCACAGGAAATCCCGGTCAACGCCAACAGAAATGGTCTGCCACGGGAAAATCTCGTCCTTGCCGTAGCCCCGGGTGGTATAGAAGGCGGGATCAATGCCCGCCTTTTCAAAGGCATCCAGCCAAAGCTGATAGTTAAAATACTCATCCCAGCCGTCCAGTCTGCCGCCGTGGAGAACCACTTCCTCCAAAACCGAGCAAAGCCGCCGATCGCCTCTGGCCAGTACCGCTTCGAGCTGGCTCAGGTCAGGCGCGTGCCAGTTATATTCCACGCTTTTTGCTGTCATATAGGATTTCAGAAGCCGCTGCTTTCTGGTATACTCCTCCGGCGCATCCTGCTTTTCCCACTGGAAGGGGGTAAAGGGCTTGGGCACAAAATAAGCAGTAGCAACGTGTACACGTAGGCCGCGCTTTTTGTTGGAGGCATACTTCTGCCAGGTTTTGATGACCTTGTACACCAGCTCGGCAATGCCCAGCACATCATCATCTGTCTCCGTAGGAAGACCCAGCATAAAATAGAGCTTAACATGATTCCAGCCGCCGGAAAAGGCGGTAGCACAGGTCGTGAGGATTTCTTCCTCCGTGACATTTTTATTGATGGCATCGCGCAGACGCTGGGTTCCGGCCTCCGGGGCAAAGGTCAGGCCGCTTTTTCTGACCTTTTGCAGCTTGAGCATCAAATCTCTGGAGAAATTATCCGCACGTAAGGAGGGCACAGAGAGGTTGATCTTTCTTGGGGTAGTAAAATCAAGAAGCTCATTCATCAGTGGCTCCAGCTCCCGATAGTCGGAAGTGGAGAGGCTGGACATAGTAATCTCATGGTTGCCAGAATCCATGAGGGCAACTCTTGCCTGCTCGCACAGCACCTTTGCACTGCGGCTGCGTACCGGGCGATAGCAGAAGCCCGCCTGACAAAAGCGGCAGCCGCGGATACAGCCGCGCATGACCTCCAGATTGGTGCGGTCATGGACAATTTCGGTGGAGGGAACAATGGTCTTTGCCGGATAATAGGCACTGTCCATATCGGTAATAATTCGCTTCGTGACCACCTCAGGCGCACCGTAAAGCGGGGTAATGGCTGCAATGGTGCCATCCTCGTTGTAGGTATGCTCATAGAAGGAAGGGACATAGACACCGGGAATTTTGCTCACTTGAAGCAAAAATTCGTGCTTGCTCCAGCCCTCCCGCTTGGCCTTGCGGTAAAGCTCCAAAATCTCTACCGTGATCTCCTCGCCTTCCCCCAGAGAGAAGAAGTCAATAAAATCAGAGAGCGGTTCTGGATTATACGCGCAAGTGCCACCTGCGAATACGATATTCTCCAGTCCTTCACGATCAGAGCAGTGCAGCGGTACGCCAGAGAGCAGGAGCATATTGAGAATATTGGTATAGCTCATCTCATAGCCAATGGAGAAGGCGATCATATCAAAGTCCTTCACCGGGTCATGGCTTTCCAGCGCAAACAGGGGAATATCATTGTCTCGCATCGCCTTTTCCATATCGCCCCAGGGTGCAAAGACGCGCTCGCACCACACACCGGGAAGCTCATTCATCACACCATAGAGAATGCGCATTCCCAGATTGGACATACCAAGCTCATAGGTGTCCGGGAAGCAAAAAGCGACTCGAAGCTCCACCTCAGACTGATCCTTCACAATGCTATTGTACTCTCCCCCAACATACCGCGCAGGCTTCTGCACAGTGGGGAGGATTCTATTCAGCTTATCGGTCATAGGAAACCTCTCACAAATCAGATACTTTTTTTATTATACCGAGATTTTCTTTCCCGCGCAATATGAAAAAGCAAAAATGCAAAAAACAGGAGCGATGCTCTACCCGGAATAAAAAAAATCATCCACAGGCCAAGTGCTCCGAGTGTCAAAAGACCAATGATCTCAGAAAGAATATCCACAAGATAAAGCGGCAACCAAAGAGACAGCAGCGCACGAAGCGCGACACCCCCATCCAAAGGAAAAATTGGAAGTAAATTATATTGTCCCAGCAACAGGCTAATAAGTGCTGCCACCGAAAAACCTCTCCATAATACCCAAAAACAAAAAAAATTCACCAATGGTCCTGATAGTGTACATATTACCTCCTGCAAATGTCCCATTGGCCCGGTTCTGATCACCGCGCCAAAAGCACCAAGGCTGACCCGGCAGACGTGCACACCGCAGATTGAGAGTGCCGCCAGATGTCCCAGCTCATGCAGTGCGGAAAAAATAAAAAAAAGCAGAACAATGTTGCCGGGAAACAGATAATACAGGCAACAGGCAAAGAAAACAAAACCGGGACGAACCTCAAGCCGTCTCAATTGTCAGCTCCCGGCAAAAGGCATCCCAAGCCTCCAATGGGCTATCCCCCTCCTCCAGTGCCTCCTCCATAGAGAAAAATGCCTGCATCACCCGCTCACTGCCATCTCCAACAATCCACCGTCGAAGCTCCTGTCCGCTGTCCGGCGCAATGCTCTTACAAAGAACCACTGCCACACTCAGCACCAAAGACAACAGAAGACGCAAACGAAGAGACAATCCGTTCACACGGGCTTCCTTTTTCTCCTCCTCCGGCACCTCCGGCATCTGTTCCATCATCCTAACCTGTTCCTCATCCATTCATCTCACCTCAGGCAAGCATATGAACGGATTTTCAGAATAAAACCTTGACAAATCTCACCACTCAGGCTATAATAACCAAGCTGACGGGATGTGGCGAAGTTTGGTATCGCGCTTGGTTCGGGACCAAGAGGCCCCGGGTTCGAATCCCGGCATTCCGACCAAAAAATCAGGGTAAAACTCAATGTTTTGCCCTGATTTTTCTTTGTTTTTGCAGCATTTTTCCACTCTCAGCGCCGTTTTCTGCTCTGTGGCAGTTCTGTGACCAGCTACATTCGCTTCAGATCGTTATCGTGACAGCAAAACTACTAACCCACCAATTTTTCAGGTTATGTATCTTAAGGGCACCTCTAATTATTCTTCGCGGGCGAATCTGCGGGTCTTATTTCCGTCAGATTTAATAAAAATCTTGAAAATACGTCAAGTATTCTCTGCGATTTTTATTGAATCTGACAGAAAAATCCCTCGCAGCTCGCCTCA
>JAZRZL010000077.1:0-3215 GCA_045601345.1 Faecousia sp. | reverse complement strand
TAAGAAATACATGAACATGAAGCACTTGGAGGCGATGGACGACACCGCCTTCCTGGCTGGCTGACCCCATTCAACACAGAGTCTGCAAATAAATTTGCGCATTAATCTTGACACTACCTAGTTCAACTGTCCAAATGGTATTTTCATAAACAATTGAATCCAAAGAGAAAGGGCAAGGTGTATTTTTCAACCTTGCCCTTAAACGATGTATTCCTTTTTTAGCCCTACAAAAAACTGGGATTTGTTTACTTCTTCTTTTCTCTCAATGTTTCTACAATTGCAAGCACAATGCAGATAACAGCAAGAATAATCAGAACGGTCTGGCACATTCCTGCATCAACAAAATAATCCTCGCTTGTGAAATTGCCTATGCCATTCATCAACTGAATATGATAATAGGTTTCAAGCACATTTTTGATAAAATCAACCAATGAAAAAAGCATAAATGAAACGGCAGATAAAACTGTAAATAACTTCTTCATACAATAACGCTCCTTCGTCAAATTAAGATTTGGCAGTTAAACTGGGATTTGTCTTTCTAATTCTTATATCTTGGCAATTTGCTTTCTTCAACGGGAATTGCTTCAAGTTCCTTATTCAAATTATCCCAGCAAGAACCAATATCCGCACTTGTAAAATACTCAAAGCTGCCTGTTTCTGACTTCAGCTTGCCATTCTTGACCCCATTGCAGACGTAAATCAACTCGTAACTTGTTCCATCTGAAAGATTAAATCTAAAACTGGTTACAGTTGCTCCAGTGGTTTCCTCAGCTTTTTTGTCTTCCAATGGAAAATCCTTTAACATATCATATAAGGACTTTATATCACTTTCGGCAACGACCGCCTTCATTTTTGCTGATACAGGTGCTCCCTCATAGTGATACATCTCAACATTCTCTACATCTTCGACCTCAAATGGAAAATCAATATTTACTGTTCTGCCGTTGCAGCCAACCAGCCCCAACAAACAAACTAATGCAAGAGCAAAGGCTATTGATTTTTTCATTCAATCACGCTCCTTCGTCAAATTATGATTTGTCCGTCTATATAGACGGTAATTTTTCATTAAAGTTCAAATCAATCCTATTATAAACAATATGATATTTATTGTCTACGCCCACTTGATATATGTGTGGGTTTTAAATGTATCCTTTTTAGAATCAACGATAATTTTTGCCATTTAGACGGATAGTGTAGTGAAGATATTGAAACATAAAGGGTTTTAACGGATATCCTCCACGCTAGAATATATAATGATGAATGACTTTTTCTTGACAATCGTGAAAACCTGCGATATACTGAAAAAAAGATTCTGAACGAAAGGCGGTACGCTCCATGCTTCTCCGGCAGCTTCACTCCAATATGATGATGCGCCGCACCGTCTTTGGTCGTTTTCAGAATCGCTGAGTTCTGAGATCGAATACCGAAGGCGGTTATGGTGCATACCATGACCGCCGTTTTTTTGAAAGGAAGGATATTATATGGCAGACCATTCCATCGGTACCAAATGCGTACAGGCAGGCTATACGCCGAAAAACGGCGAGCCTCGGCAGATCCCCATTATCCAGTCCACTACCTTCAAATATGAATCCAGCAGTGAGATGGGCAAGCTCTTCGATCTGGAAGCGGACGGCTATTTCTATTCACGCCTGGCGAACCCCACCTGTGATGCCGTGGCCCGCAAGATCTGCCAGCTGGAGGGCGGCACAGCTGCCATGCTGACATCCAGCGGTCAGGCAGCCAATTTCTTTGCGCTGTTCAACATCTGTGAGAGCGGCAGCCACATCGTGGCTTCCTCCACCATTTATGGCGGAACCTTCAATCTGATCTCCGTCACCATGGCGAAGATGGGTGTAGAAGCCACCTTTGTGGATCCCCTGTGCACCGAGGAGGAGCTGAATGCGGCATTCCGCCCCAATACCAAGGCTGTGTTTGGTGAGACCATTGCCAATCCTGCCCTGACCGTGCTGGATATCGAGAAGTTTGCCAAGGCTGCTCATGCCCATGGTGTGCCGCTGATTGTGGATAACACCTTTGCCACGCCGGTGAATTGCCGTCCATTCCAGTGGGGCGCCGATATCGTGACCCACTCAACGACCAAATATATGGATGGTCATGGCGCACAGGTGGGCGGCGCCATTGTGGACAGCGGCAATTTCGACTGGATGGCGCATGCCGACAAATTCCCCGGCCTGTGCCAGCCGGATGACAGCTACCATGGTATCACCTATGCCGAGCGCTTTGGCAAGGAGGGGGCGTTTATCACCAAAGCTACCGCACAGCTGATGCGTGACTTTGGCAGTACACCCTCACCCAACAATGCATTCATCCTGAATCTGGGCCTGTAGAGCCTGCACGTACGTATGAAGCAGCATTGTGCCAATGGACAGGCAGTGGCTGAATTCCTGCAGAACCATCCCAAGGTGGCTTATGTCAATTATTGCGGCCTGCCTTCCAGCCCCTATTATGCCATTGCCCAGAAGTATCTGCCCAAGGGCAGCTGCGGTGTGGTGTCCTTTGGCCTGAAGGGCGGCCGTGAAGCGGCAAGCATCTTTATGAAGAACCTGAAGCTGGCTGCTATTGAGACCCATGTGGCGGATGCACGCACCTGCTGCCTGAATCCTGCCAGCAGCACCCATCGCCAGATGACAGACGAGCAGCTGAAGGCTGCCGGTGTACCGGCCGAGCTGGTCCGCATGAGCTGCGGTCTGGAGGGTACAGAGGATCTGATTGCCGATATCGCACAGGCACTGGAAGCCATTTAAGGAGGCGATGTCATGCCCCTGATTATCCCGAAGAATCTACCGGCATATAATGCGCTGCTGGATGAAAACATCTTTGTGATGTATAGCGAGCGGGCTATTTCTCAGGACATCCGTCCGCTTGAATTGCTGGTGCTCAATCTGATGCCCACCAAGGTGACGACAGAGACACAGATTGCCCGTGTGCTGGCCAACAGTCCCCTGCAGGTTCATCTGACCCTGCTGCGCATGGCAAGCCATGAATCCACGCATGTATCGCAGGATCACTTGTAGACATTCTACAAGAGTTTTGATGAGGTATCCCATCGCCGTTTTGATGGCATGATTATCACCGGTGCGCCGGTGGAGACTATTCCCTTTGAGAATGTGGATTATTGGGACGAGATCTGCCAGGTGATGGTTTTCAGCCGAACAAATGTCTATTCGACGCTGCATGTATGCTGGGGTGCTCAG
>JAZRZL010000076.1:0-3328 GCA_045601345.1 Faecousia sp. | reverse complement strand
CATCCATGCCAATATAGATTATACTTGTCATTAGTGACTCCCCCTTGTATGTGGTAATTCCGGTCATTGATGGCCTTGGAACTATAGTATGACAGGTAAATCCACGTTTTGCAAGTCGGGAGTCACTTCATATTATCCCCTTGTCTCACTGAAAAACAATATTACGATACAAACGGAGGCAAATCCATGGAACAAAAGAAATACGGTCTGAATGAGCTGCGCGAGATGTTTCTCTCCTTCTTCGAGAGCAAAGGCCATCTTCGCCTACCCAGCTTCTCTCTGATTCCCCAGAATGACGCATCCCTGCTGCTGATCAACTCCGGCATGGCACCGATGAAGCCCTACTTCAAGGGTGAGGTGGAACCGCCCCGCCATCGTGTGTGCACCTGCCAGAAGTGCATCCGCACCGGCGATATTGAAAACATCGGCAAGACGGCTCGCCATGGCACCTATTTTGAAATGCTGGGCAACTTCTCCTTCGGCGACTACTTCAAGAAGGAAGCCATTCCCTGGTGCTGGGAATTTCTGACCGAAGTCTGCGGTCTTGATCCGCAGCGCCTGTATCCCTCCATCTATCTCGATGATGACGAAGCCTTTGAAATTTGGAATAAGGATATCGGCATTGCTCCCGAGCGGATTTTCCGTTTTGGCAAGGAGGATAACTTCTGGGAGCACGGTTCCGGCCCGTGCGGCCCCTGCTCTGAGGTTTACTATGACCGCGGCGAAAAGTACGGCTGCGGCAAGCCCGATTGCACCGTAGGCTGTGACTGTGACCGCTATATGGAGGTCTGGAACAACGTCTTCTCCCAGTTCGATAACGACGGCAACGGCAACTATACCGAGCTTGTGCAGAAGAATATTGATACCGGCATGGGTCTGGAGCGTCTGGCCGTGGTATGTCAGGATGTTCCTTCCCTGTTCGATGTGGATACCGTCATGAATATCACGAAAAAGGTCACCGAGATCACCGGTGCCAGCTACGGTATCACCAACAAGATGGATGTCTCCCTCCGTGTCATTACCGACCATGCCAGAGCTTCCGTCTTCATGATCGCCGATGGTGTTCTGCCCTCCAATGAAGGCCGCGGCTATGTGCTTCGCCGCCTGCTCAGAAGAGCTGCCCGTCACGGTAAGCTCTTGGGCATCAACCATCCCTTCCTCTATGAGGTCGTGGAGACGGTCGTGCAGGAGAATGAGGTGCATTATGGCTATCTGCGTGAACGCGCTGCCTATATCACCCGCATTGTCAAGCTCGAAGAAGAAAACTTCGCTAAGACCATTGATGGCGGCATGAAGATTTACGGCGAAATGCTCGCTGCCCATAAGGCAGCCGGTGAGGCCGTATTCTCCGGCGCTGACGCTTTCCGCCTGTATGATACCTTCGGCTTCCCCATCGACCTGACCATCGAAATGGCCGAGGAAGAGGGCATGAGCGTGGATCTGGATGCGTTCAAGGCGCTCATGGAAGAGCAGAAGAACCGCGCAAGAGAAGCCCGCAAGGCGCTGGGTGATCTGGCTTGGGCAGGTATTGATCTAGGTTTGGACAACACCCCCACCGAGTTTGTCGGCTACGAAAAGAATGTGGAGACGGCCAAGGTGCTGGCTGTCTGTGTAGGCGAAGAGGTTTCCGGCGCGATTGCAGGCGGCGAAGAGGGCATTCTGGTACTCAATAAGACTCCCTTCTATGCAGAAATGGGCGGCCAGGTTGCCGACCACGGCGTGATCACCAGCGGCGAAGCCGTATTTGAAGTGACCAACGTGCTCAAGGATAAGGGCGGCAAGTACCTCCACCATGGCAAGATGGTCAAGGGTGCCATCAAGGATGATGACATTGTCGAGGCAAAGATTGATGTCGAGCGCCGTCAGGCCATCCGCCGCGCCCATAGTGCCACCCACCTGCTCCAGTCTGCACTGGTTAGCGTCTTGGGTGACCATGTCCATCAGGCCGGTTCTCTGGTAGAACCCGACCGCCTGCGTTTTGACTTTACCCATTTCTCCGCCATTACCCCTGAGGAAATGGCAAAGATCAATGAATATGTTGTAAATTACACCCTTTCCGGCCTCAATATTGACACCAAGGTGCTGCCCATTGCAGAGGCACAGAAGCTCGGTGCAACGGCTCTGTTCGGTGAGAAGTACGGCGATGTGGTGCGCGTGGTACAGATGGGCGATGTGTCCATGGAATTCTGCGGCGGCACGCATCTGGACAATACCGCAAAGGTCGGCCTGTTCTCCGTCGTATCCGAAGGCTCTGTAGCTTCCGGCGTGCGCCGTATTGAGGCCATCACCGGCAAGGCAGTTCTTGAACAGATGAACGGCTATGCCAATATGCTCAACAAGGCCAGCGAAATCATGAAGGCTCCCAATGCCGGTGAACTTCTGCACAAGGCAGAATCCACTGTTGCTGAGGTCAAGGAGCTTCGCCAGCAGCTTGATGCCATGAAGGATCGCCTTCTGGCAGGTGACGTGCGCAGCCTTCTGGCAGGTGGCAAGGATATTTCCGGCCTGTGTGTGGCAAGCTGTATCCGCAATGACCTGAGCGTTCCCGATCTTCGTAAGTTCGGTGATTTGGTTCGTGACTTCGACCCGAAGGCCGTTGCCGTTCTGGCTGGCATTCAGGGTGAGAAGATTTCCATTCTGGCTGTCTGCGGCAAGGAAGCAGTTGCTGCCGGTATCAAGGCTGGCCTACTGGTGAAGCAGGTCTGCGCCATCTGCGGCGGCTCCGGCGGCGGCAAGCCCGATTCCGCTATGGGCGGTGCAAAGGATGCCGACAAGCTGGACGAGGCACTTGCATCCGTAGAAGAATTTGTCAAGGCCAACATGAAATAAGAAAAGGAGAATTACCATGAACGACTGCATTTTCTGCAAGATCATTTCCGGGGAGATTCCCTCCAACAAGGTCTATGAAGACGAGCTTTGCTATGCATTTTATGACATTGCCCCCATGGCACCCAAGCATTTTCTGGTCGTGCCCAAGGAGCATCTGTCCTCTGCCGCCGAGATCACCGAGGAGAATGCCGCTGTTGTCGGCCACATCTTTGCCGTGATTGCCAAGCTCACAAAGGAGCTGGACTTTGACGGCTTCCGCGTGGTTACCAACTGCGGCGAAATCGCAGGCCAGACCGTGAAGCACCTCCACTTCCACGTCCTAGGTGGCAAACAGTTGGGCGAGTTCAACTAATTCAGATAAGGGCACCTCTAATTATTCTTCGCGGGCGAATCTGCGGGTCTTATTTCCGTCAGATTTAATAAAAATCTTGAAAATACGTCAAGTATTCTCTGCGATTTTTATTGAATCTGACAGAAAAATCCCTCGCAGCTCGCCTCA
>JAZRZL010000075.1:0-84100 GCA_045601345.1 Faecousia sp. | reverse complement strand
ATTGTGTCCACCAGTTTGCGAACTGGTGGAGCAACTGTCCCCCGGACAGTTGCATTTGGATCGTTCGAGCCCTGCCGCACCAAAAACAGGACACCCCTCCGGGGTTCCTTCTTTTTTTCGCGGGTAACAGGACTCGATTTGCATTTTTGCCTTCGGCAAAAATGATTGTGTCCACCAGTTTGCGAACTGGTGGAGCAACTGTCCCCCGGACAGTTGCATTTGGATCGTTCGAGCCCTGCCGCACCAAAAACAGGACACCCCTCCGGGGTGTCCTGTTTTTGGTGCGGGTAACAGGACTCGAACCTGCACGCTTTTGGCAGTGGAACCTAAATCCACCGAGTCTACCAATTCCACCATACCCGCAGATATAAAATTGAAAGTGCACGGTGTAGCGTTCTCTTCCTAACTTTCCACTTTCAACTTTTAAATGATATCACGCAAAATTGCAGTTGTCAACGTCCGTTATGCGACCTGTGTAAATAGACAAATTTTATCCCTGTTTTTCGTGCAATCTTACTTGACATAACTCGTGAATAAAGCTACAATATATCTTAGATTAGTTTGTGCATCCACGAATGAGGGGAATCGTGGAGCTTGCATTTGCTTTATCTCAGCATACCCAAATTTATGAACAAGGAGGTGTGTTGGAATTATGGAATGGTATCATTATATGTTGCCGCTTGCAGCATTTTTTATTGGCGCTATCGTCTTCTTCTTTATCGGCATTGCATACCGTAAGAAGGTTGCCGAGCGCGAAATTGGCGGTGCCGAAAATGAAGCCCGCCGTATTATCAATGAAGCCATTAAATCCGGTGAAAACAAGAAACGTGAAATCCTTGTGGAAGCCAAGGAAGAAATCCATAAATCTCGCACAGAAAACGACAAAGAAATTAAAGAACGCCGTAGCGACCTCCAGAAACAGGAGCGCCGTCTACAGCAAAAAGAAGAATCCCTGGATAAGAAAATGGACGCTTTTGAACGCAAAGAAGAGGATCTGCGCAAGCGTCAGCAGACCATCGTGGCCGCCCAGGAAGAAGTCACCCGCATCAAAAACAGCGAACTCGAAGTCCTTGAGAAAATCTCCGGTCTGTCTCAGGAGGACGCAAAAGCTTATCTGCTCAAGAACGTGGAATCCGAATGCCGCCATGCGGCCGCTATGAAAATCAAGGAAATTGAAGCCCAGTATAAAGAAGAAGCCGACCAGTATGCCAGAGAAATCATCTCCATTGCGATCCAGCGCTGCGCCGCCGATCATGCGGCAGAAGCAACGGTATCAGTGGTGCCCCTGCCCAATGACGAGATGAAGGGGCGCATTATCGGCCGAGAGGGTCGCAATATCCGTTCGCTGGAAACGATTACCGGCGTTGACCTGATTATTGACGACACCCCCGAAGCCATCACGGTTTCCAGCTTCGACCCGGTTCGCCGCGAAATCGCCCGTCTGGCTCTGGAAAAGCTCATTGCCGATGGCCGCATCCATCCCACCCGTATTGAGGATATGGTCGAGAAGGCGCGCCGCGAAGTGGAGCACGTCATTAAGCAGGAGGGCGAACGCGCCACCTTCGAGACCGGCATCCACAACCTGCATCCGGAGCTGATCAAGCTCCTTGGCCGCCAGAAGTTCCGTACCTCCTACGGTCAGAATGTTCTGAATCACTCCATCGAGGTCGCACACATTTCCGGTCTGCTGGCCTCCGAGCTGGGCGAGGATGTTGCCCTTGCCAAGAGAGCCGGCTTGCTCCATGACCTTGGCAAATCCGTTGACCACGAAATGGAAGGCAGCCATGTCCAGTTGGGCGTGGAGCTTGCCAGAAAATACAAGGAAAATCCCGCCGTTATCCATGCCATCGAGGCTCACCATGGCGATGTGGAAGCCCAGACCGTCATCGCCTGTCTGGTTCAGGCCGCCGATGCCATCTCCGCTGCCCGTCCCGGCGCACGCAGAGAGAATGTGGAGAACTACATCCGCCGTCTGGAGAAGCTCGAAGAGCTTACCGGCTCCTATCCCGGCGTAGAGAAGGCTTATGCCATTCAGGCTGGCCGCGAGGTTCGCATCATGGTCAAGCCCGAGGAGGTTTCCGAGGACGCTATGGTTCTTCTGGTGCGCGAAATCGCCAAGAAGATCGAGGACGAGCTGGAATACCCCGGCCAGATCAAGGTCAATGTCATCCGCGAAACCAAAGTCGTGGAGTATGCAAAATAAAATTAATCCAAAAACCGGCCTTTCGGTCGGTTTTTTGGTATCTGTGGAGATGTTACCATGTACGATGAACTGACAAAAGTTGACATTGAGAAAATGGAGGCGGAAATCAACTACCGGCGCATTGAACTTCGTCCGCAGTTAATTCAGGATGTTGTCACCGCCAGAGAATTCGGCGACCTCAGCGAAAACGATGAATACAAGGTCGCCAAGCGCGAAAAAAACCGCAATGAAAGCCGCATCCGCTATCTGGAGCGCATGATCAAAACTGCCAAGGTCGTGGACAGCGAAGCCGAAGGCGAAGGCATCGGCTTGTTCGACAAGGTCACGATTTATATCGAAGAGGATGACGAAACCGAAGAGGTTCAGATCGTCACCTCCATGCGGCAGGATGCTCTTGCCGGACGCATCACGAAGGTCTCCCCTGTCGGCAAAGCCCTCTGGGGCAAAAAAGCGGGCGACCGCGTTCTGGTTGAGGTCAACGACAGCTACCAATACTATATCCAAATCCAAAAGGTCGAAAAAGGCTTCGATGACGGCAATATGCCCATTCTTCCTTATTGATTCAATACTATATAAATAAACCACTTGGGGCTGTCTCAAAACGAGGCAGCCCCATTTTTATAACCTTACATAGAAAGCATATATTGTGTCCTAAGACCATTGCAGCGGTTATATTGAATATAACCCTCCTTCTGCAAACGGCCAACAACAATGCCCGGATCAATTTCGATATCATGTGCGAAGCTGCGAATTGTGGTCATAGAGAAATTCCTGCGCGATATGAACTGTTCAAAATCTGCAACAGGAATCAAATTGTCTCTTGCAAAATAATCCGCTGCAAGCTCATCCTCCTCTGTTGTTCCATCCGGCTTATGAATGTGCCCTAAGAGGATATGCCCCAATTCATGAAAAAAGCTGAACCAAAATGTGTCGGCATATTTTCCACGCACCGTAAGACCAACCACAATTTTATTTCCGTCACAAAATGATGCACCGTGAAGGAAGGAACCGCCAATATGCGGCAAAAAGACAAGTGCAATTCCACAATCCGCTAACATTTTGATCAGCGGGTCACAAAAATCAGATGGATTCATTGTGGTCATTTTCCGAATTTGCGGAAGATTCTTACTCAGAGTTTTCAAATCAACAGGAGAGGTTTCGATATATCGGGCTTCAAGCTTTGCTTTCTGTGCCCAAGCCAGCAGCGCAAAATCACTCTTTTCTGTGTCCGCAAGACGGCGAGCAGCGATTTTTACCAATTGAGGATTCGTGATAAATTGAAGATTTGCTACCTCAAAAAAATTTCTTGAATGCAAAACCTTTTCCGTTGGCTTTCTGGTTTCGGGAACCCACCCATTTTTTGCCATTTCGTTATATGGCAATTTCCTGACAAACTCTATATCCGCAGCCATTTCATTTTCTTCATTTGTTTTGACAAGTTTTTCTCGATAAATTGCTTCCAGATTGTTCCAGAACTTTGCGGGTACACCCAAAACTCTTTCCAGTCGAACAGCGACCTCCGGGGTAAGCTGAACATCTCCCTGAATCAGATTGCTGATATGCTTTTCAGACATCCCCATACGAATGGAAAATTCTTTTTGACTTAAACCTCTGTCAAGCAATTGCTCTTTTATCGTCGCGCCCGGTGGTGTTGCAATATAAGTGCGACTTCTCACCATCGTATTTCCTCCTTCAATCAACGGAAACTAATGATAATCCACAATTTCCATTATGTTCGCAATTTGAATCTCGTCTTCAATTTTCTCGAAGACCAGCCGATATGGATGAACCAAGTCAACAGCATATTGCCCCTGTCGCTCTCCTTTCAGTGGGTGACATCGGCCAATCTGAAAATGTTGCATTTCATCAACAGATTCCGCAGCGCGAATTTGATCCATTCGCATATGTATCTTCTCTGCCATTTCTCTGCTGTACCTTTTCTCTGCCTCGTAAGCACTTGTGCAAATCTTTTCGATCTTACGAGTCTTGTATATAATATGCAACATATCACCTCACGCATAAATTAACCTCTGAGGTAAATTTAATATAACATATATTTACTTAAATGTCAATTCTAGAATTTACCTGTGAGGTTAATTCTCTCTTGCGGCGATATTTGTTGGATAATTTGGAAAAACTGCCGCAAACTATGCTTGCATAAGCAAATAGCATGGTAAAGGAGTCGAGAACCTTGAGGAAAATTAAAGTTGTACAGTACGGGTGCGGGAAGATGAGCAAATTTTTGCTGCGGTATCTCTATGAGAACGGTGCGGAAATTGTCGGTGCGATTGACAACAACCCGGAAATTGTGGGCATGGATATTGGCGAGTATGCAAATTTGGGCTTCAAGACCGGGATTCTCATTCGGGAGGATGCCGATCAAGTGCTGGATGAGACCGATCCCGATATTGCGATTGTGACCCTGTTCAGCTTTGTCAGGGATTGCTTCCCGCATTTTATGCGGTGTCTGGAGCGCGGCATCAACGTGATTACGACCTGCGAGGAAGCGACCAATTGCCGCACCACTTCCCCCGTTTTGGCAAACCTTCTGGATGTGACCGCGAAGGAAAATGGCTGCACCTTTGTCGGCAGCGGCATGGAGGATATCTTCTGGGTGAATCTGGTGGGCATGGTTGCCGGCGGCTGCCATACGATCCACCGCATTGAGGGTGTGGTTTCGTACAATGTGGAGGATTACGGTGAAGCATTGGCGAAGGCACACGGTGTTGGTCTTACCCCTGAGGAATTTGAGAAGCAGCTTGCCCACCCGGAGACGGTAGAGCCGTCCTATGTCTGGAATTCCAATGAGGCGCTGGCCGCAAAGCTTGGCCTGAGCATAAAATCCGTCACACAGAAATGCGTGCCCTATTTCCATGAGGGGGATCTCTGGTCCAACACCCTGCACGCCACAATTCCCAAAGGCCACTGCATCGGCATGGCGGCGGTAGTCACCACGGAAACCTTCCAGGGCATCACGCTAGAGACCCAGTGTGTCGGGAAGGTCTACGGCGAGAATGACGGCGACCTTTGCGACTGGAAAATCTTCGGTGAGCCGGACACCACCTTCCGCGTCCTCAAGCCCGCCACCGCCGAGCACACCTGTGCCACCATTGTCAACCGCATTCCCTCTGTCCTCCATGCCCCGGCAGGGCTGATAACTGTAGACGAGCTGGAGGAAATCGGTCACATGGTCTATCCGATGGAATTCTATCTGTAAAAAATCAAGGACGATTCTGGATTTTTATAACCAAAATTGGAATCAAAATGATTTGCACGATAATGCCGGGAATGGCGTTGAGCAGGGCACCGGACAGAAATGCGATCCAGCCAAAATTGGATTTGCCGAGGCCGTATAGGATAAGCCTTACTGTGCCCCAAATGAGGCGTCCGGCGAGCATGGCGGCAAGCAGGGAGATATAAATACTGCTCTTTTTCTTGGGAAGCTGCTGATAAAGAAGCCCAGACACAAGTCCGTAGGTCGCAAGCTCAAAGCACATGGCGATTCCGGTAGGGAAGATCGGCGGGATACCGAACAGAATAAAGCGCAGCAGCGGCGCGACAAATCCGACAGCAAGGGCATACCACGGGCCGCAGAAAAAACCGCACAACAGAACCGGGATATGCATCGGACACAGTGCATTTCCAATCTGTGGAATCTGTCCAGTCAGGAAGGGAAGCACCAGCGCAAGCGCAAGGAACATGGCCGCGAGAATGACGCGGAATGGTTTTGTTCTGGATGACATCAATAGGAAACCTCTTTTTCATTTGATATCATCGTCTTGAACGATTATGACATCTTCGTGATGTCCTTATTGCCGTGGCTATAAAATCAGGTTTACTTTTTCCCGAATATTTTCTTTCAGAAAATAGGCTTCCTCCATCGGAATCCAGACAGAGAAAAACTTTTCTGCCATTTCTGGGGAATTTCGCCTTAAAATCCGTTCTCTCTGCACCTCCTTCGTGGTATCGGCAAGAACGGTCAGATCGTAGGAGGCAAAAAGCCTCGGATGGAGCGAATAAACCCCCTCAATGATATGCAGCCGCTTTTGGGGGGCGGTGATGGGTGGCTCTAAAGCCTGCCTTGCGCAGTTGTATTTCCTGTAGCATACCGCTCTGCCTTCTGACAGAGGGTGCAGAATCTCCTCCCAAAAGCGCTCATGGTCAATATTTTCTCCCGGCTGCGACAGACGCTCGGCGGTTCGCTGTACTGGACGGAGGAAAAAATCATCCATATGGAACACATTGCAGTCATAAATTTGGGACAAGGTGGCTGCCATGGTTGTCTTGCCGGATGCACATCTTCCATCCAATGCTATGATGATGCTCTGCATATCAGAACAAAGCAGCCTGTCAATTTCCGTAAGCAGAGGGAGAAGCCGCAAAAAATCCTGCCGGATCACCCGATAGGCCGGATGATGTGCCGCCCGGTAGCTTTCCGAATGGTGTAGCGCAGGAAAGCCGCTGTCTCGCCAAATGCTTATTTTTTCGCTTACCTCGTTTTCGGAAAAAGGAAGAAGCCCCTCTTTTGCACAGTCCAGCAAATTTTGGAGCTTTTGTTCAAGGCGGGCTTTCCCATCGGGGCATTTTTCCGAAGAGAGAAAAAATAATTTGCACAGGGTTTCCGGCGAAAGACCCCGATGCAATATCTTCAGATGCACCCGGCAATACGCCCCGTCCAGCAGTTCCATTTCAGGCAAATCGTCCTGCTCGGCAAAGAGCATCTCCTGACGGAGCATGGCAAGCGCACTTGCCTCATCAGAAAGAAGATGCTCACAGCCGAAGCAGGACTGAAAAAGAAATTTGAAAATGTCCTGTAGATCGGATTCTTGAGAAAAACAGGATAAAATATTGTTATTTTCCAACTTATGAAGCCTCATTCAGCCGCTTTTTTAATTCTGCGATGGTTTCGGCAACCAGCTCATGCATTGTCAGGTTTTTCACGCCGACAACCCGATGGTTGCAATGGCTGACCGGGAGAAGGAGCTTCAGCGCCTTGCTCTGCCCAATGGCAACAGCCATAGCGGGCGTAATTTCTCCAAGCAGGGAATCCGCAGAGATGATACCAATGGGACCGATGATGATATCCGCATCCCGACAGG
The DNA here is from genome assembly GCA_045601345.1 of Faecousia sp. Lineage (GTDB taxonomy): Bacteria > Bacillota > Clostridia > Oscillospirales > Oscillospiraceae > SVMC01. Next base: position 76,798 of record JAZRZL010000075.1, on the reverse strand, counting down.
CTACCATCACCGGGTTCTCCCCGGTAGCGCCCTGCTTTGCTCCGCCCTTCAGCATTGCGCTGGTCGCAATGCTGTTTGTCCCAATTGCGAGCAATTCGCAATGGAGATTTGCCTTTACAATCGCCTCTGCCAAAAGCTGCCCTAACCGGCCGCCCTGACCATCTATAATTACAACCTTCATATTCAAAATGCTCCATGGAGGGATCGGGGGACGGGTCTATGGCGTTAAGTTAACAGCCCTTGCCTTCCCCTCTGGGGAAGGTGCCGCCCGCAGGCGGCGGATGAGGTTTCACTCCTAAGACAGAGTGCTTCCTATATTGGGAAAATTTTTTGTTTTAGCAGTGCATCCAATGACCTCTTCAGTCTCGCTTCGCTCGACAGCTTCCCCTTTGGGGAAGCCTTATCCCCCGATCCTTTGTCTATTGTTTTTATTTGCCGGACAGGGCATCTCCTCGTGCGCGGTAAAGGAAGGTGACAACGTGTGCTCTGGTGCACACACCGTTGGGGGAGAATTTGCCGCCGCCGGTTCCCTCGGTGATGCCATTGGCGACTGCCCAGTTGACGGCATCGGCATAATAAGCATCCTGTGGCACATCGCTAAATTCGCTCTTGGCGCTGTCCTTCCCGCTGCCGTTCAGCCGCCACAGGAAGGTGACCACCTGCGCACGGGTGCATTTGCCATCCGGCTTGAAAATCGTTTCGGAAATGCCCTTGGTAAGACCATTTTCCACTGCCCACAGAACCGCCGTATAATAGGAGGCCGCCGGATTGATATCTTCAAAGGGACTATCCATATTTTCCGGTTCGGGAGATCCTGCGGCACGCCAGAGGAAGGTGAGAACCTGTGCACGGGTACAGGCCTTGTTCGGGCTGAACATAAAATAGGAGGTGCCAAAGGTAATGCAATTCAGAACCGCCCAGTCGATGGCCTGATGCGCCCAGTGGTCGCTATTGGGCATATCCTCAAAGAGATTTCCGGGGCAACTCGTACCATATTCCGGGCACGTGGGTCTGTTTTTGTCGTAATTGATAAGGCCGATATCGGAAAGGGTGCAGCCGCCGGCACGAAGCAGACTGTCAAGTAAGGCCATGGCGCGGTGGAAGGCAAGCGTTATCCAGTAGTCAACCTCTGCCTTTTCTTCTGCGGTGCCTCGGTATTCGCTGAACTCCAATTTGAGATCCTTGTAGACCAGACGGCATTGAATATCAAATCCCTCACGCACTTCCCCGGAGGTCGCATAGCAGCCAATATAATCATCCGTAAGCGTATTATGAATCTCAATCGTCGTCGTCTGCTGATATGCAGCACCGTTTATTTGAATCAGGCCGGTTTCCGTAGAACAGGAAATCGTTGCCCCAATGACAGTTTTGCTCCCATTCTTGCCGGTATCCGTTACCGTCTCACCAGAGAGCGTATACCATCCGGGCGAGGTTTCTTTGCCATTGCGAATGATCTGATCACGCAGATAGGCTTTTACGTCACTGCTGCGGGTTGCGGAAACTGGCACTGCGCACAATCCCAGAAGCAGAGCAATGACCAAAAATGCACAAATTGTTTTTTTCATCGTTTTCATTATAATTCTCCTTATTTTTAAAATATGAGAGACAAGTGAGGGCAAGACAGGGGACGGTTCTCTGTCTTGGCGTTCCATTACCTCATCAGTCTCGCTTCGCTCGACAGTTTCGCCAGAGGGGAAGCCTTAGCCCCCGTTTTCCCTTGTCTATTGTTTCTTATCGGTTGGACAGGGAGACAGAAGAACTGTCCCTTTGTCCCCTGTAAAGGAAGGTGACAACGTGTGCTCTGGTGCAGGAGCGTTTGGGGGAGAATTTGCCGCTGCCGGTGCCCTCGGTGATGCCATTGGCGACTGCCCAGTTGACGGCATCGGCATAATAAGCATCCTGCGGCACATCGCTAAATTCGCTCTTGGCGCTGTCCTTCCCGCTGCCGTTCAGCCGCCACAGGAAGGTGACCACCTGCGCACGGGTGCATTCGCCGTCCGGCTTGAAGATGGTTTCGGAAATACCCTTGGTAAGACCGCTTTCTACTGCCCACAGAACCGGCTCATAATAGAAGGAAGTGGGATTGACATCCTCAAAGGAACTCTCTGTATTTTGCGGTTTCGGACAACCTGCGGCTCTCCACAGGAAGGTGACAACCTGTGCGCGGGTACAGGCTTTATTCGGGCTGAAAGCGTAATCGGCGGTACCACTGGTGATGTCGTTCTGAACCGCCCAGTCGATGGCCTGATGCGCCCAGTGGTCGCCATCGGGCATATCATTGAAGAATCTGCCGGGGCAATGAATGCCATAATCCGGGCAGGGTGCGGGGCTGTTCTTGCCGTAATTGACAAAGCCGAGATCGGCAAGGGTAAAGCCACCCAGACGAAGCTGGCTGTCAAGGAAGGCCATAGCGTTGTGGAAGGCGATGGTCATAAAATATTCCGATTCTTCCTTCGTATCTTCCCCGCCGCGGTAGTTGCTGAACGTGATCTTGGTATCCTTATAAATCTTATTGCGGTTCAGCATAACCCCCTCCTGTGTGGGGGATGAGGACAGATAGCAGGAGAAAACATCTTCCGTATCAGATTCAGGAATACCAATGGAGATATCCTGCCAATATGCGCCGCCATACAGGCCAATAGATCCGGTTTCTGAATTATATATCATGGATGCACCGGTGCCCGTACAGCTTCCGGCACTGCCGTCATACGTTACCAGCTCACCGGAGATAGCGTACATACCAAACATCCCACTTTTACCATCTTTCATAATGTGCTCACGCAGGAAGGCGTTTGCTTCGCTGACACGGGTTGCGCTGGCCGGTACAGCACACAGCCCCAGAAGCAGAGCAATAACCAAAAATGCACAAATTGTTTTTTTCATCGTTTTCATTATGATTCTCCTTATTTTAAAATATGGGAGACAAGGAATCTCAATGGCAGTAAGTTAACAGCCCTTGCCTTCCCTTCTGGGGAAGCCTTGACCCCTGTGGAACAATGTTATCAAAACGAAAGTTTTCACAGTTGCTAACTTAACGCCATTGAAAACCGTCCCACTCTTGCAAATCGCTTTCAAAAGGCTTTCGTGTTCATTGTAACCAGTCCTTCCCTCAAATTTATTGGCTACCTGTTTGACGATAATAAACTCCATTTGTTCCAAAAATCAGGAGTTTTTGCAGCGGAGACACAATATTGGCGGTTTTGCGCCGTCTCCTTGTCCCCTTCCTGCAATCTTTTTTAGATTATAATTCTATTTTGGAATTAAGTCAATTACTTTTTGAAATATAATTCTGTAAAAGAATTATTTGCGGTGATACTATGAAACCACGGCGTTATCCCTATGGACGCATGAATATCTGCGGTGCAAAAATTGAGGCGCTCCGTAAAGAACGTCATATGAAGCAACGCGAACTGGTTGCTCAAATGCAGCTTCTCGGGGTAGATATCAACCCTTCAAGCCTTTCAAAGCTGGAGGGGCAAATTCGAATCGTATCGGATATTGAGCTTCTTACAATTTCGCGTATCTTAGATGTGCCTATGGAAGCTCTATTGGATGATTCTTTATTATAGCGGACAAGGGGACGATTCTCCCGTCCCCTTGTTCGTGGCATTTTTTTGTATTTTTTAATAGACGCGGGGTCAGGAGAACCGCCCTCTTATCCCTTATCAGCAGAGCTTTGCGCCTGCGGGGATGGAATCGTCGAGCATGATGAGGTTAATTTTCTCCTCGCCCTTCTCCTTATGGATGGAGGACAGGAGCATACCGCAGGATTCGCGTCCCATCATTTTTCTGGGGGGCAGGTTGATGATGGCAAGCAGGGTCTTGCCGACCAAATCCTCGGGGGCATAGTACTTAGCAATGCCGGAGAGGATGGTGCGGTCGGTGCCGGTGCCGTCATCGAGGGTGAACTTGAGGAGCTTGTCGCTCTTCTTCACGCCCTCGCAAGCCTTGACCTTCACGGCGCGCAGGTCGCTCTTGCAGAAATCGTCAAAGGAAACCTCAGGTGCAAACGGCTCGAATTCCTTCTCTGGCAGCGCTTCGCGCAGGGCAGCCTGATGGATTTCCTCCAGAGCCGCCAGTTCCTTTTCCATGTCGATACGCGGGAAAATGGGGTCTCCTACAATAATCCTTGCATCAGCGTTCAGAACGCCGAAGGTGGACAGGGTATCCCACGGCGCATCATTTGCGCCGATCCGCTCCAGAATGACCTTCACAGAATCGGGCATGAAGGGAACAAGGAGACCTGCACAGATGCGGATGGTTTCCAGCAGGTTATACATAACCTTTGCCAGACGGGCGCTTGCTGCGGGGTCTTTAGCCAGCTTCCACGGCTCGTTTTCGTCAATATACTTATTGGCGCGGGAAATGACCTTGAAAATTTCCGCAAGGGCATTCTGGAAGGCCAGTGCATCCATCTGCTCGGCATACTTTTCACTGAGGCTTCCGGCCATGGCAAGCAGCTCGGCATCCTTTTCCTCATCGGCCTGCTGCTCGGCAGGGAGCTGGCCGCCGAAGAACTTCTGGATCATGGCGCAGGTGCGGGAGACCAGATTGCCCAGATCATTGGCAAGGTCGGTGTTGATGGTGCTGATGAGCAGTTCATTGGAGAAGTTGCCGTCAGAGCCGAAGGGGAACGAGCGCAGCAGGAAGAAGCGCAGCGCATCCACGCCGTAGCGCTGTGCCAGCAGGTAGGGGTCTACCACATTGCCCTTGGACTTGGACATCTTGCCGCCGTCAAGCAGCAGCCAACCGTGACCGAATACGTGCTTGGGCAGGGGTTCTCCCATGCTCATGAGCATGGCGGGCCAAATGATGGTGTGGAAGCGGACAATTTCCTTACCCACGAAATGATAATCGGCAGGCCAGTATTTATTGTAGTCGCTGTACTTGTCATTGCCAAAGCCCAGCGCGGTAATATAGTTGGACAGAGCGTCCACCCAGACATAGACCACATGACCCGGATCAAAGTCCACAGGAATGCCCCAGGTGAAGGTGGTGCGGGAAACGCAGAGGTCTTCCAGACCCGGCTTAATGAAATTATTGACCATCTCGTTCACGCGGGAACGGGGCTGGAGGAAATCGGTATTTTCCAGAAGATCCTGTACGCGGTCGGCATACTTGGAAAGGCGGAAGAAGTAAGCCTCCTCCTCAGCCTCATGCACCTCACGGCCACAGTCGGGGCACTTGCCGTCCACGAGCTGGCTTTCCGTCCAGAAGGATTCACAGGGGGTGCAGTACAGACCCTTATAAGCGCCCTTGTAGATATCGCCATTGTCGTACATCTTGCGGAAAATTTTCTGGATGGCTTCCACATGGTAGTCATCGGTGGTGCGGATGAAGCGGTCATAGGAGATGTTCATCAGCTTCCACAGGTCTTTCACGCCGCCTTCGCCCAGCACGATGCCGTCCACGAATTCCTGCGGCGTAATACCGGCTTCCTTCGCCTTCTCCTCAATCTTCATGCCGTGCTCATCGGTGCCGGTGAGGAACATCACATCATAGCCGCGCAGACGCTTGTATCTGGCCATGGCATCGGTCGCCACGGTGCAGTAGGTGTGGCCGATATGGAGCTTGGCGGAGGGATAATAGATGGGCGTTGTAATATAAAATTTTTCCTTTTCGCAATTCTGGCACATACAAAATGCCTCCTTTTGGTTCGTACCCTCACGAATGGGCGAAGGCCGGATTTTTGAATACTATTATTATAAATAATAAAACCGAATAAATCAACCGCCAAAACCACGGTAATTGAACGAGTTAAGAAAATGTGAACATTGGGATAGACAACAACAGGACAGTGGGCGATTTTCCATGGCAGTAAATTAACAGCCCCTGCCTTCCCCTCTGGGGAAGGTGCCGCCCGCAGGCGGCGGATGAGGTTTCACTCCTGAAACTGCGTGCTTTCTATGTTAGGAAGGTTTTCGGTTTTAGTAGTGCTTCCAATGACCTCTTCCGTCTCGCTTCGCTCGACAGCTTCCCCAAAGGGGAAGCCTTAGCCCCTTGCCTTCCCCTCTGGGGAAGGTGCCGCCCGCAGGCGGCGGATGAGGTTGGCCTCCTAAGACAGAGTGCTTCCTATATTGGGAAAATTTTCGGTTTTAGTAGTGCTTCCAATGACCTCTTCAGTCTCGCTTCGCTCGACAGCTTCCCCAGAGGGGAAGCCTTAGCCCTTGCCTTCCCCTCTGGGGAAGGTGCCGCCCGCAGGCGGCGGATGAGGTTTCACTCCTCATACAGAGTGCTTCCTATATTGGGAAAATTTTCGGTTTTAGTAGTGCTTCCAATGACCTCTTCAGTCTCGCTTCGCTCGACAGCTTCCCCAGAGGGGAAGCCTTGGCGCGGGCTATGTTGGGAAGGTTTCCGCAGCCGCTAACTTATAGCTTGGTACATAGCCCTCCCAATAGGCAAGGAAGCGGCGCAGATATGCCACATCCTCCTCATTGATGCCTGGGATTCCGTCCAGATCGGCGGCATCCTGATTTGCGGGGAATGCGGTGCCATTGGCAAGATAGCGGCGCAGAAGCGCCAGATCGCGGACAGTAATCTCGTTGTCGCTATCCAAATCACCGGGAATATAATCCACCACATGGATTTGGCCATCGGAAATGGCAACGTCCGGCATTTCCTCCAGCGAAACGGCTATTGCACCCAATATGCAGTCTTCCTTTATTCGGAAGCGCAGGTTGGCAATGACACCGTTTTGGACAGCGGTTTCCGATAGATATACCATCTCAATCAGTTCAAGCTGATCGGCATCATACAGCGGGATCGGCTGGAAGGACGCAAGACCCGGATTATTTTTGACAGAGAGGGAAACTGTGACCGTATCCCCCGCTTTGCCGGTTGCTGCGCCAAGAAGCAGCCTTACAGGCTCCGGCTCTGCGCAGCGGATGCACACACCATCGACATAGCTGTGTCCCAGTGCCGGGGTCTCATCTGCGGTATATTCATAGCCGCAGATGGTGCAGGTATAGACGCTGTAGCCGCCCTCCAGACAGGTAGCGGGGATGCGTTCCGTCTCCAATTGGTGGGCGCAGGTGCCGACATATGCCTCATCGGTCAGAAGAGAGGAGAAAATGAAATTGCTGATGTAGGTATATTCGTCCTTCTGGTGTGCCTTATAGGTCAGGGTGTTGGCAAAGATGGCAAGATGGAGCTTCGCATTATCAAAGCTGTAGCCGAGAATCCCGCCATTCAGGAAGGTTCGGTAGGCGCTGCTTGTGGGAATAAAGCCCTGTATGGGGGTACGGGAGCCATCGACAGCGACCAGCGGCACCGCACCGGCTGGGATCTTGCTGAAGTAGCCGTAGTAGCCGTCTTCGTAGGCATAGCCATAGAGCATATCATCCCCGCCCGCGATATAGCTGGCATTGACCAGCGTATTGGATGGATAGGTCACATAGCACAGGCAGTCCATCGCACCGGGCAGCGCTGTACGGGTTGCGCCGCCTATGGCGCTGTTAATCGCCTTAAAGCCATTGTTATAATAGATGGTAGAGCCATAGCCAATATAGGGGGTGCCATTTAGGATTGCGGCACTTTCTGCCTTGGTGAGTTCGCTGGAGCCTGCAATGACATCCGCCTCGGAAAGAATTTCTGTCATATTGAAATTCATATTCTCCATGGCAACCCGATCATAATTCCAGTTGGTATTGTATAGCTGGAATAAGGTGATACAGCTATAAGGGTTATCATCGGGAACGCCGGTGATATAGACCGTGGGATTGGTTTTGATGCACTGGGCATGAATGCCTTCACTTCTGGCAGCGACCCCCGTGGCAAGCAGGAGATAGCGGTCAGCAACGGTGAGATAATCCGCATAGGAGCAGATAAAATCGCCCTTTCGCTCGCCATCGACAATCATGCCGACCTTTCTGCCCTCTTGCAGCAGCGCATTGACTGCGGCAGCGGCATCCGAAGAATCATTGCGGATAATAACATCCCTGCCCGCTTCGCCGCGGAACGAAGAGGTGATGGAGTCCGCATAGGATAAAACCTCGTCATAATCCATACACTCGCCTGCAAGCTGCATAATCTGTTCATATGCCGCCGGCTTCGTGACCGTTGCCATATCGAAGCCATAGATTTTATGGAAGGCGGTAACATTTTCAGAATAGACGATTGGCCAGGACTGGAGCAGCGTACCACCATACAAGGCGCTGTTGGCAACAGAGCGCTTGGCCTGATACATGGGAATAACCAGCGTTCCGGCAGGGTAGGTAATGCCGTCATATGCAATTGGCGCGGTGGTGAGATTGACCTTGACATCGTTGCGGCTCATCCAGATCATCGTATCCCGGGCAGCCTGTAAATTGCACTGGTTCTCCCTGTCCAAAGGAATCAGGTAGCATTCGGGATAGAAATTGCCGTTTTCTCCCTCGCCGGTATATTCCGGGCGCATGATGTGCATTTCCGCGCCCTCTACATCGCTCTGATTGCAGAACCACTGGCCGACCAGTTCATAGGCATCAGAGTTCGCATTCTTCACGCCGCGCTCATAGATTTTGACCTGATCCATGAGAAAACCCAGCTTCTCCTCTTTGACATAATCGGCCTGACTGAGACTGCCATAGCAGACAGCGGTGACAACATCATCGTTATAGGCAGGCAGCTCGACGGTGTAGGCCACGCAGCCATGGAGCATGGAAAACTGCGGGGTATAGCTGGTGGACATATCGTCCCAAGGGTAAACCCATTTGGTTTTGGTTTTTGCCTTATCCGTATAGAAGAGGAAGTCGCGCTGGGGCATGGCATAGCTGTGATACGAAGGATTATTGGCTACCGCGCCAATGCCCAAAGCTTCACCGGCGGCAACCAAGTGCTCTGCAAGCAGGTCATACTCAAAATTCGGCTCGTGGGGCGGGGAGCATGGCTCACATTGGAAATTGGTCTTGCGGCCATGGTATTCCGTAAAGCAGACCGGGTTATAGGTGCCGATCATACGGTTCATATTGGCCGTTTCGGGCGTGGTCTGGAAGGTGTTGTCGCGGTTGAGGTCATAGCCATTGGCTGAGGTACGAGCCATATAGACACGTCCGTCCACGCTCTCCTCGGGAACCAGAATAAAGAACACACCGCCCAAAAGCTCGCGCATGGAAACGGTCTTCGTCTCTTGCTCATAGAAGGTGTCCAGGGGCACCCTGCCGGATTGTTCGTTGCCGTTGCGGAGGAAGCCAAGATAGGTGGCGGTGTCTTTCACCAAATCGGGTACTGCAATGCCATAGCCTGTGACACCTGCGTAGCCTGTAATATTTGCGCAAACCGTCGGATCGTTCCATTCCTTTTGAAGCTCTGTGCGTCCGGCCTCGGTGAAGTCGGTAAGCATATTATAGGAGAGGGTACCATCCATGCCGGTTTGTGCCAGCAGCTCGGCAAACTTCATAATGCCGTCCGCAGCGGCTACCTCTGAGGCATGGATATTGGAATAGAGCACGGGGACGCGAAGATTGTCATAAACTCCGGCCTCCAGATCGGCAAGCGTCTGGGTAGGACGGTTTTCCGCTTCCTCGGTAAAGGCCAGCCAGTCGGAAACGCTGCGCGCACTGTCGGAAATAATTATGTAGGGCATATCGCGTCCGGCCGAGGAAGTACCCATGGATTCGCGCACAGCATAGAGGCCATTTTGCGTGGCAAGCTCGACAATATTATCAATATCGGTGTAGATTTCGCTCATCGTATGGAAGCTCTCATAGGGGGTTATCTTGAGGTCGGCGCTGCCGAGGATGCTGTCTCCCAATTGAGCCGTGAGCCGGAACCAGCCGCAGAGATTCAGATACGAGCCGCCAATAGAATTGGGTACAGAGAGGTCGCTTGGATCATAAAAATAAAAGTTTGAGAAAAAGGTCACCAGCAAAATCGCTGTGCCATTTTCTTCGTCCGCAGTAACAGAAAAGTCCGTGAAAAAGGGTACATCATCATCAAGCTGCGTTAGCCAGATGGAGGCATCCCTCATATCGCCGCCCGCATTCTGGCTGGGATAGAGGGTCGTGTCAAGATAGGGGCGCTCCGAATCCCGATCCAGACGCAGGGTGATATCATCAACGTCATACTGACGAAGCTCCTCCAACGTCATATCAGCTACAGGAATCCGAATGGTGTGATATCTCGGCTCAATCAGAGAAATGACATCCTGCACTTCGTAATTTCCACCGAGATTTTCATCCTCCTTCTGTGCCAGCTCTTTAAGATTCACAGAAAACGCAAATGCCGATGCCGCCAGTGTAGATAGGAGTACAGTAAAAATCAAAAGGATAGACAATGCGCGTACAACAGGCTTCTTCATATATATTTATATCCTTATATTATAGAGTAGTAGTTTTTAGTGACCCTCTCCAAGGTCATGTGCTGCACTGTAAGGGATGCTGTGGATTGGTTTTTTTGTCTCCTACTGCAAGACCGTTCCGAAAAGGCTTTGACCCTTTCCTATTGCTGGCCGAAGTAGGGCAATTATAATGATAAGAGTATAATAAATAACACCCAATGTCAAGGAAAATCTTATATTATTGATGATAATTACAAAATAACTGTAGGATAATTTGTAAAATGTATATAAAGAGCCGCCTCAAAATTCTTGAGACGGCTCTGGATGATTTGGTTGTTATGCTTCCTCCATCAGCTCGCGGAAGACGGGAAGACTGCGGCGGATCATGTCATTGGAGACGCAGTAGCAAATACGGAAATACGACTTGCAGCCGAAGCTGGTACCAGGGACGAGAAGGAGATTTTTCTTCTTTGCCCTTTCGGAGAAAGCATCGGAATCGCCGCCGGGTGCCTTGATGAAGAGATAAAATGCGCCGTCCGGCTTGGCCATGGTATAGCCCATAGCGCTCAGCTCGGTATAGAGCAGGGTACGATTGGCATCATAGGCCTCCAAATCGGGCATCCGATCCACACAGCGGGCAACCACTCTCTGGAGCAGAGAGGGCGGGCACACATGGCCGCAGGCTCTGGCCGCACCGGCAACTGCCGCGAATACCGCTTCGCTGTCGGCAGCGGCATCCGGGACGTAGACATAGCCAATGCGTTCCCCGGGTAGGCTCAGGGACTTTGACCAGGAATAGCACACGATGGTGTTTTCATAAATACAGGGGATGAAGGGCGCTTCCATACCGCCGTAAACCAGCTCGCGGTAAGGCTCATCGGCAATCAGATAAATGGGATGACCGAATTGTGCCTGTTTTTCGCGCAGGAGGACGGCAAGCTTCTCCAAGGTTTCCCGAGTATACACAACACCGGAGGGGTTGTTGGGCGAATTGACAATGATGCCCTGCGTATTTGCGCCAATGGCATCCGCCAATGCGTCAAAATGGATCTGGAAATGCGCCATATCGGGCGGCACTACGGTAAATTTCCCGCCGTTGGCCTCGGTGAAGGGGCGGTATTCGGGGAAAAAGGGCGCAATGGCAATGATCTCGGAATGGCTGTCCACAATCAGCGCCTTGAGCACGGATACCAGACCCGGGGCAGCGCCGCAGGTGAAAAACAAATTCTGTGGCCGTACACCAGCGTCAAACCGCGCATTGAGATTGTCCGCCACCGCCTGACGCACCCCGTCATAACCGGGCGCGGAGGTATAGCCATGGACAAGGAGGGTATCCTCCGTATCTACAATATCCTTAATAGATTCATTGACCAGCTCCGGCGCGGGAATGGAGGGGTTGCCCAGAGAATAATCAAATACATTCTCCTTGCCCACAATCGCCGCCTGCTTTAGGCCATACTCAAACAGCTCCCGAATCCCGGAGCGTACCGCACCCAACGCATACATTTTTTCATTCAGCATTTTTGTTCCTCCCAGAGGGACAGAGAACCGTTCTCAATGGTAGTAGGTCAACAGCCCTTGCCTTCCCCTCTGGGGAAGCTGTCGAGCGAAGCAAGACGGAAGAGGTCATTGGATGCACTGCTAAAACAGAAAATCTCCCTAACATAGAAAGCACTCCATCTTAGAAGGCCAACCTCATCCGCCGCCTGCGGGCGGCATCTTCCCCAGAGGGGAAGGCAAGGGCTGTTAACTTACTGCAATTGGGAATGGTTTTCTCTGTCCTATTCCTTATTTTTTATTAGTATACTGCATTTTAGGTAATTTCGCAACCATTCTCTTTCCAAATTTCGCTGCAAGACAAGGAACGGTTTTCAATGGCGTTAGCTGCGGAAACCTTCCCAACATAGCCCGCGCCAAGGCTTCCCCTTTGGGGAAACTGGCGAGCGAAGCGAGACGGATGAGGTCATTGGACGTACTGCCAAAACCGAAAATCTTTCTAACATAGAAAGCACTCAGTTTCAGGAAGCAAACCTCATCCGCCGCCTGCGGGCGGCACCTTCCCCAGAGGGGAAGGCAGGGCTGTTAACTTACTGCCATTGAGAACCGCGCACTGTCCTGTTGTACAAAAATTGACACAACGTTCTCTATCCCAATGCTCACATTTTCTTAACTCGCTCAACTCGCATGACCCGAGATGCATTAATTCTTGACATGGGTTCAGGCTCATGCTATCATGTTTGTTAAAGAAAGCAAATTTTTCCACCAAAAAAAGGAATTTTTTGGAAAAAATTTCAATTTGTGTCTTGTAGGAGGTGATGTACATAGCAGAGCGGCGGAAGAATTTGCGGGTATTTTTAAACAAAAAGCATCCATTATATGAAAAGAGGAGAAAAAACGTGAAAAACAAGCAATTTAGAAAAGTTATTTCCATTTTAATCAGTATTGTCCTGCTTTGCAGCCTCGTACAGCCCATCTTTGCAGCGCCTATTGAGGATGCAAAACCCGCCACAATTGCAGCCGGTGTCAGCGCAGAGCTGATTGACATTGAGCTGTTCGGCTTCAAAGGCTCCCGCATTGAGTTCGTTGATATCCCTCTGGAGCAGCCCATCGAATCCGGCAAGTATGACTACGAGATGAATGTGGACATGAAGAATATGTCCTCCGGTGACAGAGCCATCTATATCAAGCCCGTGGCCTATGACGAAAATGCCACCTTTGTGATCAATGGCGAACCCACTGAATTCAACTGCCCCTACAGAATGGAGTTTGGCACTGTCAGGAAGGGTCAGGAAGCTGTTGCGCAGCCCTGCGTGATTGAAGTCACCTCCGGTGATGGCAAGACCACGAAGACCTACACCCTGACCTTCATCAATCAGGATATGTATGACCAGATCAGAACCACGATCCTCGAAGAAAACGTGGGTTCTGACGGCAAGCTGATTAGCGGTGTCTATCAGTTCACCAGCATCAACGGTTTTACCTCTGCTGAGGACGCTGCCATCTTCATCGGCAAGGATCGCGCCATTCTCTTTGATGCCCTCAACGGTGGCGGTGATAACAGCCGTCGCGGCGGTGATCTGAAGAAGACCATCTATGACATCCTGACCAACAAATTCGGCATCGAAAATCCCGATGAATTCCCGATTGACGTTGCCCTCACCCATAACCACGGTGACCACTACGGTATGCTTAACACCTCCACCCCCGAGGAATACCGTCTCACCGGCAGAGGCCCCGGCAAGGGCACCATCTACTGGGGCATCGGCGATTCCAGCAACCTTTCCAACACGCTGTATAACGACCCCAACACCGACCTCCAGATGGTCTTCCCAGGCGATACGATCGTAGGCCCCGACTTTGGCAATGGTCCTTTGAGCTTTGAGGTTATGACGGTTCGTACCCATACGGTTGGCCACATGGTTTATCTCTATGACAACGAGATCGGTGGCCAGTGCCAGGAAAGCTACCTTGTTGGCGGCGATGCCATTGGTCAGGGCAGCTATGTCTTTAACCACACCAACAGCAACTGCATCATGCCCCTGTTCAGCCGCGATATGGAAAAGGTTTGGAACCGCGTAAAAGGTCTCAATAGCCTTACCCTGCTCACCGGCCATAGCTGGCAGGAGCGCGACAGAGCAACCCATGAGGTTGGCAAGATCTATGTTGAGGATATGTATGTTGCCTCCACGCTGGTCATGGACAACCCCTTCATTGGCGAATTCACCACCAACAGTGCCAGCGCATACTACAGAGAGCTGTCCTACGGTGTTGCCGGTCTGTGGTACAATCCTGCCGGTGCTTACGACTTCAATACCAACACCAAAATCGCCGACATGGTGACTCCCGCCACCCTGCTCGATGCCTACCTGTTCGAGACTGACCCCGCACCCAAGGCCAACCTGATCAAGAGCTACACCGCCCTCTCCACCGCCCAGACCTGCACAGTCAGCGATGCAGACCCGCTGGTTCTCATGGCAGAAGCCTTCGGTGAGGATGCCGATATTGCCGTCACCCTGAACGGCAAGGACATTACCGATACCCTCGGCTCCGTCAGCGGCCACGGTGCACTGGGCTACAAGGTCAACATTCTGGCCTCTGACGATCCCGCACTCGACAGCGGCATTCCCGGTGTCAATGTGCTGAAGCTGAGCATCAGCGATGCAGCCTCCGAGACCTCCAAGGTCTACACGATCTACATCAGAACCATCAACGATAACACCCTCTATCCCCTGCCCGACATCAAGGCAGAGACCTATTCCTTCAGCACCAAGCCGTCCGTTCCCACGAATGCTGCAACGCTGAATGAGGTCTTTATCTCCTCCTTCAAGGGCGGCCGTCTGGAGCCTTATAAGATTGATCTGGATACGCCCATCGTACCCTGTGATGCAAAGTTCGATCCTGCTATGCTCTCCAACCGTGAGCTTTCCGCAACCATCGACTGGAGCAGCCGCACCAGCAAGGTCGTCTACATTATGCCCGAGCCTACAGATCCCAACCTTGCCACCTTCACCATCAACGGTGTTGCGTGCAGATACCCCATCCCCTTCCCCGCAGAGCTAAAGGAAGGCGACAATGTTTTCACCATCAACCTTGGCACTGGCGAGAAGGCAACCACCTACACCCTGACCATCCATGCTACCCCGCTGTGGGCGCAGTATGATGTGCAGGAAATTGAAGAAGGCGTTTATCGCATTCGTGACTGCAAGGGTACCCCCGGTGATGACGATATGTATCTCTTTGCCGGTGAAGACAAGGCCATGCTGTTTGACTCTGGCATGGGCGATGGCGATCTGCGCCAGTGCGTGAAGGATATCCTGAACGCCATGGGTCGTCCTGCCGATCTCCCGATTGAAGTTGTCGTTACCCACGCACACGGCGACCATTACGGCAAGGTTTCCCAGTTCCCCGACTGCAAGCTTTACTGGCCGGTGAACGATGCCGTGACCGCTACCTTTGCAAACTATAACATCACGCGGCTTGCCGATGGCGATACGCTCGTTGGCCCCAAGTTTGGCGGCAAGGCCATCACCTTCGAGTGCATCGAGGTCGTCGGTCACACCGATGGCTCCATGTGCTACCTGTATGACAATCTGGATCAGAAAGCACTGAACAACAGCTATCTGGTTTCCGGCGATGCTGTCGGTCAGGGCAAATATGTCTTTAACTTTGGCTCCGGCAAGCAGGCTGTTGCCAGCTTCCTGCGCGACATCAAGAAGATGGAAGGCAAGCTTCTCAAGTTCGCAGAAGGCTTCTATGATCCTGATGTGAAGATCAGCGCCAGCGATGTATCCGGCGTGTACTTCATGACCGGCCACTCCTGGCAGGAAACCACCGACAAGCGCGAGATGTACAGCCCGATGTGGGATGCCCCCAACCCCATGCAGGGTCTGGCTGGCATTGAGGCTGTAAGAGATATGCGCATTGCTGCTGAGAGAGTTGTCAGCGGCGAAGCACAGGGCCGTCTGTATACCCGCGCCACCTGGGGCGGCGTTGAGGCTCTCCGTCAGCTCTTCTTCCGCGAAGCAAGCCTCTGGTACAATGGCTGGCATATCCTCCAGAACTCGGAGGCTGAGCTTTCCAACCTCTCCTTCAGAGGCGGCGTTCTCTCTCCCGCTTTCAGCGCCGATACGCTCAACTATACCGCAGTTGTTCCCAATGATGTAAGCAGCATCAACCTGCAGGCTACGACTGCCTATGACGGCTCCAAGATTGCCGGTGCAGGCACCAAGGCTCTGGAAATTGGCGAGAACCAGTTCACTGTTAGTGTTACCTCCGAGGACGGCAACACCACGACGGATTACACGGTCAATGTAACCCGCCGTCCGGCCATGACCTTTGCCGATGTCAAGGAAGGCGATTGGTTCTACGATGATGTGGCATATGCATGGAACAATGGCCTGATGGTCGGCTTCTCCGATACCACCTTCAGCCCCAACACCGCACTGACCCGTGCTATGCTCGTCACCGTGCTCTACCGCATGGAGGGTACACCGAGCGTTGCCGGCAAGGCAAATCCCTTCCAGGATGTTCCTGTGGACGAATACTTCACCGATGCTGTCATCTGGGCTGCCGAAAATGAGATTATTGAAGGCTATCCCGGCAATGTCTTCAAGCCCGATCAGGACATCACCCGCGAACAGCTGGCTACCATTCTCTATCGTTACGCCCAGACCAAGGGCATGGATGGCAGCTTTGATGCGGACTTTGTGCTGGACTTCGAAGATGCCAGCTCCGTCAGCAATTTTGCTAAGGATGCGATGACCTGGATGGTCTATCATGGCTACATGAACGGTGTGCTGGAAGGTGAGCGTATCACACTGGATCCGCAGTGCTCCGCTGAGCGTGCTCAGGTTGCCGCGATTCTGCATCGTATCTTTAACGCCCGCTAATTGCTTTTTCTAAGAGGCGAACTTCGAGATTTTTATTAACAGCTTCGCCCACGAAGAATCATTAGAGGAGTTCTAAATAGAACAAGGAGACGGTTTTTCGTCTCCTTGTCTTTTTTTTGCCGCCTGCGGGTGACACCCTTTCCGATCTTTAAAATTCAACTAAATTTCTCTTAGACTGACTTTTCTTTTTTATATTGTAGTAATCAAAAAAACGACCTTTTTTCCTTGTTCTTTTTCTCTGTTTATGTTAGAATATATAGTGAGTTATTTTATAGCAAAATTGCCCCTTACGATGTGCGGAAAGGAGAATTTTATGTATTCAACCGCCTATGTCTGGGCGAAGGTTCTCAGCTATCTTGAACAGCAGCTCTCCTCCACCGTTGTTGCAACCTGGTTCGATGATACCGAGGTAATTTCGCTTACCGAACAGTGTCTAACCATTCTATCCCCCTCCGCGTTCCGGCGCGAAACCATCAGCCGCCGCTGGGTGCCCCTCCTTCAGGATGCAATGCAGCTTCTTTTTGATATGCAGGTGGAAATTGAGCTTCTCGGTGAGGAAGAGGTGAACCTGCGTAAGCAGACGAGTAACCATCCTGATTTTCTCATAAAAAATCCCCAATTCACCTTCAAAAGCTTTGTTGTCGGCTCTTCCAACCGCTTTGCCCACGGCGCTGCCCTAGCTGTTGCCAAAATGCCCGCCGACGCATATAATCCGCTTTTCATCTATGGCCAATCCGGCCTTGGAAAAACCCATTTGCTCTATGCCATTGCCGCTGCAATTCACGAGAAACACCCCGATTTCAACATTGTCTATATCCGCGGCGATCAATTTACCAATGAAATGATTGAAGCGCTCCGCGAGGGAAAAAATATGGAATTCCGTAATAAATTCCGTCAGGCTGATCTCTTCCTCATGGACGATATTCATTTTATTGCCGGCAAGGATTCCACGCAGGAGGAATTCTTTAATACCTTTAACGCCCTGTATGAAAATCACAAGCAGATCGTCCTCACCTCTGACCAGCCGCCCTCTGCCATGCTGAAGCTGGAGGATCGTCTGAAAACCCGCTTTGAATGGGGTCTGATTGCCGATATTCAGCCGCCAGATTATGAAACCCGTATGGCCATTATTAAAAATAAGGCCATGAGCCTTGGCATCGGAATTTCCGACGAGGTCTGTTCCTACATCGCTGAAAATATTACCACCAACATCCGCCAGATCGAAGGCACGGTCAAAAAGGTCATGGCCTACCACACACTCGACAATATGGAACTGGATGTGGCCAGCGTATCACGCGCCATTAAGGATATGTACAAAGAAGGTGCCTCCTCTTTGCCCACGGCGGCGCTCATTATTTCCGAAGTCAGCCGCTATTTCAACATTGAGGAACATATTCTTCGCGGTTCTCTGCGAAATAAAGGAACTGCGGAGGCACGGCAGATTGCCATGTATCTGATCCGTAATCTGACCCAATGCAGCCTGCCGGACATCGGAAAGGAATTCGGTCGAGACCACGCTACCGTTATTCACAGCATTCGTAAGGTCGAAGCTCTACTCTCTGATCCAAAGTCTGGCATGAAGAATACCTTGCAAGATATCACCTCCAATATCAATAACCGCCTCTGAGCTTTGAAAAAGCCCATTAGGAAGCACTCTGTCTTAGGAGGCCAACCTCATCCGCCGCCTACGGGCGGCACCTTCCCCAGAGGGGAAGGCAGGGGCTAAGGCTTCCCCTCCGGGGAAGCTGTCGAGCGAAGCGAGACGGATGAGGTATGGACGCGCAGATAAAATAGAAAACCGCCCCTTGTCTTGGTATTCCACATGGGGCTGTGGAAAGTTGAAAGATATTTGTTAAAACTTTTTATGGATAAAGCTGCTGCATTTTGCCCTGTGGAAACTCCATGTGCTTTTCCACATCCCGATTTTGCAATTTTTCTTATACTGCAACGGTTTTTCCGATTTGTCCACATAAGTTATTACTACTACTGTTACTTTTTATTTATCCTCCCTCCCTTTAGGGAGGAGGAAAGAGAGGTTTGGGTATGAAATTTACCTGTGAAAAAAACACACTGGTTTCTGCGATTGCAATTGCAATCCGATCTGTCTCACCAAAGTGTGCAATTAGCGCACTGGAGGGCGTTTATGTACGCGCTGGCAATGATTTGCAGCTGACCGGCTTCAATATGGAGACCGGCGTTACCATCCGGGTCGATGCCGAAATTCAGGATTGCGGCGAATGCGTCATGCCAGCCAGACTGTTTTTTGATATTATCCGCAAAATGCCCGATGATACCGTTACCATCAGCGTGAATGATAGCTTAAAGGCCACCTTGCGCAGCGGTATTGCCTCCTTCACCATTATGGCAGAGGATGCTGCTGACTATCCGGAGCTGCCTGATGTGGAGTTCACCAACGGCATTTCCATTCCGCAAAAAGCTCTGCGCGAGCTGATCTCTGGTACTCTTTTTGCCTCCTCCCAGAATCCGGCCAGACCCATTCTCACCGGCTGCCTAATTGAGGTAGAGGAAAACGCTATTACGATGGTTGCCGTAGATGGCTTCCGTCTGGCAAAGCGCAGCTTCCATACGACAGAGCCAACCGGGAGACTTTTAAAATTCGTAGTACCTGCCGATGCCCTGCGCGAGCTGGAAAAAATTCTGGAGGACACAGAGGAGGAAGTCGTGTTCACCCTTGGCTCACGGCATATTCTCTTTGAGGTTGGCAAGGTCACGCTGGTCAGCCGTATTCTGGAGGGTGAATTCATGGATTGGCGGCGGGTTATGCCGGAATTTAACCCCATAAAGCTCTGCGCCAATGTTGCCTCCCTTACTGCAAGCATTGAGCGCGTCAGTCTGATCGTTTCGGAAAAGATGAAAAGCCCGGTGCGCTGTGTCTTCGGGGAAAATATTGTGGATTTCCGCACGGTAACCACCGTCGGCTCGGCACATGATGTTTGCAGCCTCTCTGGCGATGGCAAGGATTTGGAGATTGGCTTCAATTGCCGCTATCTTTTGGATGCGCTCAAGGTTGTTCCCACGGGCGAGGTCATGCTGGAGATGTCCAACTTCCTCAGTCCCATTATTCTCACGCCTTGCGAGGGAAGCGGTGAGGATTTCAGATATATGGTGCTCCCGGTGCGCATCAAATCCGGGATCTGATAAGGAGGCAAATGCATGAAGGTTCATGTGAAGGTTCGGCATTTATCGGATATCGAAATTCCGATTTCTACAGAATATATCAAGCTCGAAAGCTTTCTCAAGCTCTGCGGCGCTGCACCCACCGGGGGCATGGCCAAGCAGTGGATTCAGGATGGGGAGGTTTTGGTAGATGGTGCGGTATGCCTCCAGCGCGGCAAAAAGCTTCGCCCGGATAACCGCGTGACCTGCCTCGGCCAGACCTTCCGGGTCACAGAGGCATGAGGCTCAAGGAGCTGCACCTCTGCGATTGGCGCAACTACCGGCATACAACGTGCGAATTTCACCCCGGCGTTAATCTTCTGGTCGGGGATAATGCACAGGGAAAAACCAATCTTCTGGAGGCTATAGTCTATCTCTCACAGGGGCAGTCCTTCCGCACCCGCACAGGCGCGGAGTTGGTGCGCATCGGTGCAGAATTTGCTGAAATCAGCGCTAAAATTGACAGCGCCCAGCGGGAGCAGCGCCTTAGGGCAGTGCTGTTTTCCGGGAGAAGGTCAAGGCAGCTCTATGTGAACGAGGTCAAAAAGAAGTCTGCTGCGGAGATTTCGGGTATTTTACCCGTAGTTCTCTTTTGCCCGGAGGATTTGGGTGTGCTCCGCGCCGGGTCACAGGCCAGACGGCGGATGATTGACAGAACATTATGTCAACTTCGCCCGGTCTACGCCTCCGCCTTGCAGGAATATGGCAGATGTCTGGAACAAAAAAGTAGAATTTTGAAGGATTGGCAATGGCAGCCCGGTCTTTTGGAGATTTTGCCGGAATATAACGAACAAATGGCGCGTTACGGCGCGACCATCATCTATTACCGGGCGCGTTACATTAAGGCACTGGAGGAAGCTGCCCAGAGCTGCCACAAGGAATTTTCCGGCGGCAGGGAGCTTTTGAATCTGGAATATCAGACGGTATCTACCATAGAAGACCCCTTCGCGCCCCCGGAGACGCTCTACGGCTGGCTGAAGGCGCATCAGGCCTCCCATGCCAGAGCCGAGCAGGAAACCGGACAATGCCTGTCGGGGCCGCACAAGGACGATCTAAATGCCATGTTGGACGGCATGAGCATCAAAAGCTTCGGCTCACAGGGTCAGACCCGCACGGCAGCGATCTCCATCAAATTAAGCGAGCGGGAGCTGCTTCGCCGTCTTTTGGAGGAGGAACCGATCCTGCTTCTAGATGATGTACTATCCGAGCTGGATGCCGGACGGCAGGATTTTGTCCTGAACCGCCTCGGACAGGGACAGGTCTTCATCACCTGCTGCGAAAAGGATCGCCTGTCCTCCATAGGCCGCGCCTACGTAGTCGAAAACGGAAAAATTAACAGGACAGAAGACAGTTTTTAATGGCGTTAAGTTGGTGGCTGTGGAAAACTTCCTAACATAGCCCGCGCTAAGGCTTCCCCTTTGGGGAAGCTGTCGAGCGAAGCGAGACTGATGAGGTCAAAGGCTTCCCCTCTGGGGAAGCTGGCGAGCGAAGCGAGACTGATGAGGTATGGACGCGCAGATAAAACGGAAAACCTTCCTAACATAGAAAGCACGCAGTTTCAGGAATGAAACCTCATCCGCCGCCTACGGGCGGCACCTTCCCCAGAGGGGAAGGCAGGGGCTGTTAACTTACTGCCATTGAGAACAGTCCTCTGTCTTGTAAGGAGAAGACACGATGTATTTACCTATCGGCGGCGATATGGCGGTGCGGGATTCAAGCATTATCGGTATTTTCGATTTGGACAACACCACTTGGTCTGCCCGTACAAGAAAATTTCTCAGAGGGGCGGAGGAGCGCGGGGAGACTGCTGAAACTACGCAGGAGCTGCCGAAATCCTTCCTCCTGACCTCGGAATTTGGTATGAATCGTATATATTTCAGTCAATTTTCCCCTGCAACGCTTGAAAAAAGACTGAAACAGGAATAATTTATGAAAATCTCTTAATTAGGAGTATTTTAAAATGATTGAACCCATCAACGAAAAGGAAATCTCTGCGCAGGAATATGATGCCAGTCAAATTCAGGTGCTGGAAGGACTGGAGGCCGTCCGCAAGAGACCGGGCATGTATATCGGCTCGACCTCTGCATCGGGTCTTCACCATCTGGTGTATGAAATCGTGGATAATTCCATTGATGAAGCGCTGGCGGGCTTTTGCAGCCATATTACCGTCACCATCAATCCCGGCGATACCATCACCGTCACCGATGACGGACGCGGTATCCCAGTGGATGTGCAGGCACAGACGGGCAAACCGGCACTCGAAGTGGTATTTACCGTCCTCCATGCCGGCGGCAAATTTGGCGGCGGAGGCTATAAGGTTTCCGGCGGCCTGCACGGTGTCGGCGCATCAGTCGTCAATGCCCTGTCGGAATGGCTGGTGGCGGAGGTCTGTAAGGATGGAAAAATCTATCAGATGAAGTTCTCCCGCGGCAACATCACCCAGCCCATGAAGATCATCGGCACGACCGATCAGCATGGCACGAAGGTCACCTTCAAGCCTGACCCCCAGATGTTTGACACGCTGGAATACGAATATGAGACGCTCCATGCACGTATGCGCGAGCAGGCCTTCCTGAATGCGGGTCTGCGCATTACAATTGAAGATAACCGCACCGATGACGGCAAGC
Source organism: Faecousia sp. (assembly GCA_045601345.1). Taxonomy (GTDB): domain Bacteria; phylum Bacillota; class Clostridia; order Oscillospirales; family Oscillospiraceae; genus SVMC01. Next base: position 54,350 of record JAZRZL010000075.1, on the reverse strand, counting down.
GGGATACCATGTGCTATGAAGGCGGCATCCGCGAATTTGTCCGCTGGATCAATCGCCACAAGACCCCGGTGCATGAGGACGTGATCTATATGTCCGGCAGCCGTGGGGAGAATATGGCAGAGGTTGCCATGCAGTATAACGACGGCTACAATGAGGTGCTGGTCTCCTTTGCCAACGACATCCATACCCCGGAGGGCGGTATGCATGAGACCGGCTTCAAGACCGCGCTGACCCGTGTGCTCAATGCCTATGGCCAGAAGAGCGGCATTTTAAAGGGCGAAGAGAAGATTTCCGGCGAGGATGTGCGCGAGGGCATCACGGCGGTCATTTCCGTCAAGCTGCCCGAAGCCCAGTTTGAAGGCCAGACCAAGCAGAAGCTGGGCAATGCCTCCATGCGCACGCTGGTAGACAATATTGTGACCCGTGGCCTCACCGAATATCTGGAGGAAAATCCCGCCACGGCACGTACCATTCTGGATAAGGCCATGATGGCCAGCCGCGCCAGAGAGGCCGCCAGAAAGGCAAGAGAAAATATTCGCCGCAAGACCGGTCTGGATTCTGACCGTCTTCCCGGCAAGCTCTGGGACTGCAACGAGCGCGACCCCGCCCTGACCGAGCTATACATCGTCGAGGGCGACAGCGCCGCAGGCTCCGCCAAGGGTGGACGCGATTCCCGCTTCCAGGCCATCCTTGCCATGTGGGGCAAGATGCTCAACGTGGAAAAGGCCAGAGCCGACCGCATTTATAATAATGATAAGCTCATGCCGGTTATTCAGAGCCTTGGCTGTGGCATTGGTGAGGAATTTGACCTGAGCAAGCTTCGCTACCATAAGATTATCATCATGGCCGATGCGGACGTGGACGGTGCCCATATCCGCACCATGATGCTGACCTTCTTCTTCCGCTATATGCGCCCACTTCTGGAGCATGGCTATGTCTATTCCGCTGTGCCGCCCCTTTACAAGCTGACGCGCGGCAAGACCACGCGGGTGGCCTATTCTGATGAGGAGCGCGACAGGGTATCGAAGGAAATGCGCGGCGATAATCTGAACGCCAAGGTCGATATCAGCCGCTTCAAGGGTCTGGGCGAGATGGACCCTCATGAGCTTTGGGAGACCACCATGGATCCCAGCGCCCGCACCCTGCGCCGCATCACCCTTTCCGATGCCGTGACTGCCGATGAGTGCTTCACCGTGCTCATGGGTGAGGTCGTCGAGCCGCGAAAGGAATTCATTGAGAAAAACGCGCAATACGCCGTCAATCTCGATTTCTGATAGGAGGGAACCCATTTGGCAAAAGCAAAGGATTATAAGCCGGAGGATATTACCTTCCCCGAGCAGACCATTGTGAGCAATGACCTCGTGAAGGAAATGGAATCCTCCTTTATTGAATATGCAATGTCCGTTATCGTGGCAAGAGCACTGCCGGATGTGCGCGACGGCCTCAAGCCCGTCCACCGCCGCATTCTCTACGCCATGTATGAAAATAACCTGACCTCGGATAAGCCCTTTAAGAAGTCTGCCACCTGTGTCGGTGAAGTGCTGGGCAAGTATCATCCCCACGGCGATACCTCGGTCTATGATGCCATGGTGCGTCTGGCGCAGGATTTCTCCATGCGCTATATGCTGGTGGATGGACACGGCAACTTCGGCTCTGTGGACGGTGACCCCCCTGCGGCTTACCGTTATACCGAGGCCAGAATGTCCAAAATCGCCAACGAAATGCTGCGCGATATCGACAAGCAGACCGTCAACTTCGACCCGAACTATGATGAATCCTGTCTGGAACCCCGCGTCCTGCCGTCCAGATTCCCGAATCTCTTAGTCAATGGCTCATCCGGTATCGCGGTCGGTATGGCAACCAATATCCCGCCCCATAACCTGCGCGAGGTCATTAACGCCTGCATCTGCATTCTGGATGATCCTGAGGCCACGCTGAGTGACCTTATGCAATATCTACAGGGGCCGGATTTCCCCACCAAGGGCATTATCTTAGGACGAAGCGGTATCCGCGCTGCCTATGCAACAGGCCGTGGCCGCATTACCGTCCGAGGCCGTGCGGAAATGGAGGAATTCTCCAATGACCGTATCCGCATTATCATTAATGAATTGCCCTATCAGGTGAATAAACGCGCCTTGGTTGAGAATATCGCAGAGCAGATGAAGGAAAAGCGTCTGGAGGGCATTTCCGACCTGCGTGATGAATCCGACCGCAACGGTATGCGCGTGGTCATTGAGCTCAAGCGCGATGCCAACCCGCAGGTCGTTCTGAACCGGCTCTATGCCCAGACGGCGCTGCAAACCACCTTCTCGGTGAATATGCTGGCACTGGTCAATGACCAGACCCAGCCGAGAATCCTGTCTCTTCGCCATATGCTGGATGAATATCTCAGTTTCCAGGAGGAGATCATCACCCGCCGCACCCAGTATGACCTCAAAAAGGCAGAGGAACGCGCCCACATTCTGGAAGGTCTGCTGATTGCGCAGGACAACATTGATGAAGTCATCCGCATCATCCGCGAGAGCTATGATGATGCAAAGGAACGCCTGATGGAGCGCTTTGGCCTGAGCGAAGTGCAGGCGCAGACCATTCTCGATATGCGCCTCAAGGCCTTGCAGGGCATGGAGCGCGAGAAGCTACAGGCAGAATATGACGAGCTGGAAAAGAAGATTGCTTGGCTCCGTGCCGTTCTGGCAGATAAGGGTCTGGTTCGCCAGATCCTCAAGGAGGAGCTGACCGCCATCCGCGACAAGTACGGTGATGAACGCCGCACCCAGATTGAGGATGTCGAGGACGATCTGGATATCGAAGATTTGATCGAACAGCGCGACTGCTGCTATACCCTGTCGAACACCGGCTATATCAAGCGCATGGACGTGGATACCTACCGCATCCAGCGGCGCGGTGGCCGTGGTGTCACCGGGCAGAGCCTGAAGGAGGAGGACTATGTCAAGAGCCTGTTCGTGGCCTCCACCCATGATTACCTCCTGTTCTTCACCAGCATCGGCAAGGTGCACCGCAAGAAGGGCTACCAGATTCCCGAGGCCTCCCGGACCGCCAGAGGTACCGCTGTGATCAACATTCTCCCGCTGGAGCAGGAGGAAAAGATCACCGCTATGCTCCTGACCAAGTCCATGGAGGAGGAGAGCTACCTCATCTTTGTCACCCGCAAGGGCACCGTGAAGCGTCTGGAGCTGCAAGCCCTGAATACCGCCAGAAAGGGCGGCATCCGCGCATTGAGCTTAGAGGAAGGCGATGAGCTGGTAGCAGTTCTTGCCAGCAGCGGTGAGGATAACATCATTCTGGCCTCCCATGACGGTCTTGCCATCTGCTTTGACGAGCGCGATGTGCGCTGCATGGGCAGAGAGGCCGTGGGCGTGAAGGGCATGAGCCTTGCAGAGGGAGATTATATTGTTGGCGCTGGCGTTGCAGAGCCGGGTACCCAATTGCTCACCGTCACCGAGCGCGGCTACGGCAAGAGAACGGCGGTAGAAGAATACCTGCGTCTGGACGGTGAAATCAGAAGACCGCAATCCAGAGGCGGCAAGGGCATGAAGAATCTGGCCGTCAATGAACGCACCGGCAAAATCGCGGGCGTGTGCATTGTCCGCGAGAGCGATGATATCATGATGATTGAGGAAGGCGGCGTGATTATCCGCATGGCGGTTCAGGATGTCAACCTCTATCGCAGAGACGCACAGGGCGTGATTCTGATGCGTGTCGAGGAAGGCAGCCGCGTGTGCAGCGTACAGGCAATTGCTACCGGGGAAGAAGCCGAGGATGGCGAGGATGCGTAAAACCGTCACCATCTACACGGACGGCGCCTGCTCCGGCAACCCCGGCCCCGGCGGCTGGGCAGCGATCCTCCGCTACGGAGAGCACGAAAAAGAGCTGTCCGGCGGCGAGGCGCAGACCACCAACAACCGCATGGAGCTAACCGCCGTCCTGCGTGCGCTGGAAGCATTAAAGGAGCCGTGTACTGTTGAACTGTACACCGACTCCAAATATATCGCCGACGCGATTTTAAAAGGCTGGGTCTTCTCATGGCAAAAAAACGGCTGGCGCAAAGCCGACAAAAAACCCGCCCTGAATGTCGATCTATGGGAACAGCTCCTTGCCCACATGGAAACCCACACCCTCCAAATCCATTGGGTCAAGGGTCACGCCGATAACCCCTATAATAACCGCTGCGACACCTTAGCTGTGGAGGAAAGCAGAAAATTTAAGGATTAAGCAATTCTCTGCGGTTGAATATTAAAATATAATCGCTTATCGTTTACTTTATCAGTGCCGATAAGCGATTTATATTTTGGTGAATAAAGAAGAAACTTGCAAAATAATTATGTCGTACAATGTGACAAAGGGACGGTTTTCAATGGCGTTAAGTTAGCAACTGTGAAAATTTTCGTTTTGATAACATTGTTCCACAGAGGCCAAGGCTTCCCCTCTGGGGAAGCTGGCGAGCGAAGCGAGACTGATGAGGTCATTGGGCGCACTGCCAAAACAAAAAACCTTCCTAACATAGAAAGCGCTCAATCTTAGAAGGCAGACCTCATCCGCCGCCTGCGGGCGGCACCTTCCCCAGCGGGGAAGGCAAGGGCTGTTAACTTACTGCCATTGGGGATGGTTTTCCTGTTCCCTGTGTTGCAGTTAGCAAACGAACCGGCCATTTTTTGTGGCCGGTTCGTCTTATTATCATTCCTCAGTTTCGAGGGTAGCGGGCTTGATGTGCCAGATATCGGCGGCGTATTCGCGGATGGTGCGGTCGGAGGAGAATTTTCCGGCGCGGGCGATGTTCAGCAGGCACTTCTGTCCAAAGGCGCGGCGGTCGCGGTAATCCTGATTGGCGCGGAGCTTTGCTTCCTGATAGGAATCGAAATCCAGAAGGTGGAAGTAATGATCCGGTGCGTGCCAGCTTGCGCCATCGAGAAGGGCGGTGAACAGCTCTCTTTGCTCGTCATCGGTCTCCACGGTGCCGTCCACCAGCGTGTTGACCACTCTGCGTAGGCGGGGGTTGGAATCGTAAATGCCGCGGCTATAATAGCTTCCGCGGGCGGCATTAAGTTCATCCACAGTCATGCCGAAGGGATAATTGTTCTCCTCACCGGCTTGCTGGAAAATCTCAATGTTGGCACCGTCCCGAGTACCCAGCGTGACTGCGCCGTTAAGCATCAGCTTCATATTGCCGGTGCCGGAGGCCTCGGTACCTGCGGGAGAAATCTGCTCAGAAATATCGGCGGCGGGGATAATGTGCTCGGCATAGGAGCAGTTATAGTTTTGCGTAAACACCACGCGCAGCTTATCCGCCACATCGGGGTCGCGGTTAATCAGGCGGGCAATGCGGTTGATATAGCGGATAATGGCCTTGGCTCTGCGATAGCCGGGGGCAGACTTTGCACCGAAAATGAATGCGGTGGGGGTAAATTTCGTCAGGCTGCCGTCCTTCAGGCCGAAATAAATGTCCATAATGGAGAAAGCATTGAGCAGCTGCCGCTTATATTCATGCAGACGCTTGACCTGCACATCGAAAATGAAGTTGGGGTCAAGGTCGATGCCCTCTCTGGCTTCGATGATCTCTGCGAGCTGGAGCTTCTTCTGATATTTGATGCCGTTGAAGCGGTCGATAAGGCGGCGGTCAATCTTGCCCTCAATCTGCCGCAGACTGTCCAGATCCTTCAGGAAATCGCCGCCCACCAAACCTTGCAGCATTTCCGTCAGCTCCGGATTGCACAGCCCGAGCCAGCGACGGGGCGTGATGCCATTGGTCTTATTTTGGAAGCGTTCGGGATAGATGCCGTACCAATCGCGGAAAACGTCATTTTTCAGGATTTCTGTGTGGATTTCGGCAACGCCGTTCACATAACGGGAGACATAGACAGAAAGATTGGCCATATGTGCCATGTTATCCTGAATAATATACAGGCCGGGGTGCTCCCGCTTTAATCTCTCGTCAATGCGGCGGATGATCTCCACGATCTCAGGGACGACGGAAGCCATGAGACCCAGATCCCATTTTTCCAGTGCCTCACCCATGACGGTGTGGTTGGTGTAGTTAAAGGTGTTACGTGCAATCTCAAAGGCCTCATCGAAGGAAAGACCCTCACGGAGGAAGAGACGGATCAGCTCGGGAATGGACATAGCGGGGTGGGTATCGTTGAGCTGAATCGTGACAAACTCAGCAAAACGGCGCAGATCCCCATGGTCGCGCTGGTAAATGCGAAGGATATCCTGCAAGGAAGCAGAGGAAATCACGTACTGCTGCTTGACACGCAGACGCTTGCCCTCATAATTGGAGTCATTGGGATAAAGCACACGGGTAATATCTTCGGCTCTGTTCTTGGCGTTAAGGGCGCGGGCATAGTCCTGTGCGTTGAAGGCATCAAAATCCAGCTCCTCCACAGCCTCGCACTGCCATAGGCGAAGGGTACCGATGTTATCGGTGCCGTAGCCAATGATGGGCATATCATAAGGCACAGCCAGAACCGTCTGGTCGGCAAATTCGATGGTCACGGTATGGTTATCGCGGCGGTAGCTCCATGGATCACCATAATGCGTCCAGTCATCGGCAAGCTCCCGCTGGCTGCCCCGCTCATCAAAGCGCTGCTTAAACAGGCCAAACTTATAGCGCAGACCATAGCCACTCAAGGGGAGATCATTGGAAACCGCAGAATCCAAAAAACAGGCTGCCAGACGGCCAAGACCGCCATTGCCCAGCGCGGCATCCTCAATCTCTTCAAGGCACGCAAGGTCAACGCCCTTTTTGGCGAAGGCCTCTGTCAGCTCCTCCAGAATACCGAGATTGCAGAGATTGGAGAAAACCAGCCGCCCCATAAGATACTCCGCAGAAAAATAATAGGCCTTGCGGCTTTTGGCGCGAAGTGCGCGGCGCTGCATCCAGCCATCATTGATCTCCATCATCACTGCCTGACCCAGTGCATCATGCAGCTGCTGAGGGGTAGCGCTGTCGAGCTTGGTATCGTGGTTATACTTTAGTAGTGCCTGTGTCCACTGAAGGATTCTATCGCAATCATATTTCATAAGCTAATCTCCCTTCGGTTTGACTGAAAGCTGCCCTTTTTGCGGGACAGATCATATCCCTACCATTATATGCAATATATCATACCATCAAACAGGCGGAAAAGCAAGCAGAGGACATTTCTATTTATTCCCCACTTTTTGTGAATTATTGCCAAATTTTTCTCGTTTTTTCGCCATGAAAAACCCCTGCTTTGGTGCATAGTGAAATAAATTCAGGGCTATTGAACCCGCAGGATGCTGAAAACAGCATGGCAAAGACCGCCCCAATAAAAAAAGCCGCCCCCGGTTGGGGGCAGCCATATGGTGGAGAATGCTGGACTCGAACCAGTGACCTCCTGCGTGTGAAGCAGGCGCTCTAACCAGCTGAGCTAATCCTCCAAAGCAAAGTCATTATATCAGCTGTCCGTAAAAAAATCAAGCCCTATTTTGGGAATATCCACGGTAATTGAATGCGTAAACAAATTATGAACAAACGAATTGTCCCCAATGGCGGGAGGAGCCAAGGTCATTGGATGTACTGCTAAAACAGAAAATCTTCCTAACATAGAAAGTGTTCCGTCTTAGGAGGCCAACCTCATCCGCCGCCTACGGGCGGCACCTTCCCCAGCGGGGAAGGCAAGGGCTTGTTAATTTACTGCCATTAAGAACCGCCCACTGTCCGGTTGTACGCAGTTGACATAACGTTGCCCAATGTTCATATTTTTCTTAACACATTCAATTATCATGTGGGGGAATATCCATTGTTATCTGATACACTGCCACGATTCACACACTATTTTTTTCGCAAAATTCGATCGACCGTTGTCTCTGAATTACATATAAGAAAAGCGAGGTAGTAATGACTTCGGTGAGAGAGCACCGTAAAAGTCGTGCTGTATGCGGGGCAGGATAACTGCCGCACCTTAATGGCATCTAAAGCCAAGGCTGACAACCAGCAGAAAACTCTCAACCCAGAAAATGATATGCTCCCTTTATGAAGACAGTGAAATAAAAGTCACTGTTCATCATGAAGGGAGCATTTCTTTGAGAGATGCGATATGGCCTTATATTCCGAGCTTTTTTATGAGCTTATAGACAACAACATACAGCGGGAAGCAATGGGAAATCAGGAAAAGGCGGAAGCGGGTCACTTTGGAGATATAGGGATTGCCCTTAGGTGATCCATAGGTGCGCAGGGCACTGCGGACGCGGCTGCAATAGTCCTTTTTCTGGGAGCGGCTGAGGTTTGCATAGCAGTTCACCAGATGGTTGCACAGGCTGACTACGTTGTGAAATGTAAAGGCACGATGCTCGGTCTCCAGACCCAACGCCTTTGCTATAGGAAGGGCGTGGTCAATGGACGTAAACAACAAGAAGCGGTTTTCATTGAAGCAGGTAGTGAGCAGACTGTTCGGTCGGCGCTGCAAATAGTAATAACCGTAGAAGGGCGTATACGCCACCCGCTTCGCCCGGGAAAACAGGGGGAACATAATATAGGAGTCCTCGTGGACGGGCATGGCCGGGAACCGCAGATCGGAAAACAGTTCTGCTTTATAGAGCTTATTATAGACATGGGAGCGGAATTTTTCCTCCAGCAGAAGATCAGAATAAGCCTCCCGGGTATCGACGACTGCCTCCTCAAGAATTTTCGGCGTGCGCTTTCCAAAAGAGCCATCGGCATAGATATAGTGGATGTTGCAAATCGAGATATCTGCCTCATACTTTGTCAGACAGGTATAGAGGGTTTGCAGGAATTTCGGTTCAACCCAGTCATCGGAATCCAGGAACGCGATATACTCTCCCGCGGCACGATCCAGCCCCAAATTTCTGGCAGCAGAGACGCCGCTGTTTTCCTGCGTGAAGACGTGCAGACGGCGATCCTTCGTGGCAAAGGCCTCCAGAATGGCGGCACAGCCATCGGTAGAACCGTCATTGACTGCCAAAACCTCAAAATTGGGGTAGGTCTGCGCCAAAATGGATTTCAGGCATTTTTCAAGATACGGTTCGACATTGTATACGGGGATAATTACCGAAATCAGGGGTTGTACCATCGTCTCTCAGCTCTCCTTCAGAATCGTTTCCAGTGTGCTCCGTATTTTATCCGGCGCATATGCCAGCGCAGTCTGGTAACCCTGTGCCAGCATTTCTTTTTTCTTTTCCTCCGGCAAAAGGTAATAGGTTTTAATGGCCTCCGCAAGCGCTTTTGCATCGCCGGGAGGAAATTTCAGGCCATTATAGCCATGAGAAATATAATACTTCGGTGCAGCGCAGTCACTGGCAATCACAGCCACGCCACTGGCCATAGCCTCCAGCCCAACCAGCCCCAGACTCTCTCCCCTTGTAGGGAAGGCAAAGACATCCAGACAGGAAAACAGCTCTGCAAGGCTTTTTTGATTCAGCAGTGGATAACGAATCAGGTCAAGCTTCCGTTCTGCGCACATCGCCTCCAGTGCTTTTTCTCCTGTGCCAGTACCGACCATAATAAACTGGAAATTTGGAAATTCGTCTTTCAAAAGAGCCGCAGCCTCTACAAAGGTATCCCAGCCCTTATTCTTTTCCAGCCTTCCCACAAAACCCACCCGGAAGGCAGTTCCCTTCAGGCAATTGCCTTTCTTTTCTCCTGGCTCACGGGAAAAAAAGCTGGCAACCCCGCCAGAGGGATACACAAAAATGTGCTCCGCCGGATAGGCATATTTTTCCGCAACATGGCTTTGAAAATAGGGCGAGGGAACCACCACGGAATCACTTCGGGCAATCAGCTTTCTGGTAAAAATTTGGAATTTCTCCTGCGTGGGGGTTTGGGGGTCTACATCGCTGCCGTGGGTATTGGTAATTAGCCGGAATTTGCGGAACTTTCCCGCCAGCAGCACCCCGGGGGCGCTGTGGGAAGCAAAGTGGACATAGACCGTATCATACTTCCGGGACAGGCAAGCAAAAAAGGAGGCAATGTAAAAGCGGACATAGCCCCAAGCTTTCTTCAGTTTGCCATTCGACTGGTACATGACAACCTTGTCGTAGTCTATCTCCAGCGTGTCAAGCTGCTCACAGAACCGTGCTACAAAGGTGCCGTAGGCCGGATGTGCTTCATTGGGATATAAATTGGAAACGACCAGCAGCTTCACCGTCATGCACCCCTATCTGTGTTTTTCTGCATCTTGCAGATAGGCTTCAATACGATCCAGAATGTTCTGTGTATTGGATTGGTAGGGCGTATAGGTTTTCTCCTTCGCCGCCAGATAAGCCTTACCCAATTCGGCAACATCAAAGCACGGCTCCATAATGTCCATCGTGCCGAACTGTGAAATGATCTGGAGCTGGTGGTCATCTACGTGCTCGCCATATTTTGCGCTTCTGGGCACAGCAATGACCTTTTTCCCCTTTTTCACGCCACCGATGATGGCACCGGTGCCGCCGTGGGTGATGATAATATCGGCGCGGGACTGCTGCAAAGCAAATTCGTCTTGGTCAAGGAATCGCTTGTATTCATAGTGCCGAGGAGTATAGTCGCTGCTGCCTACCTGCGCAAACACCGGCTCACAAATGATATTCTGCTCAATCAGACGATCCAGCTCCTTCAGAAGGCGGTTAAACTGGAATTTCTGAGAGCCAAGGGTCACAAAAATCATGGCTGCCTCCTAGTAAATGCCGCCAACATAGATAGCGTTGGGATAGACCGCAAGCATACTCTCCCACTGGACATAGAACTGGTCGGCATACTTGCAGAGAAGCTTGCCCGTCAGCGTGGGGGAATCGGTTTTGGCAAAGGATTCAATATAGATGAGCTTTTTTCCGAAAAGCTTCATAAGAAGACACATCGGCACCATTGCCAGCACACCCGTGCAGATGATGGCATCGGGGCGCTCCCGGAGGATAATATACAGGGATTTAAATGCAGCACCCACCAGCTTGAAGGCGACCGTCCATTCCTTGCGGTTCATCTGGGTGACATAATAGGTTTTTAATTTTTGATCCGTCAAAGCATAGCTCGTGCGCTCAGTAAGGACAAAACACGAATGCTTCTCCGAAAGCGGACGGAGCATCATCAGCTGCTCATAATGTCCGCCGGTAGAGGCTGCAAGACAAAGCTTCATTTAGGAATTCCTTTCCTTTCTTGCTGTAAGGAGCTTCCGAAGCGCCCCCAGCCATTCATAGAGGAGGTCTGTTTTGAGCAGTAAATTCACGCCAAGGTAAACCGCCACACCTGCCACAAAGCCAACGATGCAGATCAGCAGCGCATCGCTGAGCCGCCGGATCACCAGCCACATGGCAAGCGCCATCAACGCCGCCGAGAATACCGCCGTGGCCAGCGGCTTCGCCATCCTCGGATAGCGCAGCACCTTGCGCATGGAGAAATACTGCACACAAAATACCGCCAGTTCACTGATGACCGAGGCAACTGCCGCACCCACCGCATGGAGGACGGGAATCAGAAGGGCATTGAACGTGATATTGACAAGCGCCGCCAGCACATAGGCGGGCAGGAGCTTTTTTTCATTGCCAGTAGCCATAATGGGCTGATAGCACATGAGAGTTCCAAAAGCTTTGAGCAAAATCAGCCCCGTGAATACACGAATGACCGCGCCACCGGGCAGAAACTCCGCACCATAGATCACATCCAGTGCATAGGGTGCCAGCACAAAGACCCCCGCCGCCATGGGAATGGAGATAAAGCAGATGATTTTCGTGCCCAGCTCCAGAAGCTCAAAAAAATGCTCCCGATCCGTCTGGTAGCAGTACGCCATACTGGGAAGAAACGCTGTGGTGACAGCAAGGCAGACATTGACAATGATCTCAATGATCCGGTGGGCATTGTAATAAATGCCGGTCTGTGCTTCGGTGGAGAACATACCCAGCATGGTGATGTCCGTGCGGTTGTAGGCGGTATAGAAAAAGAGAATACACGCCAGCATGAGCAAGGGCTTTATATGCCGCCGCAGGTTCAGCCCCCGGAAATCAAAGCGGGCATACGTCCATACGCCGGTAAAGTTGACAAGATAATTCAGGCAAATTCCGGCACAGGAGATAAACGCATAAGTAATATAGTCCGAACGCTCCTTGACAAAGCACAAAACTGCAATAAAACACGCAATGCGGATCACGATATTGCGCCAAGCCAAACTGACATAATCCTCCTGCCCCTGATACACCCAATCAATGTTGAACACATTCATAAATACCTGCATTCCCCAACTGAGGAACAGGAAAATATCCGCCCGAAAGCTGGGCACGGCATACAAAAGGCACAGAAAAATGGTAGAGGAAAGCACCGTGGAAAGCAGATTGATGATAAAAAGCTCCGTAAAGAGCTGGTTGGTCATCATCTGATTTTCCCGAATCCGAGCAATTTCGCGCACGCCGTACAGAGGAAGCCCCAGCGGTGCCAGCATGACAAAATAGGAGGCAATATTTTTACCGTAAGCCACCAGCCCTATACCATCGCTCAGCAGCACCCGGGAGACATACATGGAGGTAATAAACGGTAGCAGCGTGTTGGTCAACTGGCATAAAGTATTAAAAATCGAATTTTTGGCCAAAGATTTCATGAAAATCGGATTCCTTCCAGGGAGGACGATATTTCGACATCTTGTATTATATATCAGCAAATATCCGAAGTCAACCGCGATTCCGCCCACGGTAATTGAACAAGTTAAGAAAATATGAGTAACAAGGAGACGGTTCTCCATGGCGTTAAGTTAGCAGCCCATGCCTTCCCCGCTGTGGAAGGTGCCGCCCGCAGACGGCGGATGAGGTTGGCCTCCTAAGACGGGGCGCTTTCTATGTTAGGAAGATTTTCTGTTTTAGCAGTGCATCCAATGACCTCTTCCGTCTAGCCCAATGTTCACATTTTCTTAACTCGTTCAATTACTGTGCATCAAAAAAGAACTGTAGTTGACTTTTTTAAATAATCCTGCTATACTAAATTTGCGAAAAGTTCGCAAATTGGAGGTGAGGCAGGTGCCGAATTATCAGACAAAGCAGCGCAGACGCTTGCTGGATTTTTTCTCTGCGCAACCGAATGAAGCGTTTTCTGCAAAGCAGATTACCGGCGAACTGGAAGATATCAGCGCCAGTGCTGTCTACCGCAATTTAGCGCTGCTTGAGGAACAGGGACTTGTCAGGCGCTCCGCGAAAGCGGGAAGCAGAGAGGTTTTCTTCCAGCTTGCGCAGGGAGATCATCGGCTGCACCTGTCCTGCGAGAGGTGCGGCAGAATCTATCCTGTCGAGGGCGAAAGCGCAGTTGAGCTGTTGCAGAGCATTGTATCTGCCCAGCGTTTTGCCGTGGATCCTGCCAACACCGTGCTCTATGGAATCTGCGGCGAATGTCAGGAGGATGCTGTATGAGGAAGCGAATCCTGATTGTGTTGCTTGTGGCAGTGATTTTTTTATCCATGGTTGCAGAACCACTTCATGATTGTATCGGTGATGGCTGCCCGGTATGTGCGATTATAAGGCTTTGCCGAAATGCACTGCGCAGCACGTGTACGGTCATTCTTTTGATTGGTGTTTTTGGGGGCTTTACGGGATTGAAAAAATACCGGCTGCTCCAATCCCCCGGTGCTACACCGGTCAGATTGAAGGTGAAGCTCTCCAATTAAATAGCAGAGGATTTCGAATTTTGCTTATTTTTTGGAGGTCTTATACATATGAAAAAACTTATTTCCCTATTTCTGGCGTTCCTTCTCGTTTTGAGCCTATTCTCCGGCTGCGGAAAGATCAACTCCGCAGATAGCGGCAAGCTCTCCATTGTTACCACCATTTTTCCGGTCTATGATTGGGTGATGCAGCTTTTGGGCGATCGGGCTGCCAATGCGGATGTGGATATGCTGCTTGATAACGGCGTGGATCTGCACAGCTACCAGCCTACAGCGGACGATATCATCCGTATTTCCACCTGTGACCTCTTTATCTATGTCGGCGGTGAATCCGATGAATGGGTGGAGGATGCGCTGAAGGAGGCAACCAACAAGGATATGGTTGTGATTGATCTTCTCAATGTTCTCGGTGATGCTGTCAAGGAGGAAGAAATCAAGGAAGGTATGGAAGCCGAAGAGCATGAACACGAAGAGGAGCATGAACACGAAGAAGTCGAATACGATGAACACATTTGGCTCTCTCTGAAAAATGCTGCCATTCTTGTTGGGGCTATCCGTGATGCCCTTGCAGAGGTTGATGCAGAAAGCGCGGATATTTATACTGCAAATGCTTCTGCGTATATGGAGAAAATCAACGCACTTGATGCTCGCTATCAATCAGTAGTAGATGCTGCAGCGGTCAAAACGGTTCTTTTTGGTGACCGTTTTCCGTTCCGTTATCTTGTAGACGATTACGGTCTTGATTATTACGCTGCCTTTGTGGGCTGCTCTGCGGAAAGTGAAGCCAGCTTTGAGACCATCAGCTTCCTCAGCAGCAAGGTGGATGAGCTGGGTCTGCACACGGTCATGACGCTTGAAGGCTCTGACAAGCGCATTGCCGAGACAATCATTGCATCAACCCAGTCTCAGTCCGCACAGATACAGACGATGGACTCCATGCAGTCTACGACCGCTCAGGATGTTAAGAATGGTGTGACCTACCTCTCCATTATGGAGAAGAATCTTGAAGCGCTGAAGGCGGCGCTGGCATAAGGAGGAAGCGATATGTCGCAGCTTAGCTGTCAAAATCTTTGCTTGGGCTATGACGGCAGGGAAATACTCCATGATTTGACGTTTGAAGTCCATCAGGGGGATTACCTTTGCATTGTGGGTGAAAATGGCTCCGGCAAATCCACACTCATGAAAACACTTCTTGGCCTCCAGATGCCCATTTCCGGCACCATTCAAACCGACGATGGCCTGCGCCGGAATGAAATCGGCTATCTGCCCCAGCAGACTGTGGTGCAGCGGGATTTTCCGGCTACGGTTTGGGAGATTGTTCTGTCTGGCTGTCAGGGTAGATGCGGCCTGCGTCCTTTCTATTCCAAAGAAGATAAGCAGCTTGCCCGGGAGAATATGGAGCGCATGGGGATTACCCATCTCCGGCAGCGCTGCTATCGGGAGCTTTCCGGCGGCCAGCAGCAGCGGGTACTTCTGGCAAGAGCCTTGTGCGCTACGAAGCGGGTTCTGCTGCTCGATGAGCCGGTATCGGGGCTGGATCCCAAGGTCACAGCGGAAATGTACCAGTTGATTTCCCAGCTCAATCAGGAGGGGATCACAATTATCATGATTTCCCATGATTTGGAAGCTGCACGGCGCTATGCCAGTCATATTCTGCATATTGGCAAATCTGTATTTTTTGGCTCGAAGCAGACGTATCTTTCCAGTGATGCGGCAATGGGCTTTACCGCGAGGGGAGGGGAACGGTATGATGGATAAGCTAATTGCCTATTTCCAGTATCCCTTTGTTCGCTATGCGCTCATTGTGGGTGTGCTGATTTCTCTGTGCTCCTCCCTTCTGGGTGTTACGCTGGTACTCAAGCGCTTCTCCTTTATCGGTGACGGCCTTTCCCATGTGGCCTTTGGCGCGATGGCTGTGGCCGGTGTGCTGGGTCTGACCAATGATATGCTCCTGATCCTGCCCATCACCATTATCAGTGCTGTCCTGCTTCTGCGCACCGGGCAGAATGCAAAAATCAAGGGCGATGCTGCGGTGGCTATGATCTCGGTTGGCGCTTTGGCGATCGGTTATTTATTGCTGAACCTGTTTTCCACATCGTCCAACCTGTCGGGTGATGTCTGTACGACCTTGTTTGGCTCCACATCTATTTTGACCCTGTCCAAGACCGATGTGTGGCTTTGCATCAGCCTTTCCGTGGTCGTGGTGCTGGCTTTCATCTTCTTCTATAACAAGATTTTCTGTGTGACCTTCGATGAGGCTTTTGCCGTGGCTACGGGAACCAAAGCGAAGCTTTATAACCTGCTCATTGCCGTGATTATTGCAGTGATCATTGTGCTGGCAATGAATCTGGTCGGTTCGCTGCTCATTTCTGCACTGGTGATTTTCCCGGCACTGTCTGCCATGCGGGTGTTTCGCAGCTTTAAATCCGTAACGATTTGTTCTGCGGTGCTGTCAGTATGCTGCTCTACCCTTGGCATTCTGATTTCTGTACTTGCCGGAACGCCGGTTGGCTCCACGATCGTTGGCGTAGATATTATTGCATTTGTTTTAATGACAATGTTTGGATTCGTTTTTAGGAGGAAAACAACATGAAAAAATGGATTGCCCTGATTTTAGCCGCCCTGCTGCTTCTGAGCCTCTGCGCTTGTGGCAGTAAGAATGAGATTGAGACTGCCGATGATGGCACGATGCCCACTGTGCTGAACACGGCGGAATATGTTCTTTATCAGAATATTTTCTATAACCAGACTGGCGATGATTATATCGGCAAGAGCTTTACGAAAGAAGGCACGTTTACCATCCTTCATGACAGCTATAACGATTGCACCCGCTATTACGTCTGGGGCTATAATGATGAGACCAAGTGCTGCGACTGGCAGTGGGAATTTGTTCCTACGTCCACGGATAATCTTCCCGCACAGGGTTGTCAGGTTGAGGTCAAGGGCACATGGGAGAAGAACGAAAAGGCGCTGGACGGTTACTGGATGGTGAATGCGGAAATCTCTGTGAAGAAGGCCTATGCGCCTGCACAGGCTGATATGCTCCTGACCACCATGTCCGATACGCTGGAGCGTGTGCAGCTTATCAATATGCAGCAGTTTGCCGACCAGTATGAGGGTAAGACCGTGCAGTGCTATGGCCGTATTGCCTCCGATTCTGCCATTGAGGATCCCTACTATGACGGTTCCTGGCAGCAGCCGGTGTCTGCATCCGAATCGCTCGGCGCCATCGGCACACTGGTCATTGCCGATGGTGTATTTAAGGGCGGCGTTGTTTCCGACTGCACACTGACACCTACTTCCAGTTATTAAAAAGCGTAGGAGGTCACCCATTTGTTGCGTGACCTCCTACGCGGTTTCCCGCATGATTTGAACTATAAAAATGAGATGTTCCGACATGGTGCAAATTGTCGGAACATCTTTTCTTATTTCGTTCATTCAGGCTTCTTTTTCATTACGCTCTCCGAGAAGAGGGATGTGGGGGACACGGGGACGGGTCTCCTGTCTCCTTGCAACCGCAAGAAACAGTGAAAAAAGGAAATGATGAAGGAGACAGGAGAACCGTCCCCGTGTCCTCCTAAAAAAGGAGACTGCCACATGAAGACAGCCTCCTTTTTGCGTTACTTTCTAAGGAAGGACTTGCAGTCCGTACACTGATCCATGGTAGGGTTGGCCTCATGGGTGCCGACCAGAATCTTGTCCAGAGAGCAGTAGTCGGCCTCGTCACAGTGGTGACGGCACTGGCTAACGGTGCAGGCGATGCACTTGTTGACATTTTCGCAGTTCATGTTGTTGCCTCCTTTCTGGTATTGCATGAGTAGTATGCCCGGATTGCGGCACAATACCAGTGGAAGCATTTACTATAATTTCCAAGCTTTTGCCAAAAGCTTGATACCAAGCTGCATTTGCGCGGTCTGTAAATTTCCATAGCCGAGAAGGACGGTGTTTTCATATTCCTCTGGCAGCCCATCCATAAAGTAGGGGCTGATGGGGTAGACCCGCACTCCCAATGCCTGTGCTCTTTGGCATAGGATTTCCTCTCCGCCGCCGTCTGCAACCTGCACCAGAAGGAAGCTGCCGGCCTGTGCGCCAATGACATGAAGCCGGGTCTCATAGGGCTGCAAAAGGGCGATCAGTTCCCGCCTACGATTGCGGTAGCATACCCGCATACGGTTTAAATGCTTTTCAAAATAGCCCTGTGCCATGAATTCCCGTAGGGCAAACTGCGTGAGTGTTGGCACATTGCAGCAGTATTCTCCCAGAGAGGCCAGAAGCGTTCTTGGCAGGATCATATAGCTGATTTGGAGAGACGGCGAAATAACGCCTGACATGGTGCCCAGATATACGACCCGGTCAGAGTGGTCAATGCTTTGCAAAGAGGGAAGCGGTTTTGCATCATACCGAAATTCGGAATCGTAGTCATCCTCAATTACGTATCGAAATTGTCCCCGACCGCACCAGGAAAGCAGCTCTGTCCGCCGTCCCATCGGCATGGCGAAGCCCAGAGGATACTGGTGGGAGGGCGCGGTATAGACAATAATGTGGTCAAGCTTTTCCAGAGGCTCCACCAGAATGCCCTTGCCGTCCATTTTTGCCGGGAGCACAGTGTGTCCCATGCGGGCAAAATGCAGATGTGCCCGGTGGTAGGCGGGATTTTCCACAGCAAAGGTGCAGCCATCGGGGAGAATGGTGCTCAGGGTACGCAAAAGATCATTGGTACCCGGACCGAGAAGCACCTGCGCCGGGTCACAGTGAATGCCCCTTGCCCGTGCCAGATAGCGCACCAACTCCTGCCTAAGCGTCAGATCACCGAAGGGGGCTGTACGGGAGAGAATACCGGGCGTGTTGAGGCTGCTCCGAATCAGCCGTTGCCAGATGGTCATGGGAAAAAGCTGCTCATCCACAGCGCCCACGGCAAAATCCACCTTATCCTGGGGTCTGCAATCGTCAAGCGCAGGCTGGGGCAAGGGAGCGGCCTTCGGGGTCAGGTCGAACAGGGGAAGAACATAATAGCCGCTTCTGGGACGTGCTTCAATATAGCCCTCGGATTCGAGCTGCCAGTAGGCACCCTCCACGGTATGGATGCTGATGTCCAGCGACTGTGCAAGGGAGCGCTTAGAGGGCAGCTTTTCTCCGGCTTTTCTCTGACCGGTACTGATTTCCTCCCGAATCTGGCGGTAGACAGATTCATATAACGGTATTTGCCGCTGGTTGTTCAGATCAATCATGCGCTCGCCTCCCTTTGCCTTTCATTATAGCAAACCCTTGGGCAAAAACAACCTAAGAAGTAAAAAAAACGTTGAAGAATCGGCAGCTATCATGCATAATAAGAGGAAAGATGCCTCACCGCAAAAGGAGCCTCTTATGGAAAAGCAAAATAGATTCGCAATGTCCTCCAATCAATTGAAAATTCTTGCACTCATTGCCATGACCGCAGACCATATAGGGCTGATGCTGCTGCCTAATGATCTGATTTTGCGGATCATTGGCCGTCTGGCCTTTCCGATTTTCGCCTATATGATCGCCGAAGGGTGTCGCTATACCGCCCATAAGGCGCGGTATCTCGGTATGGTGCTGGGCATTGGCGTGCTCTGTCAGTTGGTTTATTTTTTCGCAATGAGAAGCGTTTATCAGTGCATTCTCATCACCTTTTCCCTGTCCATTTCGATCATTTTTATTCTCCAATGGGCAAATGAAACGGGAGGTCTTCGATGGCTCGGTTTCCTTGCGATCTGCATAATCTCCGCTTTTCTGTGCGTGATTTTGCCAAAGCTATGCAAAGGGACAGATTATGGCGTGGACTACGGCTTGAGCGGGGTTCTGCTGCCAGTGCTCATCTATCTGGCAGATACCCGTCCGCGCCGTCTGCTGATTTGTGGGGTTGGCCTTTGTCTTGTGGCGCTGGAGGCGGGCGGTATCCAGTGGTTTGGCCTTATGGCGCTTCTGCCGCTGTCGCTTTATGACGGAACAAGAGGAAAACGACGCTTAAAGTATCTGTTTTATATGTATTATCCCCTGCATCTGGCTGTGATCTGGGCAGTGGGAATGCTGCTTAACAGGATGTGATGAAATGGAAATTACAAAACCGCATTATTATGATGCATTTTCCTGCCTTGCAGGAGCTTGCCCGGATACCTGCTGTGCAAACTGGGAGGTCGTGATCGACCCGGAGAGCGAAGCGTTTTATTCGCAGGTATCGGGTGCGCTTGGGCAGAAGCTCCGCGATGCGATGGTCGAAATTGAAGGGGAGCGCTGCTTTGGCTTGGAGAAGGGGCTTTGCAAGCTGCTTCGCCCGGATGGCCTTTGCCCCATTCAGGCAGAGCTTGGGGAAGAGCATTTGTGCAAAATCTGCGCAAAATATCCGAGATTCTCTACAGAAATTGGTCTGCGCAGGGAAATTGGCCTGAGCTTATCCTGCCCGGAGGCGGCAAGACTGATTCTAACCAATACAAAGAAACTTACATTATGGAAAGAAAACACCGACGAGCCAATGTCTTCGCTCCATGAGCTTTCGCCGGCGCTAATCATTACGATGCATATGCTTCGGGAAAAAGCATTGGAGATCGTGGCAGAGGAGGCGATTCCGTTTTCTCAAAAATGTGTGCAGCTGTTGCGCCTGTGCGCGCCTGTGGCCGCAGCAAAACGGGATCGGCAATTGAGCGCCGCACTTACAAAAGGAATAGAAGATGCACAGCACGATTCAGAGGTTCAGAGCGCCGGAGAAGCAGGTGTTGCGCATTTTCAAAAGGCGCTTTTGGAGCTTATGGATTCAATGGAGGTGCTTTCGCCAGTATGGCAGGAGCAGCTTCACAGCGCACTGAACCAAAGCCTTGTGCCGGTGGATTGGACGAGCCTTTGCCCACCGCTCCCGGGGGCTTGGGAGCAGCTTCTCAGCTATGGCATTTATAAATATTTCCCCCGCGCCGTGTTTGACCGCAATATCTGGCCAACGGCGGTATTCTGCGTACTGCTGCCGCTGCTCCTTCGTCAATTGATGAGCAGCAGCGAAGACAAAAGCAAAGAGCGATTTCTCCGTCTTGCCTGGACACTCTCAAGAGAGGTGGAACATTCGGAGAATAATATGGCTTCTCTTTTTCACGCCTTTTCTCGAAGAGTCTTCCGGCCGGAAGCATTGGAGGCAATCCTATCTGCCATCTGAGGACAGGCGGTATCTAACTGATGAACAATACTGTAAAGGACTGTGGTTGGAGCCTGTCGTTGCACCATCGTGTGGTAGGGGACAGTAACCAATCCACAGCATCCTCTTTTTAGAGGTGACCTTATTTATTATTTCCAGTACCTTTGGTTATATTTTATGTACCGGGGTTGAATGCGGCAGAATCAAAGGTAATAACAGCGTAATACTTGCCTGGGAGCGCCTCAATTTCGCGGGTAATCGTGTGGCGAAGTTCGGTGTGATCAAGTGTAGGAGGGACAACAAGATCGAAAATCAGGTTGCAGTGATCCTCTCCGCGCACCATGCGGAAATCGTGCATGGATAGGCGGGGGTCAATACCATGGATCAGATCCAGAACTTGGATGCGGATGGTATTGGTTTCTTCGTTGTCCATTTCCAGAGGATCATAATGGATGGTCAGATGTACGCCGTGGTGCGCTAAAATCTCGCGCTCTATGTTGTCGATCAGATCGTGGCAGCGGAGGGGGTCTTCCCGCCCATCCATCTCAACATGGAGGGTGGCGAATTTCTGTCCCGGCCCGTAGTCGTGTACCATCACATCATGCACACCCAGTACCTCCGGGCAGGTGCGTACATCTTGCACAATAGCGCGGATCAGAGCCGGGTCAGCATTTTCTCCCAGCAGGGGCGAGATGGTATCGCGGGCAATACCGATGCCTGACCAGATGATGAACAGCGCGACCGCCATGCCCATATAGCCATCAAGTCGCAGATCGGTAATTTTACCGAGCACACAGGCAAGCAGGACAGTGGCGGTGCTGATAACATCATTCCGACTGTCCGTGGCGGTAGCCATAAGGGTGGCGGAATCAATGGTTTTTCCAAAGAAGCGGTAGATGCTTGCCATCCACAGCTTGACCAGAATGGACAGTACCAGCACAAGCACCAGCACAATAGAGAACTGAATTTCTTCAGGATGGAGAATTTTCGCAATTGAGGATTTTCCTAGTTCTACACCGATGACCAGAATCAGAGCAGCGACCCCGAGACCGGTCAGATATTCCACTCTGGCGTGGCCGAAGGGGTGATCCTCATCGGCAGGCTTTTCTGCCAAACGGAAGCCCAAAAGAGTCAGCAGGGAGGCCGAGGCATCGGAGAGGTTATTCACGGCATCTGCAGTGATAGCTACAGAGCCGGAGAGCAGACCAATGATGAGCTTGGCAACAAAAAGCAGAATATTGCAGCAAATGCCAATGATTCCGGCTGCCTTTCCGCAAGCTGTGCGTGCGGCATTGCCAGACAAGTCCCCGTGGCGGCGGGTGATCAGATTCAGGAGCCGTGTACGCATATGCGCACCACCTCTATTTTTTTGCAAATTTTTGCGTGGTAGAGAATTGGAACACCAGACCGGCGGCAATCAGGCAAGCTGCCAAAATCAGCGTGATCTGTACCGTCATAGAAGGAATACACCGGCGAAGCAGGGAAGCCGCACGCCAGCCGCCGGAGAAAGCGGTAATAAGGATTACAACCTTATACTGATAGCGTGCCGCAAGAATACCGCCCAGCACACCCAACAGCACGGATGCAATAACGCCGATCACGGGATAGGCATTCCCAAGCACTTCACCGATGGCAAGAAACACGGCAAAAAAGCCGATGCAGAACATTGCGGCCTGATATAACCGAAAGGTAAAGAGCGTTGCAAGAAGCCCGACACCGAGGCCAATGAGGAGACAGATTCCGAGCTTTTCCGGCAGGAACAATCTTGCTACTGCAAAGCCCAACAAACCGCCCACTGCAAAAATCAGCAGCGTATACCATACCTGTCTAAGCCGAAAACCGAAAAAGCAGGTGAGCAGTGCCAACGCGATTGCACCGTACAGTGACAACATGGAGAGCGTATGGGACAGCTCCGGGATCACAAGCTCAAGGAGTTGCGGAATATTCATAGTGCATTACCTTTCCAAACAATTCGTAAAGGTGACAATCATTTTCGCAATCTGTGCTCTGGAGGCACTTCCACCGGGTCGGAGGGTCTCATCTGGATAGCCGGAGAGGATGTCGTTGGCCTTTGCCCATGCCATGGGGGTTTGGGCATAGGCGGAAATCGTGTCCATATCCGTGAATTCCTCAAGTGATGCGGTCAGCGCCGTGCTCCTGCCCATGAGGGGCGCACAGCGATAGAGAATGGTTGCTGCCTGTTCACGCGTGACAGGGGCATTCGGACGGAAGGTCTTGTCCGGGTAGCCAGTTACAATGCCGTTTTCACTAGCCCACCCCACAGCGGCAGCATACCACTTCCCTGTAGGCACATCAGTATAGTCCGCAATGGCAGCCTCCGGCTCTCCCTGCATACGGTAGAGGATCGTGACCAGCATACCGCGGGTCAGGGTATTATTGGGGGAGAAGGCAGCATCACTGGTTCCATTCATAATGCCCAGAACGACCATTTCTTTTACATACGGATAGTACCAAGCACTCTCCTGCAAATCTGTGAAGCGATGGAGCTGGCTGGGAAGGGTTTCCGTGACGGTATAGCCGCAGCTAGTGCAAAGATAGGTGATATAGCCATCCTCACCGTTGGTGGCGGGGATACAGCTGACCTCTCGGTAGGTGTGACTGGCAGGAACCATGTTGACCTTTTGGGTGGCATTACAGGTGGTACAGGTCTGGAGCGTGTAGCCATCGTCCTTGCAGGTAGGTGCAAGGGTGCTCGTATTTGTCCAGCTATGGCCAGTAGCGGGCTGAATGTCGGAAATTTTGGAGATGCCGCAGACCGTACAGGTCTCGGTGGTATTGCCGTCGGTCACACAGGTAGGAGGCGTTACCTTTGTTTTCCAGCTGTGGCCATTGGTTGCACACGGACCGGGATCCTCCTGCCATGCGGCATGGAGATAGACATTGCCATTGACGGTATGGACGGTATTCTCATTGACAAATACCTTCGTTGGGGTCTTAGAGGAACCATAGCAGAGATAATACCAGCCGTCAAAGAGGTAGCCCTTGCGCTCCGGCAGGGGAAGAATGCCATAGGCCGCTCCCTTTTTCACAGGAGCGGATGTAACCGTGCATTTGCCGCTTTCGGGATCAAAATAAAGCCGGTAGGATTCGGAGGGCACATATCCATTGTGGCGATAAAGGGAGATACCCCGGGTAAGATAGTCAGAGGCCTCGTCCCAGGTGTATGTATAGCTGGCGCACAGGTAGCTTCCCTTGAGATTGCAGTCAAAGAAGGTGATGCCGGTATCGGAGGTTTCCAGAACGATCATGGAATGCTGTGTTCCGGTGTAGCGGACGCACTGGACATAATCTCCGGGCAGCGCTTGGGAGAGAAGAGCCTTCAGACTGTCATAATTGGATTCGCTCGAAGAGAGGATACCAATACAGGTGCAGGAGCGGCTGGTGGCATCGGGCAGGGTATAGCGGCTGTCGGAGTAGGGTCCAGGGCCGCCCGTGCCGAAGAGCGCATCAAAGACCAGATCCGCAAAGCCTTTGCATTGTGAGGAGCCTTGGAAGCTGCTGTACCAATAGCTGCCGCAGTATTCCTCCATCAGCTCCCGCAGCTCCAGCTCCGCATCCTCCTGCCGGTACTGCGCCGCAGCGGTGCATACGCTGCTGAGGCAGGAAAAACACAGAACCATCGCAAGCACAATGGCGCTCAAACGCTTTAACATAAAGAAATCTTCCTTTCAGGTCATAATCTTTAATAGTATACACTGTTTTGTTACCTTTGACAACCTTTTGTTTCGATTTTGAAAAAATTTTCCTATGTCTATGCGTGTACCTGTACTGAGACAGGTTGCATACAGATATATATAAAGCGTTCGTGCATATTGCAATCCATTTTTAACAGGATTACAGCTTCGTTTCCAAGCGCAACAGAATTATTGCCATAAATTACCCATTTTTTTCCATTAAAGCAATTGACTTTTTGACGATTTTTTGCTATACTTTGTCCATCTCTTGAGGTGCGGTTATTAAGAGAATGCTTAGCTGCAGATTCCGAGATTCTGGTTTTTGTTGCCTTTTCTGATTTCAACACGACCTCTGGAATTGGAAAAACAACAAAGAACATACCCACAATTATTTTCTCCTTTTATATTTTCCCCGTACAGAATCGGGGACAGAGCTATTTTTCGGTTTTGCCGAGAAAATCGTTCTGTCCCTGATTCTCTTTTATTTATAGATGTCGCTGAGATAAAGAAGCTTCTCCGCCAAAAGACCTGACAGGCAGCTGGTGATAGCGGAAATGGAGATGAGATCGTTTCCGTTATCAACGGAATCCTCTGTTTGTCGCTCCGGGTGCCCCAGAATGGGGGCGGCGATGACCTTGACCTGCTCAATAAAGTATTTCGCGGTGGTTCTATGCTGGGTCACATAGGAGGTGTAGATGGACTTCACCTGTTCCTCTGGAATACCCATGGGGATCATTCTGTGGATTGTGGAAATATTCAGCCGCTGCTTGAGAGAGCAGATCATGACCAGATAGGCAATGTGAACACGATAGTATTTTTTCTTCTGCGGGCTGGGCATATAGCGGTTGCGGACATAATTGTTGACGGTCGCGGCAGTGATAAACTGCTCTGCCTTCAATTCCGGGGGCAGATAGTCGAGATAATCTGTAAGAAGCTGCAAAACCTGCTCCATATAAAGGCCAAAGTTTGGAATTTCCTCCCAATCAGGAAGCCGATAATTCGTAAGATAGGTTTCCCACCGGCGAAGCTTTGCGGCAATATCGTTCGTATGGGCATCCATATGGATGTTCCTCCTTTAATTCCGGGTAATATAATGGGAATCACTAATGACAAGTATAATCTATATTGGATTGGAAGTCTACCCAAGATTCCCTTTTTATGGAGGGGACGGTTTTCAATGGCGTTAAGTTAACCGCCCTTGCCGGTGCCGCCCGCAGGCGGCGGATGAGGTTGGCTTTCTAAGACGGAGCGCTTTCTATGTTAGGAAGATTTTCTGTTTTGGCAGGGCATTCAATTACCGTGCTGTTCGGCACAATCTTGAAAGGAAAAGAAATTTAATTAATTTCATCAAAATTTTGTTCTGCAATCCGCAGGATTTTATTGCCAACGCTTAAAAAAATGATATAATGACACTATGAGACCATGGATTTCCCCGGGGCAAGGATGAAATTTAAGAAAGAAGGTAGAACCATTCATGAAAAAAAACAGAAAAAATTATTGGAGGCGCGGGATCAGTCTGTTGCTGGCAATGTGTATGGCAATATCGCTTTTTTCCCTCCCAGTGCAGGCAGCGGATTCCGACCCGCAAAAGGCCTATCGTATTGATGCGCAAAGCGGGAAAATCTCCTATTACGCAGACTTTTTAGCCGCTTGGAATGCGTCACGTAACGGTGATACGGTCGGTCTTTTGGCAGACAAGCATATGTCCTCACGGTTAAATGTGGGGAGCGGCAGCCGCACGGTGGAGCTGAATGGACATAAGCTTTACCGGCAAAATAGTACAGAGCATAGTGACGGTGCTATTTTCGATGTGCGTGCCAATGCAGCCCTGACGGTTTACGGCGGCAGACAGGCATGGACGCTTGACGGGGATACCGTCACGATGCCCGAGGACAGCGAGGAAAAGATTGCCGGTACCTATTTTGACAATTCCGGTCTGGCGCAGCGAAGCGGTACGGCCTCCAGAAATTTGGTCTGGCATCTTTGCTATTTTGATTATGATGAAAGAGAGGTCTGCTATAAGAACAATGATGCGGCCTATCCTGTCAGCGGTGGCCTTCTTTGCGGCGGTTGGAGCAGTGATGCGGGCGGCGGCATCCATATGAGCGGCGAAAAGGCCAATGTTGCGCTGTATGATGTAACCGTTGCGGGCAACATTGCCGATAACAGCGGCGGCGGCATTGCCATGTCCAAGAACTATCAGAAGCTCACGCTTGTGGACAGCCGGATTGCCTACAACAATGCAGAGGATGATGATGGCGGCGGCATTTACATCGGCGGCGATTACTGCAAGGTCTATATGACGCGCAGCCATGTGGACTACAATCTGGGCTATGATAATGGCGGCGGTATTGCCATTGACGGTGAAGGCGCAGTCATTGCCGGTGATGCCCAGTGTCTGGAGCCAAATGACCCCGAATACCCCGCGAACTGGGAAATCATGACCTATACCGCAAATCCTTATGCCAATATGAACGGAGACCACAATCCGTTCTGGAGCCGCACGGAAAACAGCAGCTCCAAGCACATCAGCACAGCCGGTAAAACCAGTACCTTGGCCTATAACATTGTCACCAACAGTGACTTTGACGGCGGTGGCGGCGGTATCTATGTAGATGATGACAAGGTAAGCGTCAGCGGTCTGAACCTCATCAAGAACCTTGCGCTGGGCTTTGGCCTGAATGCTACCTGGTGCGGCAGAGGTGCGGGCATTCTCCTGAATATGGAGCATATCACACTAGCCAACTGCAATATCTGGAAGAACTGGTCCCGCAGTGAGGGTGGCGGCGTGTTTGTAGACAACGACGGCTGCGAGCTGCGCGATGTGACAGTTACAGGAAACTACAGCTATACCGATGGCTGGTCCGGCGGCGGTGTGTATGTGCTGGGTACTGTAAATATGGCGCTGAGCGGCAAGTGCATCATCAAGAACAATAGCTCCGATGAAAAGTCGAAGGATGATCTTTATCTGGGTTATTATAACACCATGTATGCCCGCCTCTACCCCTCCCTCACCAAAGGCTCGGAGGTTTGGCTCTGGATGAGCGGTGCTGCAACAGACATTACCAAGGTCGCAGGTGAATACGATGAGCGGATGTTCTATTCCGATGATAACGGCTATCATGTGGCATACACGGATCAAATTCTGAAGCTGGTCAAAGGGGAAAACAGTGCGAATTATATCGCTCGGAAGTACCCGGCCATCCCTACCACCGTCCTGGTACCGAACAATGATATCACGAACACCAACAGCCGCACGAGAAAGCTGGCAGACCCCTACATCAGCGAGAATGGACGCAGCTATCCCCTCTATCAGGGTGTGGCGGAGTTCCCCGCGCTGGATGATGCCACGAAGGACATCACCAGTACCTTCTTCTACTCTGATGGCTATTTTGACCGTGACCCGAAAAACTATGACACCCATCTGTCAACGGCCTCCATGCATCTGGCAATCTCGGCCTTCTACTCCAACGATGGCAGCAAGGATGCCGTGCTTTATAACAGCGACGGAAACGGAACCTTCTATCCAGTCAAATCCAACAATATTCGCCAGTTCCTCAGCGATATTGGTGTGAAGGAAAGTGACATTTACCTGAATGATTCCAACATTCAGAAGCCCGGGAAATTCACCATCGGTGTGGCCATCGGCAGCAAGGATATTTCCTTAGGTGACGAGCAGAAGAAGCTGGTCATCATCGGTGTGCGCGGTTCCAACTATGAGCAGGAATGGGTAAGCAACATGACCGTTGGCTTTGAAGGCGAGGCCAAGGGCTTTGCTTCTGCGGCAGATACGGTCTTTAGCGAACTGACCCACTACATGAAGGACAGGGGCATTGACGGCAATGATGAAAATACCATTTTCTGGGTAGCCGGTTTCTCCCGTGCCGGTGCAACCAGCAACCTGACCGGCGCACGGATTGTGGATCATTTCGATACGGAGGGTCAGCGTTCCTTTATCTATACCTTTGAGGCACCGCAGGGCGGTATGAGCACTGTCCGCGAAAATACCGAGAAGTATTTCTGCATTCACAATATCATCAACAACGGCGATTTGGTTCCGCAGGTGGCACCCTCTGCCATGGGCTTCCATCGCTACGGTGTGGATCACTATATCCCGGGTGAACCAAATGCGACAGCGCCGAAGAGCAGCACCGGCAAATATTATGTGATCGGGGAAGACGCAAAAAGCGCCGTGGAGCATACCTTTAAGACATGGCGCGATAACAGCGCATTCAAGGTGGGTGCTGGCAACTACAATACGCAGAAGCAGAAGATGCTCCAGCAGCTCAAGTGTATTGACGGCCATGATACCATTTTCAATGACTACTTCCATACGGCAACCATTTCCTATTTCGGCAACACGCTCTTTGGCAGCTATGGCTGGCAAATGCTTGATGAAGACAGCAGCTTCATGACCAGTATTCCGTCAGATAAACGCAATACAGCCGACTTTATTCCCTACTTTTTGGGAGATCTCCAGGACAAATCCATGAACTTCGTCGGATATGAGGATGTGGTTGTTAACGAAAACAATGAAGAAGAAACGGTGATTGTCATAATTGACAAGCTGTACCGCATGAGCTTCTCACAGGTCGCTTTGGGAGATGATACCCCGGAGACCGCAATCGCCAACATCGCGGGTGTACTGCTGAATATGACATCCGAACAGAGTGATGGGCTGATGGAGCTTCTCAGCACATTGGAGGATCGCTTTGATGCCACGGATTACTATTTTGATTACCTCCAAGCGCAGGACAGCCTTGAGGTCTGTGCAGCTGCTATTGCGACCGGTGCGGCAGCCGGTTCCTTTGTGCCCGGATTCGGTAATATTTTGGGAGCTGTGGTTGGCCTTGGCGTTGCCACCATTACCGATATTTGCATGAGCTTCTTTGCCAAAACGGAGGAAGAGCTGATAGATACCGTTTGGTCGGCCATCAGTGTACCGACGGAAAAAGAGCTGGAGGACGAAGAGGTTGCCGATCGGTATCAGACAGATCGCTCTAAGGGCTATGTGTTCCTTCAGGATATTTTCTCCGATGAACAGATTGCCGTGCTGAAAAAATACTCCAAGGTCGCAGGCTGTCTGCTTTTAGACTATGTAAGAGATGATTACAAAAAAACGGGCAACGATGTTCTTGGTACACTGGTTTATAATATTTCCCGCATTCTTGCCAACCACAATCCTTCCATTGATTTGGCGTGGATTCGAAGCTATGATGACTACTATCAGAATGAGACCGGATTTGTGGTTATGGACACGTGTGCCACGGTATCTTCCGTCGAAGCACCGAACACCGGGGAAGAGAACGAGGCAAGTATTTTCGTTTCCGGCTCTGATCCAAGGCTTACCCTGCGTGTCCCCAACGATACGGATAACGGTGCCGGTATTTTCTATCAGAAGCTGGGCGATCACGTCTCGGATACCGATTGGCATCCCTACTGCGGCCCGATCTCGCTGTTCAGCGAAGCGGGCGCAGCGTTTACCTTACATACTTATGCTATCCACGATGGAATTCGCAGCGCAACCCATGAGATCGGCATCACAGTGGCGGAGGATCAGCGCGTACTGTGTATCTATCCTGATGGCAATGGCGGAACTCTGACACAGGTGATCAGCTATGAGACAGATGAACCCTTCACGCTGGAAGCACCTGCTGTAGAGACCATGACCTTTAAGAATTGGGAAGTCGTTACGGGGGATATGACAAAACTGGTGGGGCTGGATCTGAATGCCCGTTCCAATACCCTGTGCATTTCTGACAATGCACGGTATATTCTCCGCGCAAATTACTTTGAAAAGAGCAATGCCGTAAAGCTGACGCTTGATGAGGTCGAAGGCAGCCAAACTCTGCCAAAAACAGCAACACTGACTGCTGTAAAGGCACTGGGCGCGGAGGTATACACCGATAAGCAGGTAACTGTACCTGTTACATGGACAATGGGTGAGAATAACGAGATCGCAATTGCTACCGTTTCTCTGCCGGTGGATGAGGCAAAGGAGCTTGTCTACATCGGCCAGCCGCAGAATGATGCACTTGTGCCTTTCGATTCTGCGCTCAATGTCCAAATAGATGCTCGTGTGAGTAATCGCAATGGCATAGGAATTCAAATACATCCCATTTATTACGACCTGAACGGCATCGTCCATGCCGACGGCAGCGCTGTGGTGCAGGTAGGCTGCTACATTGATGGCTATCAGCCCGCGCAGATACATAAGATTAACATCCATGCCATCGACAGCAACACTTCTGCCGCTACCAATTTCTCGGTCGGTTCCTCTACCATCACCTATTGCTGTGCGGCATACGAGGAAGCAGCGCTTCCCATTCCTGCTGTTACGGCAGAGCAATTTATGGAAGTGATGGATGCTGCGGGAATTGCGATAGAGGATATTTCTATTGAAGACGGTATCCTGTTCTTTACCATGCCGGACGGCGATATTGATCTGACACTAAGCTACAAGCCGGTGATCCATAATCTGGCGATTGTGTTTAGCACGGCTCCTGCCGGAGGCGAAAAGCTGCCCGAATATGTGAGCTGTGTCGCTACGATTGAAAATAACTGGGCAGTGACCGATGGCATCCGTGCTACGTGGTCTCCCACGGGGACATCTTCAAAAACCACGGCGTATTACAATACCGACTATACGGCTACCCTGACCATAGACCGGGAGAATATGCAGGGCGGCATGATTGTCGATCAGCAGGTTCCGCAGACCGTGGCGCTCTCCGGCAGCTTTATTCTCGCATCAGATGTGGTGTATAAGGTTATCACCGAAGATGGCACAGTCATTCCTGCTGTCTGCACCGCAGAAAAAGAGGGAGATTTGGTCACGAAGCTGATGATTACCTTTCCGACTACAGCGGCCACCCCGGTAACAGAGGTCATGATGCCCACTGTTGCGCCGATGCCCTACGGCAGTACCGAGGAGGAGATCATTCAGGCACTCCCTGCAAAGGTCACTGCGAAGCTGGCGGATAATACGGTGGATGAGGTAGATGTCATTGATTGGACGCTGGAAGCATATACCGCCAGCTTGAATGGCTATAATATTATGGCCACGGGAACTTTGTCCTCCGATATCTATACGCTTGATACAGTCACTACGGTTGCTGCTTCCATCTGGGTACAGCCTACCCCGCAGGCAATGCAGCCGACTGCCAACCTGATTGTCAACGGCATTGCAATGGATGCGGACAGCGGTGACACGGTGACGGTTCGTGTACAAGACAAGCATTCGGTTAAGCTGGTGCTGTCCGCAGCTGAAAATGCGAAAATTACCTACACCCTGCATGGCGGCGAAGCGGCTGTCTATACTGAGCCTATTGAAATTGATTGGGACGATGACGCAAATCCTATGACCGTTACCTTGACAGCCTATGCTGCGGAGGACGGAAAGCAGGATAGCGATGTGGTGTACTTTACCTATACGCTTACTCCTGTGCATGAGCACCGCTATACCGGCGTTGCCTATTGGAATTGGACGCTCACCAACGGCGGTTATTATGCCGAGGCCATTTGCAGGTGTGCCGATTGCGATGAAGGGGAACAGATTCTTCCCGCTACGGTGAGCGCTTCGCCTGTGCCGGAAGGCTATGTGACCTACACGGCCTGCGTCACAATCGGTGAAACAGAATTCTCTACCACGAAGGTAGATCAAGCTGTTTATTCATTGAATATAACCAACGGTTCGATCATTGGCGGCCTTAAAAAGGATGGCCAGTATCGCTATAATGATCTTATTACCGTGCAGGCCGCAGAGCCAGAGCAGGGGAAGTTCTTCTCCGGCTGGTATCTCAACGGAAAAAAGGTCAGCGATTCTGTAGCCTATAAGTTCTATCTCAAGAGCAATACAGTAATCGTCGCACATTATGAGGCAGTGCCTGTGCAGCTTATGCCGCTGGTGTCTCTGGAGATTACGGACAGAATTGACCTTGCCGGCGGCGGCCAGCAGCTCAAGCTGATTGTCCGCTGGGAGCTTTCACGCGGCTATCAGCCCGTGGAGGCCGGTTTTGTGAGAACCTATGACCCGACCCGTTCTGAAAGCTTGGCGCTGGAAAATGTGGATGGCAGCAATATCAGAAGCAACACCGTAGCCGCAGTCCGCACCACCGGCAGCTATACCCTGAATCTGAACCTGAGCGCCGGCACGGCCTTGAAGGATCTCTACGCTGTTGGCTATCTTAAATGCCTGAACGCCGCCGGTGAGACAGTTACCGTCTATACCGATTTGGCACAGAGCGCTGCAAAGTAAGCATTCTCATAGTAAAATCATATAACCCGATCAGGCCGCAGTCGGTATATTCCGGCTGCGGCTTTTTTAGCAGAGAAACACAAGAGGCGCGGCAATCAGCCGGCTGCACCTAAATCCCGAATGGTCTCAACAGCAAAATGCACTTATGAAACTTATGCTACACAGCAATTGAATGAGTGAACAAATTATGAACAGACGAACCGTCTCCAATGGCGGTAGAAGCCAAGGAAGAGGTCATTGGATGCACTGCCAAAACCGAAAACCTTCCTAACATAGGAAGCGCTCAATCTTAGGAAGCCAACCTCATCCGCCGCCTACCAAGGGCTTGTTAATTTACTGCCATGGAAAACCGCCCACTGCCCTGTTGTGCGCAGTTGACATAACGTACCCGATGTCCATATTTTCTTAACACATTCAATTACCACAGCTTATGCGATCTCCCTTCTTGACATGATGCACTCCATATGCTACGATAAACAAAAATAATAAACTGTATGAAACGGCAAAAAAATAGAAAAAACTGGAAGAAAATCCTGAAAGATAATGAAGATCATTTGCATTTTTCTGCAAATGCTATGCAACTGGGAGGCGGAAGACAGAGCTAGGGTTCTTTCAGTTTAAGGAGAAAAAATTATGAAACATTCGAACAAACGGCGCTGGGTTTTATTTCTTACTGCAATTGTGCTGCTCGTTGCGGCACTTTTTCTGATTTGCACTCTTCGCCGGGGCTTCCGGCCAGAGAAGGAGGTTTTCTCCCGCTTCAATGGAGAGGCACAGGTAACAGGGATCGAGAGTGTATCCTATTTGGGCAATCTTTCGAAAAGTGAGCGGTGCTATGAAATGGATACCGGCACCGTGATCTTCGGCAGAATGTGTGCGCAGAAACGGGAATCCCGCTACCATTTGATTCGGGAGGATGTGCTTCCCTGTACAGCCGGAACCATCTGGTACTATGATCGGGAATCGTCCTACTGGAAGACCACGGCGCTTGATACCATGCAGCTGAATTCCCCTTGCGTGTACATTGACGGAGAAGGTGCGGATTTCTTTTATTATCCTCCCATGGGCTATAAGCCTTTGGAGAATAACAGCCTCCAACTGACTGGCAGCACAGGCTTTCTCTCCATTCAGAAATCCCGCAAGGGCTGGCGTGTCCAGATGTACGGCTCCTATCTGGGTGCCGGGGAGGTCTGCGACTATACACTGGTCAAGGGCGAGGGAGAGCCCGCTTTACTTGACACCGAAAGAGAAAATGTGATGCATCTCTGGTCCACCTACTGCAACGCAGGAGATGGACGCTGGTGCTATGACGGCTATTATTTCCCCGCCGCATACAACTATATTCCCACCGGGACGAATGTTCTTTATCGCTGTGTTGCCGCCTATGGGGCAAACAGCATGGAGGGACAGTCCAAGGGCACCCGCTGTGCCGCGCTTCTGAGTGCCGCCATGCTCGATACCCTGAGCCTCCAGCAGAATGAAGCGGGCTATTTCCCCTCCATGTCCGGCAGCGAATGGTTGAAAGCCGACTACGGCATTGACCCCGGCTACTATGATACCCGCTTTAATTCGGATTTGCTGCTCATTTTCTCCAAGCATATCCGCCGTACCGGCGCAATGACCGAACCGGCCTCCCGCTATATGGATTTCTTCCTGCGCCATGCGGAGGATTGCCATTTTGAGACCGAAAACGGCGGCTGGCTGGTGTGGGATTATGCGCCCGCCCAAAAGCCTGTCCACTGCTCTCTCAATCACCAGCTTGCGGAAATGCTTGATCTTTACGAATATGCCAACATCCTCCAGCGCCCCGAGCTGACCGAGCTGGCAGATCGGATGCTTCTGGGCTTGGAGGACACCAAGGACGGCTGGATTCGGGAAGACGGCAATCTCCATTACTGCCAAATGCCCGATGGCACCTTCGGCAAGGACGATTATCCCTACCTTACTTATAACGACCTTTACAATATCCAGAAGAAATACGAAGAACTCGGCAGAGAGCGAAGCGCCGCATTGGATGCACTGATGCAGTCCAAACTCGTTTGGATGCAGGCCAACGGTGTAACCGGGTATAAAGAATAAGGAAATTAAAACAGGGAGATAGTACACTATGGCAAAAGACTTGACGGTATCCCGCCTTGACAGGCAGAACATTCTGAATAACGAGCTTGCTGTGGAAGAGCTTCAAAATACAGTTGAGGTTAAGGCAGTTTTCTGGAATGAGAAGTTTTACCTTACGAAAGAAATGCTTGCAGCATATTTTGACGTAGATATTCGAACTGTTGAACGATATATCAGTGCTTATTCTGATGAATTGAAAGCTAATGGATATGAATTGCTCAAGGGAAAAAATTTGCAGTCTTTTATTGCTGCATATGATGCAGCATTTGCGACCGACATAAATGTCGCTCACAAAATCCGATCCATAAGTGTTTTTGATTTCAGATCGTTCCTGAATATGGCCATGCTTCTTGCGGAAAGCGAAAAAGCACGTGCCCTGCGTCAAATGATGCTGGATATCGTGATTGACCTGATCAACCGAAAAACCGGCGGCAGTACAAAATACATCAATCAGCGGGACAAGGATTTTGTTTTCGCCTCTATACAGGAGAATAATTATCGCAGGCAGTTCACGGATGCGTTACGGGATTGTGTGGTCGAAAACCACTACAAGTATGCCCATTTTACGGACATGATTTATGTCAGTATCTTCCATGAAAAAGCAAAAGAATATAAAAAGATTCTCGATTTAAAGGCAACGGATAAGGTTCGTGATACATTTTACAGCGAAATACTTGACATTATTGCCGCATACGAAAGCGGACTGGCAGATGCAATCAAAACAGAATGTGAAAAAATCGGACATATTTTGTCAATTGCAGAGGCGGAAGAGCTTTTTCACAAATTTGAAAATATGGCCTTGTGGAAGCCGCTGATACAACGGGGCAGAGTAAAAATGGCAAGCCGGGATATGGCACTGCGAGATGCTTTCCATTATCAATTGTCCGAATATATTCGCCCGCTGGAAAAGGATGAATATCAGAAATTCCTTGGCGCTGCAGGCGATGAGCTTGAAAGGCTGATGGAAGAAAACAGGGATGTTTTGAAGCGGCTTAAGGAGCGCGAGTAATATGGATGGTATCATTTACCTCACGCTTGATCAGGCTAAAGCAATTCACGCAAAAACCATCGAATACAGCGGTGGTGGTACTTATGAACAGTTCGATTTGGGTCGATTGGATAGTGTCCTGCAAAACATCCAAAACGATGATTACTATCCGACCTTTGAGGATAAATTGACGCACCTGTTCTTCTGCGTCTGCGAATTTCACTGTTTTGCTGATGGAAACAAACGGCTGGCCATAACCTTGAGCGCACAATTTCTGCTGTTTAACGGTTATATGGCAATTGCAAAATCATTTTTTACCGTCATGGAAAATATCAGCTATCAGGTAGCCGCAGGAAAAATTAAGAAGGATTTACTCCACCGTATTATAATAGCGGTTATGGATGGAACCTACGATATGGATGAAGAATTAAAGCTTGAGATCATTCACGCAATACAGTGAGTGGTAAGACAGAGGTTAAATGCCATGAAAAAACGACTGATTGCCCTGCTTTTGGCGGTGGCGCTGTGCATTGGATGCCAGATGCCCGTGCGGGCGGATATGATTACAGATGATAATATTGTTGAGGCCATTCTGGTGGTCTTCCGCTGCAAGGAGGGTACATACGATTCGGTAAACCGCAATGATAACGGTGCGCTTTCCATCGGCAAGCTCCAGTGGCACGCGGCACGTGCGCTGGATTTATTGAAAAATATTGTGTCCATGGATTCCGCGACCGCCTATCATCTTCTGGGCGAGAGCCTTTATTATGAAATTGTCGGTGCTTCCCGCAATGCGTGGAATTCCCGCGTGTTAAATCCGGCAGAGGGTGCAAGCATCAGTGCCCTTTTGGGGACGGAGATGGCCATGGCGGTGCAGGATGCCACGGGTCGGCAGGATATTCTCTCCTACATGAACCGCGGCCGGAATTTGGGCATTCAGACCCCGGAGGCGCTGGTGTATTACTGCGATTTGGAAAATCAGTACGGCTCCGGCGGCGCGGCTAGTCTGGTACGGCAGGTCAAATCCATGCTGGGGAAGTCCACCATCGACTCTCTGGAGGAATTTCATACTGCGCTCTTGCAGGCAACCGGCAATTACCATAGCCGCCGCAATTGGACATATGAATACTGCACCAGTCTGGATTGGAACCGCATCGGCAGTACATCGACCTTCATTTTGCCAATCAATCTCGATTTGCAGCCCCCGGAAATTCAGGCCTCCTCTGTGCGCTGTCTCAATAACGGTGCGTTCGCCGTGGAGCTGGAGACCACCGACGATAAGGGCATTGCCGATGTGCGCGTAGCAGTCAACTCCGATGTGGAGACCGATAAGGAATGGGCAGGCTATGCCCTGCATGAGGATGAGAAGTGGATTCTGCGCGTACCCATCACCTATTTTGATACAAAGTCCGACTGCTACTATATTACGGCCACCGTATCCGATGAATCCGGCAACGGCACCAGTGCCAACCTTCAGGTCACAGCGCAGGAGCTTCTGGAAGCCCAGCGGAACCCGTGCAGCGCGGCAGAGGGACATCTCTTTGTGACGATGTATGAATATGAACCAACCTGTGCCGAGGATGGCTATCGCACAGAGCAGTGCTGTGAATGCTACGAAATCCGTCAGGTTGCCACAAATCCGGCAAAGGGTCACGACTATGTGACCGAGGATGGGCTGCCCGTCTGTACGCTGGAGGGGCAGGGCATTTGTGTCTGTAAGGACTGCGGAGGTATTGTACACGTCAGCGCGATTCCAGATGCAGATCACAAATGGCTGGTTTCCGGCGGCCATTGTGTATGTGTCCTGTGCGGAAAGACACGTAATGAGAAATCCGCCGCCAAGCTTTATAATAAGGATAACAGAGTTCGCAGACAGACCAATGTGACAAGGTTAGCGCAAGACAACTGAAAAAAGGACAAGGAGCAGTATCAAAATGCCGTTTTCGCATTTTGAGACAGCTCCTTTTTGTTGCGTCTGACGAAAAAATCCCTTGCAGCTCACTTTGTGCTGAACTTTTAGAGCTGCCTTTTATAATTTTCACGTGATTCCTAGTATTTTTCTTTTTTTGAGTGAAAACTGCCAGTTATCTCCCGATCTAGGAGATTTTGACCGACTGCATATTTTTAATCTGTAGCTGGAGCTTATCAGCGATCAGTGCGATGAACTCTGAATTGGTGGGCTTGCCTTTGGTATTGGAGACGGTATAGCCGAAAAAGCGCTGGAGCGTTTCCAGATCACCGCGATCCCAAGCCACCTCAATGGCATGGCGAATGGCGCGTTCTACCCGGGAAGGGGTGGTTTGGAAGGCTTTGGCTACCTGTGGGTAGAGTACCTTGGTAATGGCGTTGATGACATCCATGTCCTCTACGGCAATCATAATGGCTTCCCGTAGGTACTGGTAGCCCTTAATGTGGGCAGGCACACCAATTTCGTGGATGATGGAGGTGACCATGGCCTCCACATTCACATCCGAACGGTTTCTGCTGCCGCCACCCCGATTGGGAGTTGTCTGACCGCGCAGCTCTTGAAGACGCTCAAATATTGCGCTGCATTCGCAGGGCTTGAGCATGAAATATTGCGCACCCAGACTGGCCGCCATCCCGGCCACATAGTCGGTGACAAAGGGGGACATGACCACGGACACCGGATGATGCTCCAGCTCACTGGCGGCCTTCATTACAGAAAGACCGTCCAGCTTGGGCAGCATCAGATCCAGCACCATGACATCTGTTCGCTGCGTGCGCAGAAGTTCTACCGCCTGCTGACCATCGGTGGCAATACCCACTACAGTATAGCCCTCCGCAATGGTCAGGCGCTGACGAAGTTGCTCGCAAAATGTCTCATTACCATCGGCAATCAGGACATTGATATTAAAATCCATTGTGTTCCCTCTCCCGTAATCAAATTCGTTCCCGCTGTCAGGGTCAAATAAAATTTATCATATTTATCGAAGTTTTTCAATAGAGTATTGATGTTTTTCAACAGAAAGTTTTTGATTATGTTCGACAAAATTTGACAAAACGACGAAATAAAAAGTCTCCATTGGGAAGGCTTTATTTTTCATGTTTCGCACATCAGGCAAAACCGCACGTCAGGGAGGCTGCGGAAAGATGCAAGGAGGCTTCGAATAACAGCGGGTTTTATTGGGCTATTTCAAAAAAAGAAAAGTTTTCCAGAATGTTGCCTGTTTTACGGGAAAACAATGGCCGTTTGGGCGTAGGGATGAAAGGGTACTGCCCGGGGGAGGGGGTGAGGCGAATGCAGCAGCTGACAAGGGCACAGGCGCGGCAGTTCGCGCAGTGCTATCTGAACAGCATGGATGCGGCGTGTGCGGCACAGGCCGTCGGCAGGACGGACGGCCTCCTGTTTTTGGAGCAGAGTGCGGTTCGTGAGCAGATTCAGGAGGTGCGCAAAAGACTTTCCGAGCTGTTCACCCCGGAGGACACCGTCCGCCGCATGGTGCAGCTGGCCTTTGGAAAAGCCAACGACTGCGTAAAGCTGGCCTTGCAGGAGCATCCAGATGTGGACAGTCTGGATCTATCTCTGCTTTCGGAAATCAAACGAAATGAAAAGGGGACGGTGGAAATCAAACTCATGGATCGTTTGCGGGTGCTGGAACGGCTTCTTGCATTGGAGCGCGGTGGCGAGGATGAAGCCGCCGCTTTTTTCCGCGCCATGCAGGGTGCCTGCGGGGAGGCCGGGACTTGGGAAGAAACGAACTAAAGGGCTTTTCCAAAAAACAGAAGCTGGTGCTGACCTGGTGGATGCCGGGAAGCCGCTTTTCGCGCTATGAGGGGCTCATCTGCGATGGCGCGGTGCGCAGCGGGAAAACCCTGTCTATGGGGCTGGGGTTCTTTCTCTGGGCAATGGCGGTTTTCGATGGGCGGCGGTTCGGCGTATGCGGGAAAACCATTGCATCGGTCAGGCGGAATGTCCTCTCGGAGCTTCTGCCCCGGCTGGAGGCGATGGGCTTTCAGGCAAGGGAGAAGCGCTCGGAAAATCGGGTGGAGCTTAGCTACCACGGGCGGTGCAACGAATTCTACTTATTCGGCGGACGGGATGAAGGCTCCTGTGCCCTCATTCAGGGCATCACCTTTGCGGGCATTTTGCTCGATGAGGTCGCGCTGATGCCGCGAAGCTTTGTGGAGCAGGCCTGCGCCCGCTGTTCAGTGACCGGCTCCAGACTCTGGTTCAACTGCAATCCCGAGGGACCGCGCCACTGGTTTTATACCGAATGGATTCAAAAGGCTGAGGAACGAAGGCTTTTATACCTGCATTTTACCATGGAGGACAACCCTTCCCTGTCCAGTGAGATTCGGCAGCGCTATCACAGGCTTTATTCCGGTGTATTTTACCGCCGCTTTGTGCTTGGCAAATGGGCAGCCGCGGAGGGGCGGGTGTACGATTTCTTCGATCCCGGTCTTGCGCCGCCTCCACCGGAGCAGCCGTATGAGCGGTACTGCATCTCATGCGACTATGGCACAGTGAATCCTGCGTCCTTTGGACTTTGGGCAAAAAAGGGAGAGGTTTGGTATCGCATCCGGGAATTTTATTTTGATTCCCGGCGCGAGCAGCGGCAAATGACCGATGATGAATATGAAAAGGCCCTTCGGAGACTTGCCGGAGGGCTGGAAATTTATACGGTAGTGGTGGATCCCTCGGCGGCCAGCTTTATTACCCTGCTTCGGCAGCGGGGCTGGAATGTGCGCAAGGGGGACAATGATGTACTTTCCGGCATTCGGCGCACCTCTCATATGCTCAAAACCGGGCGCATTGTGCTGTGCAATAGCTGTCCGGACTGTCTGCGGGAGACCGAGGAATATGTGTGGGATGTGAGTGCACAGGGGCAGGACAAGGTGAAAAAGGAGCATGACCACGCCATGGACGATATGCGTTATTTTGTCACCACGATCCTCGGCACCGATCCC
Source organism: Faecousia sp. (assembly GCA_045601345.1). GTDB lineage: Bacteria > Bacillota > Clostridia > Oscillospirales > Oscillospiraceae > SVMC01. Next base: position 13,618 of record JAZRZL010000075.1, on the reverse strand, counting down.
GTCCCCTTTGCGGCCTGCACCGCACAACGAGAATGTTGAAACTTATTATTGGAGGTGGAACATGAATTTTGGAAGACGAAAACGACAGGCGGTCAGCGGAAGGACGCAGATTCGGACGGCGATGGCACATCCCTATCAGAGTGCTCTCCGCTTTGTGCCGCTGGGAACGCCGGAGCTTCGGCTCTATCAGGCTATGCGGGAGGCCATTCCTGTGCTTGATGCCGCCATTGTCAAGCTGGTACGGCTGACCGGCGGCTTTACCGTAGCCTGCGCGGACAAAACGGCAGAGGCGGCTTTGCAGGAATTCCTGCGTACCGTGCCCTGTGGCCGGGGACAGCGGAGCATTCATGCATTTTTGGATGCATATCTTGATTCCCTGCTGACCTATGGCAGAGCGGTGGGCGAAATGGTGGTGGACGATGGACACCTGCGGGCGGTGTGCTGGGGCGATGTCTCCGCTGTACACATCAAGGAGGGACAAAGCCCTCTGGACTTTACGCTGTGTGTACAGGGGGAGGACGGACAGATTCGGCCTCTGCCCTGTCAGGAGCTGCTGTTGTTCACCACGCTGAACCCGGAACCGGCCAATCCCTATGGGGTGAGTATGCTGCGCTCCATGCCCTTTCTGGCGGATGTGCTCCTGAAGATTTTTGCAACGATCGGCTCCAACTGGGAGCGGGCGGGGAACATTCGCTATAGCGTGGTATGCAAGCCGGGAAATGATGCGCTGGATGCCTATTCCGCCGCAGACCGCGCCAATCAGATGGCACAGCAGTGGTCGCAGGCCATGGAGGACACCAAAAATGGCACGGTGCGTGACTTCGTAGCGGTCGGCGATGTCCATATTCAGGCCATTGGCGCAGATGCGCCCATCTTGGACTCCGATATCCCCGTGCGGCAGATTTTGGAGCAGCTCATTGCCCGCACCGGGCTGCCCCCCTTCCTGCTGGGACTGAGCTGGGCTTCGACCGAACGGATGTCCAGTCAGCAGGCCGATATGCTCACAAGCGAGCTGTGGGCACTTCGCCGCACCCTCACGCCGGTGCTGGAGCGCATTTGTGAGCTATGGCTGGCGCTGGAGGGCTTTGGCGGCAGGGCAGAAATTCTGTGGGAGGATATCAGCCTACAGGATATTCTGGACGAGGCACAGGCCGCCTACTACCGTGCCAAGGTGAAGGGAGGTGAAATGACATGAATACCATGAAATCCGCCGCTGTTACGGCAGGCGGCACACCGACTCCCGAGCAGTTGGAAAAAATCAATCTCCAGAGCAAGGCACCGCTTGCGGCAGAACAGGTCTACTGCTTCTCTGTGCGTCTGTGTGATGACCAGCCGGATCGGGATTTTGAGCGCTTTGATACCGATGCGCTGCCGGTTCTGGCCGAGATGTTCATCGGGAAGACCGGCATCTGTGACCACGTCTGGTCAGCGCAGGGACAGGTGGCAAGAATCTTTGATGCAAAGGCCGAGCGCATAGGGGCAGCGACTATCCTGCGGGCATGGGCGTATATGCTCCGCCGGGAGGAAACGGAACCGCTCATTGCCCGCATCGAAGCGGGCATCCATCGGGAGGTTTCCGTGAGCTGTGCGATGGAAAAGAGCGTGTGCTCCATCTGCGGAGAGCCTTACGGGAGCTGTAACCACCGCAAGGGAGAGCGCTATGGGGAGGAAATCTGCTACTGCGTTCTGTGTGCGCCGCACGATGCCTATGAATTTTCCTTTGTGGCTGTCCCTGCCCAGAGGGAAGCGGGCGTACTCAAGGGCTTTTCTCAGGATGACCCGCTTCGGGAAAAGGCGGCAAGACTGGGAGAACGGTATCTCTCCTCTCTTCGCGCTGAGGCGGTGCGGCTGGCACTATCTTTGGGGGTGCAGACCGAGCGGTCTATTTTGCAGACCATGGCAAAAGCCTTGGAGGAAGAAGAGCTTCTTTCGCTCAATGCTGCCCTTCGTACATTGCGTGAGCAGAAATTTTCCTGCAAAACCCAATTGCCAACCGGGAAAAAACACGCTTCCGGCATTGGCAGTGAATTTATGATTTAATTTTCAAGGAGGAAACACTATGGCAAACCATTCCATTTCCATGCAGGGCATTGGTGCCCAGTGCATGAGCGCAAAAAAGGGTGCAAGCGGTACCGCCGGGTATCCGTGTAAGATCAGCGCCAACGATACGGTGGTCAATGCGGCAGCTGGAGATGCCTTCTGCGGTGTCATCAGCGGTGTGCGCGGTACACTGACTACGGTGCAGTATGCGGGCTTCGTGACCCTGCCCTATACCAGCACCGCACCCTCGGTTGGCTATGCGATTCTGGTCGCCGATGGCAGCGGCGGCGTGAAAACGGCACAGTCCGGCAAATCCTATCTGGTCACCAATGTTAACACCACGGCCACTACGGTCACACTGCTGCTGTAAGGAGGATCAAATTATGGCATTTGACAATCTTCGTCTTGAAAAAAGTATGTATCGTGAAGCGGGCAAGAGCTTTACCCAGGTTCTGGAAAGCCTTGACCCCAGTGAAAGCTATGCCGGCACGGCCATGGAGCATACCGATGCCTTCCAGCGTCAGCTCAAGCGCTTCGGCATTGCCTGCAAGGGCGCGAATTCCTCTGCGGTAGAGAAATTCTTTGCGACCTTCCAGTCCTCGGTGCTGTTCCCGGAATATGTGGCACGTTGCGTCCGGCAGGGCATGGAGGAGACCAACATTCTGCCCGCCATCGTGGCCTCCACTACGGTGATTGACGCGATGGACTACCGCGCTATCTACTGCGTCCCCACGGAGGACGAAAAAGCGCTGAAATCTGTCGGTGAGGGTGCCCAGCTGCCCGCAACCACCATCCGCACCAAGGCCAACCTGATTCCCCTGCATAAGCGTGGCCGTATGCTGGTCGCCTCCTATGAGGCCATTCGCTTCCAGAAGCTGGATGTCTTCTCCGTCATGCTGCGGCAGATCGGTGCGCATATCCAGAAGCTCCTTGTAGCCGATGCTGTGGATGTTATCGTCAACGGCGACGGCAACAACAATGCCGCAACCGCCTATGCCATCGGCACCAGCCCCATCGGCGGTACCTCCGGCACACTGACCTACGATCAGCTGGTCGAATTCTGGGCGCAGTTTGACCCCTATGAAATGAACACCATTATTGCGCCCACCTCCGGCTTCCTCGCCCTGCTCAAGCTGGATGAGCTGCAAAATCCGCTGACCGGCCTGAACTTCCAGGGTACCGGCAAGCTGGAAAATCCGCTGGGCGCACAGCTCTTGCGCTGCGACAGCGTGACCTCCGGCACCCTTCTGGGTCTTGACCGCCGCTTTGCCCTCGAAATGGTACAGGCAGGTGAAGTCAGCGTGGAATTCGATAAGCTCATCGACCGCCAGCTGGAGCGTGCAGCCATTTCCTCTATCGCAGGCTTTGCAAAAATCTGCGACAACGCCAGTGCCAAGCTGACCATCTGATATGACCAGACTGGAGGAAATCATGGACACCGCCCGGGTCTTTGCCGGGGGACTGGACGAGAGCCGGGAGGCGGTTCTGGAGCATCTGTGCGCTGCGGCAGAAAGCTCCCTGTGCGGAAGACTGCGGGAGGATATCACCCCGGAGGATTGCCACGATGCCTTCGTGTGCGCTGCGGCATGGATCGCGCTTTCCTCCCTGAGTGCCGCCCGGGGAAGCGACGGAGTAGACAGCTTTACCGCCGGTACGCTGACCATCCGCCGCGCCACCGGCGCAGAGCACTGCCTCGCCATGCAGGCGGAGGTCATGATGGCACCGTATCTGCGCGATGGCAGCTTCCAATTTCAGGGGGTATAGCCGTGCGGGATTTAATTGATGGCATTTTGGCGAACTACGGTTCTACCGTCACGGCAGTCGGCGCTGCATCCTCCCGGAGCTTTCGGGCTTTTTTGCAGCTGGTCACCAGCAAGAGCTGGCAAAATATGGAAAAGGTATTTGGCCCTCTCGGGGAAATCCCCAGAGGGCAATACCTCTACCTCGGACCTGCAGAGGAGGATATTTTGAGCGCGGCACATCTTACTTGCAACGGGATAAAGTACCTTGTGCGACGCGCCGATACCATTCTCATTGGTGATGAGCCGGCATATGTTTGGGGGCTTTGTGTCAGGAGGGGGGCAGATGATCCATGGTCGAACTGATTGAGACGGTGGTTTCCGCCCTGACGGCGGCAGGGCTGCACGCAGCTGCCGCAAAACCTGCAACCTTCAGCCCCAGACTGCAATCACCCGCCATTGCGGTGAGTGTAGAGGAAATGGAGACTGCACCCGGCGGCTTCAGCGCCTATCTCGGAATGCAGGACGGGCGGCCAATCTACGGGCTGCGGCTTCATGGGACACTCCGGCTGGATGTGCTCTCCCCCACCGGGGAGGGCGCAGAGATGTGCCGGGAGGCAATGGATGCCGCTGCCGCGGTACTGGCAGCAAGCGGTATCGGAATTTACAATCTCTCGGCCTTTGCGCCGGAATATGACCGAACGGATGACTGCTTCCAGGGCAAGCTGCTTGCCCAATGCCGCCTCTGGCTATGTGAGAGCGAACCGGAGGCTGAGGTTGGGACAGTGGAACACTTTATTTTGAAAGGAGCGCTCCAATGAGCATGACCTATCATGAACGACCCGGTGTCTACGTGGAATATGACACCACCAGCCGCGCTGTATCCTCCTCTGTTCGCACCGTCGGTATCGCGGCGCTGGGACAGGGCAGTATGCAGCGGTATTATTTGCCTTCCGTGCTAACAAATACGGCGGGAGATATGATTTCTCTGGCCCTTGCCGCAGGGGCGGCGCAGGTGGTATTTTACCCGGTGTCGGCAAATACCACGGCAGCCTATACGGCAGCGGTAACAGAGCTTCTCAATCAGGGAGAGGTCAGCCTTCTGGCGGTGGAAACCGAAAATGCAAATATTCTGGCAGATATTGCAGCGCTTTTGTGCCAGAGCGGCACGCGGGAGTGCATTGCCTTCGCGGGCATGAGCGAACCGACTGCCGCAGAGCTTGCCACCATGGCGCAGAGCCTGAACTGTGAGCGCATGGTGCTGCTGGGCGGTGATGTGCGCATGGCCGGTGAAGAAGACTATGGCGGCGGCTGTCTGGCAGCGGCATCCATGGCGGGACTACTGAGTGCGCAAAGCGATCCGGCGCTGCCGCTGCATGGCTCTTGGCTGCCGGGACTGGAAGCATCCAGTCTGCGCCTGACGGAGGCACAGATTGATACATTGGTTGGCGCGGGCGTGACTCCACTGGAGACCATCGGCGGACAGGTACGCCTGATCCGTGCGGTGACGACCCGCACCACGACCAATGGAATTGCCGATCCTACGTGGCGGGAGCTGACAACCATGTGCATTCTGGATGATCTGATTCCCAGTGTGCGCAATGCGCTGGCCAGCAAATTCCTCCGCAGGAAAAATACTGCCATCACCCGCAGGGCGATCCGCACCCAGACGGCCATTGTGCTTGATGACCGGGTACGCCGAGAGATCATTGAGAGCTATGAGGCGCTGAGCGTGGATGCGGTGGAGGGCGATCCCTCGGCCTGCCGGGTCAGCTTTACCTTCCAGGTGGTGCATGGCTTGAGCCGGATTCACCTGAATGTTCATATTATCGTGTAAGGAGGCAGTTATGATTCGTAAAATTCCAACAACTGCCGATATCTATATTGAGGTGGACGGTGTGCGCGTGGCGGTTGTGCAGAGCTACCGCGCCGTAACCAGCCGCCAAAGCCGTGCGGTGGAGGCCTTCGGGCAGGAGGAGCCGGTGGCAACGGTGCGCGGTGCCAGTAAATATGTGCTGGAGCTGAGCCGCCTGTACGCTACGGACGATGCCATTCGGGACGGCATCAGCTTTGCAGAGCTGGATGGCTTCTCCCTTGTCATTTGCAAGCCGGATCGCAGTATCATCTATTCCGACTGCCAGTGGCAGGAGCTTTCCGAGAGTGCGGAGGTGGGCGGCGTGGTGCTGGAGCGGGTCAGCATCGTGGCAGGCCACCGCACCGAGCTGCCATCCTAAGATGAAAAATATCCTTTGGGATTATCTCCACGACAGGGGGAATTTGGCGCAGGTGAAAAGCGCCGGGGATTTTGACAGCTTTTGTCAGGCGGTGCGGGAGGATATACCCGGCCGCCTGCGCTGGCAGCTCTATCGGCAGCTCGGCCTTGTCCCTTGGGAGGGAAGGCCGGGGCGCGATGAGCTTCTGTATGCTGCCGCCCAGCTAAGGCTGGATCGAGAGGCCGTGCTCGACAATCTATGCCCTGCCTGCCGCGCCCGAGCGGAGGGCTGTCCCGTCTGCGGCAGCAGTCTGCCGGTGGAAAATCCGGTTTTTGATGAACAACGCTATGAGGAGCTGAAACGCCATGGAACATCTGAGCTTTGAAAATGATGCCATAGAGCTTTTGGAGGCCTGCTTTCTTGGCCTGCGCCCCATCGGTTTTGTGGGACAGAGCCAAAACGGTCAGGCGCAGCGAATTATGCCACAGGAGGCAAGCGCTGCACAGGAGCTGCTGCTCCATAGCCAGAATTTTCCTGTGCAGGAGATCGCCTTTGCGCGTGAGGCAAGCCCCCTTTGGCAGGAGGAAGCCGTTTCTTTACAGGGCAGCACACCGCAGCTTGCACCCGAACAAAGCGTCCGACTTGCTGCAAGGCCGGATGCTGAGGCCATTTCCCGGGTCATCCAGCGCGATGCCCGACGATACGATCAGCAGTAAGAAGGGAGAGATTCCATGCTCAGCGCCATGCGCTTTAAATCTTTTGTTTGGCCGCATAATCCACGAGATTTCCGGGTGGTATGGCAGCGCCGGGTGACGGTGCTGGATGCCCCCGGTGGCCGATATTTTTTGCAGGAGATCGGGAAAACCTGCCGCACCTTCCAAGGTGTGGGCGAATTCTACGGTCCGAAAGCCTATGACCAGCTCCGGCAGTTAGCGCGGGTCTTCCGGGAGGATGGGCCGGGGCTTCTGGTGCATCCGCTGTGGGACAGCCGAATGGCATATTTTACCCGTCTGGAGCTGACGCAGGAACCGCGGCAGGACTATGTGGCCTATACGGTGCGCTTTACCGAGGTTCGAGACAAGGAGGATGCGGACATCTCCCCCGGTGCCGCGTTTACCTTGACCGTTGGCTCTGACGACACCGCATGGTCTATTGCACAGCGCTTTTCCTTGGATATTTCGGAGTTTTTGAAAATGAATCCGCAAATTTCCAATCCAAATCTTCTAAAATCCGGGCAGGAGGTGCGTCTGCGGTGATCGGAGAATATCTTTGCGGCGGCATATGGAAGCGGCTTCCGCAGCTGCTGACCTATCGAATGACCCACACCGATGGGGACAGCGCCGACAGCTTTGAAATTACTGTCCCCGGTCTGCCCGACCTGACGCAGAATTTGCAGCTCTGCCCGGAGATTCGGTTGCGGGAGAACCAAGGCATACGCTTTCGGGGCGTAATAGATGAGGTGGAAACTGCGTGGGGTTCGGCCTGCATCACAACCCTGTGCGGCCGGGGACTCGCAGCAAAGCTTATGGACAATCAGGCCAGCGGTGCCGAATTTTATCAGGCGGATTTACATACCGTCCTTGAACGCTATGTCCGCCCTTTTGGCATCACGAATATTTATGCGCCGGGAAGCTACCGGGCAAGTCTATGGTCTGTCGGAACCGGCGTGAGCTGCTTCCGGGTATTACAGGGCTTCTGCCGTCTGGCCGGTGCGCCCCAGCCGCGATTTTCCAGAGAGGGAACCCTCGTGATCGCGCCGAGTGAGAATCACTATACCATCCATGCGGGCGAATTGCTTTCGGCAAAACTGCGGCTGTGCCGCTATGGGGTTATTTCGAAACAGTTGGTAGCCAATTTGTCCAGCGGCGGTGTCACCGAGGCTGACCTTAGCTGTGCGGCAAGCTACGGCATTTCCAGCCGTCATGTGGCAACCCGCTCAGGTCCATTGACCCATGTGATTGAAAAAAACGCACGGCAGCGGCTGGAGGACAGCGCAAAAGAGCTTTACACGCTGGAGCTGGTACTGCCGCACGTGCAGGAAATACAATGCTGCGACAGCGTGAAGGTAAACCTCCCAGAGCTGGGCGCAACGGGAATCTATACCGTCACCGAAGTCTGTCGAGAATTTGACGGCAGCCGGGAGACAACCTGCCTCCGGCTGCGAAGAAAGGAGCTGTGAGTATGTGGCTGGCACAACAATTTTGTCCGACCGGCCAGGTGTTACCCTCCGGCTTCGGTGAAATCACCATCCCCGCCCAGACGGCTGCTGCTATGTCCGGCGGTCAGGAGGAGCGGCTCTTGCCGGTTATTGCGCCCGGTGGCTACGTATGGTCGCCGGCAGTGGGGCAGCGGGTTTTTGTCCTGCGGGAGGGAACCCCCTGCATTTTGGGTGTTCATCCGCCGGAGGAAATGCTCTTACCCGGGGAGGTATTGCTTTATTCCGGCGATGCCGCTATCCGGCTCAGCCCCGATGGGAAAATTTATCTGACCGGGCAGGTTTATCTCAACGGCATAGCAATGGGAGGGGAGTAAACCATGGTGAATCAACTGAATAACGGCGATTATGTGGTGCGCGGCGGTGGCGGCATTGTCCGACTGCGGGGAAACAATGCCCTTGCCGCAAACTGTCTGTTCCGTCTACAATGCAGGAGAGGCAGCTTCCCCTTCCTGCCGGAGCTGGGAAGCCGCCTGTGGCAGTTGGATACAGAGCGTCCGAGCAATCGGGAGGCCTGCGCCCGCCAATACTGCATGGAAGCCTTACAGGATACGGGCGTGGAGGTTATTGCGGTCAGTGTCCGCGAGCTTGACCGGGTGCTGGCTGTAGAGGTCACACTGCGTACAGGAACGGAAAACATCAATCTGGAGGTAACGGTATGAAAACAACCCAGGAAATTTATGAAGCCATGCTGGAGACGGTGGCAGAGCGAAGCGGCTTTTCTCCGGACGACAGCTGCGATTTGGCGGTGCGGCTGTATGCGGCAGCGGCACAGCTGGAGAGCCTCTATGCCTATGCCGACTGGTCAAGGCAGCAGTGCTTTCCCCAGACGGCGGTGGGAGAATATCTCGATCTCCACGCGGCGTGCCATCGGGTCAGCCGCATAGCGGCTGCCGCTGCCCGGGGTTATGTCACGGTGTATTTGCCGGAGGCACTGCCCTTTGCTGTTCCTGTGAACGCAGGTACCCGCTTTGCTGTGCCGGATGGTCCCACGTTCCACCTGACACAGGGCTGCACCATTGCGGCAGGTTCCCTGAGCGTTCAGGCAGAGGCAGAATGTGATGTCACAGGACATATCGGCAACGTGGCTGCGGGAGAAATTTGTGCACTAGTGGAAGCGCCCAGCTATGTAAGCGCGGTAAACAACCTTGCCGCCTTTACCGGGGGTGCGGAGGCGGAAAATGATGAGCATCTGCGTCTGCGGGTTTTGGATGCTTGCCGAAGAATTCCAAATGGTGCAAATGCCGCCTATTATGAGGCAGTTGCGCTGGAGCAGCCGGGGATAACCTCCGCCGTGGTGATTCCCCATACGTTTGGGGACGAAAGAGTGTCCCTGTGCATCTCTGAAAATTACGGTGCGCCTACAACCGCAAAGATCCAAGCGGTATGTCAGGCACTGCAATCCAGAACAGAGCTGGGGATTATCCTTGAGGTTTTGTCGTGTACTACGCAGACAATCTCTGTGACGCTGACGGTGTGGCCGGTGGATGGAGTTCGTGCGGACGATGCCATTGCCGCTGCCCGGGCGGCAATCACCGATTACTTTGACCGGCCTATGCTGATGCGGGGCGTTTATCTATCGCAGTTGGGCAGCAAGGTATATAATACAGGGCTTGTAAAGAACTTCCGCTTCTCCAGCCCGACAACAGACAGCCTGCCAGCTTATGATAAGCTGTATCTTTTGGGTACGGTGACGGTTACGGAGGGCAGCGAATGACGTATGCGGATTATATCAACCGTCTGCTTGCACCGCTGGGTGTATATGCTCTGGACGAAAGCACGGTGTCCGGGGCACTGGTACAGGCATTGGGGGCAGAGCTGGATGAGCTATGGGAGCAGATGCAGCTGACGCTTAAAAATGCTTTCCCCCAGACGGCTTTGGCAGAAGCGCTTCCCATCTGGGAGCACCTTCTGCCGAGCGCCGGGGTGAAGGATGCGGATCGTTTGGCAGCGGTGTGCGCTGTTGCGACGAAAGCCCATGCGGAATGTACATCCGAGCATCTAAATGCACTGCTGATGGATGTCGGACTGTCCGCAACCGTCAGCATCTCGCAGGGAACGGTAACCATCAGCGGAACAGATGTCGATCGAGCCATTGTGTTTCTGATGCCATTCCTCCCTGCGCAGATACGTTTTCCATTGGAAGAGGATGAATCGGAATGACCGATATGAAGTGAACACGGTAATTGAACGAGTTAACAAACCAGTAAGACGGGGGACGGTTCTCAACGGCGTTAAGTTAACCACCCATGCCTTCCCCAGCGGAGAAGGCATGGGCTTGTTAATTTACTGCCATTGAGAACCGCCCTCTCTCCTGTTGCGCGCAGTTGACATAACGTTCTCCACCCTGTTGTTCACATTTTCTAAACTCATTCAATTACCATGCGAGAGAGGAAAATTTCCCTTGTGAATTTATGGAAAATGTGGTAAACTATTTTAGTTTGAAGTATTTTTTCCTTAGATGGAGGGCTTGCACTATGGGTCTGCGAGAAGAAATTACCCGACGACGTACCTTTGCGATCATTTCTCACCCGGATGCCGGTAAAACGACCCTCACCGAAAAATTTCTGCTCTATGGCGGAGCCATTGCACAGGCGGGTTCGGTGAAGGGAAAAAAGAATAGCCGTGCGGCGGTATCGGACTGGATGGAAATTGAAAAACAGCGTGGGATTTCTGTTACCTCCTCGGTCATGCAGTTCCAGTATGGCGGCTGCTGCATCAACATTCTGGATACCCCCGGACATCAGGACTTCTCGGAGGATACCTACCGCACCTTAATGGCTGCCGACTCCGCTGTCATGGTCATTGACGGCAGCAAGGGCGTGGAGGCACAGACCCGGAAGCTGTTCAAGGTCTGCGCGATGCGGCATATCCCCATCTTTACCTTTATCAATAAAATGGATCGTGAATCCCGCGACCCCTTTGACCTTCTCGATGAGCTGGAAAAGGAGCTGGGCATTGAGACCTACGCCATGAATTGGCCGATTGGCTCGGGCAAGGAATTCCGCGGTGTCTATGACCGGCAGAAGGAACGCTTCCTGTTCTTCTCCGGCGTATCGGGCAAGAAAAAAGCGGATGTGGCAGAAATCGGCGTGTATGATCCTGCCGTGCCCGAAATGCTGGGCGAAAGCCGCGCTGTCACGCTCATTGACGATGTGGAGCTTCTGAGCGCAGGCCGGGATTTCGATATGGAGGAAGTCCGCGCCGGTATGCTTTCCCCGGTATTTTTCGGCAGTGCCCTGACCAACTTCGGTGTAGAGCCGTTTTTGGAAGAATTCCTCCGCATGACCACCGCACCGCTTCCCAGAACCTCTGATAACGGAAAAATCGACGTTTTTTCCCCCGATTTCTCCGCTTTTGTCTTTAAAATTCAGGCCAATATGAACAAAGCGCACCGCGACCGTCTGGCCTTCATGCGCATTTGCTCCGGCAAATTTGAGCGTGAAAAGGAATATTACCATGTGCAGGGCGGTAAGAAGCTTCGCCTCAGCCAGCCCCAGCAGCTCATGGCGCAGGAGCGCGAAATTATTGACGAGGCCTATGCCGGAGATATCATCGGTGTTTTTGATCCGGGCATTTTCTCCATTGGCGATACCATCTGCTGCCCCGGTCAGAAATTCCGCTTCGCCGGAATCCCCACCTTTGCCCCCGAGCATTTCTGCCGTGTCAGCCCCCGCGACAGCATGAAGCGCAAGCAGTTCATCAAGGGCACCGAGCAGATCGCGCAGGAGGGTGCCATCCAGATTTTCAAGGTTCCCGGCACCGGCATGGAAGAGGTTATTGTAGGCGTGGTCGGTACGCTGCAATTTGATGTGTTCCAGTACCGTATGAAAAATGAATACGGCGTGGAGCTGCGCATGGACAGTTTGCCCTATGAGGTTCTGCGCTTCATCACCAAGTCCCCGGTCAGTGACTTGACCGATCTGAACCTCTCAAGCGATGTAGAGCTTCTGGAGGATTACCGCGGACACAATCTGCTGGTCTTCACCTCTGGCTGGGCAATTGATTTCACCATCCGGCGCAACCCCGGCTTGGAGCTTGCAGAGACACAGGAGCAGGAAACCGTATGAACAGTCTGATTTTCGATTTGGACGGTACCCTGTGGGATGCTACCGATGCGCTGACCGTCCTGTGGCAGCGTGAGCTTCACGCTGTGGGTATCAAGCGGGAAATGACCCGCGAGCGTATGATCGGCGGCATGGGCATGGAGCCGGAGGAGCTGGCTGCCCATCTTGCCCCCGAGCTTCCCGTGGAGCAGCGCCGCCCCTTTTTCCGGCACGTCACCTCTTTGGAGCCGGACTTTATTCCTGCTTATGGCGCAAAGCTCTATCCCGGCATGGTTGAGACCCTGCGCTATCTGGCAAAGGACTACAAGCTGATGATTGCCAGCAATTGTGTAGATGGCTACATCGAATGTTTTTTAGGCTACGCCGATCTGGCCGACAGCATTACCGATTTTGCCCACCCCGGCATTACCGGCCTTTCCAAAGCGGGCAATATCCGCCTCTTAATGGAGCGCAACGGTATTGACCGCGCCCTCATGATCGGAGATGCCCTCGTGGACTATACCGCCGCCGTGGAAGCGGGCATTCCCTTCCTCTATGCCAGCTATGGTTTCGGTCAGGTGCCGAAAGCAGCGTATTCCATAGATTCCATCACCGAGCTGTCCGCGCTGGCAAAGATCATCCTGCCCAGCTGAATTTACACTGCCCTGTATCCTGATTCAAAAAAGAATAGGCAATAGAAACGGCAATTCCCGACAAAATCGGCATAAAATAGCTGCTTTTGTCGGGAATATTTTGGCTTTTTTACGGCCGCTTTCTTGGACTAAAAAACTTATTTTACGATTTGTTTTTTGCAAAAGTGTCCCAATAGGAGATGGAACATTGACCTCTTTGATTGAATGCGAGAAATGCGGCGCTACCTTTGTTGGTCGTTGCAGGAAGAACCAGAAGGGGATAGAGAAAAAAGCTGACTGAAATGAGCGAAAAGGAAAGCGAGCGTGAGGAGTTCATCTGCGCCATCCGAACTACACCGCCGAAATCCGCGAGGGCGTTGCCGTGGAGTATGTTTCCTGTGAGCCGTCGGAGAATCTGAAGAAGCTGTTCCCGGAGCAGTACGGCGAGGGAGATTCTGTTGAGGAAGAAGAAACGAAGCAGGCGTAAACCTGCTCCGTACATAGGGTCTATTCATCACAATTTTCATTAAAACAAGCATTGACCGCTTCGGCAAATAATGAACGGGAACGCTTATTGGGATCATCATTGTTATTTTTCTTGCGGATGTATAGTGCGTTCAGTTTATCTTTCAGTCCGTTATCTTTTATCCATTGAAAGCGTTCTGGGAGCATATAGAACCCTTGAGACTGTTCTAACCAAGAATAAGTATTCTGCTTCTTGTTATAGGGCATC
>JAZRZL010000074.1:0-28880 GCA_045601345.1 Faecousia sp. | reverse complement strand
TGCGAAGCTGATGTTGTTAATCAGGTAGTTGTAGCCAACAGAGTTGGTGGAGTAAGCATCGAGGCAGATGATACCGCCGTTGATGCCGGTGTCTTCCAGCGTGAACAGATCGGTGTAGTCATAGCCGCCATCGGTGGAGATCGCGCAGACATAGTCATCACCGGTCTTGACAATGCGCAGGAAGATGGTTGCATTGTTATAGCTGCTCAGGCCGGGTGTCTTGTTCTGGGTGCCAGCGGTGATTTCGCCATCCTTGCGGACGATATCCTGCATATTGTTCATAGCAGCGCGGATACCGGCAAAGTTGTTGTAATCATCCATAGCATAGAAGCCAAACAGCTCACCGCTCTTGCCCCAGCCCCAACCAGAGCCGGTGCTGACCTTCATCTGAACAGTAGCTGTCCAGTCGTCTTCGCCAACGGGAATCTTCACGACATCCTTCGGGGTGCCTTCGGGTTCAAAGACATCCTTGGTGGAAATCATGTACAGGCCTTCGCCTTCGCGGATTTCAGTAACATTCTGCTCTTCCACAGTGAAGCGGTCAGCAGAAGCGGGATCGGTGAAGTCAATATCTTCCAGAGCAGCGCCGGTGTCGCCAAATGCAGCGGGATTCCATGCGTAGTCTTCAAGGAAGATACGGAACAGCTGGCACCAGGAGTTGAAGTCATGAGCGCCTGCGACTACCTCGTAGACAACATAAGCACCCTTTGCTTCAAGCTCTGCAATGGTTTCAGGTGTAGCATGACGAGCCGTCAGCGGGTCGAATTCGCCGACACCAAACATGATGTGTGCGTTTTCAAGGTTCTTTGCTGCTGCATAGCCGTCATTGGTGTTGCTGGAGCTCCACGGGCCATAGTAGCCAAACTGGTCGCCGAAGGAGTTGATCATGGTGCGAGTCTGGCCGCCGCCTGCGGACAGGCCACAGAAGGTACGGTCAGCGGGTTCAGCGGATGCATTGTAGGTTGCTTCAATATACGGAATAATAATATTGAAGAGATTGGAGAAGTTGGAGCCGAAGTAGCTGGAGGCGGGAGTCACAATGATCGCGGGTTCGGTCTTGCCTTCTGCTACGAGGTTATCCATAATGTTCTGGACAGAGCCGATGCCCATCCAGTCAGATTCATCCTGGCCGCCGCCATGGACAGCATAGATGGTCTTATAGGGTTCTGCGCGTTCTGCATCGAAGCCATAGGGCAGATAAACACCCATGTACTTGGTAGCACCGTTGATTTCGATGGGAACATAGCTCCAAGTACCCTTCTGGTCACCTTCTGCTCTGGGAAGCTCTGCTGCGCGAGCTGCCAGAGGTGCGAAGTCCTGCTTCTCATCGTAAGGAACATAGACTGCATTGTATGCATTCTTGCTTGCGGAGCTGTTCGGGCTCCAGATGGGAGCGTTGTTGGGGTCGGGCATCATGCGGCGGGTGCTGCCGTTGACATAGAACCAGTACTGGTTTGCACCGGCTGCCAGAGGCAGTTCATAGTACCACCAACCGGCATATTCACCGGAGGTGAGCTTCTGCATCGGAGCAGTGTAGCTGCCGGAGCGCATCATACCGGGCTGGTATTCCCAAGGCGTGTACTGGGTGGTATCGCTAAGATCAGCCCAGTTTCTCAGGGCGATATCGCCTGCGAAGGTGACGGATTCCGCAGTCTCGTTCTCATAGAGGAACTTGACAGTATAGCCGGTGGGAGAATCCGGATCGGCAATGACATTGGGGCCGGGCTTCAGGCCGGTCACGTCGGGGCCATTGCCCTTGACACTCACAACAGCGGTAGCGGAAGCGGTAACATCGCCTTCAGCAACGGTGATGGTCAGGGTGACATTCTTATCAAATGCAGAGGGGATAACGGTGCCATCGGCAGCAATCACAGAAGGATCGCTGGAGGCAATACTCAGCGTGTAGCCGTTCGGTACGGCTGCGAAGGCAATGTCTTCGCCAGCTTCTGCGGGAAGGGCAGCGGCAACATAGTCAGCCACATTCTGGCAAGCCCATGCCTTGTAATCGGTAATGGCTGCATCGAAGCCGTCCTCAGCGGGAACTGCGACATATTCGAAGTAGGCAATTTCGTCATCCTCGCCGGACTGCGTGCCGGTCAGGACGATCTGCGGGTCGGTGTAGGTCACAACAATGTTTCCAAGGCGCGCAAACTCCTTGCCATCCTGAGAGCAGTACAGCGTATAGGAGGTAGCGTCCTTATCAATCATGAAGTAAACCGTTGCACCGCCGTTCTCATCGGGAACGAGGGTGGTCGTGGTATAGCCGTAGGTGCTGTCTCTGCCAGCATTGGTTCTGCTGGGCTGGACGGTCAGGTTGTTGCCCTGAACACGGATATTGACAGAATTCTGTGCATCCTGACGGACAGACAGGCCGATGGTCTGGCCAGCCTTCGGGATGTAGGCCTTGGCAACCACTGCCCAGGTGCCCTGTCCGGGCATGGTCAGTGCCGTGCCATTGGCGTTCAGAACGCCGAGACCCTTGCCCTGGATGAGCTTGTAGGCATCGCCTTCCACCGTCCACTCGTCACCGAGCGTACCGTCAGCAAGGTAGGAATAGGAAGGACCATAGTTGAGGCCGATGGTATAGGCCTGAGAAGCATAGGCAGAGCTTACCACAACAGTAGCCACACCGGTGGGTGCGTCAAACTGCGTGATGGCAACATCCAGATCCTCATCCACAGCCGTTGCCGTGATGACGGGAATCTTGTCGGTCGGCTCCTTGAGCTTCATGTTGTACTGATAGATGGCAGGATCGAAGCCTTCGACCATGTTGCCGTCGATCTTGAGTTCTGCGAGCTGCGGTCTGACATCAGATACCTTCAGGATGTTGAGGCCATCGAAGGTAGCGGTGAAGTTATTGCCTCTTGCGAACACGCCGACCTGCGGCAGAGCTGCATCCAGAGGCTCGGTATTGCCGATGTTGGACCAGGTCGTGCCGTTGCTGGACCACTGTGCCTGACAGGTATTGCCGACACGGATCATACGCAGATGAATTTCTTCGGTACCGGCAGGTACGGAAGCATTGGCGATGGAGAAGTTGTTGTCGTTACCGGCGTTGACCAGATAGACATTGATACGGGAATTCTGATAGGTGATAACGCCGTTGCTGGCGTTCCAGCGGTTGTTGTATACGATACGGTAGCTGTTGCCGTCATCGCCGTAGACGATCAGGCCAGCCTCATCGCGGTGGGTCGCACCGGTCTTACCGATGTTGCCTGCGGGCTTGATGGTGGTCTGCGCGACCCAGTCACCCAGAGCAGACTCTACAACGATATTCTTAACCGGCTGTTCCTTGCCGTAGCCAAATTCACCAAACTGCGGGGTAAGGGTCAGGCCGTCTTCGCCGAAGGCTACCTTGCCGGCATCCTCGTTAACGATCGTCCAGCCCTTGGCCTTGGCGGCATCCCAGCCCTCAGCGAAATCGGTGCTGACCGGCTTATAGCCGATGCCGATCTGATAGGTGATGGCGCTGCCGGAGGAAACCTCGGTCACGATGACCTTGGCAATGCCGGGAACAGATTCTGCCTGCTCGACTGCAACGCTCAGTTCATCGGAAGCAACGGTTGCTGCAACCACGGGCACCTCGGCACCGCGGGCAACTTCATATTCGTAAAGGATCTTGTTGCCCTGATAGCCTTCGAGCGGCTTGCCGTCCACGGTAATGGTAGCGGCCTGCGGCTTGGTCTCAACATAGACAACAAAATCAGTGGTAACGGTATGGCCATCCAGCTCACCGGTAACGGTAATGGTAGCAACACCGGGGCCTACTGCCTTGATTTCATCACCGTTCACAGCAACAACGCTGGGACGGTTGGTGGAATAGGTGAAGGTCATGCCTTCGGGCAGCGGGCAGGACTTCATATTCTTAATGGTGCTCTGCTGATCGGCAATGATGTAGCCATAGATTGCCTCGTTGTTCATGGTAACGGTCAACTGGGGATTAATGATGGAGCCGTTATCGAAAATCACGCGCTCTTCAATGCCCTTTTCATTATCGCCTACGGCATTGGCCTTAACGGTCAGAACCTCGGGATAGATGTCCATGGCACCGGTAACGGTGAAGTCAGCAGTCAGGTTTGCAGAAGCGCTGTCCTTACCAACCTGTACCTGATAAGCGCCGGTATCCACTGCGTAGCAGTCAACGGTCTCATCATAGTAAGCCAGATCGGGGATGGCAACTTCCAGCGCAACGGTCTTGGTCTCACCGGGCTGGAGCTCGACCTTCTCGAAGCCTTCCAGACGGCGGATGGGACGGTTCAGCTCTGCCGGAGCACCGGGCTGCGCAATGTACATTTCAGCAATTTCCTTACCTGCGACCTTGCCGGTGTTGGTGACGTCGAAGGAAACCTTCACGGTCTCGTTGGCATCATAGCTGGTCTTGTCGATAGACAGGTTGGAATAAGCATAGGTGGTGAAGCTCAGGCCGTAGCCGAAGGGATAATCCACGCCGTCGCCTTCATAGAACATATAGGTACGGCCGGGCAGATCCTCGGACGGATAGAGATCATAGTTCAGCATGGGAGGCATATAAGATGCATCATGATACCAAGTATCGGTGACCTTACCAGAGGGATTGACCACACCGGTGATGATGTTGCCGAAGCCAACGCCCTTGCGGATGCCGCCGAAGCAGGACCACAGGATGGCCTTGACATCATCGCGGAAGGTGTAGGTTTCCACGGGGCCGCAGTATTCCAGAACCGCAATGGTATTGGGATTCCACTTGCCGACCTGAGAAACCATGGCAGCCTGATTGCTGGCCATCGCCAGAGAGCTGCGGTCGCGGCCTTCCTGAGAATAGGAGCCGGCGGCACCGCAAACAGCGATACACAGGTCTGCTGCTTCGATCGTGGCACGGTCGGCATCGGAGACCTTATCGTTGAGGATGTAGGTGAAGGTGGCATCGGGGTTCTTTGCCAGGATGGCATCGGTAAGACCCTTCTGGATGTTCACATGGTTATAGGAATTGGTGGACTTTGCGGAATACAGACCAAGGTACATATTGGTCTGCCATGCACCGATAATAACAACCTTGTATTCGCCGCTGGAAGCCAGCTCGAGAGGCAGATAGTTATCGGTGTTCTGGAGCATGACAACGCCTTCGTTGTTGATCTGATCCAGAATGTCCAGACGTTCTTTGGTCTGGTTGTAGGGGATGGCACGGATATCAGCGCCTTCGCCGAGTGCTGCGATCTGTGCTTCGGTACGAGCCTGTGCTTCCTTGGTGAAGGTCAGGTCGTCATCGAATTCGCCGGTTGCTACACGGGCAGTGAACATACGGAGCAGGGAGACATCCATGGTATTCTCGGTGAACAGACCCTTATCGGTCTGAATATTGGAGTCGATCATGGTCTGGGCATAGCTGCCGTAGTTGCCGACACCGGCATAGCCGCCGATGCACTCCAGGTCTTCGCCGTGTGCCAGAGCATTGGCAAGACGCTCCACATTGGTCAGGGACTTGCCGGTTCTGGGGTTGACGAACTTGGTATGCTGCACCATGGTACCGACAGAGTCGCAGTCGGAGGTGACATAGCCCTCGAAGCCGTAAATCTGGCGCAGGACAGTGTCCATCAGATAGGAGCTGTAGGAGCAGGGCTCACCGTTGAAGGTGCTGTATGCGGTCATGATGGAGGAAACGTTCGTTGCCTTGATGATGCCGCGATAGGGAGCAAGATAGTAGTTACGCAGAGCATTGAGGGAAGAAACGGCACCGCCATTGGTACGGTTCTGCTCACTGTTGTTGGCTACATAGTGCTTCAGGGTGCTGTGTGCCTGATAGTAACCATCGGGGTCAAGCAGATTGCCGTCCTGATCCTTACCTTCCATGCCGAGGACATACTGGCTACCCATCTTGATGGTCAGATAGGGATCCTCGGAGTAGGACTCCTCGTTACGGCCCCAGCGAACATCGCGGTGCATATTGACCGTGGGAGAATAGAAGTTCAGGTCAGAAGCATTGCCGGTGTAGGGGTTACGGCTGGTCAGCTCACGGATTTCGTCAGAAACCTCGCGGCCTTCTGCATAATACAGATCGGGGTTCCAAGTGGAAGCAACGGTCAGGCTCTGCGGATAGGAAACCGCATTGTCCGGGCCCCACTGGCCGATGTTTTCATAGGGATGGTCATGGGCATAGACACCCTTACTGGAGCTGTCCAGACGGTTATAGCCGTGGAGGCTCTCACACCACCAGTAGTACTGGGGGATATTCTTCGTCAGCGGAACATTGAGTGCGCCGCCGCCCAGAGAGCTTGCCGGGATGGCAGCAGCCGGGGTGGTGATGAGCTGTGCGCCCTTCTGTGCCACGCTCATACGGGCAATCAGGTCAGCAGCACGTTCTGCAAAGGTGTACGATGTGTCTTCAAAAATGGGGATTTCGGGTTCAATTTCTTCAGCAGCGCCGTCTTCAATCACAATCGGCGCAACAACTGCTTCTTCCTCTGCGGCAAAGACACCGGACGGCAGCATACCGAGCAGCATCATGACGCACAGAAGAAGCGCGATGACACGGGAGAATTTCTTCATATTTTACCTCCATATAATTTGTGTTTTCTCCTGCGTGATAGTTTTTTCTTCTTTCCTGCACTCCTTTCTGTGTTATGATAGGTTGCCTAGCTGTGTTGGAACAGCGTAAGCAAAATGGAAAGTATTTCCGTTTTGCGCATGATTCAAAATATATCATGCACAATAAGACGGGAATACCTACCATTCTAATTATAATTCCATATTTTGGGAATTCAAGCATTCTCTTCTCCAGTTAAAAAAAACGTGATAATGCACAATATTATAGTAAAACATTGTACACTTTGACAACGAATGTGCAATTCCCTTATCAGGATTCATTAGACTGCCAGCAGAGACATGGAAAAGGCGTTATGAATTGCGCTTCTTTTTTCATTTTGTTCAATTTCACAGGTAAAATGCCGTATCTGTAGCAAAAAAGTAGAGTATTTTTTCTTTTATTGGGAAGTCAAAGATTTGAGAAAGAGCGTTGCTGTAGGCTTCGAGCTGGCCGCGATAATGGTTGGCGCGGTCGGCCTCTGTGCCGGGGTGGATGCGGTCGGTTTTGAAGTCAATTACGCACAGGCCGTCCAGCTCTTTCAGGCAGCAGTCGGTGACACCTTGGAGCATGATTTGCTCGCCCGCAAGCGCAGGGTCATATTCACCGCCATCGGTGAGAAGGGAGAATTTGAATTCCCGAATGACCTCCGGCGCGGATAAAATGCGTTTTCCTAAATCAGAACGGAACAGCGCAAGGAGCTTTTCTGGTGCAACGCATTCTGCCTGCTGAGGAAGCAGGAAGCCTTCTTCTACCAATCGGGAAAGCTCAGCGCGAATCGCCGCTTCCTCGGTGCAGGCTTCATAATGGATGTACTGCATAGCCAGATGGACGCTGGTTCCGCGCTCTGTGGGAGAGAGCGGGCGTTGGCCTTGCAGGAAAAGCGGCTGACGGAGCGGGGATTTTGCTCTTTTTCCCTCGGATGCCTGTTCGGCAGTTTCTTCATCCAGAAAGCGCCCCTTGAGCTGGGTGGCGGTGAGCTTGGCAGGGCCGAGGGTGGCCTTTTCATGGGGATAACAGAAGGAGGTATATAATTGTACCGGCGGTTTTTCGAGTACTTTCTCTGCCTCAAAAATTGGCTCCGCTTGGATAAGATCTTTCGGGTTCCACAGGCGGATAACCCACGGGTATTCGCTGATTTGTGTTTCCTTCGGCTGACCGCCGAGGGAGAATAGTTCTCCGGCCTCTGGCCTTTGTATGGCCGCCATCAGCACCCAATGGCCGAGACAGTTTGCCCGCCTTGACAGCCCAATGGGACCATCAGGGCGCACCTGATCGGCAAGATCGGTGAGGCGTTTGGATAAATGCCCGGAGGCGTAGGTCATGATTAGCAAATCCTTCGGGCGGGTCAGCGCGACATAGAGCACACGCAGTTCCTCCGACAGCCGCTCCTGCCGCAGCTTTCCCAGAATGGCCTGCTTAGCAAGGGAGGGGTATTTGATGCGCTGCTCCAAATCCACCACATCACAGCCTGTACCCAGAAGCGGATGAATTTGCACCGGCTGCCGCTCATCGGCGGTATTGAAGGTGGTGGACAGACCCGCCACAATGACAATGGGGAATTCCAGTCCCTTGGATTTATGGATGGACATAATTCGCACAGCATTGGCATGGCGTACCCCGCTGCCGGTGATGCCGCGCTCTTTTTGCTGTTCCAGCTTTTCCAGAAAATCGTGCAGTCTGCCGGGGCCATCCGGGTCAAAGGCGGCGGCCATGAGATAGATGGCTTGCAGATTTTCCAGCCGCTGTTCGCCGTCCTCCATGGCGGCAAACACATCTCTCAGGCCGGTTTCCTCCCACACTCTGCGGATGAGTGCCCCTACAGGCTCTTCACGAGCCATACGCCGATGTGCGGAAAGCTGGTTCAAAAAGTCGAAAAAAGTATCGTTTTCCTGCGATTCTTCTAGCAATGCCTGATAAAAATCGCCGGTACGGCGGCCAATGCGCACCTGCGCCACCTGCTGTGCTGTGAAGCCGAAGACCGGACTGAGCAGGACGCTGATGAGCGGAATATCCTGATGGGGGTTGTCCAGCACCTGCAAATAGGACAGGAGCACAGATACCTCGCCGGTTTTCAAAATATCATCACTCTGGTCGCTGACGGCATCCATTCCCATCTCACGCAGAGCAGAAAGATAGGCCTGTGCCTGAGAGCGCAGGGAGCGAAGTAAAATCACAATATCGCCGGGTTCTGCCTTACGCAATCCCTCGGAATCCGTAATTTGTGTACCATCGCGCAAAAGCGCGGCAATCCGTTTTGCAACCAGACGCGCTTCTAACGAGCGCTTGTCATCGCCCTCTTCCTTGTCAGAACAGTCCAGACAGTGCAGCTCTACACAGGGACGATTGACCTCCGGCAAATTTGCACCGGGATAGAGCGCTTCCGCATCGGTATATTGCAGATCTCCAACCTGCTCTGTCATGGACAGGCGGAAGATATCATTGACGGCGTAGAGAATTTCTTTTCTGGAGCGGAAGTTCTGAGAGAGCAGTACCCGTCGTGGCTCTCCTGCTTGTGCATCTGGCACATCCTTGAAGCGGTGATATTTTTCAAGAAAAATGCCGGGGTCTGCCAGACGGAAGCGGTAAATGGATTGCTTGACATCGCCGACCATAAATAAGTTCTCTCCGTCCCGGGAGACTGCCGAAAAAATGCGATCCTGTACACCGTTGCTGTCCTGATATTCGTCCACCATGATCTCGCAGTAACGACTGCGAAGCTCCTCGGCCACTGGGGACAGCGCACCGGCCTCATCATAAAGCAGATGAAGCGCCTCATGCTCCAGATCGTCAAAATCCAGCGCCCGGTTTCTCTGCTTGATAGCCTGATAGGTGTTTGTAAACTCCTTGAGCAGAGAAAACATACCAAGAATCACGGGGGTGCCCTGCCGAATTTCCTCCAAGGCTTGCGCTGAGGTCATGGAAAACACGCTTTGTGCCTTTTTCAGCCAATCCATACATAACTTTCTGGGCTTTTTCAGGCGTTCCAAAATATCTTTATCGACCCCACGCACAGCCTTGAGTCTGCCGAAATCGGAAACTCTCCGTTGGTACAGCTCATCCCAGCCGGTGCTTTCACGTAGATAGCGCATTTGCGTCAAATTTTCCCGGAAAAGGGGGGCGTATTTTTCCTCTGCTTCCGGGCAGGAGGCAAGGGCGTGGGTGGCCTGCTCCATGGTGTCGATCTGCTCATCAAGAAGGCTCATAAAATCTTCAATCAGGAGCTTCCCCCAAACCGTCTGCGCCATATCGGTCACGCCGGATAAGCTTAGACCGGCAGCACATTCCTCCAGCCATGCGGCGGGGTCACTCTGGCACTGCACACTGCGGTAAGCCTGCATGAGAATGACGGCACTGGTGCGGTCATCCCGTCCTGCACCAAGGCGGTCAAGGAAGGCACGGCGCTCGGGAGCGGCATCCAGATCGGCATAGGCCTCGGAGAGAATCTGCTCCATGGCCTTCTGCTGCCAGAGGGCGGCCTCCTGCTCCTGTACCACGCGAAAATCGGGATAAATCCCCAGTTCATTGGCATAATCCCGCAAAATAGCGGCGCAAAAAGAATGCACAGTAGAAATTCTTGCTATATAAATCCGGCTGAGCTGCCGCTGCAAATGGCGGTTATCCGGCTCCTTTGCCAGTGCAGCGCCTATGGCTGAGGCCAGCTTTCCGCGAAGCTCGGCAGCGGCGGCCTTGGTGTAGGTGATAATCAGAAAATCATTGATGTTTTTGGGTTGTACCGGGTCGCACAGGCGCTGCATGACGCGCTCTACCAGTACGCGGGTCTTGCCGGAACCGGCTGCCGCGCTGACAAGAAGCGCACCGCCACGGCTTTCGACCGCCTGCTGCTGTTGGGGTGTCAATTGAAACTCAGCCATGTTGTGCCTCCTTCTGCGCAAGTCGCGCCCAGAATTCCTTTGCGCCGGTGGATGCCAGAGATCGCGGGGTGCTGGGGCACAGGTCGGGATGGCAGACGCTTTCATAGGGGCAGTAGCTGCACGAACTGTTTGCACCACGGAAATAGGGATTGGGAGTGACGAGACCGGTGTAGATTTCATCGGTAAGGGCTTCCAGCTCGTGGTTTACATAACGTTTTAGCATAGAAAGCTGCTCCAAATCCATCAGATCCCCATCGGGGCCGTCCTTTTTTATTTTGTAGGGTAAGAGCTTGGGATTGTCCTCTCCACATGGCTCCATGGCTTGCAGAAGGAGAGAGTCATTTAGAAGCAGACCCTTGCGGCGATGATTTTCCAGCCGCTCGGCCTGTGTATCCGTGCCCTCAGGTGGACACTGGGAGAAATAAAGAAGGGAATCTCTGGCGGGTACATAGAGCACACCTGCCGGATGGAGTGCCTTCCCATAATATTGCGTTCCGTTTTTTTGGAGAGCGAAAAGGTAAATCAGCATTTGCAGTCCTCGCCGCTCCAAAAGCTCGGTATAATCAAAGCTTTTTTTCCCTGTTTTATAGTCAATCACGCGGAAGAAGGTATAGCCACCCGCTTCAAACAGATCCACACGATCTACCGCGCCGGAAATTCTGGCATTATGCTGCGGCGTATGAATTTCTACTGGGGGCAGTGTCTGTCCGGGCGCAAAGGTCAGCTCAAAATCGGTAGGTATAAATTCGCTCTGCCGCAGCTCATCCCCCAGCACCTGTACCACCTGAGAAACCTCGGCAAAATTGCGGTGCAGCAGGTAGGAAAAGCGCGGGGAAGCCAGCAATACCGGGTCAACCCACTTGAGCAGATAGTCCTTCATATGGACATCGGCAATACCCTGTAGCTGTGCATCGGATATTTTTTTCATACCGCCCAGCCGCTTCACCTCGCGCAGCGTTTGTTCCAGCACATAATGGACAAAGGTGCCGTAAATGGGAGCATCAAAGCTGGCGGCCTTCCGTTCTCTGGCTTTCAATCCATCTTGCAGGAAGAAGGAGAACCGGCAGGCAGCATAGCGGTCAATGCGGGAGGCAGAGAGGCTAAGTGTGCTTCCATAAAGCCCCTGCACATCCTTCTCGGCAAGGCTGCCAAAATCATAGCAGACGGCAGCTTGCAGCCAATCCCTGTAGGCAAGTGCTTCCTCCGGCGGGGAAATCACTTCTCCGCCTTTGGCAAGATAGAGGCCAAGTGTCTGCACCGTTGCATCGTCCGGGGAGGAGAAGGTGGTCTGACGTGCCTCTGGGTATAGTTTACATAATGTATCAAACAGATAGGCGTGCTGCTCTCCTGCGGCACTCAGCCACAGCTTTTCCGAGGGGGCGCACAGGGTTGCGTAGGCGCTAACCATGGCTCTGTCCATCTGCTGATTCTCATCTGGCGCAAGCACTACACCGGCCTGACGCAGACGGGAGCGCTCAGCCTCATTGAGAAGACTTCCGCCGGAGGACACCGGGGGAAAACTGCCGTCTATACAGCCACAGAGATAAAGCTGCCGGGAGGCACGGTGCTGAAGCTGCTCAGGTGTGCCGACTATTACCGCATCCAGCGTTCCGGGGATGGCACCGACCTGATATTGGGAAAGCAAAATTTCCAGTAATCGGACAAATTCCTCCGGGCTGGTTTGGATCGAATATTGTACGGCATAAAGCTGTTCCAGCGCATGGAGTAAAAGCTCATATAGTTGGCGTGTTACCTGATATAGCTGCAAAGACCCGTCTGCCTCCAGACGGGAAAGCCGCCGTTCCAGCCGCTCAGAAAATTGAGTGCGGCACAGGAAATCATACACCGCCTGCACATATTGTCCCACGGTATCGTCCTTCTGCATGGCAGTGCGAAGCGCAATGAGAGGAGAAATGCAGGTTTCACGCAGCGCATTGAGCATGGCAAGCATCTGACGGTCATCATCTTCCAGCGCATAGCCAAAGCCCCGGGGATGGAGCACCCATTCCTGCTGCCAGCGCTCGCCATTCAAATCCCAAAGCAGGACATAATTTTCCAGCAAGTCGCATTCCTCCTGCTCCAGTGGGGCGCAGTCAGATTTGAGCCATGCCAGAACATCTGCCTGCTCCATCCTGCCGCTGGCGGCACGCACGGCACACAGCACTGCACTCAAAATCGGTGTGCGCAGAGCGGGTGTTTTTCCGGCAAAAAAGGCGGGTATTCCACAGTGGATAAATTCGGCCTCCAAAATAGGGGTGAGGCCTTCGGGATCGGCACAGGCTACGGCGATATCCCGATAGCGTCCGCCGGAACGGACATGGGAAAGAATTTCTCCGCAGATAGCGCTTGCTTCTTCGCTGCTTGTCTGGCAGGGGTAGAGGCAAAGCCCCGAGGCATCTTCCTCCTTTTGCCCGGTGAATGCAGAAAGTGCCACGCCGGATAGGGGATGATCGGAAGCGGGCAGCTCCACTTGACGAATTTCGGTACCGCAGGTCTCTGCCAGATGCATCAGATTTGCCGCTGCACGGCGCACATCGGCAAACACCTGTGCCCCATGAAACAAATCGTCACAGCACAGGCAGACGGTCACGGGTATCCCCTGTGCCAAAAATGCACCGAGAATTTCCAGCTCAATCGCGGTAAATCCAAAGAATCCGTCCACATATAAATGGAAATCTTCGCCAAAACCGCGTTGGGCAATATGCGCACAAAGCAGCTCCAGCCGATCTCTGGGCTCCTGTGCCCCGTGGCTGCAAACCGTCTCATAGGCTTCCAGCAGCAGGGCAAGCTCTTCCGTTTTTACAGCCAGAGCACCCTCCAGCTTTTGAGCGGCGGCATAGAGCTGATTGCTTCCCATGCGGCAGGTTTTCAGCTCGTCCACCATGGATAGAAGCTGTACAAGGAAATCGGCTTTCCTTGCACTCCTTGCAAAGAATTGTAGCTTCGTGCGTACCTGCTCCACAGCAGCACCGAGTGCCATAATTCTGCCACCCTGATCGGCGGTTGGACGGGCAATGCCGCCGCATACCGCCAGAGCACGGTCAGCAAGACGTGAAAAGCTTAAAACCTCTGCGTAGCGGCTGATTTGTGCGCCACCGGCAGCACAAAGAGAACGCTCGGTTTCAAAGGAAAATTGCTCCGGCACGATCCAGATTCTGCCGCCCAGTTTCTTTTTCCCATCGGTAACGATTCTATCGCAGGTAAAGGCACTGAGTACATTCCAATCCGGGCAATATACCATTTCCAGCATCGTGTCGCCTCCCCTCATTTTTGATCATTATATCACGAAAAAGAATAGCAGGCCAGAAAAAATCCCTCTGCAGCTCATTTTCTGAGTGCAGAGAGAAGCGTACTTTATTTATAATCTTTTTGGCAATAGTTCCCATCAAAAATAGCCAGCCGGTAAAGCCCGCATAGCTGCCGCCAGGTGGGGCGATCCATCATCCCGCTTTGCTCCATAGAACACAAGCCTTGCAGCCATCGAAGTGCATCCGCGATATTCGGAGGCACATTGTCATAGACGTGGGACAGCGCCTCAAATATGCCTGCCACCAGATGCAGGTGCAGGTTTTCTTCCTCCGGTGCGATGGTCTGACCGGGGCGCATATAGATTTCCAAATGCTGCGGTGCGGAGAAGTAATCCTCTGCCTTCTGATAAAGCTCTGTAATTTCGCGCCATGTGGCAGCATCCACAACGCCGGTGGCAGGCAAATGGACATGACGCTGCACGGACATAACGGAGTTCATTGTTTGCTTGCCGTAAATGCCATCGGGAATGACCGGAGAAATCTCCGGGATAAAGGCGGAAATACGCTGCAAAATGATTTGCAGATTGCGAATGGATTCTGTTTGCCTCATGGATTCACCTCCCTGCCTGTGGTGCCAAAATTCTGACTGGAGAATTGAAGTGCTTGCTCCCCATGTTCGCTGTCTGCGATGGCTTCGTATTCGCGGTAGAGCCGGTTCCATGTCACCTCACCTACCAGATCGGTCGGACTGAGTTCTGCCCACTGCTGAAAATCCAATACGGCCTGCCTTGTTGCGCTGTCAAAGATTCCGCTCATGTCGGGACTTGATATTTCCGGGATATAGCTTGAGAGCACGGAAAGCATATATTGCAGCTGCACGACCTTCTGCCCGGTGGAACCCTCCTGCAAGATTTCCGGATAGCTCCAGGGAATGATGGAAAACCGTTGCCCCTCGGAATAGAGCTCTGCCAGCCGGGTAATGCCTACAAACAGCCGGGTCAGAGCATTCCATGTGACTTGCCCCACAATACCATCCTGCGTCAGATCAAAGATGGACTGGAAGGTGCGGACTGCCTGTTCTGTTTGCGGGCCGAAAATACCGTCCAGTGCGCCTAATTTGGGAATCAGGGGGTAATTATCCGAAATTCGATTCAGAATGAATTGTAGCCGCACCACATCCGGCCCCACGGAACCCAGTCGAAGCGGCTGCCCGGGATAGGAGGGCACGGGATTCTGCACCGGGGCATTGGTGACGATCTCGATATCATCGCCATAATAGGTGCGCAGAATCTGTACCGAGTTGTAGCCCTGCTGTGCCAGTGCCTGTGACCCCCATTGGCTCATGCCCTGACAGGTCACGGTGGTGCCGTTGCAGAATTTGGCAGCTAACGGCTCAATGAAGCCCTGCCGCCGAATATAATCGTTATATAATTCATCCACCAGCCGGTCAATGCTGTCAAAGGTACTTCTGCCGTAAACATACTGCTGGTCATATGCTGTAGAATTTGTGATATCGAAGGGATAGCCCCGACTGCGGTAATATTCCAGATAGACCCGGTTTAGCGCAAAGGATACAATGGCCAGAATATTGGCGCGAAGGGCGGAGATATCCCAGGTGGGATAGACCTCACTGGAGGCCACATTCTTGACATAGTCAATGAACGGAACCGTCACATTGGGGGCATCCGAGGAGGGTGGCCCCAAGTGAACTGTGATGGACTCCGGAATGGTGGGAACAATCTCTGGCATAGCCGCCTCCTCTACAGATTCTGATTGGATGTGTCATACATTTCATGCGGTGCCCCCCCGGCGATGGGTGCCGGGAGAGGGATCATGATTAGATTCTGGTTCGTAACGATCCCGTCAAATACCTGCACACCGTCAACGATTATGCGTTCAAAACCCGGATGATCTGCCATGATGCTGATGCTTCGGTAGGGTGTTGGGTTGCCTGCCTGCAAGCTTTCCTCCCGCGAGGGTGTCTGCAAAGTTACCGGCTCTGTGTTGCCACTTGCATCGCTCCTTCGCACAGCCAAAAGATGCATCTTCCCCTCCAGACCCTGCTCGTAGTACGATACGGTGACACCCTCTACAGGAAATAGATCATCAAGTGTGCGGGTCTGACTGACAATGGTTCCTGATGCCATAGTACGCCTCCTTACATATTGAATCGTATGCCCTATAGCCTATGCGCACTGCCCGGAAATAGAACAAAGGACAAGGGGACAGAAAAATTGTCCCCTTGTCCCCTTGCTTAATTTATGAATCCACTATTTTACAGTTATGGATGGCATAATCCAACAGAATATTAATTAGCTCATTTCTCGATCTGTTCGATTGCTGTGAAATATCATCCAACGCCTTAACCGTCTCATCCTTAATTCTTATTGAGAACACCTTGTAGCCATCGTCGCCTTTCAGCTTCTTTTTGGGAATAATCAATAAATCGTTGCCTTCATCTGTCAAGCTCATCACAAATCACCTCACTGATATTATGCTTGACATTTGTTATTAATATATGTTATAATTTATAACATAAAAAATGTTATAAATTGCACAAGCAAATGGTTTGGTTTCTTCAATAAAAAGTTATAAAGCAGAGAACGGCACTATAACTTAAATATATAGAGCAAGCAATGGTATTCCGTACAAATTGCAGTCAATAGTCAGAAAACATTTTTTATGAAAGGAAAAGAACAATAATGAGAAAATTTAAATCCATTATCGCAGTCATATTACTTGTAGCCTTGGTGCTCACAATGCTCACCGGTTGTACGGGGAAGGGCAAAAAGAGTGGAAACACATACACTATTACATCAATTATTACATCTCTGGGAACTTCTAAATGTGTCAATGTATCAATTACTTTCTCCGGCAAACTTTTAACTGGAACATATTACCGTCATGTCCGCAGGATAGCAAGTCATTTATCGATAATAAATCACACGATCTTTGAGTCTTAATTCCGGCGTAATTGTGCTGCAGTACCCGATTTCCATTCAAAAACTTTTTCGACATTTGCTCCAAACCTCTTGACAATATTCCTTTTTAGGAATATACTATTACTGAAAGCGAGTTGGATAAATGTTCACTGTAGAGTTTTATGAACTTCCAAACGGGAAAAGGCCCGCAGAAGAGTTCATTGAAAGCCTGGATGTCAAAATGCGAGTTAAAGCTATTGACAGTATCGACATTTTAGAAGAATATGGCACAAGGCTTCGTGAACCTTATTCCAAATCACTTGGTGACGGCATATTTGAGCTTCGCATCAGATTTGCGTCAGACATCACATGAATATTCTACTTTTTCTACGTCGATAATAAGATTATCCTGACAAACGGATTCATCAAAAAGACGCAGAAAACACCACCGGGTGAGTTGGATAAAGCTAAGAAATACAAGGCCGATTATGAAAGGAGGCATTCTCATGACTAATTACCAGGAATTCAAAGAGAAACTCATGCAGGATCCTGAGTTTCGTGCCGAATACGAAAGAACCCGTCCGGAATTCGAGATCATGCACGCCCTTATCGATGCAAGGATCAATTCCAACATGACACAGAAAGAGCTCTCCGTTAAGTCCGGAGTGCGTCAATCCAATATCAGCAGAATTGAAAACGGAACCTGCAGTCCAACGATTGCAACCCTTCAAGCCTTAGCTGAAGGTCTTGGCAAAAAGCTGACTATTTCATTTGAGTAATCTCTGCATTCCTAAAGCACTGTCGCTCGACGGTGCTTTTTTGTTTTCTTCTTCCGAAATGCCCAGAAAAACGAATTATACTTCCGTGCATGTTTCTGATTCCGTTGCCAATTTGCCACCAGTCTGGATTTCGCAACTAGAACAAACAGGTCTTCCGCTTCAAAGCCGTTCTGCATCGCCAAGTCATACACAAAGCAGTGCATCCAGTATTGCTTTCCGGAGGAAATAATGCCCTGTCCCACCGTTGCTATTGCCACAATGTCAGCAGATTGCACCGAAAAAGAACCCGCTGCGGATTTGCAGCGGGTTCTGGTAGTTCCAATTCAATTATACTATACGACACGTCTTGCGCCAACATAGCGGCTGGCGTAGTATTCCTCGCTCAAGCTGGAAATCTTGACACCATCGGAGGAATTGGCAGCGTGGACAAACTGACCATCGCCGATGTAGATGCCAACGTGGGAGGCGGCGGCAGAGGTGTTATAGGTGTGAGCAAAGAACACCAGATCGCCGGGACGAAGATTGGAATAGGAAACAGAGTATCCGTTATCCAACTGGATATCGGCCGTGCGGTAGATGCTGATACCATAGAGCTTGCAGATATACTGGGTAAAGCCGGAGCAGTCAAATGCGGTCGGGCCGGTACCGCCGAAGACATAGGAACAGCCAACGTACTTCTTGGCAGTGGCAGCAAGCTGCTCGCCCAGACTCTCGGAAGAAAAGCTGTCGGAAGAAGAGGAGCCGCCGGTGGCGCTGTAGCCGCTGTTGCAATAGGGCTTTTCGGTGAGGGTGACGAGATCAGAGCGGATATAGCCGATCTTGCCGCTGTACTTCACCTTATACCAGCCGCAGTTGAAACCGAAGATGAAGACCTTATCCCCGCCGGTAGCCTGCGATACAACAGAATAGGAAGTATCAGGGCCGCTTCTCAGGTTGGCAAGATAAGGATTCACAGAGCCATAGCCCAACTCCACATTTTCGCGCTCCTTGACCTGAATATAGTCGGCACTCATATAGCCGATATCCAGATTATAATCCACCAGATACCAGTCGCCCTTACGGCGAATGATAACTACATTGTCGCCATGATTGGCGGTGTTGATGACCTTGGCGCTGGTCGAAGCAGAAGCTCTCAGCCGCAGACCAGAGGAAGCGGTAACGATACCGATTCCCGTCTTGAGTTCCGTAGCATTGGCAAAAACCGTCATTGTGGCAAACATAACCACCAGCATTGCCAGCAGGGTGATCCATTTACAAAAGCGTTTCATATGTATCCTCCGTCCTTGCGCTCATTTATTCAGCGCTCGTTCAAGCCACACACAGCCCACATCCAATGCTGTGTAGAAGCCGTCTTTTTCACTCTTTTTAACGATACGATCTTTGGATCTTACGCTGGGGTCGGTCAGCTGGAGCTGCACCGAAACCTTTGTAGCCAAATCAAGATCATCCATCTTTTTGCTCTCCAGAACTTGCAGCATCACGATGTGGGAGTCTGCCATGGAGCCGTAGTAGATGATGTTGCCCAGCCGCATCAGGGGATGCCCTTTATAGGTCAGGCCTTCATTTTTCTCAGACATGAAATACCTCCTGATCAAAATGTAACCAAATTGTAACACATGGGAAGAGTTTTGTCAATACTTTGCGGGAAATAAAATTACAATTTGTAACTTTATTTTTTATCATTGTTACAATTGATCCAATGGCGCGGGAAAATTGGATGGGAAAAGGACGGGGATCCATATGAAATTGTGATTTAAAACGGAGGCTCGAAAGCCTCCGTTTTGCGATTATTCATCGAACAGGTAATGACGCACCAGCTCATGGAGCAGGTCATCCCGGTCGATCTTGCAGATCAGGCTGCGGGCGTTTTTATAATTGGTGATATAGGTAGGGTCTTCCGAGAGCAGGTAGCCGACGATCTGATTGATGGGGTGATAGCCCTTTTCGCTCAGAGATGCGTATACTGCCTTTAAGACGCGCTTCATTTCATCCGCAGAATCATCGGGAACAACAAACTTAATGGTTGCATCATCCATAACATCGACCTCCTTCTCTTACATACTATATAATAATTTGCCGAAGATGTAAAGTCGAAAACAGAAAAGAATGAAAGAAGTTTTTTCCTACCATGCCGTTTTTCGCTTCATTCTGTGCTGCAAATGCCCGAAAGTCAGATTTTTCGGGCGTTTGCAGAGGCTAAGCTTATCTCAGGACTGCACCCAGCGCATTAAGCTCAGAGAGAATCTTCTCGACCAGTGCATCGACCTCGGCCACGGTAAGGGTGCGGTCAGCGGCGCGGAATTCGAGATTGAAGGCAACGCTCTTCTTGCCCTCGGGGATGCCGGTACCGCGATAGATATCAAACAGTGCAATGCCGGACAGAGCAGCACCTGCTGCCTTGGCAATACAATCCTCCAGTGTACCGACTGTAGCAGCCTCATCGCACACCACTGCAAGGTCACGGCTGACTGCGGGGAAGCGGGGCAGCGGGATATAGAGCGGCGTATCGCCCTGACAATCGTAGATCGCATCAACAGAAAGCTCTGCGGTATACATTTCGCCTTCCGCGCTGAAGTTCTGCACCACCAGCGGATGCACCTGACCGATGATACCGATCAGACGTTCACCGGCGTAAACCTTTGCGCAGCGGCCGGGATGGTAGGAGGGATTTTCTTTTTCTGCAACATAGCGCAGGCCGGGAATGCGGAATGCACCCAGAAGTGCCTGCACAATGCCCTTGAGCGCATAGAAGTCCATATCACTGCCATAAGCACCGAGGGTCAGCACAATCGGCTCATCGGCCAGCGGATCATTTTCGCGCTTAAAGTAGGTGCGACCCAGCTCATACAGACGGACATTCTTATTGCGGTAATTGTAGTTTCTTGCCAGAACCTCCAGCATGGAGGGCAGCGTGGTGGTACGCATAGCGGAGGTATCCTCACCCAGCGGATTGAGAATGCGGATGGCATCGCGCAGAGGCGAATCGGCGGGAAGCATGATCTTATCAAAGTTGCTCGGGCTGAAGAAGGAATAGGTGATGATCTCATCGAAGCCCGCCATACGGCAGATATCGCCCATGAAGCGCTCGGCAAGCTGACGCTTGGTGTAGCCGCCCTGCGTGGTGGAGGCCTGATCCATCAGCGTGGAGGGGATATTATTGAAGCCGTAGAAACGCGCAACCTCTTCGGCAACATCGTTGTGATAATATTCCGCAGCAAAATCACGCCGCCAGGAGGGTACCACGACCTTCTCACCATCGACCTCAAAGCCAAGGTCGGTGAGAATCTTTTCCATCGTCTCTCTGGGAATATCGGTACCCAGAATGCGGTTCACGCGGTCAGGCTCCAGCGTAATAACCAGCGGGTTGGTATCGGCAGTAATGACATCGACCACACCGTCCACCACTTCGCCGCAGCCCAGCAGCTCTACCAGCTCGCAGGCACGGTTGACGGCATCATAGGTCATCATGGGGTCAAGACCCTTTTCAAAGCGGGCAGAGGCATCGGTGCGCATATTGAGTGCGGCAGCGGTGCGGCGAATGGAGGTGCCATTGAAGTTGGCAGACTCAAAGAGCACCATATCGGTGTCACCAACGATCTCGGAGTTTGCGCCGCCCATCACACCGGCCAGACCGATGGGACGGTCTTCATCACAGATGCACAGCATACCGGACTTGAGTGCGCGTTCGCCGCCATCAAGCGTGGTGAGGGTCTCACCTTCACGGGCAGTACGGACAATGATCTTGCCGCCGTTGACGCAGGAGAAGTCAAAGGCGTGCATGGGCTGGCCGTATTCCATCATAACATAGTTGGTAATATCCACCAGATTATTGATCGGGCGCATACCCATAGCGGAAATGCGCTCGCGCATCCATTTGGGAGAGGGGCCGATTTTGACATTCTTCACCATGCGGGCGGTATAACGCAGGCACAGGTCAGGGTCATCAATATCAATATCTACCATATCGGCAATGGAGCCGAAGCCGCCCTTGACCTCGGGCTTATGCAGCTTGAGGGGCTTCTGGAAGGTGACGGCAGCTTCTCTGGCCAGACCGATCATGGAAAGGCAGTCGGAGCGGTTGGGGGTGATTTCAAATTCTACCACATGGTCATCCTTGCCGATGATGGGGCGGATATCGTCGCCGGGAGCAATGCCTTCTTCATTGAGAAGGAAAATGCCATCGGCAATGCAGTGGGGGAATTCGGCCTGCTCGGCGTGCAGGTCTTCCAGCGTGCAGATGGTACCCTTAGCGGTATCAAAGGCCACAAGGTCGCCTTCATGGATGTTGCCGCAGGGGGTATCTACCGTAACGCTCTCAGCGCCAAGGTTCAGCTCGCAGGTGTAAAGGCCGTATGCCTTGGTGGCAACGGAAACGGCTTTTGCAGCAAAAGTGGAGCCATAAATCTTAAAACCTTCCGAAATATCGGCAGGAATGGAGGGACGGTTCGCATCTTTGGCATGATAATCGCCCAAAATGGCGGCCGGAAGAATGGTGGCATAGGGGAAATTGTGCTGATCCAGCTCCAGCTCACCCAGAGAGCACAGCATACCGGCAGAGGGAACGCCGCGCAGCTTGCCCTTGGTAATTTTCACGCCACCGGGGAGGTAGGAATTATGCTTTGCCACGGGGATCAGGTCACCCACATGGACATTCCACGCACCGGTGCAAATCTGGACGGGTTCTTCTTCGCCGACATCAATCTGGCAAACCCACATATGGTCGGAATTGGGATGGCGCTCCATTGCAACGATCTTACCGACAACTACATTCCTGATTTCCGCGCCCAAATCGGTGAAGCACTCCACCTTGGAGCCGGAGAGGGTCATCGCTTCGGAAAATGCGCGGTCATCCATTTCCTCCACGGGAATATCAACAAACTCCGTGAGCCATTTTCTACTAAGATTCATATCTGTCGCTCCTTTCTCAGAACTGTTCCAGGAACCGGACGTCGTTATCATAGATCAGACGCAGATCGTCGATCTTGAATTTTTGCAGGGCAGCGCGTTCCAGACCCATGCCGAAGGCCCAGCCGGAATACTTTTCGGGATCAATGCCGCTGTACTTGAAAATGAGGGGGTTGCAGACACCTGCGCCCAGCAGCTCGATCCAGCCCTCCCCCTTGCAGGTGGGGCAGCCCTTACCGCCGCACTTGTGGCACTGCACGTCCATTTCGCAGGAAGGCTCGGTGAAGGGGAAGTGATGCGGACGGAAACGGGTCACCGTACCCGGGCCATAGAGCTGCACCGCCATATTGTGCAGCGCACCCTTGAGGTCGGCAAAGGTGATGTTCTTATCAATGACAAGACCCTCCATCTGATGGAACATGGGGCTGTGGGTGGCATCCACCTCGTCCTTGCGGTAGCAGCGACCGGGAACGATATAGCGGATGGGCAGCTCGCGGGTCTCCATGAGGTGTGCCTGCATGGCAGAGGTCTGGGTACGCAGAAGAACAGTGCTTTCTTCATCCAGATAGAAGGTATCGGTCCACTCTCTGGCGGGATGGCCTTCATCGGTATTCAGGCGGTCAAAGTTGTAGGAGGAGAGTTCAATTTCATTGCCTTCATCCACAGCGAAGCCCATGCCGATAAAGATATTTTTGAGTTCTTCCAGAGAGACGTTCATGGGATGGCGGTGTCCCAGACGCACAGGCGTACCGGGTACAGTAACATCCAATGCCTCAGCCTCCAGCTTGGCATTGAGGGCAGCCTTTTTAAGCTCGGCCTTGCATTCCTCCAGCTTGGCTTCAATATCTGCACGGACGGCATTGGCGATCTGTCCCATTACAGGACGCTCCTCGGCAGAGAGCTTGCCCATCTGCTTGAGGATGGCGGTCAGCTCGCCCTTCTTGCCCAGCAGCCGGATACGCAGGGCTTCCAGCTCTTCGGTGCTTGCAGCCTGCTCCAGTGTACTTAGCGCTTCCGCTCTAAGATTTTCCAGATGCTCTTTCATAATTTATTCTCCTTTTTTAAAAAGTAATGCGCCGAACGAAAAGAAAAAGTCCTTCATCCCATGGGGACGAAAGACCAAACTTCCGCGGTACCACCCGCAATTCGCCAAACAGCGCTCTTATACGATAACGGCGTTAACCCGGCGCACCCTACTTGGCCAAAGCCGTTCAGGCGGCAGCTCACGGGGGAAAGCCCCATTTTCGACAGGAAGCGGCTCCCAGCACCCCGCTCTCTCTGAACCTGCCTACGAAAACACGACAACCCGATCATTGCTTTTCACAATATCCGTTATATCTTACCACGCCCCAATATATTTTGCAACATTTTTTCGCACAGTTTTATGGCTTTTTCCCGCACCCCGCGCTATAATACAGAAAAAAGGGGGGAGCACCATGAAAACGGCGCTTTGGGAAAACGGACAGACGGTACAAATTTTGGAGATGGCAGACCTTCACAGACTTCTTCCCCTGCGGGACGATTATGCCCATAAGGGAGATTTTGGTAAAGTCATGCTGCTTTGCGGCGCGGTAGGCTATACCGGCGCAGCAGCTATGGCCTCCCGTGCAGCCCTGCGCTGCGGCAGTGGACTGGTGTTCACGCTGGTGCCGGATGCGGTTTATTCTATTGTTGCGGTCAAGCTGAATGAAGCAATGGTATTTCCCGTAGACTGCGATGCGCAAGGGCGGGTTTCGCTTGCGGCAAAGAATTCCATTCTCACCCGTCTTGCAGGTTGCGACTGTGCTCTGTTGGGGCCGGGTCTTGGCACCAGCCGGGAGTTAAGTCAGCTTCTCACGGGTCTCGTGCTGGCCTCCGATTGTCCGCTTGTGCTGGATGCCGATGGTCTAAACGCTTTCGCGGGGCATATACATAAACTGCGCGATGCCCATGTGCCGATCATCCTCACGCCCCACGATGGAGAGTTCGCCCGCCTGATGCCGGACGAGCCAAAGCTTCCCCGCACCGATCTTGCCCTTCGCTGTGAAGCCGCCATTCGCCTTGCCAAAAAAAGCGGCGCAATCGTGCTTCTCAAGGGGCATCGAAGCATCATTACCGATGGGTTGACAGTTTATGTAAACCACACAGGCAATCCCGGTATGGCTTGCGGCGGCAGTGGTGATGTGCTTTCGGGTATCATTGTCTCTCTTTTGGGACAAGGGGTACCTCCTCTGGAGGCGGCGGCGCTGGGTGCTTTCCTACACGGAAGCGCCGGCGACCTCTGCGCACAGGAGCTGGGACAACGGGGGATGCTGCCCGGTGATATGATTATGGCAGCTGCGCGACTACTGAAATAAGGATGTGGGTCTATCAAGCGAATTGTTCCGATCATTTTTTCCCTTCTGCTTCTCTGTGGCTGCGGAGGGCAAAACCACGCCATGCAGACGGCGATGGATTTTCGCACTGCCGCACTCTCACAGGGATGCAGCTTCACCGCACAGATCAGCGCTCATCTAAATGAGGGCACGGCAGATTTCACGCTCTCCTGCGCCTGTGCCCCGGATGGCACCACCACGCTGGAGGTACAAGCACCAGATGTGATTTCCGGCATTCATGCCACTGTGAAGTCCGGCGCAACAGAAGCAAGCTTTGACGATGTCGCGTTGGATTTTGGTCTTTTGTCCGATGCACAGATACCGCCTATGGCACTGCCTCAATTGCTTTTTGACTGCTGGACGCAGCACTATATTCAGGAGGCCGGACAGGACGGCGATCTGTTCACAGCGGTTTACGACTACGGCGACAAGGAGCTGAAACTGGAGCAGTGGTTTTCCCGCGATGGCGTTCCCCTATCTGGTGACTTCTGGTTCGATATAGAAAATATTGCCACAGTGAAAATCACGGATTTTTCTCTGGGCACTTCTTCTCAGGCTGTCTCGTAATGGAGGCAGCCTGTTTTTTATAATTTTTCGATTATGCGCCATAATAATCCCGAAAAAAATTTGAAAGTTGGGATTTTTATGGCAAACACCCAAATGCGCCAATCCATGCTCTTCTCCAACCCGCCCGCCGTAGCGGGTTTTGGCTCGGTGGTCGGGAAAAAGGAGAGCGAAGGTCCATTAGCTTCGTCCTTTGATTTGACCTCCTCCGACACCAAATTCGGCCAATCCAGTTGGGAAAAAGCGGAAACAAAAATGCAGCGTCTTGCCCTGCAAACGGCCTTGAAGCACAGCGGTCTGACGGAGGATGACCTCTCTCTGGCCTTCTCCGGCGACCTTTTAAACCAGTGCATTGGTTCCTCCTTCTGTCTGCGGGAGACAGGCATCCCCGTACTGGGGCTTTACGGTGCCTGCTCCACCATGGCACAGGGACTGCTGCTTGCCTCTATGAGTGTGGCGGGCGGTTTTGCCAAGCGTGTGGCAGCACTAACCTCCTCCCATTTTGCCTCTTCAGAACGGCAGTACCGTTTCCCTCTCGGCTATGGCGGTCAGCGAACCCCCACCGCCCAGTGGACCGTCACCGGTGCCGGATGCGTGATCCTTCACAATGCTGACGGCGGCATTTATATTCGCGGTGCCACCGTGGGAAGCATTGCCGATCCGGGCATCAGTGACCAGAACCAGATGGGTGCGGCCATGGCACCTGCCGCCATTTCCACCCTGCTGACCCATTTCCGTGAGCTAAACCGCCGCCCTGAGGACTATGACTGCATCGTTACCGGCGATTTGGGTGCCATCGGCAAGCAGATCGTAGTGGAGCAGATGGCGGCAGAGGGCTATGAGCTGGGTACGCG
The DNA here is from genome assembly GCA_045601345.1 of Faecousia sp. Taxonomy (GTDB): domain Bacteria; phylum Bacillota; class Clostridia; order Oscillospirales; family Oscillospiraceae; genus SVMC01. The sequence goes on along the minus strand of JAZRZL010000074.1, from coordinate 2,824 downwards.
TTATGATGACTGCGGCGTGATGATCTATGACCGAAAAAAACAGGATGTCCATGCCGGCGGCTCCGGCTGCGGATGCAGTGCGGCTGTTTTGTGCGGCACGCTTCTCAGGCAGATGCAGGAGAAAAAAATCAACAATCTTCTGTTCTGCGGCACCGGTGCCCTGCTCTCCCCCGTCAGCGTCAATCAGGGAGAATCCATTCCCAGCATTTGCCACAGTGTATGGCTCAGCACGAAAAAGGAGTAAAAAATGGAATATTTGAAAGCATTTTTATTGGGTGGCATTTTATGCGCCATCGGCCAGATCCTGATCGACAAAACTAAGCTCACCCCGGCAAGGATACTGGTCGCTTATGTGGTCAGCGGCGTTTTTCTCGGTGCCATCGGGGTATATGAGGTACTTGTAGACTTCGGCGGCGCGGGCGCAACCGTACCCCTCACCGGCTTCGGCTATCTTCTGGCCAAGGGTGTGCGGCAGGCCGTGACCACAGACGGCATTCAAGGTGCGCTGACCGGCGGCCTCCATGCAGCAGCAGGCGGCATCACGGCGGCCGTCTTCTTTTCCCTTCTTGCCGCGCTGGTGTTCTCCCCGAAGGATAAATCCTGAATGAGACAAGCGCTTGTGGGCATACTATCACCGCGGTCATCCGCAATCAATTTGAAAAGGAGTATATACCATGGAAAACCGTAACCAGAACAACAACCAGAACAACAGCCAGAACAACAACCAGAACAATAGCCAGAACAGCACCCCCAGCTCCAACCGTACCGGCAACCAGAGATAACTCTGAAAGGCACTCACGCCTCCGTGTGTCAAAAAATGTTTTTTGACATACGGAGGACTTTAAAAAGCAGGGAAATTCTCTGCTGGAGCACGAAGGGGGTCAACAGCCCCCTTCACGCTTTCCTGCTGCTCAATTTCGAAAACAAAAGGGAATTGCACGAAAAATAACGAAACAAGTATTGCGCTTTGAAATAACCTGCTGTATAATAAATGTAGAAACCCAGTACAGCGGGAGGCGGCGAAAATGTATCATGAGCAGAAGAAGTCAGACCCCTATCTTCGAAAAGCACTTTATGAAGTATATCAGCATAAATGCGCATATTGCGGAGATTTGATATTCCCCAAAAATATGCAGGTGGATCATATTCTTGCAACAAATGCCGTTGCACCAAAGGATGATCCTGACTACGAACGTTATCTGGACGAGCTTCGCCAAAGCGGATTTGATACCGAACACCCCGATTACATTGAAAATTATCTGCCTTCCTGTCAAGGCGATAACTGCCGTAAAAACCGTTTTTCTTTCCGTACAAGCAACCTCAGATATTACCATGATCTAGCAAGGCGGAATACGGATGCTGTCTTGAAAAAAATTGAACAATATAAGAACAAGGAACCGTCTGATCTTTCTGACTATAAGCCGGAAAACATGATGGTTCAATGCCGGACAAAAATGCCCCCGTTGGTAACGGAGGCGGAAATCATTCACCGCGAGACGGACATTGAAAGCATTCAGGAAATCCTTGAAAGCTCCCAAAGCAGCATACTGCTCAGCGGCTTTGGCGGCATTGGAAAAACCTCCCTTGCGCAGCTTTTGTTCCATAAGATCAAGGGAGAATTTGATGAAGTGGCATGGATTCCCTATAACGGCTCCCTGAAAAGAAGCGCCCTGGTTGCCATCCAGGGTCTCGGCAATTTCAAAACCGAAGACGAAAACTGGAACGCGATTCTGGCTCTGCAAAATAACGGCAGGAAAAAGCTGCTCGTGATCGACAACGCCGACCACAATGAAAAAGCGGCACAAAATCCTGCAGAGGATACAGATCTTGGTGCAATTACCGGCTGGAGCAACACCACGGTGATCGTTACATCCCGCCTGAACGAGCTGCCTGGGTATAGGGCGTATGATGTTGGTTTCCTTGATGAAGCGGCCTGCGTGGATATTTTCTATTCCTATTATCAGAGTGATTCAGAAAGAAAGCATCTTGATGTCGTTTCCGACCTTGTGCGGTGCGCGCTCCGCCATACCTTCACTGTGGAGCTTCTGGCAAAGGCGGCAAACAGGGAGACGGATTTACAAGCTTATTGCGAAAAGGTCAAGGACAGCTTCAAAAATCCAAAACATAAGTTTACCGTAGCGCACCACCCGGACAGAAAAACCGTGTCTGACCATCTGCAAGCGCTGTTTGATATGCAGCAGCGCAGTGACACAGAAAAATCCGTTTTGCAGACTTTCTCTGCCCTGCCTTCCGGCGCGGCACTCTCACCGGAGGAGGCCGAGCAGTGGTTCGGTCTGGATATTGATGTTGCAGACTGCCTTGTGGACTACGGCTGGCTCTCATGGACAGAAAACGGCTACGCCATCCACCCGCTGGTGCAGGAAATCATCCTCTTTTCCCCCCTCCCGGAGGATACCTGCGCCCATTTCCTGTCCTTTATTGAAGATTATCATAACGGCTATTTCTCCCGGACGGATGAATATCCCCAAACCATCCGCAAAATAGAAATCATCGAAGCTGTCCTGCAAAATATCACCGCGGACAAGGCTACGCTTCAGTTTGGCGATATATATCACAACCTTGCCTCAGCTTATGACGACATGGGAAGCTTCGATCAGGCTTTGGAATTCTATCAGAATGCCTTGCAAATCCGCGAGGCAAAGCTTGGCACTGACCATCCCGCTACCGCCACCACTTACAATAACATGGCCTTAGTCTACTACGCCAAGGGCGACTTGGACAAGGCTTTGGAATTCTATCAGAACGCCTTGCAAATCCAAGAGGCAAAGCTTGGCACTGACCATCCCCATACCGCCACCACTTA
>JAZRZL010000073.1:0-7741 GCA_045601345.1 Faecousia sp. | reverse complement strand
TCTTACGGTTATGTATATGTTGCTCAGATCGCAATGGGTGCAAACTATCAGCAGGCTCTCAGAGCTATTAAGGATGCTGAAAATTACAATGGACCGTCTCTTGTTATCGGTTATGCTCCCTGCATCAACCACGGTTCTACCCTTGGCATGGGCAAGTCTATGACTATTACCAAGTCTGCTGTTGAAGCCGGTTATTGGAACATGTTCCGTTATGACCCGCGTCTTGAAGCAGCAGGTAAGAATCCGCTTATTGTTGACTCCAAGGCTGCTACCGGCGACTATAACGAGTTCATCATGAGCGAAGTCAGATACAGCTCCCTCAAGCGTGCATTCCCCGACAGAGCAGAAAAGCTCTTTAAGGTTGCGGAAGAAAACGCAAAGATCAAATATGAAAAGCTGCTTGCACAGCGCGACATGTTTGATAAGGAGTGATTCTTAAAACTTAAACTGAACGGCGGGGACATTTGCCCGCACCGTTTTCTGGTGCGCCCGGCATGGGCGACAACTTGGTGGTGAAAGTCCACTACGGACTCGGTAGCAGGAACCGTTAGCCGAAGGCAAGGGTGTCCATCGTGAGGTGGAATCTGAAGGAAGCCGGATTGCGGAGGTTGAAAGGTCTTCCGTAGGGCAAACTCTTGGGCCGACGGACAGAAACCACATATAAGGCCGTACGAGGGCGGACGACTCTGCCAAACAAGGGAAAGTCCAATGCTACCCAGACCCTGTACGGTAGATGTGGCGGTCACGAGAGGAAGGTTGTCGTTCTTACCCGGGGAGGTCTGCAAGGTACGCCCTGATGCGGGGAAAAAAAGTTCCTAAAGGGGTAAGCCGTGTCGCAAGGCAGCGGTTGAGCTTGCAGAAGTCAGCTCCACTCATAGTACCGAAGAAGCGGCTAACCACCGAGAAGGGAAGGGGTGGACGGTTGGACGAGGCCGATGAACAAAGTCAATATTGCTGTTAGAAAACAGTTGCTCTATAAGAGATTGTTGGTTGAGGGTAGGCCGGAAGCTGAGAGTAGATACCGAAAGTGTTTAGGCAATATAGAGGGAGAGCATCAAAGTCAAGACCAGCCGAAACGCCGTATGCCGAAGACGGCACGTACGGTGTTGTGGGAGGACGGGGGTTAGTCGCCCCCTCCTACCCGATTGGAAAAGATAAAAAATCTGGACACAGTTGTTACGATTGTGGCCATTTTTCTTCTGCCCAAATGCGCTGAGCTTGTATTTCTCCAAACTCAGCGTTGCTATTTGGATTTTTTTACAGTCTCTCGCAATTTTACGTCCGACTGTGGACAAGAGCCGGGCGTAGACGTATTGTGCCCAATACAGGAGATAGCACATATTACCCGGGATTGCTACAGATTGATTACTTCTTGCATAGAAAATCATTTACTATTTTTCCTCCCAATATTTACTTTTATCCTCTTTTGTGATATTCTAATCACGATAATGGCAGATTGGGCGCTTTCCTGTATTTTTGTGGAGCGCTCACCAGAAAGGATGATTTACTTGCATCACGATGACAGCCAGTACGCGATTCAAATGAAGCATATTTCCAAGCGCTTTGGTTCGGTTCTTGCCAATGACGATATCAATTTGGAGCTTCGAAAGGGGGAGATTCTTTCCCTTTTGGGCGAAAATGGCAGCGGTAAGACCACGCTGATGAATATGCTCGGCGGTATTTACTATCCCGATGAGGGCAGCATTGCGATCAATGGGGAAGATGTGACCATTGCCTCCCCAAAGGATTCTTTCCACTATGGCATCGGCATGATTCATCAGCACTTCAAGCTTATTGATGTTTTTACTGCCGCAGAGAACATTGTCCTCGGATTGGAAGGGGAGAAGGGCAAGCTGAATAAAGAGGCCATCCATAAGGTCATTCAGGATATTTCTGACCGCTATGGCTTCGAAATTGACCCGGATCAGAAGGTCTATGATATGTCTGTTTCCCAGAAGCAGACGGTTGAAATTGTGAAAGTCCTTTATCGCGGCGCGGATATTTTGATTCTGGATGAACCAACAGCAGTTTTGACACCGCAGGAGACAGAAAAGCTGTTTGCCGTTATGCGAAATATGAAGGCGGATGGTAAGGCCATTATCATCATAACCCATAAGCTCCATGAGGTGCTTTCCGTATCTGACCGTGTGGCGGTTCTGCGCAAGGGTCGCTATATCGGCTGTGTGGATACCAAGGATGCAACGCAGCAGTCCCTCACGGATATGATGGTGGGTCATGCAGTTTCTCTGAATATTGACCGCCCCAAATATGAAAACCCCACAGACCGTCTGATTGTGGAGCATCTTTCCGTCAAGAACAAAGAGGGCGTACAGAAGCTTGATGATGTCAGCTTTACCGCTATGAGCGGTGAAATTTTTGGTATTGCTGGCATTGCAGGTTCTGGTCAGAAGGAGCTTCTGGAGGCCATTTCCGGCTTGCAGCTTTTGGAGGGTGACAGCAAGATTACTTATATCGACCCCGACACCGGCGAACGAGATGTTCTTAACAATATGGATCCGCTCGATATTATCAACAAGGGCATCCGTCTGGCGTTTGTGCCGGAGGATCGCTTCGGGATGGGGCTTGTCGGTAGTATGAACATTGTGGAAAACATTAAGCTCCGTAGCTACCGCAAGGGTAAGAGCCTGTTTACCGATCAGCGCTATCCCCGCAATCAGGCAGATCATATTGTGGAGGATCTGGAGGTTGTGACTCCCGATGTCAACCATACACCGCTCCGCCGTCTGTCCGGCGGCAATGTGCAGAAGGTTCTCGTTGGACGTGAGATTGCCTGTGAGCCTAAGGTTCTGATGTCTGCCTATGCTGTGCGCGGATTGGATATTAACACGTCTTATACCATCTATAATCTGCTGACCGAGCAAAAGATGAAGGGTGTTGCTGTCATTTATGTCGGCGAGGATTTGGATGTTCTTTTGGAGCTTTGTGACCGCATTCTGATCCTCTGCGGTGGTAAGGTTTCCGGCATTGTGGATGCACGAACCACAACGAAAGAGCAGATTGGCCTGATGATGACTCAGTTGGGAGGAGGCGAGAGCCATGCATAATGAACATAATGAGCCACTGGTTCGCATTTCCAAGCGCAACAGCATTTCCTTTGGAAAGGCAATGGGCATTCGGTTGCTTTCTCTGGTGATGGCACTGGTCGTATCCGCTGTTGTCATTTTCGCTATCGTGAAGATGAACCCTTTAAAGGTTTATGTTTCCATGTTCTCCGGTGCGTTTGGTACCTCCAAGCGTATCTGGTTTCTGCTTCGTGATACGATGGTGCTGACCTGTATCGCCATCGGTCTGGCGCCGGCTTTCAAGATGCGCTTCTGGAATATCGGCGCAGAAGGCCAGATGCTGGTGGGCGGCATTGCAACGGCTTTCTTTATGATTAAGTTTGCTGATAAATTGCCTACGCCGCTGCTTTTTGTGTGCATGGTTGTGAGTGCCATTTTAATTGGCGGCATTTGGGGTCTGATTCCGGGTTTGTTTAAGGCTGTGCTGAATGCCAATGAAACCCTGTTTACCCTGATGCTCAATTATATTGCCATCAAGTTTACTGCGTTCTGTGTTGCCAAATGGGAAAATCCTTATGGTTCCAACTCTGTCGGCACCATCAATGCACAGACCAAAACGGGTTGGATTCCCAATATGTTCTCCAAGGGCTTCAATACCGACTATGGCTGGACGGTGTTGATCGTAATTGTGCTTGCGATCCTGATGTATGGCTATCTGCGTTATACTAAGCAGGGCTATGAAATTGCCGTTGTGGGTGATTCCAGAAATACCGCCCGTTATGCCGGTATCCGCGTTAAGAAGATTTTCATGCGTACCATGGCACTGTCTGGTGCGATTTGTGGCTTTGCAGGTTTCCTGGCGGTGTCTGCTGTCTCCCGTACCATTTCCATCAATACCGCAGGTGGCAGAGGCTTTACCGCCATCATCGTTGCATGGCTTGCAAAGATGAATCCTTTTGTTATGATTCTCATTTCCGCGCTGCTGACCTTCTTGGATAAGGGCGCGGTACAGATTGCCTCGGACTTTGGCCTGAACGAATACGCATCTCAGATTGTTTGCGGCATTACCCTGTTTTTCATTCTCGGCAGCGAGTTCTTTATCAATTATAAGATCAAGCTGCGCAAACAGAAATAAGGAGGTTAGCTTATGTGGAATTTTATTCTGTCCCTCCCCACATTGCTTCATTCCGCAGTTATTTTTGGCACGGTTATTATGTTTGGCGCACTGGGCGAAATTCTTGCGGAAAAGGGTGGCAACCTGAATCTTGGTGTGCCGGGTATCATGTATCTCGGCGGCATTGCCGGACTGAGTGCTACGTTCCTTTATGAAAATGTCTGGTGTGTCAATGCGGGTATTCAACCGAATACGCTGATTTGTATTTTGCTTTGTCTGCTGGCAAGCTTACTTGCGGCGGCACTGGGCGGCCTGATTTATGCGTTTCTGACCATCAGCCTACGCACCAACCAGAATGTTACCGGCCTTACCCTGACCATCTTTGGTTCTGGTGTTGGCAATTTCTTTGGCGGCAGCCTGAATAAGCTGGCCGGCGGCGTTGGCCAAGTATCCGTTGCAAAGACCTCTGAGGTCTTCCGTGCCTATTCTGCCAGTCTGGTTGACAGCTTGGATCGGGTGACCGGTGGCTTGAAATTGGGCACTCTGCTGTTTTCCTACGGTTTTCTGACCTATGTGGCACTGATTTTGGCAGTGGTATTGTGGTTTATTCTCAATAAGACCCGCACGGGGCTGAGCCTTCGTGCTGTTGGCGAAAATCCGGCAACGGCGGATGCGGCCGGTATTAATGTTACAAAGTATAAGTATTCTGCCACCTGCATCGGTGCGGCCATCTCCGGCCTTGGCGGCACATATTATGTCATGAACTATATTCGTGGCACATGGGAAAATCAGGGAACCATTGAAGCGCTGGGCTGGCTTGCTGTGGCACTGGTCATTTTTGCTACATGGAAACCACTGCGCAGTATTTGGGGCGCATATCTGTTCGGTATGCTCTACTGGGCTTACTTCTATATTCCCAATCTCTCCCGCAGCTCACAGGAGATTTTTAAGATGATTCCCTATGTGGTCACGATCGTCGTTTTGCTGGTGGTATCTCTCCGCCGCAAGAAGGAAGACCAGCCACCCGCAGCTTTGGGTCTGCCATATTTCCGTGAAGAGCGATAGAGAGCAGGCGGAGTGAATTGAAATTTGAAAAATCGGCAAATAAAAGATTTTGATGTGCAGAGCGCCGCTTCCCGATGATTTCGGAGAAGCGGCGCGTTTTTTATAGGTCGCAGTTATTTACTGTTCTGGGGAAGGGAAGGACATCACGGATGTTGCTGATGCCGGTGAGATACATGACGCAGCGCTCAAAGCCAAGGCCGAAGCCTGCATGACGGGTGGAGCCATATTTGCGAAGATCCAGATAGAAGCCGTAATCTTCTGCCTTCAGGCCAAGCTCGTTCATGCGCTGAACCAGTACATCATAATTGTCCTCACGCTGAGAGCCGCCGATGATCTCGCCGATGCCGGGAACCAGACAATCCATAGCAGCTACGGTTTTTCCATCGGGGTTGAGCTTCATATAGAAGGCCTTGATTTCCTTAGGATAATCGGTAACGAATACTGGCCGCTGGAAGATGACCTCAGTGAGATAGCGCTCGTGTTCGGTTTGCAGGTCGCAGCCCCAAGAGACGGGATAATCAAATTTATCGTTGTGTTCCTTCAGAATTTCCACGGCTTTGGTGTAGGTAATGTGACCGAAATCGGAATGGAGCACATGGTTCAGACGATCCAAAAGTCCCTTGTCCACAAAGGAATTAAAGAAGTTCATTTCCTCTGGGGCGTGCTCCAGAACATAGCGGATGATGAACTTGATCATATCCTCTGCCAGATGCATATCGTCTTCCAGATCAGCAAAGGCAATTTCCGGCTCAATCATCCAGAATTCAGCGGCATGGCGGGTGGTATTGGAGTTTTCTGCACGGAAGGTGGGACCGAAGGTGTAAATGTTGCGGAAGGCCTGAGCAAAGGTTTCGCCGTTGAGCTGGCCGGAAACGGTGAGCTTGGTGGGTTTGCTGAAGAAGTCCTGGCTGTAGTCCACACTGCCGTCATCCTTCCGGGGCGGATTGGAAATATCCATTGTGGTGACGGTGAACATTTCGCCTGCACCCTCGCAGTCAGAGCCGGTAATCAGGGGAGTGTGGACATAGACAAAGTCACGATCCTGGAAGAACTTATGGATGGCATAGGCAGCCAGAGAGCGGACGCGGAACACGGCCTGGAAGGTGTTGGTGCGCGGACGCAGATGAGAGATGGTGCGCAGATATTCCATAGAGTGGCGCTTGGGCTGTACGGGGAAATCCGGTGTGGAAGCACCTTCCAAACAAATTGCCTCTGCCTGAATTTCAAATGGCTGACGGGCATCTGGTGTCAGCACCAGTGTGCCCTTCACAATAAGAGCGGCACCGATATTGATCTTGGAGATTTCGGTAAAATTGGGAAGCTCTGCGCTGTAGACTATTTGCACCGGGGTAAAGAAGGTGCCATCGGAGAGCATGATAAAGCCAAAATTCTTTGAGGCACGGAGATTTCGTACCCAGCCGCCGATTTCCAGCGATTTTCCGGCATATTCCTCTGGATTTTTAAACAGGGAACGAAGTGTAATGAATTCCATGATGGATGCTCCTTTGATTATGTTATAACGGGGAAGGCTCCATTGCGTTATGGAGGGTATCAGTGATGGCACCACGGAAAATGCTGTCGGCGTTGCCGTGGACAACATTCAGTGCGGGAGCCACATGGCTCATGCCGATGTTGCCATCCATAAAGACATCAATATCCAGCATGAAGACGGCTTCCTCTGATACCGGGCGGTTTTGCTGATCCATTTTCCGCATGGTACCACGGCCAGATTTAATATTGCTGCGTGCACCGCCGGGGAGATTCAGGGTGGCCGACTGCTCGCATTTCAGGAAAGCTTTTTCTGCCACATCCTCTTCAGCCATCAGGCCGAGATAGGGGGCGCAAATCAGATCGCGCCAGGGAAGATCATCCAGTTCCAAAAGGCGTTGGTTAAAGGCATTGATGTAGCGCAGACCAATGCGGGTAAAGCAGGCGGGATGATATACGCTAATCAAATGGGCAAGAAGTTTATCAAGCCTTTTTGCAAAATCCTCCCAACGAGTATAGCCATGGGAGGCCAGAGAGATAAAGCCTTGGGTTAGATTGACTTTCCAGCGATTGTCCATGGAAAGAAACTGGTAATTCTTATTGGTGGTGGGTGGTACAGAGTTTTGGCCACCTAGTCGTTCCTCCCGGACAGAGTAATTGGGATAATCCCCGCGAATCAGCTCCTGTAGTTCAAAGGGAGATTGGTTTTCAATTTTGAGGATAGTGGGAAACCGAAGCTGACAGATCACTTCGATGAGCTGAGGCTTGCCATATAAACATCGTTCGGCATCAGAAAACATAAGGGCACATCCTTTCGCTTGGCATTGCGGTTGTTCCCTATCAGTATAGCGAATCTTTTGATATTTTTCAAGGCAAAGACTATGCGTTTTTTCTTTTCTATGCTATAATATGTTACTATTCACAGCCCGTGAAAACTTTGTAGGAATGCCCAAACGATTTGTTTCAAAATGCAAGATACGATTCATTTTTTCGATCTGTTCGTTAATATGCCGAACGGGCATATTGAAAATAGTGGATATTTTGCGAAAAA
>JAZRZL010000072.1:0-44786 GCA_045601345.1 Faecousia sp. | reverse complement strand
CCGCCGTTTTATGACGCACGGGAAAGCACGGGTCGGAGCAGAATGGACGCTTCTTGCAATGGCTTATAATGTGCTGAGGATGCACCATAAAGCCCAAAACGGTCGGTTGGGAAGCCATCTCTACGAAATGTCACCGGTTGCTTAAATATTTTTGTTTTACACAAGTTTTCCACAATGCCACACGGCTTGCTTTAGGGAGGATTTTACGCCTCCTTGGTTGTTGTCCGCTTTTTTGTGATTTTTAATATATAGCCTACTTTATGAAATAATGGGGCTGCCTCAAAATGCCGTTTTCGCATTTTGAGACAGCCCCGAGGGCTGTTAACTTAACGCCATGGAGAACAGCTCCCTGTCAGCGTGTCAAAAAAGTCTTTTTGCTCCCTTCACTCTTCCCCCGCTGCTCAATTGCGAAGGTGCATTTTATGGTTTTTTGACAGTCTGACAGGGAGCGGATTGTATGTCAACGAAAAACCATCACCGCCGACATGAGCAAAACAATAGCCTCTGAAATGCCGAAGGTATACCAGATAATGGCATCACCCAATAGCGTGGTTAGGCCGACAATGCAGAGAATGCTGACGATAAAACTACGCATAATGTTTATAAAAATAGCAGATTTTGTCTTTTTTGTGGAATAAAAATAGCTGGAAATCAGTGTGTTGACACCGACAAGGACATACGCCCATGAATGCTGCGGCATACACCGAGCAACCCCCTGGACAATCTGTTCATCCCCGCCGAACAGCAGCGCGATCGGCCTTGCAAACACAATGGTTCCAATGATACATATGGCACTGCCAATGAGGCAGATCATCAGACCACGCTTGAGGTAATAATGAAGGTTATCTTTTTCTCCCGCACCGAACGAACGTCCGAACAGTGGCTGCAAGCCTTCCGCAGTGCCATACATAATGGCAAGGGAAATGGAGGCCGCATAGGAAATCACAGCAAAGACATCAAGAGCATAGGAGGGAAGATAGCGGCGGATCATCTGGTTCATAAAGACAGTCATCAAGGGCGTAGCAAATTGGGCAATCATTTCCGGGAAGCCACAATAGTAGATAGAGCCCATGGCTTTGAAATTAAATCTAAATTTGCCAAAACGAAGCTGTCCTTTTTTCCGAATGAAATGTACCATAACGACCAGCAAATTCACGGTGGATGCAATACCCGTTGCAATCGCCGCGCCCATCACCCCCATTTTCCATGGGAACACAAACAGCCAGTCGAGGAAAATATTGACCGCCGTGCTGATAACGGTAGCGGCTGCCACCAGTGCCGGAGAGCCGTCATTGCGGCAAAAGCTCTGCAAATGAAACGAGAGCATGGTGGGAATCGCAAATAACGACCACCAGAAAACGTATTCCTCCGTCAGGGCAAGATGTGCCGCATCCGCGCCCAGAAGCAGGACAACCGGCCTTGTCAAGAGGGTGCCGACAGCCATAACAAGCAAAGCGGTGAAAGCTGTTAAGACAAAGGAATGCCGGAAGTATTGATTTGCCTTATCTGGCTTTTTCTCTCCAAAGCTGATGGCCGAGAGCACCGCACCGCCGCAGGAGGTCAGCATACCGAGCGCAAACACGACATTGGTAAACGGCAGCGCAATATTGACCGCGCCAAGCGCTGTATCGCCCACACCGTTGCCAACAAACAGGCCATCTACGATCACAAATAAAAAGTAGCAGGCATTTGTCAGCATCGCGGGGATGACATATTTTCTCAATGTTTTCTTTCTCTGATTTGCCATTTTCACCTCAGGCACAGGCAAAGATACCTCCCTTCTCACAGGGCAGGACAGGGGGACGGCTCTGCGTCCTTAGGACACAGAACTGCCCTCCTGTCCTAATATAGTTTTGCTTAGAACAAGTTAATTTTTTCGAGCAAATAACGAATGATCGTTTTTTCTTGTGTTACAATTTTAGCATCAAGCTGCATACCGATTGCTATATCGCCGGCATTGCCGTCTTTATCTGTCAGATGTTCCATGGGGATACTGCCCTCGACAAGATAATACCCGGAATACTGTCCATCCTGAACAAGCGTATCAGAAGAAATTTTTGTAATTGTGCCTTCCACCAGCCCATACTGATTGCTGGGCAATGCGGACAGATTGTATCTCACAATGTCACCGACTTCAATATTGGCAATATCCGCATTGTTTACATAAAGATTTACCTTGTATTCGCTCTCGCTTGCGGGGATGATTGTGGCAATAACGACACCAGAGGAAATGGTATCGCCTTCCACTAAAACGGAATTTACGCTTATAATTCCTGACTGCTTGGCGGTAATATTGCCCTGCGAAATCTGTTCTTCCATTTGCTTAATTTGCGTATTCAGATCATCCATTTGCTGTGCCAGTGTTTCCTGCTGCGTCAAAATAGAAGAAATTTGCCCAATTGTTGCCAGTGATACAACGACAGGAACGCCGCTGTCTTCGGTATTGCTGCTATAGATCCGGCTGGCTGCCTGATATAGGCGAAGATTTGACCGGGCACTGCGAAGCTCAGATTCCGCAGTCTGAATGGAGGCATCAATTTGCGTTAGTGCCTGTAGACGCTTTTGTTCCTTAGAATTACTGTGCGATGTATCCAATGCGGAAATCTGTTGATCCTGACCGGGCATCCCGGAAGAGGAAATTTGCAGCTGTGAGAGCTTGTTTTCATACTCATTCAGGGTTTGCTGGTACTGTGCCAGAGCTTTTGTTTTATATGCTTCCACGGCGGCTTCTGCCGTGTCCATTTGCTGCTTTGCGGTTTCAATATCATATTCGGCAGTAGAAAGTCCGATGCTGTTCTCTTTTTCAGCAACGGTGGCTGAAATCTGCATGATTTTGTTGCTTATCTCTGCCAACGTCTCTGTGCGGAGGATTTCTGCCTTCGCAGGATCGTCTGCCTTCAATGCGTCGTATTGACTGGAAAAATCCGTATACAGGCTTCGATAATAAACGCTGTCCTTACTGCTATCAAACATATCGCTGCCCATTTCCACAGACTGCTGGAAAAATTTGTAGCCCTCCAGCATGGTTCGATCATATGCCAGCAAATCCTCGGCAGAGCCGACAATCCCGCCGCCATTCAGATAAAGCGCATACAGCTTTTTGGCGTTTTCAAATTCCTGCTCATATTGTGCAAGGGCTGACAGATATTCATCGTATAGCTGCTTGCACGTTCCGGAATCATCGGCAGGGAAGGCAGAGGAACCCTGCTGGATGGATTGGACAAGATATTGATATTGCGTTGTCAGGTTACGGTATTGCTCTAACTGGTAATCATTGTATTGCTGTGTTGTATCGGATGAGATAGAATCATGCTGTGCCTGATATTCGTTATCTAAGGAATCCAATGAGGCAGCATATAAAAGATAGAGGCGCTCATATTCCGGGTAGGCAGAGGCAAGATTTTTCCCCTGCTGGATGCTTTTTTTATAGCTGTTCAGTCCGGCAAGCTTCTGGGAAAGCTCTCCAATCTGCGAATGGATGCTCTCGATATTGGCAGCGGCTTTATCCGCATCACAATCAAAGGTTTCCTTTGTATTTTTGAGGGAAAGTGAATAATCACGGTATTGAATATAATAGGGGTATTCCTCGCCGGATGGGTCATCGGAAAACGGATTCTCCTTATTTTCAATTCCGTCCAAAAATTTCTCCAGCATTTGATTGCGCGATTTCTGCTCCGCTTTTGCACTCTCCAATGCGTCCAGAGAGATTTTTTTATCGGAAACGTCAATATTTAAAAGTGTATCTCCCGCTTCCACATACTGTCCGTCTGCATAATATGCGCCGACAACGCGGCCACTGAGTAGACTGGAAACCGTACTGACATCTTCGTTCGGACGAATAACCCCGGATGCAGTTGCTACAATCTCCATCTTGCCAAAGCAGCAATAAATGATCGCCGCAGTCAGCAAGCCGACAAGGCAGTAAATGAAGATAGAGATAAAAGGATTTGGCCTTTGCCCGTAAACCTCTTTGCTGTCGGACATTTCCTGAATATCTAATATCGTTTTTCTCATAAGTCACTCCAAGATTGTCTCATCCGTTTCCTACAACACAGCGCCAACAAATATCGGATTTGGTTCATTGGTTTGAAAACAATTTGATTCGTCGGTCTGGGAACGATAAAGATTTTGATAAAAACCATTTTCTTTTCTCATTAGCTCATCATGGGTGCCGCTTTCGATGATCTGTCCCTTTTCCATGACAAAAATCTGGTCACAGCGGCGGATGGTGCTTAAACGGTGGGCAATGATGATCGTGGTCATATCCCCGCTGTAAGCATCAATGGTTTCCTGAATGGCCTTTTCGGTTACGGCATCCAGATTGCTGGTCGCCTCGTCCAAAATGAGGATATCTGGTTTTTTCAGCATGGCACGGGCAATGGCAATACGCTGGCGCTGGCCGCCGGATAGATTGCTGCCATTTTCGTCCAGATGGGTCTCATATCGCAGGGGGAGGGTGTTGATATAATCGTGAATTTGTGCCATTCTTGCACAGCGAATGACCTCTTCCATGTCGGGGTTGTCCTGCCCAAAGGTGAGATTTTCCATAATCGTACCGCTGAACAGGAAGGTCTCCTGCGGAATATAGGCGATCTTGTCGCGCAGCGTTTCCAGCTGGATATCCTGTAGGGCATAGTCAGAAATGGTGATGGTACCCTTTTCGCACTGGTACAAATTCAGCAGGAGCTTGGCAATTGTGGTTTTACCGGCACCGCTTTCTCCGACGATTGCAATACTTTGTCCCTTCGGAATGTGCATGGAAAAATGCTCCAGAACGAGCTGCCGCGTACCATAGCGGAAGGATACATCCTGAAGAACAATATCACCTTTCAGGGAAGCAGGGGCAATCTTATGCCTCTGCTTTTCATCCTTCTCAATCTCCAGATCAAGGATTTCACCCAGACGGTCAGACGCGACCATTGCGGTCTGCATGGTGGGTTGGAGGTTAATGATGTTTTTCACAGGGTCAAGAAAATATACAAGCAGCGCGTTAAAGGAGACAAGACTGCCGATTGTCATATTGCCATGGAGGACGCTGTAGGCACCGACCCAGAGAATCACCACGCCGCCAATGGCTTCTACAAAGATTTTCAATCCCTCCTGCGCATTGCTGATGCAGGAAAGCTTGAAAATGCTCTTCAAAAGGCGAACAAATTTGAATTCCGTTTCCGTTTGCACCGTGTCCTCACCATTGAACGCTTTCACGGTCTGAATGCCGTTCAGGGATTCCACAAGATAGGAGGTCAATTGTGCATTGTCCTCCATCTGCTTTTCGTTGGCCTTTTTGAAGGGCTTATTGAAGGTAAGCACAAGGACAGCATACAGAATGACCATGACAAAAGCAATGGCAAACAGGGTTTTGTTTTTAAAGAATAAAATAAATCCACCGGCAATTGCCATCAGCGAGTCAATCATCACGGTAAGGGTCGCGTTGGAGATGGCATCGCGGATGGAGGAAGCGTCCTGAAAGCGGGAAATGATTTCACCGACCTTGCGGGTGCCAAAAAAATTCATCGGCAGCTTCAGCACATGGTCATAGTAGCCCAGCAGAAGCGCAATATCCAATTTCTGACTGAGATAAATCAATAGCTGTGTCCGCAGGAAGGTGAGAATCACAGAGAATAATTTCAGCAGAATGACCCCGATGGATAGAATTGTCAAGGTTTTTTCAATTCCGGCGGGCAGAATATCATCAATGATAACCTGAAAATAGAACGCACCGAGAATGCCCAACAGGGTAATCACAATAGAGGCTAAGAAAATATCAAAAACGAGACGTTTCTGAGGCAAAAGAAGCCCCCAGAAACGCTCAAAAATACTTTTCGTTTCTTTTCCCTTTTTAAAAGTCTGTGCCGGAACAAGAAGAATCAGCACACCGGTCCATTCCTTGAAGAATTCCTCCGGCGTTTTCTTTACAAGCCCTTTTGCGGGGTCGGCAATGATAACTTCTTTTTTTGTAATTTTTTGAATGACGACATAGTGAAGCAGCGTTCCGTCCACAATCACATGGGCAATGGCAGGCAAGGGAAACTCGGAGAAAAATGCCTCCTGATTGCCCTTGACCGCCTTTGCTGTAAAGCCAAGCTGCTCGGCAGCCTTCACCATGCCATAGGCATTGGTACCCATCTTATCCGTTCCGGCAATCTCCCGGATCTTCGTGATGGAGGTGGAAAGGCCATATTGCTTTGAAATCGTGGCAAGACACGCCGCTCCGCAGTCGGTGATGTCGTGTTGTTTTATACAATAATACTTCATGTTTTTCTTATATTTACAATGCGATAGTTATTCTTTTTTCGTATTACAATAGAAAATGAAAAAATAGCAATACTTTGCGCGCTTAATTATGGCTTATTTTATAGACAAAAAACCAAATGGCTATTAATACGAAATGTAAAATAATTAAAAATGGAAGATTAAAAGTTGCATCGTTAAATAACATAAAATACAATAATAAAGCAATATCAACTAAAGAAAGGGTAATACAGGCAACGTAGGCACTTACTGTTCCGCGCAACTGACACAACCCACGAATGATGAGAAGCACAGAGGCGGCAGCAACAAAGAATATAGCATTTTTTTTACTTACAGTAAAATATGAGATAATTGCCCCTAAATAAACCAGCGCGACAAGAAGACGTGACAAGATATCCATTTTTCCTCCTAACTTTGATAAGGCACAGGTGTAAGGGTATATTTTATTTGAAATACACCCTTACACAACATGATTAAATTAGATTAGATACTACGGCCGATAGTATAACCAAGTGCAAATGCTCCGTAAACAATTCCAGCAGCAGGTGGGCAAAAGATAGAAACAGCAAGACCACCTGCGGCAACGGCTATATCACACACACCTGCCCAAGTCAAACCACCATCAATGCAATAAAGCTCAAGGTCAGATAGCTCAGAAAAATTGTGAAGTGCAATGGCATCCATGTTAAATAATCCTCCTATTTTTATAATTTACTCACAAGTAGACCAACGCCAACTCCGACAACAGCCGCAGCAACACAAACAGGAACAATAGGCGCACACCCAAAGACGAATCCCACAGCGTAAACGAAAGCAACTACTCCACCGCCATCGACTTCCATCATTTCACGATTGTCGAGCGCCTCGAATGCGCCCATGTTTAATGCCATTTCCATAATTTTTGTCCTTTCTTATGTGTAATATTATATCATCTGCAAAGCCCTGTGTCGACCCAGTTTTTTGCAGCAGATATCTTCATTCGAAATATTAATGTAAATACCTTTTAACCGAGTGCAAATTCCAGAGCCTCTGCAATGGCCTTTGCCGTAAAGCCAAGCTGCTCCGCCGCCTTGACCATGCCGTAGGTGTTGGTACCCATTTTATTTATTCCGACAATTCCTCTAATTTTTGTGATTGAGGTAGAAAAGCCATATTGTTTGGAGATCGTTGCAAGGTAGGCCGCTCCACAGTCGGTAATATCATGTTGTTTAATGCCGTAATATTTCATGTTTGCTCCAAACAGTACTTTTCAAGTGGGCATGATTAAGTAATTGCATGTGGGCAGTTTTCCTGCCCACAGCAATTAAAAAAACACTGTCATATGTCTTTACAGTATGCAGTCACGAATCCGAGAATGGATTCTACAATTGTAAGAGATACTGCTTCGCCGCTCATGATGCGCCGTTATTATTTGCTTTTTTATTTCCGTTCTTCAGCGTATTTGCGCTAAAAATAACAGTTCCGATGCCAAAAATAATGAGAGCTACGCCCAGTACTTTTGATCCCAAAGCACTATTACCGGTCAAAGAAATAATTTGACTAATAATAACTGCCATAGAAGACACTATAATAAGTACAAGTGAAAATTTCCTAAGCATAATAACGACCTCCATAAAAACATAAAAAATGTAATGCTTACGGTAGTAACAGGCATACACCTGCAGCAACTTCACATGTTCCGCCAGCAATGGAAGCCCATCCAGCGACTTTGCTATTTCCGCACAGTGTAGCAATTCCGGATACCACGTAGCAAGCGCCTCCTGCAATACCCAAAATGGTTGAGACAGCAATACCACCATCAACATCAAACAATTGATTTTCATTAAGTTCAACAAAATTCATAACAACAAGCCTCCTTCACATTTATCTGTTTGGGATTAAGGAGAGGGAATCGCTGCACAAATAGCAGCAGCTATACCACAAGCACCACCAGCAATTCCTGCAATACCTGCAACTTTGTCATTACCGCACAAAGTTGCTATACCAGACACAATAAAGCACACCCCACAAGCAATCCCACAAACTGCAGCTGCAACCTTGGTAGAGCCTCCATCCACCTCAAACAGTTCATTCTGACTGAGATTCTCAAATGCGCCCATGTTTAATGCCATTTCCATAATTTTTGTCCTTTCTTATGTGTAATATTATATCATCTGCAAAGCCCTGTGTCGACCCAGTTTTTTGCAGCAGATATCTGCATTTGAAATATTTTTCAATTTTAACCGAGTGCAGATTCCAGAGCCTCTGCAATGGCCTTTGCTGCGATTACATTAGAAACCACAGCAGCGAGCAGACCGACGATACAGAGGATCAGGGCAAGTGTTGTTCTCTTTTCCTTGCGGTGCTTGATGGCAAGTACCGGTTCAATGATACCACAGACATAGGATACAAGCGGGATAAATGCCGCAGCGACGACTGCAACGATACCGAGCACCGGCGCTGCAACATCCAGCGGTTTCTTGTTATCAGCTACAGCAATCTCTTTTGGCTGATCCTAAAAAATTTGGTTTTCTTCCATTGTATGTAAGCACATCTTCTCCTTCAAGCAGCATACAAAACCATGTCGATCATTAATGGATTACAATCGGACCCGGGAAAATTGTCTCGGGACGTTTTTTCAAGATGATAGTTCCATCTTTCATAATAAACGGGAATGGATCAGGATCAATGCAGCCGCTGCCACCCTGAACGCCAAACAACTCAGTTTCACCTAAATTACTGAACATGATTTTTCCTCCTTTCTCATCAAAGGTCAGTGGTGCGAATTCGATTGCATTCATATTTAGTGTCATTTCCATTTTTAATCTCCTTTGTAAAATATGATATTATCTGCAAAGCCCTGTGTCGACCCAGTTTTTTGCAGCAGATATCTGCATTTGAAATATTTTTCAATTTTAACCAAGTGCAGATTCCAGAGCCTCTGCAATGGCCTTTGCTGCGATTACATTAGAAATCACAGCAGCGATCAGACCGATGATACAGAGGATCAGGGCAAGTGTTGTTCTCTTTTCCTTGCGGTGCTTGATGGCAAGTACCAGTCCGATGATACCGCAGACATAGGATACAAGCGGGATAAATGCCGCAGCGACGACTGCAACGATACTAAGCACCAATGCCGCAACATCCAGAGGTTTCTTTCCATCCGTTGTGATAACTTCCTTAGGCTGCTCCTGAAAAATTTGATTTTCTTCCATTGAAATTTCCTCCTCTTATGATTTAATTAAACTGAAGATAATAAATGCGATGCAGAACAAAGCAAAAAGGATTGTACCCACATTGCAATATACTGCCTTAAAACGATCCTTTTGGGAAAGCTCCTCAGAGGCAGGCAAGAATACCAGCTTAGGTGCTTTGGAGATCAGGACAACAAGTCCGGCAATGCTAAGGCCGAGCAATGCCATTGCGTAGAGCAAAAAGCCTGCCATATTCGGTAATAATGCGAGTAATGCGGCATCATCCATTTGTCCCGCAGCAACTTGCATAAAAGTGTCTGTTCCCATCCTTGAAAGCAGAAACGGTGCCAGAACAGAGCCTAAGAAATTGATAACCATGTGCATGATTACAGAATAACGCAAACGGCGTGTGCGGGTGTACACATATCCAAACACCAGCCCTAGACCAAATGCATAGAAAAACTGATATAAGTTCATGTGGAACAGACCAAAGGAAAGCGCGGAAAACAGGATCGCGGTTTTTTCCCCATATTTTGCACAGCGGTCAATCAGCTGCTTGCGGAACAAAAATTCTTCCAGCATTGGAGCAAGCAGCACAATGACAATAAGCTTCAGGGGGCTTTCATCGAAGACATACTGAAACAGCCCGTTTTTTGCCGTGCCGCCGGATAAAAGCGTGGAGAGAAGCGTTCCGATCAGGTTTCCTCCATACATCAGCGGAAAACACATCAACATAAATATGAAGAAGTTTTTGCCGCTAAGCTTCCTTGTGTCCTGTTGTTCGCAGGGGACTTTCTGCATGATCCAGATTCCTACAGGAATACCAATCGCGTAGAGCGGCAGAAAGGTTATAAGCCATATGTACCAACTGGAGTTCCAAAATGTATTACTGCCCGATGAAAATATGTCCGGCAGACGGCCGAGCACGAACTGCAATCCGCAGGTTAACGCTGCCATTGTGAACAAGGCAAATCCAAGCCAGCCAAAAGCTTGGGATGCATTTCTCTTTGTGTCGTTCATGAAGCACCTCAAAGAAGGTTTGGACTGATTCCTACATAAATGTCCACTTCCATGTTGTCCATCTCCGATGGGGTTTTTGCTTCTTTTACAGTTACATTGTAGCCCGTGGAAATGGGAACCAGCCGATGCTCCATCATATAAGCGTTAAGCTCGTTTACACTGTTTTGCAAGGTGGACGGATTTCCAATATGCTGTATCATCAACGCGTTTGTCAACAGAAAATGCGGTTTCCACACATAGCCGGAAGGGAGGGCAAAGCTCTTATCCAAAGGGATGAGTATTTCAACATCCATAATTGGCCCGCGAGCGCTCTGCTCAATAGCAAAGGTGGTGGTTGCGACGGGGGCGGTTTTGCTTGCACCGGCTGCCTTCATCAGTTCGTCCATTTCCTTTGACTTTTCCATGATTTCTGCCTGTGTCATTTTTCCGCGATAAGACAGTACATTGTTCATTTCCAGAGTTTGATGCTCAATAATTTTCATGATGCCAATTTTCCTCCATTAAAAACTAAAAATATCGGTAAAATATATAAGAAATGCCAGAATTTCCTTTTCTGTTTGGATTATAACACATCATTAACAAAAAATCAACGACAGATAAAAATATTTTTATCGAAATCTAACAATGCCCAGAGAGGTGAGATACCATTCTGCGTTTCTATTTTGGTTTCACAAGACCATCAATTCTTTTGGGCTGGTGGTAATATTTTCGCAGGCGGTTTCGGTCACGATGACCACGTCCTCAATGCGTACACCAAGCTCTCCCGGGATATAGATACCCGGTTCAGCGGAAATAACCGCACCGACGGGCAAGGGGAGATGATTGGAGGGGCTGCAATTGGGGCTTTCGTGGATTTCCAGACCCAGACTGTGGCCGTAGCTGTGGCAGAAAAAGGCGCCATAGCCTGCGGCTGCAATAACCTGCCTTGCAGCAGCATCCACCTGCGCACCGCTCACGCCAGCTTTGGTGGCGGCGATTCCGGCCAGCTGCGCCTGCAATACCGTGTCGTAAACCTCGCGCATTTTCTGTGTTGCGTGACCAAGGGCAACGGTGCGGGTCATATCTGAGCAGTAACCATTTTTAATAATACCGTAATCCATGGTGATAAAGTCACCGCTTCGCAGCTTGCGGCTGCCCGCCTTGCCGTGGGGCAGGGAGCCGTTGGAGCCGGAGACCACAATGGGCGGGAAGCTCAGACCCTCCGCACCGGCGCGGTAGAGACGATAAATCAGCTCTGCCTCCAGCTCCTTCTCCGTCATGCCTTCGCAGATCACGGAAAGCATTTCCAAGAACACGCCATCGGCCAACGTCTGAGCCTGCCGCATAATCGTCTGCTCCCATGGTGCTTTGCCATGGCGCAGGGCATCAAGCCTTTTCTGGCAGGGAATGAGCACTGCCGGAAGTGAGGATGCCAGACGGGAATACGCGCCGTAGGTCAAGTTTTCCTCTTCTATGCCTACCTTACGAATTCCGAATTTTTCCAGCACTTCAGAAATGTACATACAATAGGTATGGCTGCCCGAAATGCACAAAACCTCCATGCGTTTGCGCAGCTGATTTTGTGCTGTCTCCAAATATCTGCCATCGGTAAAGTACCAAGCATGGTCTGCACAAACAAGGCACATACCCTCGTCCACATCTACTCCGGAGGCATAGCGGCGGTTGGCTTCGCCGCTGAGCAGCATCGCCTCTATATCAGAGGACAGAAGCGAACGTATTTTTTCCAGATTGTTCATATTCAAACCCTCCTGTCTCTGGCCAGCCAAATAAAGGGCAGCTCTGCCACATGACGAAGCTTCAGCCAGATGTTATGATTCTGTATGGCGGGGATCAGAATAGAACGTACATCGGCGCAGTTTGCGCCCAGCACATCGGTATAAATCTGGTCACCCACCAGAGCAGCATTCTCTGCTGCCACGCAATATTTTTTCAGGCATTCTCGAATACCGCGAGCAAACGGCTTTTTTGCGCGGGTGATGCAGTCCATGCCGTTTTTTTGGCAAAAATCCACCACGCGCCCATTCTTGCTGTTAGAAACCACGCAAATCTTCACATTTCCGTCTTTCGCATTTTGCAGCCATATTGCCATTTCGGGTGTAGGGATGTTGGTGGTATAGGGTACAATGGTGTTATCAAAATCCAGCATCAGCAGCTGCACCCCATCAAGGTACAGATGATTGAGGTCAATAGCTGTCAGTGATGAATAAATCCGGCGGGGAAGGAAGGAAAAAGGCATTGTCCCAAGACTCCTTGCATAGATTTTATACTGGGCAGCTCTAAAAATTCAGCGCAAGTCGAGCTGAGAGATTTTTTCGTCTGACGCAACAAAAACCGCAGAGAATACTGGATGTATTCCCGAGGATTTTTGTGAAGTATGACGGAAACAAGATCCGCAGATTCGACTGTGATGAATTTTTAGAGGTGACCAACTGTAATTTGATTATACATAACGGGAGGTGGTTTGTCCATGCCCTTGCCCCTCTATTTTATTCCCATGCCGGGTCAGGACGAGCCGGAGGGGAAAATAGCTGCCTGCGGGTGGTATGCGCTGCCAGACGGGCAGATCTATATTCCCGAGGCCTTGGAGAAGATCGACGCATTGGTATTTGATGATCGGGGTGGTCTGCCAAAGCGCTGGGAGGATGTTCTTCATGAAGCAGAGCGCACGAAGGCCGCCGTATTGGTTCTCGATTTTGAGCGGCCAATTTGCCCGGAAGCTGTTCAATTTGTACACAAGCTCTCACAGCGCTTCCCGACAGCTGCACCGGAGGCTTTCTGTAACGACAGTGCAGCAATCCCAATTTCCTGCTATCATCCAGCAAAGGAGACCTTTTCCGAATTTTTGTCCCATCTGACCGGCTGGGCAGAGCTTCGTCCAGTGGAGGAAACGGTTTCCATGCCGTTGGAAGGCGTGGCAGAAGCACCAGCATCTCCCACCTTTTTTTCTGAGGCGCTCCAATGCTGCTATCGGGCGATGGCAGAGGAAAACCGCTTGCTTCTGCATCTTTTTGATACCCCGAAAACCTTTCACACCCGCCTTGCAAGCCTTGCTGCTCATGCAAAGGCCGCCATTGCCCTTTGGGAGGAGTGGGCAAAGCTGCAATAAAAAGCAGAAGAACACAGATAGTCGTTCTGTGTTCCTAGTACATATGGTTGCCTCTGCGCTATCTTTAAAAAATATTCTAAAGTTGACATAAAAGGCTTTTTCCACTATTATTATGTAAAAAGGCTTATTCGCTTCCATTCTTCTACTAGATATATAGATTATAGGAGATTGACACATATTTTCCTGCTATGTGCCAAGCATACATTATGAAGTTAAACCAGAAAAAACGCAGCGCTTTGATTTTTATTTTCATCCTGTGTCTATTTTTTCATACAGACACAGGGATTAGTGCTAAACAAGATCCCATAGTCTACTCTCAGAGCGGTGTCACAGGCATTTCCAGAAACGCCTGTGAACTTCGAACACGTTGGGAAGCGATTTCTCTGCCCACCTCACGGTTTTTAGTGAATCCGTCGGTTTGCTCACCCTATTCCCCCGGGCTGCTCTCCGAATCTATCATTGCGCAGGGCGTAAGTTATGTAAACTTCATTCGCTATGCTGCAGGACTTCCTTTGGTGGTCGCAGACACGCAGGATAATCTTTCCGCTCAGTATGGTGCCATGCTTCTGGCTGCCTCCGATACGCTGAGCCATACGCCTGCCCGTCCTGCCGATATGCCGCTGGCACTCTACCAGACGTGTTTGCAGGCATTGTCACAGAGCAATATTTCCTGTATGAGATTTATGAACGCTTCAACTGCCGCACAGGAGAAGCAAAACAGAACCATGCCGCTGGCCATTCAAAACTATATGGATGCGCAGGGATCCTCCAACCGTGCAAACGTTGCCCACCGGCGCTGGATTTTGAATCCCGATTTGTGTACCGTGGGTATTGGCTGTGCGGATGCAAATGCAGCCACTGTATACCAAGTGCTGAAAATCTTTGATATGGACGATAGCACCCAGAGTACCCCGGATTATCAGTTTATTGCATGGCCATCCTCTGGAGCTTTCCCCGCACAGGCTCTCAGCCATAAAACCCCTTGGTCAATTACGCTGAATCCAGAGATATTTAAGATTCCCAAACGCGATGATCTAACGATCACCATCACCCGGGATGACGGTAAATGCTGGACGCTAAATCAAAAAAGCGCCGCTGACAGCAGTAAGGAGGAATTCCTGCTGGTGGATACCAAGGCTTACGGCGTTGCCAATTGTATCATTTTTGCCTTTGCCAGCGGGAGTTGCGGCGAATTATCCGGCAGTTACCATGTGACCGTTTCTGGACTAACCACCATTAGCGGCAAGGCGGCTATGCTGGATTACACAACAACCTTTGCCGACATGGAAAAAACCGGGCATATATGGAGCAGCTCATACATTGATACGCCGGCTACCTGTACCGAAGCAGGTTTATTCTATCGCACCTGTGTTGAATGCGGTTTTACGGAAAAGAAAATATCAGAATCTCTCGGCCATTGTTGGGCGCAAACGGAATTGCTTCGCGCTTCTGAAAAATATGTGGCAGGTAAGGCAAAATTTGTCTGTACCCGTTGCGGCGAACAAAAAATCGAAGCGCTGCCCCTCACGCCATGCGATCCAGCAACGTGCTCCTGTAGCCAGTTCACGGATGCGCCCCCCGATACCAATTGGGCGCACAATAGCATTGATTTTGTGGTAGAAAACGGACTTTTCACAGGAATTACGCCTACCGTCTTTGCACCAAAGAACCCTATGACCAGAGCGATGATGATTACCGTCCTCTGGCGTATGGCTGGGATGCCCAAATGCACCGATGCGGTCTCGTTTTCGGATATCGCTGCCGGACAGTATTATACTGAGGCAGTCGCTTGGGGTGTATCAAATGGCATTGTCAGCGGAGTTAGCGCGAACTGCTTTGCGCCGGAAACCACTGTGACCCGAGAACAAGCCATCACCTTCCTCTACCGCTTCTTTGGCAGCGATAAGCGGGCGGTATCCGGGAGCGTCTTGTCCGATTTTGCTGACAGCGGAAGCATTCACAACTATGCCCAAAATGCTATGCTCTGGGCTGTACAAAATGAAATCCTGAGCGGCAACTCCCAGCAGTGCCTGTGTCCCCGCAATGATGTCACCCGCGAACAGGCTGCCACTATTGTCATGCGGTGTATGCAAAATTAAAGGAGAGATGCCTTAAAGAAGCTCCTGCAAGGAGGTTTTCCTTGCAGGAGCTTCATATTTATTCGTCTTCTTCGTCGTCTAAGTCAAATTCCAAATCTTCACCGCAGGCGGGACAGGCGATGGAGCCGGCATCCAGCATATCTTCATCAATGTTGATAATCTCGCCGCATGAAGGGCATTCGACTTCGTAGATGACTTCGTCATCACTGAAATCGTAGTCATCCTCTTCTTCGTCCTCCTCCTCCTCGTCATCTTCCTCATCGAGAAGGTAATCCTCCATGGCATCCAGAGTTTCCTCGATTTCGTCAAGCTCATCCGAGACGGCGATTGCGTTTTCCTCAAGATCAGAGATGGATGTTGCGATTTCCGCAATCGTATCTACGATTGCGGCGAACATTTTACCCTCGTTGGTCTCCGCGGATAGCTGCATACCTTCCATCAGGCCCTTTAGATATGCGGATTTCTCAGTTAGTGTCATAAAAGTCTCCTCCTTCATAAGAAAAAATAGGGAATTAGCGGATGTTTTTAAGCCTTTACGCGCCCTAAATATTCGCCGGTACGGGTATCGACCTGGATTTTTTCACCTTCGTCAATGAACAGAGGGATCTTGATTTCAACGCCGGTTTCGAGCGTTGCAGGCTTCAGGGTGTTGGTTGCGGTATTGCCGGGAACAGCGGGATCGGACTTGGTGACAACCAGCTCAACAAAGTTGGGGCACTCAATGCCGAACACATTGCCCTTATAAGACAGGACGGTGCAAATTTCGTTTTCCTTGATGAAACGGAATGCATCGGGAAGAACTTCTTTGCTCAGGGGGATCATGTCATAGGATTCCTGATCCATGAAGTAGTAGAGATCGCCGTCGTTGTAGCTATACTCCATCTTCTTGCGCTCAATGAAAGCCTCTTCAAACTTTGCGGTGGGGTTGAAGGAGGTTTCGGTCACGCCACCGGTAATGATGTTTCTCATCTTAGTGCGCACAAAAGCTGCGCCCTTTCCGGGTTTTACGTGCTGGAATTCCACAACCTGGAAAATTTTTCCATCCATTTCAAAAGTCTTGCCGTTTCTGAAGTCACCTGCGGTAATAGTAGCCATAAAAAATTGCCTCCAATGTAAAAATTCTATCCGATTATAGTTTATTTTATATTACTACACATACGCCAAAATTTCAAGCATTTTCAAAAAAAATTATAGGGCATCGGAGCTTGAATTGCAGCTTGCCGTTATTCGTGCGGAATCTGGCAATAGCGTTTTGCCATAAAAAATCCCTCCCTGGAGTTCAGGGAGGGAGGGATGGATTGGGTTATGCCTTTTTAGGCTGGAGCTTCTTGATAACGAGTAGAGTGCCGACAGTCAGGACAGCGCCAATGGGGAAGCAGACCCAGAAATTAGGCACCAGACCGGCAATGATGAAGCATACAAAGGAGATGATGGCTACCGTGATGGCATAGGGCAACTGGGTAGCGACGTGATCCACATGATTGCACTGCGCACCGGCGGAAGCCATGATGGTGGTATCGGAGATGGGGGAGCAATGGTCGCCGCAGACCGCACCGGCCAGACAGGCAGAAACGCCCACGAACAGCAGGGGGTTGGTCTCCGGGAAGATGTTGGTGACGATGGGAATCAGGATGCCGAAGGTGCCCCAGGAGGTGCCGGTTGCGAAGGACAGGCAGCAGGCAACCAGGAAGATGATGGCGGGCAGGAAAGCGTAAAGGCCATTCGCGGCAGTTTCCATCAGACCGGCAACATATTCCTTAGCACCCAGCAGACCCGTCATGTTTTTCAGGCTGGTGGCGAGGGTGAGGATCAGAATGGCGGGAACCATGGCGATGAAGCCCTGCGGTACGCATTTCATTGCATCATTGAAGGTGAGAACGCGGCGGGCGAGCATATAGATTACAATGATAACCAGGGAGATAATGGCGCCCCAGGGAAGGCCGATGTAGGCATCGGTATTGCCGAAGGCGGCAATGAAGTCACCGGCGCAGTCGGTGCCGCCCCAGGCATCCACGCCGAAGTAGCCGCCGACATAGATCAGGCCAATGAAGCAGGCTACGATGAGCACCAGAACGGGGAAGATCAGATCAATCACGCGGCCACGGTTGGTGAAGGGGGTCTCGTCATTCTGGGCAATGTCTTCGGTATTGCCGATGACATCGCCATTGAGTGCCTTGAATTCAAAGTCTGCCATCTTGCCGTAATCAAAGCCCATGATAGAAATGGCGATGATGAACACGAAGGTGAGCAGGGAATAGAAGTTGAAGGGAATGGCGCGCACGAACAGCTGGAGGCCGGAGTAGGTTTCACTCTCCACGCAGCCGGAGACGGCAGCGGCCCAGGAGGAGATGGGCGCGATCATGCACACGGGAGCGGCAGTAGCATCAATGAGGTAAGCCAGCTTGGCGCGGGAAATCTTGGTCTCATCGGTGAGGGGACGCATGACAGAGCCGACGGTGAGGCAGTTGAAATAGTCATCAATGAAGATAAGTACGCCCAGAGCGAAGGTGGCGAGAGAAGCGCCCAGCTTGGTCTTAACATTTTTGGCAGCCCAGCGGCCAAAGGCCTGAGAGCCGCCGGCGCGGTTGACGAGAGCAACGATGATGCCCAGAATGACCAGGAAGGCGAAGATACCGGCGGTGTCGGAAATGGCAGTAACCAGGCCGTCATTGACAACATTGTTCAGCGTTCCAACGATAGAGAAGTTGCTGTTCATCAGAGCGCCGAGAATCACACCAATAAACAGAGAGGAATAGACTTCTTTGGTAATGAGCGCGAGCGCAATTGCGATGATGGGCGGAACCAAAGCCCAGAAGGTGCCGTACATATTGCTGACACTCTCTTCGGTACTGGCACCGGCAGTGGTGATGGCACCAACGATGAGAACCGCGATAATGACCACGGCAGCAATCAGTGCCACAAGGGATTTCCGTTTCATTTTCTGTTTCACTCCTAATAAAAATTGAGTCATGATAGCCTCATGACTCAGCACCTTCAGGAGATGAACCATGATAGCGCTCCACTTACGTGACAGTCTGGAGAATCTTATTCACCAGCCCGGTGGAGCCGCCTCAGGCATAGCGGCAACACCTCGGCAAAATTCCCTTTCAGCGCTCGGCTGCCTGACCGATGGGCAGCGCCTACTGATGAATTCTGCACCTCTATCATAACTTATGACTTTATTATAATAAGAAAGGTCGTTTTGTCAACCGTTATTTGGTGAAATTTTATAGAATTCTGTCATATTGAGGGGGAATATACAGAACCTTGGCTCTGGTTCGCGCATAAGCTGGAAACAGGAGGGATGATGAATGAATGGCTATTATTTTACCTTTCGCTCCGTCACGAGGGCGCAGCAGGCGCAGGCGCTTTTAAATCGGAGGGGAATTTCTTCCGTGCTCCAGCGCACCCCGGGGTTTCTGGCGGTGCAGGGCTGCGGCTATTGTCTGCGGGTGAGCGAGGCATCTGCCTCGACGGCAGGCGCACTTTTAAGGCAAAGCGGAATGGAGCGGTGCTATTTGCGCACGCACAGTGGTTTTAAGGAGGTAGACTGTGATTTACTTTGATGCGGCAGCAACCACCTTCCAAAAGCCTCCGGCCGTGCGAAGGGCAGTCATGAAGGCCATGGAGCGCTATGCAAGCCCCGGAAGGGGCGGGTATTCCCGTGCGGCTATGGCAGATGCGCTGCTGTTTCGTACCCGTCAGGCGGCAGCAGCGCTTTTTGACTGCCAGCCGGAGCAGGTGGTTTTTACAATGAACGCAACCCATGGTCTGAATCTGGCCATCAAGAGTCTGGTAAAGCCGGGAGATCGGGTGGTCATTTCCGGCTTTGAGCACAACGCAGTGGTAAGGCCGCTCTATGCGCTCGGCGCAGAAATGGTCATTGCGGGGCGGCGGCTTTTTGATCGGGAAGAGGTACTTTCTGCATTTGACAGCGCCATCACGCCGAATACGGCGGCGGTCATTTGTACCCATGTATCCAATGTGTTCGGTTTTATCCTGCCGATTGAAGAAATTGCGGCGATATGTCATGCACGGAATGTGCCGCTGATTGTGGATGCCTCCCAATCTGCCGGAAGCATTCCGCTGTCATTTTCCGACCTCGGTGCAGCCTTTGTTGCTATGCCGGGGCATAAGGGACTTTATGGGCCGCCGGGTACAGGACTTTTGCTGTGCGCGCAGCCGGGGCAGCCTCTGATGGAGGGCGGCACCGGCACAGCCTCCATGGAGCGCACGATGCCGGAGGAGCTTCCGGAGCGTTTGGAGGCAGGCACTGAAAATGTATGGGGCATTGCGGGACTTCTGGCGGGGGTGCATTTCGTGCAGGACACGGGAGAAGAGGAGATTCTTGCCCATGAGCAGAGCCTCCGCTGCCACCTGATAAATCGACTGGAGACTATGGATGAAGTGGAATACTATACCGCTGCGGCACAGACAGGAGTGATGTCTCTGCGCCTTCGGAATGTGGACAGCGAGGACGCAGCTCGAATGCTGGCCTGCCGGGGCATTGCGGTGCGAGCGGGTCTGCACTGCGCACCACTGGCACATGAGAGCGCGGGAACGATTCCCGGCGGTACACTGCGCGTCAGCTTCAGCGCCTTCAATACGCCCCGGGAGGTAGATTGCTTTGTCCGGGAATTGGGGAGAATTATTCGGCTGTAGAAAAATGGAGGACAAAAATGTAGATTTCCACTTGCTATTACAGCGGATTTGGAATATAATACGCTATAAGTATAAGTATATCTATGCCCAATTTTTGGGCTGCCACATAATAGGACACCTCTAATTATTCTTCGTGGGCGAATCTGCGGGTCTTATTTCAATAAAAATCTTGAAAATACGTCGAGTATTCCCTGCGATTTTTATTGAATCTGACAGAAAAATCCCTTGCAGCTTGCCTTACGCAGAATAAATAGAGATGCCCAATAGGGAGAATCTGGAATGAAAGCTTTGCTTACTACACTGCGAGAATACGCCAGTCTGATTCCCACACCGGGCATTATGGATATTGTGGATATTCTGGTAGTTGCCTATTTATTTTACCGAATATTTATTTTGATCCGTCATACCCCGGCGGCCAGGATTGCCAGAAGTATCCTGCTGATCTTGCTGGCATCCTGGCTCACAAAGCTTCTGAAAATGCACGCGCTCAATTATGTTCTGACCTTCGTGCTGGAATTAGGCGCCTTTGCGCTGATTATCATTTTCCAGCCGGAGCTTCGCCGCGCACTGGAGCGGATTGGCGCAAAGAGCTTATCGTCCATTTTCACCGGCCTTGAGCAGACCGGGGAATCCAACTATGTAATTGACCAGACGGTGAAGGCCTGCGAGGAGATGTCAGAAAAGCGCATTGGCGCACTCATCTGCTTTGAACGCACCACCTCTTTGGAGCATTATCAGGCCAGCGGCACGGTCATTGATGCGAAGGTTTCTCAGATGCTGCTTTGCAACATTTTTTTCCCCAAGGCAGCGCTGCATGATGGCGCTCTGCTCATCAGTGGCGATCGTGCGGTTGCAGCAGGCTGTGTACTGCCGCTCACTGAAAGCAATCGCGTGAGCGCGGAGTTGGGTACCCGCCACCGGGCGGGTCTCGGCATGAGCGAGGCCACCGATGCGGTTGTTGTAATTGTATCCGAGGAAACCGGCACCATTTCTGTGGCCATGGGCGGTATGCTCAAGCGCTATTTAACCCCGGAGACCCTGCAAAAGCTCCTGTCGCAGGAGCTGCAGCCGCAGGAAAGCGCTGCACCGCAGGGTCTTATAGGCAAGCTGCGGCATCTGGTGACTGGAGGGAGGCGGAAGAATGAAAAAGAATAAGCTTCCTGTCTTCCTTCTGGCGCTGGCCTGTGCGGTGCTGGTGTGGCTCTACGATGTCACAGTGGTCAATCCCAACGATACCACCACCTTTTCTGCCATTACCGTGACCTATGAGCATGAGGAGGATTTGCGCACCAACGGCCTGATGGTAACGGAAAGCGGGACACCTTCTGTCTCACTCAAAATCAGTGGCCGCCGCTCGGAACTCAAAAAGCTCACCCGAAGCAGTATTCAGGTCAGCGTTGACCTGAGTCAGGTGCATGAAGAGGGCATCCATGAGCTGCCCTATACCGTTACTTTCCCCACAAATGTGACCTCCGGGGATTTGACCATTGAGAATCGGATGCCTGCCTCTGTGGCGGTGGAAATCGAGCATTACCTTAGCCAGCCTGTGGAGATCCGCACCGTCTTTTCCGGTGACAGCGCGGAGGATGATTCCCTGATTATTGATTCTGATTCTATGACCATTTCCCCAGCAGAGCTGATTGTGACAGGTCCGTCCGCCATTCTGGAGACCATTGACTACGCCGAGGTCGTGATCGACAAAACCAATATCACCGAAACCACAACGATGGAGCTGGACTATACGCTTCTTAATGCAGAAGGCCAGCCTATTACACGGGACGAGCTGGTTGTTGACAGTGAAAAGGTTTCCATTACCATTCCTGTACTCAAGTATAAGGAGGTTCCTCTGGTTCTCAAAACCGCAGTTGGCGGCGGTGCAACCGATGAGAATATCTCCTATGCCCTCTATCCTGCTACAATTAAAATTTCCGGCGATGTTGCCAATGTGGATTCCATCACGCAGATTGAGCTTGGCACACTGGATTATGCTAAGGTTATTGAATCTGGAACAAAGGTTTATCATGTGCTCCTGCCTGATAATATTAATAATGTATCCGGCATTACAGATGTCGAAGCCTCCATCACAGTGAAGGGGCTTATCAATACCACGCTGACCATACCTGTTTCTGATATTGAGCTGAAAAATATTCCCGAGGGTCTCAAGGCAGAGGCTGTTGGAGAAAACATTCAGCTGACCCTGCGGGGAACACAGGCGGCACTTCAAAATTTGACGGTGGACAATCTTCATGTAAGTGCGGATCTTGCTGCCTTCCGGGCAGGTACCTTTGTGGTTCCTGTTATAGTGGAGCCGTCTGAGGGACTACAGGTAGGCGCTACCGGCTCGGCCAATAACCTGACCGTCACCCTGTCCTGACGTATATGGAACAGCGTGTTCAGATTGCAAGGGTATTCGATGACGGTACCGCCGAGGTTTTTGTCCGGCGGGAGAGCGCTTGCAGCGGCGATTGCCATAAGTGCAGCGGCTGCGGCGCGGCAAAGGAGACCGTCACGGTTCGCGCCCGCAATGCCATCGGCGCAAGGGTAGGCGACCAGGTCATTGTATCCTCCGATGATAAGCAGCTGCTGTCTGCCATGCTGGTGGTGTATATCCTGCCGCTGGTGCTGCTCCTTCTGGGCTATTTCGCAGGCGCGTGGCTGAAAATCGCGCCGGGATTATCGGCGCTGGGCGGCTTTGCGCTGGGTGTTGCGCTGATTCTGGCGTATCACCGCTTCGTGGTGAAAAAGCGCCCGGTGGAATTTGTGATTACGGCCTATTCGGAGGACTGAAATGTTTGGCTATATTCGCCCCCGTAGAGATGAACTGAGGGTGCGAGAGGATGCTAGGTACCGAGCCGCCTATTGCGGCCTGTGCCGGTGCTTGGGAAAGCGCTATGGTCTTCCCGCCCGCTTCCTGGTCAATTATGATATGACCTTTCTCTACCTCCTGCTCTCGGGTCAGGAGGAACAGGAGAAATGCACCCCCCATTTTTGCCCCGCTAACCCTATAAAGAAAAAATCTTGCGTCCCCATCACCCCGGCCATGGAATACTGCGCGGATGTTTGCGTCATTCTGTTCACCCTATCTTTAGAGGACAAGCGCAGAGATACCCATGGGCTGAAGGCACTTCTCCCCGCGAGTGCAAAGGGACTTCTTCACAGCGCATATCAAGCTGCTTGCCAAAAGCAGAACGGATTTGCACAGAAAGCGAACGTACAGTTGTCGCTGCTGCAAAGGCTGGAGGAAGACCGATGTGCCAGCATGGATCAGGCGGCGGATGCCTTTGCAGCGCTGATTGCCGGCTGTGCCGATGGGATGCAGCCGGAGAATATTCGTCCGGCGCGGCAGCTTCTTTACCATGTAGGCCGCTTCATTTACCTGACCGATGCGCTGGACGATCTGCCAAAGGATGTGCGCTCGGGCAGCTATAACCCCCTTCTATACCGCTTCTCCTGCGACGGCGGGGCACTTTCCAAAGAGGATCGCGCCTATGTCTGCCGCTCCATTGGTGATTCTGCTGCCATGGCGCACAGTGCGCTGGCGCTTTGCAGTCTCAAAAGCAATCAGGAGATTCTGGAAAATATTGTTTCCCTTGGAATGTCTGCCGTGCTATGCGCGGTAGACAGAGGAACCTTTCAGGCAAAACATAAGATGAAAGACAAAGGTGCACTATGAACGATCCTTATTCCGTCCTTGGTATTTCCCCCTCTGCCTCCGATGATGAGGTAAAAAAGGCCTACCGCGATCTGGCCAGAAAATATCATCCCGATAACTATCAGGATAATCCCCTGGCCGATCTTGCGCAGGAGAAGATGAAAGCCATCAACGAAGCATACGATGCCATCACCCGCTCCCGCGCAGGAGGCAGCAGCTCCCAGACCGGCAGCGGCTATTCCGGCTACAGCAATTACCGTGCCTCCTCTGCCTCCTCCAATCCGATCTATGCCCAGATTCGGCAGGCCGTCAATTCCGGCGATCTGAACCGGGCAGAGCAGCTGCTGAATACCGTTGCTACCCGGGATGCGGAGTGGTATTTCCTCTCCGGCGCGGTGGCCTATCGCAAGGGCTGGCTGGATGAGGCACAGCGCTGCTACCAGACGGCCTGCTCCATGGATCCCTCCAATGCCGAGTATCAACAGGCTTTGCAGCTCATGCGCTTCGGCGGCAATAATATGTATCGTCAGACGGGCTTCCAAAACAACAATTGTGACGGCTGCGATATTTGCACGGCGCTCATGTGCTTGAACTGCCTGTGCGGACGATGAAAAAAGTCAATCGCCTGACGAAGGCTGCAATGCTTACCGCCCTGTCTGCCATCTGCCTGTGCGCAGGCGGCTGGATTCCTAGAGGTGCGCTGGCGCTTGCGGCAATTGCAAGTCTGTTTGTGGCAGTGAGCCTGATCGAATGCGGCTGGCTCTGGGCAGTGGGAACCTATATTGCTTCCCTGCTTCTGGGACTTTTGCTGTGTGCGGATAAGGTACTGCCGCTCTGGTTTGGCTTCCTGCTGGGGCCATACCCCATTTTCAAGCATTTTATTGAGCGCTTGCCTAAGACCATGCTTCGCTGGATGGGAAAGCTTCTGGCGTTTTTTGTCTGCGCGGGTGTGTTTTATGCGCTTTTTTCTGCCGCCTTTGTATCGGCACTGCCCAAGCTGCCGTGGTATGTGCGCATCCCGGCGCTTAGCATCGTATTTATATTGTATGATATTGGTTTTTCCCGCCTGATGGGACTTTACCTGCGCAGAATACATAATTAGGAAGGAGACAGATACCTTGATTAAAAGCATGACCGGCTATGGCCGTGGTGTGGAAATGATCGACGGACACGAGATCACCGTGGAAATCCGTTCGGTCAACAACCGTTATCTCGACTGCACGGTAAAGCTGCCCCGGATTTTCAGCTTTGCCGAGGATGCCATTAAGCAGCGGGTGAAGCAGAACGTCAGCCGCGGCAAGGTGGATGTATATGTCAGTGTGAATCTGGAGACGCTGGATAATGCTTCCATTCAGCTCAATCGCCCGGTGCTGGAGGGCTATTTGAATGCCATGCGCACCATTGCCGATGAATATGGTGTCCGGGACGATGTAAGTGTCTGCGCCCTGTCCAGAATGCCGGAGGTTTTCTCCGTAGAAAAGCAGCAGCAGGATGAGGAAGAGGTTGTGAAAGCGCTTCTTTCTGTCACCGATCAGGCGCTTGCCAATTATAATGCCATGCGCGAAAAGGAAGGTCAGGCCTTGGCAGAAGACCTTCGCACACGTGCAGCGGTCATTTTGGGTCTTGTGGAAAAGGTGGAGGCGCGCAGTCCCATCACGCTGGCGGAATATCGTGCCCGCCTGACCAGCCGTATGCAGGAGGTGCTTGCCGGAACCCAGATAGATGAAGCCCGCATTCTCACAGAGGCCGCCATCTACGCCGATAAAATTGCCGTGGATGAGGAAACCGTCCGTCTGCGTAGCCATCTGAATCAGATGAATGCCATGCTCGACAGCGGCGGTGCCATTGGCCGCAAGCTGGATTTCCTCATGCAGGAAATGAACCGCGAGGCGAACACCATCGGCTCGAAGGGCAATGATCTTGAGCAGGCGCGTAATGTGGTCGAAATCAAGGCAGAGCTGGAAAAAATCCGCGAGCAGATGCAGAATATAGAATAGGCGGCAGCATATGAAATTTTTGAACATTGGCTTTGGTAATCTGGTATCCGCAGGCCGGGTTTTGGCGATTGTCAGCCCTGAATCAGCGCCCATCAAGCGCCTTTGTCAGGAGGCAAAGGATCGCGGGATGCTCATTGATGCCTCCTATGGACGGAAAACCAGAGCCGTGATCCTGATGGATACAGACCATACCATACTCTCGGCCATTGCGCCGGAGTCACTTCTCACAAGATTGGAGGAGGAAGCATGAGAGGAAGTCTGCTGATTTTCTCCGGCCCTTCTGGTGTCGGGAAGGGAACTCTGGTCAAGGAGCTTAGGCGGCGCGATGCCAATATTCGCCTGTCCATCTCCGCTACCACCCGCAAGCCCCGCCCTGAGGATGTGGAGGGCGTGACCTATAGCTTCAAAACCGAAGACGAATTCCGCCGTATGATCGAAAACGACGAATTTCTGGAGTATGCCTGCTATAATGGCAGGTATTACGGCACCCCCGCAGCCCCGGTGGACAAGCTGCTCTCCGAGGGATATGACGTGGTGCTGGAAATTGATGTGCAGGGCGCATTGCAGGTAATGGCGCACAGGCCGGATGCGGTCTCCGTCTTCGTGGCAGCGCCCAGCTTTGCAGAATTGGAGCGCCGGTTAAGAGGCCGGGGCGATACCGCCGGGGAGGATATTCTCGAACGTCTGCATACTGCCAGATGGGAATATGCTCAGGCAAAGCAATATCACTACATCGTAGTCAATGACTGCGTGGAGCACTGTGCCGATGAGGTAATGGCCATCCTCATCGCTGATAAATGTAAGGCCGCATACCGAACGGAATTATTAAAGGTGACCTAAAGGAGGACGAATTATTATGCTATACCCCCCAATATCTGAGCTTTTAAATCATGTAGACAGCCGTTATCTTCTTGTCAATCTTGTGGCGCACCGCGCCCGCCAGATTGCCATTGAGGCAGAGGAATTCCAGCAGCCTCTGACCGACAAGCCCGTAACGCTTGCCATTCGTGAGGTTGCCAACGGTAAGCTGTCCGCAACAGTGAAGGAAAGCTATTTCGAATAAACAGAAGGAGGCACCCGCTTGATTGCACAGGTTGCTGTGGCGGCGGCAATATATGCCATAGACAAGCCATACAGCTATCTTGTCCCGCCCGATATGGCGCTTTTGCCCGGTATGCGGGTACGAATTCCCTTCGGCACCGGCAACCGGCGCACCGAGGGCGTTGTCCTGCGCCTGTGTGAAGGGGAGGAAGCGGGGCTCAAGTGCATTGATGCGCCGCTGGATGAGCAATCCATGCTGTCCGAGCGGATGCTGCATTTGGCCGCCTTCCTGCGCGAGCGTTACTTTTGTACCTTTTATGAGGCGATCCGCGCCATGCTCCCCGCTGGTGCGTGGTTTTCCCAGCAGCAGACCGTTCGTCTGGCAGACCCCTTCCCCGAGGATTGGGAGAGCCGCACCAAAAGAAAGCCGGAGGCACAGAAGGTACTTCGCGCCCTTCTGGAGCTGGGCGGCATGGCAGCAGAAAATAAACTGCGAACCATGCTTGCAGAGGATGCCCCGCTAAGTGA
Organism: Faecousia sp.; assembly: GCA_045601345.1. GTDB lineage: Bacteria > Bacillota > Clostridia > Oscillospirales > Oscillospiraceae > SVMC01. The sequence goes on along the minus strand of JAZRZL010000072.1, from coordinate 17,256 downwards.
GAGCCTTCGTTATCTTGCCGGAAAAAAACTGATTCTTACCGATAGCAAGCTCAACCGCCGCGCCAGTGACCGGGTGGATCAATTTGTAAAGCTGGAAACCACCCCGACCGAGGCTATGGGCTATGCAGATGCCCACAGAAAAACTGCCCCGATGCAGCGTGCTGTGCTGGAGCTGCTTTGTGCCATGCAAAGTGCTTGTGTGAAGGATGTGCTTTATTTTACCGGTGCATCCATGGTAACCCTCAAGCGGCTGGAAAAGCTGGGCTATATCTCCTTTTTCACCTGTGAGGTGCTTCGCCGTCCGTCCCTGCCTGCGGTGCAGCCGGCAGAGCCGATTCGGCTGAATCCTGAGCAGGAGAGTGCTTTCGTAGGACTGCGGCAGCAGATGGAAGCGAAGCAGCCGGGGGTTGCGCTCCTTTACGGCGTGACCGGGAGCGGAAAGACGGCGGTGTATATCGCTCTCATTGCCCAATGCCTTGCCATGGGCAAACAGGCTGTGTTGCTGGTACCGGAAATTTCCCTGACCCCGCAGTTACTGGGGAAAATGGTCGCCCATTTTGGCGATCAGGTTGCCATTTTGCACAGCAGCCTCCCTGTCGGGGAGCGCTATGACGAATGGAAGCGGGTCAAGACCGGCCGTGCGCGGCTGGTGGTCGGCACACGCTCTGCTGTCTTTGCACCAACGGAGGAATTGGGACTGCTCATTGTGGATGAGGAGCACGAGCACACCTATAAATCCGAAAGTACCCCCTATTATCACGCGGTCGAGGCAGCCATCTATCGTGGCAGCATGGAAGGGGCGCTGGTGCTGCTTGGCTCTGCCACCCCATCGGTGGAATCTATGTACCGCGCCAAAACAGGCGTGTATCAGCTCTATACCCTTGCCTATCGCTATAACGGTGCAGCCCTTCCCAGTGTGGTTATCACCGATATGAAAAAAGAAATTACAGCCGGAAACGGCAGCGCCATCAGCCGCGACCTGTTTGACAGAATGCGGCGGGCACACCGGGACGGAAAGAAAACCATCCTGTTTTTAAACCGCAGGGGCAGCAGCCGCATGGCGATGTGCCCGACCTGCGGCCATGTTCCGCAATGTCCCCGATGCAGCGTCCATCTGACCTACCATGCCGATAACCGTCGTCGGATGTGCCACTACTGCGGCTACTCGGAAGCAGCAACAGATCGCTGCCCGGATTGCGGCAGCAGACTCAAATATCTGGGAGCTGGCACACAGCGCATTGAGGAAACTCTTGCCGAAAAGGCACCAGAGCTGAAAGCGCTCCGCATGGATGCCGACAGTGTATCTGCGGCAAATCCCCATGAAAAAATCCTGACTTCCTTCGAAAAGGAGGATTATTCCGTATTAATCGGCACCCAAATGGTCACCAAGGGTCTGAATTTTGAGGATGTCACGCTGGTGGGTGTGCTGGATGCAGACAGCGCCCTGTATGTGGACGATTTTCGCGCCTCCGAGATGGCCTTTGCCATGATGACGCAGGTGATTGGTCGCGCCGGACGCTTTTCCACGCCCGGAACAGCGGTCATCCAGACCATGACCCCGGAAAATACCGTCATTCAGCAGGCAGCACAGCAGGATTATGACGGGTTCTACGAAAAAGAAATCGAGCTTCGCCGTCTGCGCCATTGCCCGCCCTTCTTTGACCTGACGACCCTCACGATTTCCGGGCAGGAGGAAAAGCAGGTTTGCGCCAGCGCCGCCGATCTTAGGCTTGCCTTTGAAGGGGCGCTGCAAGTAGAACCCTATTGCCGGGAGGATGTCATGCTCCTTGGTCCCGCACCCGCCCCGGTGACAAAGGTGAACAATATCTATCGCTACCGCCTGACGCTGTGTGCAAAGGCAAACCGCACCGTCCGCGCACTGGTAGCCTATTATCTCAGACAATTTGCAAAGGATAAGCGCAACAAGGGCGTTTATGCCGCTGCTGATATAAATGCCTATCATTAATAGGAGGAAAACATGGCACTACGCACGATTATGACACAGGAACAGGCGACCCTTCACAAGAAGGCACGTCCTGTCACACAGTTTGACCAGAAGCTGGCAACACTTCTTGACGATATGGCCGAAACGCTCAAAAAGGCCAATGGCGCAGGACTTGCCGCCCCGCAGGTGGGCATTCTTCGCCGCGCCTTCATTGTAGACCTTGAGGATGTGGGTCTGCTTGAAATGATCAACCCTGAAATTCTGGAAACCTCCGGCGAGCAGGACGATATTGAGGGCTGCCTCAGTCTGCCCGGAAAATGGGGCATGGTCAAGCGCCCCAATCATGTGAAGGCAAAAGCACAGGATCGGAACGGCGAATGGTTTGAGGTGGAGGGCGACGGCCTGACCGCAAGATGCATTCTCCACGAATATGACCACTTGGAGGGCATTCTCTATTCCGAAAAGGTGTACCATTGGCTCACCGATGAGGAAATGGAAGAGCTCGGCGTAGAGGGTGCGGACGAATGAGAATCGTTTTTATGGGTACTCCCGATATTGCCGCGACCTGCCTGAAGGCACTGGCCGCATCCGGCGCAGAAATCGTGGGCGTTTATACCAAGCCCGATATGCCCAAAAATCGCGGGATGAAGCTGGCCATGTCCGAGACCAAGGAGGTCGCGCTGGCCTATGGTCTGCCTGTGTTCCAGCCCACCACCTTTAAGGAGGATGCGGTCTATGAGGAGCTGAAGGCACTTCGCCCCGATGTCATCGCCGTGGTAGCCTACGGGAAAATTCTCCCGCAGAGGATTTTAGATATCCCGCCGCTCGGCTGCATCAACATCCACGCCAGCATTCTGCCCGCCCTTCGCGGTGCAGGTCCTGTGCAGTGGTCGATTCTGCGCGGCTATGAGAAAACCGGCGTGACCGGTATGTATATGGATGCGGGCATGGACACCGGCGATATCATCGAGATTCGGCAAACGCCGATCGACCCCGAAGAAAATGCCCAGCAGCTTCTGGATCGTCTGGCACAGATGGGCGGCGAGCTGCTGGTCAGCCTGATGGAGCGCCTTTCCCGTGGCGAGACCTTGCCCCGCACCCCGCAGGATAGCAGCAAGGCCACGATGGCACCGATGCTGACCAAGGAAATCTGCCCCATTGACTGGCAGAAGGATGCCCTTACGATTTATAATCAAATTCGCGGCCTTGACCCGTGGCCGGTTGCAACAGCCATGCTCGATGGCAAGCGCTTCAAGATTTACCGTGCTAACATCACCGGCGAAACTGTTTCTGCGCTTCCCGGTACCGTTTTGGGTCTCAGAAAAACCGGGCTTGCTCTTGTCTGCGCCGATGACGCTGTGCTGGAAATCACCCAGTTACAGGCCGAGGGCGGTAAGCGCATGGCAGCTACAGACTATTTCCGGGGTCACCCGGTGCCGGAGTGTGCCCAATGAGCGCCCGTCAGACTGCCCTTTCCGCGCTGATTGCCTGCCGCAGACGCAATGCTTGGTCAGACGGCGTTTTGAAGGAATATATTGCCCGCGATGGGCTGGATCGCCGGGATGCCGCACTGGCCAGCCGCCTTTGCTATGGCGTGCTGCAAAATCAGCAGCTATTGGATTTCTATATTGCTTCCTTTTTGAAGTGCAAGCGAAAGGACTTGCAGCCGGTGGTTTTGGATATCCTGCGTCTGGGCGCGTATCAGATCACCATGAATGATAAGATTCCCGCGTCCGCCAGCGTGAATGAAGCGGTGGAGCAGGGAAAGAAATATGCCAACCGGCAAGCCGCAGGTCTCATCAATGGGGTACTTCGTGCCATGTCACGGGCAGAAGCACTGCCCGAACCCCCGGACCTTGCCACCCGCTACAGCCATCCTGCCGCATTGGTAGAGCTTTTTCGGGAGAATGTGGGAGAGGAATTGCTTCCTGAACTCCTGAAAAGTCATAATTCCGCACCGCCAACCACGGTGCAGGTCAATACCACCAAGCGCACCGCAAAAGAGGCGGCGCAGATTTTGGAGAAGCAGGGGGTCGGCGTAGAAAAGCACCCCTGGCTTTCCGGCTGCTTTTTCCTGAACAGCACAGGCTCTATGGAAGCTCTGGAGGCGTTCCGGGATGGTCTTGTATATGTGCAGGATCCGGCGGCACGTCTTGCAGCCATCTGTGCCGGTATCGAGCCGGGGATGCGGGTGCTTGACTGCTGTGCTGCCCCCGGTGGCAAGAGCTTTGCCGCTGCCATTGAGATGAACAATCAGGGCAGCATCCTTTCGTGCGATATTCACCCCCACAAGCTCACGCTTATTGAAAAAGGTGCCGAGCGTTTGGGGCTTTCCTGCATCAAAACCCGCTTGCAGGATGCATCCGACTTTGTCCCGGAATGGGAAAATGTTATGGATGCCGTCATTGCCGATGTTCCATGCTCCGGCCTTGGCGTCATCCGCAAGAAGCCAGACATTCGATATAAGGATTTAAGCCGGATCGGTCAGCTTCCTGCGGTGCAGCGAAGCATTTTAGAGCAGCAGGCGCGCTATGTCCGTCCCGGCGGGGTGCTCCTTTACAGCACCTGCACGATTGTCCGGGCAGAAAATGAAGCCGTTGTAGAGGATTTCCTACAGCACCATCCTGAATTTCGGGCAGAAAATCTGCCCCTGCCCGACTCTTGCGGTCTTAGCGGGGCAATGGCAACCTTCCTGCCCTGCATACACGGTACGGACGGATTCTTTATTGCAAAAATGAGGAAAATTTCATGAAACAGGACATCAAGTCCATGACGCTGGAGGAGCTGCGCGCCGCCCTTCACGAGATGGGAGAGCCATCCTTCCGTGCGGGGCAGGTGTATACGTGGCTTCACCGGGGCGCACGAAGCTTTGAGGAAATGACCAATCTCTCCAAAGCACTTCGCGCCCGCCTTTCTGAAAGCTTTATGATTACGTCCCCGCAGGTGGCCAGAAAACAGGTCTCTGCAAAGGACGGAACAATCAAATATCTCTGGCGGCTGTCCGATGGCAATTGCGTGGAATCTGTCCTTATGCAATACCATCATGGCAACAGCATCTGCATTTCCTCCGAGGTGGGCTGTGCCATGGGCTGTGCCTTCTGCGCCTCCACCAAGGGTGGCCTTGTACGGCGGTTGGCTCCATCGGAAATGCTCGATCAGGTGCTGTTCTCTCAGCTTGATTCCGGGTTGGTCATCTCCAACATTGTCCTCATGGGCATTGGCGAGCCGCTGGATAATTATGACAATGTCCGGCGCTTTTTGGCATTGGTCAACAGCCCGGAGGGAATGAACATCGGGATGCGCCATATTAGCCTGTCCACCTGCGGCAGAGTGGAGGGCATTGACCGTCTGGCAGAGGAAAATTTGCAGCTCACCCTGTCTGTCTCTCTGCACAGTGCCGATGATGAAGTGAGAAGCAGTCTTATGCCCATTAACCGGCGCTACGATGTAGAAACGCTTCTTGCTGCCTGCCGCCGTTACTTTGATAAAACTGGCCGCCGCATCTCCTTTGAATATGCCATGATGCAGGGGGTCAACGATACCCCGCAGGCGGCGGCACTTCTCATCCGCCGATTGAAGGGAATGTCGGCGCATATCAATCTGATCCCCTTAAACCACATTGAGGAAAGCCCTTTCAAGCCCAGCACCCGGCAGGCCGTTGCGGCCTTCCAGCAGGCTTTGGAGGCTGCCGGGATTACCGCAACTGTACGCAGGACACTGGGAAGCGATATTGATGCCTCCTGCGGACAGCTGCGAAAAAAATATGAGAAATCCATCGGATAAATAACCGGGAAAGGAGGCCGCCATGGATGCATGGGGTCTGACGGACAAAGGTATGGTTCGTCACCAGAATCAGGACTACTATGACATCATACACTTTGGACAGAGCTGTCTTCTGGCCATCGTTTGTGACGGCATGGGAGGCGCGAAATCCGGCAATGTGGCAAGCCGCCTTGCCGCAGATGTGTTCTGTGGGGAAGTGCGGCGCAATATTCGAGCCGATTTGCGGGTGGAGGATGCGAAGCGGGTCATGACCGATGCCATTCAGCTTGCCAATCAGGCAGTTTATGAGAATGCCCAGCTCAGCGAGGATTATGCCGGTATGGGCACAACACTGGTTGCCGCCTTTGTGTGCGGCAAGACGCTGATCGTTTCCAATGTGGGTGACAGCCGCGCTTACCTTGTAGAGGGCAGTGACATTCGGCAGGTGACGTTGGATCATTCGGTGGTGCAGCTGATGCTCCGCCGCGGAGAGATCTCCCGGGAGGAGGCAAGAAACCATCCGGTCAAGAACCTTATCACCCGTGCGGTCGGCACAGAAACCAGAGTGGTCTGCGATATTTTCACCCTTCCCATAGAACGGGGAAACTATGTACTGCTCTGCTCCGACGGCCTTTCCAATCAGGTCACGGATCAGGAGCTGTTGTTTGAGATTGTACACAGTGCCGACAAGTCGGGCGTGTGTCAGCGTCTGCTTGCCCTTGCAAATCACCGGGGTGCGCCGGACAATGCGACCGCTGTATTGATCGCAATCTGATTTGGACTCTCTATCTTGGTTATGCCCCGACCAAAATCGGGTGGAGCCGCAGAGCGGTAAAGGAGTAATGTATGGATAATTATATAGGCAAAATGCTGGATGATCGCTATGAAATTCTGGAAGTAATTGGCACCGGCGGTATGGCTGTGGTATATAAGGCCAGATGCCATCGGCTGAACCGTCTGGTTGCGATTAAAATATTAAAGGATGAATATTTCCGGGATGAGGAATTCCGCCGCCGCTTCCGTGCGGAATCGCAGGCCGTTGCCATGCTGTCGCATCCCAATATTGTGGCAGTATATGATGTTTCCCAATCCGGGGATACCGACTACATCGTGATGGAGCTGATTGACGGCATCACCATGAAGCAGTATATGGAGAAAAAGGGGGTTCTCAATTGGCGTGAGACCCTGCATTTCTCCATGCAGATCGCCAAGGCATTGGAACACGCCCACAGCCGGGGCATTGTACATCGGGACATCAAGCCCCAGAACATTATGATTCTCAAAAATGGCAGCGTGAAGGTGGCAGATTTTGGCATTGCTCGCGTCAATTCCGCCCAGAGCACCCTGACAAGGGAGGCACTTGGTTCGGTACACTATATCTCCCCCGAGCAGGCCAAGGGAAGTCGGGTGGATAACCGCTCAGATCTTTATTCTCTTGGCGTTGTGATGTACGAGATGCTCACGGGTCGGCCGCCTTATGACGGAGAATCTCCCGTTGCAGTTGCCATCAAGCATATTAATGCTGGGGCAGCTATGCCGAGTGAGCTGAACCCCGAAATTCCGGGTGGCCTTGAGCAAATTACCATGCACGCCATGTGTGCCAATCTGGATGAGCGCTATTCCTCTGCTACGGAGATGCTCTATGACATGGAGGAATTCCGTAAGGATCCCAGTATGCTCTTCCGCTTCCGTGCTGGTGCAGCTCCAGTGCGTACCCGTACTCCCCGCATTCAGGAGAAAACCCCCGCCGAGCGCAGAGCCGAAGAACGTGCCCGCCGCAGAAAGCTGGAGGAGGAGCGCAAAAAGGCAAGGCGCAAGCGTATCCGCAATACCGCAATCGTTGCAGCAGCCATCCTTCTTGCAGTGATCGGCATCGTCCTTCTGCTGAATTCCTGCGACAAAGAAAAGGTAGAGCTGGTAACGGTTCCCAATTTCCAGAATTTGGTATTTGCTGACTTGTCCAGCGACGATTATCCTGGCCTGAAGCTGGTGGAGGACAGCCGAGAATACTCAGCCGAATTTGAAGCCGGTCACATCATCAGCCAAAGCCCGGAACCTGATGTGCAGGTGGAAGAGGGCACCAGAATTCTGCTGGTTGTCAGTTTGGGCGAACAGAGCAGCGATATGCCCGATGTTCTGGAAATGAAATCGACTGAGGCAGAGAAGCTGCTCAAGGATTTGGATATGGATCTGACCATCCGCATTGAAACGGTGGATGACGAGGTCATAGAAAAAAACCGCGTGGTCAGCACGGATCCCATGCAGGGGATTCCCCTTGCCGTTGGTCAGACCGTTACCCTGTATATCAGTCGTGGTACAGTGGTCAAGCAGGCAACGGTTCCCCGGGTGAAGGGGGAGAGCTTGACAAGTGCTATTTCCATGCTAATCAAGGCAAAACTGGATTATGAGAAAAACTATGTCGAGAGCAATGAGAAAAAGGATACCGTTGTTGCCCAGAGCATCAAGGCCGGAGAAAAGGTAGAGGAGGGTACCGTCATTACCCTAGATATCTCCAAAGGTTCGAAGCCGGAAGAAAAAGAGCCGACACCGGAGACAAACCCAGAGCCGAAGCCAGATGATCCGGGATCAAGTGACCCAGATCCAGTTGATCCTCCAAATCCAGAAGAGAATAACGGCGGCGGTGCCGGTGATCAGATGGTCACCAAAATCTATACCATCACAGTGGCGGATCATACCGAGCCGGTGAAGGTGGATGTGATCTGCACCGCAACCAACGAGCGCTGCGGCGAAAGTCAGTATCTGGAGCCAGGTATCAATTCCATTGATATTGCGCTCACCGGCAGTGGCAGCGTATCCTATAATGTGTACGTGGAGGATGTCATCTATAACGCCTTCACCATGGATTTTAATTAAGGCCGTTCCATGACAAAAACAGGAAGGATAATGAAAGCGCTCAGCGGCTTCTACTATGTGGATGGTGTTGCGTGCAGAGCAAGAGGTGTTTTTCGCAAGGAGGGACAAAGCCCTCTGGTGGGTGACATGGTAGAATATTCCATGTCCGGCAGCAGCGGTGTAGTCGAGCGAATTTTGCCCCGGCGCAACAGCTTCGTGCGTCCGGCGGTGAGCAATATTGACCTTTTGGTGCTGCTGGCCGCCAACTGCAACCCTGTGACCGATCCCTTTTTGCTGGATCGGGTGCTGGCCATTGCGCTGGGGCAAGGTGCAGAATGTCTGGTTTGCATCAACAAATGCGATATTGACCCCGGTGATGCGCTGTTTCGGATTTACAGCCACGCCGGTGTGGATGTGATTCGCACCAGCGCCAAAACAGGGCAGGGCATTGAGGTCTTGCGTTCCAGAATGCAGGGCAAGGTTGCCGTGTTCACCGGAAATTCTGGTGTCGGAAAGAGCAGCCTTCTTAACTGCATTGACCCGGCGCTCTCCATTCCCACAGGAGAGGTCTCCGATAAGCTCGGACGCGGACGGCATACGACCCGTCATGTGGAGCTTTATCCCTGGGCGGGTGGGCTGATTGGGGATACTCCCGGCTTTTCCTCCTTTGATACCGACCAGATGGAGCATATTTTGAAGGAAGACCTGCAATATGGCTTTTCCGATTTTGCCCCTTATCTTGGAAAATGCCAATTCCACGACTGTGCGCACCTGCAAGAACCCGGCTGTGCTGTGACTGGGGCGCTTGCAGAGGGAAACATTGAGCCAACCCGCTACCGCAGCTACGTGCGCCTTTATGAAAAGGCACAGGAACACAAGCTGTGGGAATATAAGCAGTCATAAGAACAATATTGCGCCCCCTGCATAAGCTGATGTGGGGGGCGTTGTGTATGTGCAGAAGGAATCAGCTTCTAGGCTGTGCGCTGGCGGCCATCGGCCTTGGGGCGCTGCTGTCGCAGATCATCGGCGGCGGCGCACTGTGTGCCATTATTGCGCTGGTATTGATTGGAGCCGGTGTTGTAATGGCAGGAAAGAAGTAGCATATTTTTATGAAGCGGCGCATATAGATACGGTAGAATCTGCAAGGAGTGATACAATGGAGTTAACATTTGAGCAGGTGCAGCTGCCGTATCTGCAATGTGTCCTATTCGAGACGATCGTGCAGGAGGAGAGCGGAGAGACCATTGTGCCGGATCGAATGCCGGATATGGATAGGATCGTGGATGCCTATGCCGGGGTTGTCCTCCGGGGCAAGGACTGCCAAAGCGGGTCGGTCAGTCTGACGGGAGACATTCAGGCGGGAGTCCTGTATATGGCAGCCGGGGAGGACAAGCCGCAGGAGCTGAGTCTCTATTTGCCTTTCACCATTCGCCGAAGAGTGGAGGGTGAAGCCGAGGGCTGCACAGTGCAATGCCGGGTACGCAGTGTGGAGGCGCGGATGCTCAATTCCCGCAAGCTGAGCATTCGGGTGGGGCTGTGCGCAGTCGTTCAGGTGTGGCAAAATGCAGTGCAGACCTGCTATCGTCCACAGGAGGAGCTTAAAAGAGTGCAGCTTCGCTATATGGACTATCCTATGCGCCTTCCCGTGGAGCAGACGGAGCGAAATCTTCTATTGCAGGAGGAGCTGCCGATGCCCGCAAGCTGTCCCCCAGCGGCACGGGTGATTTTCACCGATGCCCGCATTCGCATCACGGAGGATCGCTTGGCCGGAAATCAGGCGGTGTGCAAGGGAAATTTGGAGCTGCGGCTTCTCTATGAGACACAGGAGGAAGCACTGGCGGTCTGCGACCTCTCGGTGCCCTTCTCTCAGCTCCTCCCTTTGGAGCAGGAATACGAGGAGCAGGGACTTTTGTTCTATCCCCAGCTCACTTCATTGGAAACGAGCGCCAATGGGGCGCATATTGTGGTGGAAGCCGGAATTCTGATGCAGTGCTGCGTCCAGAAAATCTGCAATGTGCCGCTGGTGGCCGATGCCTATGCAACAAGAGGTGCCCTGCGGATGGAAACCTGTGTCTATGAGCTGCCCCAGCTGCTTGACCAGCGTCTTCTTCGGCAGGAACTGCGGCAGGAGCTGCCAATACAGGGCGCGGAAATTCTCCATGCGCAGGTGCTGCCCGATGCGCCCCGCGTCCACTGGCAGGATGGAGTCAGTCAGGTGTGTGTGCCGGTGCAGCTTTCCGCCATGTACCGCGATGGAAACGGTCTATTGCAGCTGGCACAGGGCAGAGGTGAGCTGGCTATGGAGGTTCCCGCCGGGGAGGCGGCCTGTCGGATCATGGCATGGGCGGACGGTTCGCTTTTTGCCGCACCCGGGGCAGGGTGTCTGGAATTCCGGCTGCCAATTGCGGTGCAATGTACATGGTATGCTTCGACTGCTCTCAGCTCGGTGTGCAAGGCTACGCTGGAGGAAGAAGGAGAGCTTGAAGAGCGTCCGGCGGTCATCATTCGCACACTGGAGGAGGAGCAGTCCATGTGGTCTCTTGCCAAGGAGCTGCGTACCACCGTCAGCGCCATTCAGATTGCCAATGACCTGGAGGGGGATACCGCACCCGCAGGAACAATGCTACTTATCCCGATTGTGGCATAAAGAAAAGACTGTCGAAAAACCATAAAATGTACTTTCGCAATTGAGCAGCGGGGGAAGAGTGAAAAAAGCCCAATGGCAGTAAGTTAGCAGTTGCGGAAACCTTCCTAACATAGCCCGCGCTAAGGCTTCCCCTCTGGGGAAGCTGGCGAGCGAAGCGAGACTGATGAGGTCATCGGATGCACTGCCAAAACAGAAAACCTTCCTAATATAGAAAGCACAAAGTCTTAGAAGACAGACCTCATCCGCCGCCTGCGGGCGGCACCTTCCCCAGAGGGGAAGGCAAGGGCTGTTAACTTACTGCCATTGGGCAAAAAGCCCCCTTCGCGTTCAATCAAACCAGTTTTCAGGACTTTTTAAAGTTCTGAAAACTGGCCTCAGCGTGTCAAAAAGACTTTTTTGACACGCTGAAGGCTCGCATTGCCGGAAAATCGGCAATGCGAGCCTTGTGTTAATTATGGGTTACTATGCGCTGAAAGAAATCTTATTCTTCTGCTTCGGCGGGGCAGCGATACAGGAAGGTTACGCTTTCGCCGCGGGTGCAGAACTTGTCAGGAGCAAAGATGCCATCGGAAACGCCGGTGGTGATACCATTTTCGGCAGCCCACGCAACAGCGTCAGCATAGTATGCATCGGCAGCGACATCTTCGAAAGCGGCGGGAGCAGCAACCCCAGCCTTGCCATTGGCTCTCCACAGGAAGGTCACAATCTGAGCGCGGGTGCAGGAAGCATTCGGCTCAAACAGGTTTTTGCCGGTGCCGTTGGTGATGCCGTTCTCGGCAGCCCATGCGACAGCATCAGCAAAGTAGTCGTTGGCCTTTACATCGGCAAAGGGAGCGGCAGCAGCGGGAGCGGGGCAGCCGGCAGCTCTCCACAGGAAGGTCACGATCTGGCCACGGGTGCAGGTTTCTGCCGGCCAGAACTCGGTGGCGGTAGCGCCGGTGGTGATGCCGTTCTTTGCGGCCCAGGCAACGCCCTTTGCGCAGAAGTTGCTTACATCGACATCGGTAAAGCCGTTGACGAGGTAGTTGACCAGCTCCAGTGCCAGCTTGTGGGTCTTCTCGGACATCTTGGCATAGTATTCGGTAACAGCCGTGCGGGCAGCTTTGCTGGTGGGCTTGAGCATATTGTCCAGTCTGGTGTTCAGAACGTCAAATTCGTCATAAATCTCCTGCTGGAGGGCAGCAAACTGATCCAGAACATACTGCTTTTCTGCATCGGTGACGGGGTCGCCATCGTTGCCGGAGTAGAGGATGTAATTGGACAGGGCATCGAAGGTCCAGTAGAAGTTGGTGTCCCAGTTTTCGGGCAGGACAGTCCATCTGTTGTTGCGGGTGGAGGTACGGTAGGCAATGCGGCCATCGGGGATCACCGTAGCATTTTTGGAGGCCTCGCCAACGGGAGCGCCGTAGCCTTCATACAGGCCATCAAGCAGCAGGGGGTAGGAGGGAATGAAGACATTCCATGCACCGTGGCTCATGGAGGTCCATTCTACGGTAGCCAGCTCCAGAGGACGGTCGGGATAGAGCTGGAAGAAGGCGGTATCGGTGTTGCCGGTGTTGGCGATGTCGCTGAGCTTGTAGTAGTTGGCGATATCATCGGGGGTGAACAGACGGTCGGGCTGGATGTTGGTGTACAGGGCAACCGTTTTGCCGTCCTTGACGTTGGAGATGGTGAAGATAGAGTTATCATCGGTGAGATCCTTGGAGACGTAGCTGTTTTCAGCGTTGACGAAGTTCAGGCCATTCACCAGACGGGCATTGGCGGAGTTGGAGGCATAGGAGGCGCGGAAGTCAATCTGATTTTCCTCTTCGTTGCCAACGAAGGTACCGGCAGTCTTGGCAACCTCGATCAGGCGGCTGGAGGCGATGACGTTCTCGGTGTCGTCCAGGTCGATCAGGCCGATGACGGGCAGGTTGGGTTCAAGGAACATCAGGTCGTTGTTGAGCTTGAGGGCGATGTACTGGGTGCCGGTGCAGTTTTCAACATACCATACCTCGTTCTTGTCAGCAATGAACAGGCCGGAACCACCGTAGCAGCCGTATTCGTCATAAATCTTGAGCAGCAGCTCCACGCCTTCACGGGCGGTAGCAGCTTCGCTGAGAATGACGGTGGGCAGGTCGGTCTCTTCGATGCCAACCTTACCGTCCTTCTTGGTGCGGCAGTAAGGGTCAACATTGCGAACCGTGGAGGTGCCGTTGAGGGTCTCGGTAGCACTGACGGTCACGCCCTTTTCATTGGCACCGGATTCGGTGTAGGAGGGGTGTCCGGCTTTGCCGCATTCGGGGCAGGTGCCATTAAAGAGAATGTCAGCGGTGAAGCCGGTGAAGCGATAGCTGTCGTGAGACCAGGTCCACTCAAATTCGCCGTACGCGGGGCAGCCGTAGTAGGTTTCGCCAGCCTTGTATTCGCCGGAGGGGCTAATGTACATCAGCTTGCTGGCGCTGTTGGTGTAGTCCTCACTGCGGGCAACAATGGGAACACCGTCCTCAGTCAGGTTGCCGCCAACATAGATGGTCGTGCAGGCATAGGTGCTGATGGCCAGAAGCGCAAAGAGCGCAACAACCAGAACAACACAAATCAGTGCTTTTTTCATGGTTTTTGACTTCATTTTCAATTGTCCTTTCAGTAATATGGTATTTTTCATTTGCTTTAACAAATGATGGAGGTATTATATCATGGGCGAAAGAATTTGACAATACTTTTTTTCGCTACATTGGCAATTTATTAGCAAGCTATCATAGCATTGCTCTGTTTCGATAATAAAACAGTCTGAGCTACTAGAATCCTAATATATGAAAAGGGTGTTCCCTTGACGGATTTCGTGGTTTATGATAAACTGGCATCAGTAAAATTCCGGGAGGCAGCCATGCTGGATTGTTCTGCTGTTTATGAAGCCGTGATTACCGATTATACCGCTGAAGGGCAGGGGGTTGCGCACGTGGATGGGTGCGCGGTGTTTATTCCCAATGCTATTTTGGGGGAGCGGTACAAAATTTCCATTATCCATCAGGGGAAAACCAGCGCCGTGGGAAAAATTGAGGAAATTATAGAGCGTTCCTCCCATCGTGTGGTGCGGGACTGTCCGTGGGCGAAGGTCTGCGGGGGCTGTGATTTCCGGCACATGGACTATCAGGAGGAAACAAGGCTCAAAATGCAGCGGGTAAAGGATGCTCTGCGGCGGCTGGGTGGCTGGGAAGTCGATGAACTGCCCATTACCGGCGCACAGACACTCACCGGCTACCGCAATAAGGCGCTGTTCCCCGTGAGCGAGGAACGCGGCAGGGCAGAGGCTGGCTTCTACCGAGCGCGGACGCATAAGGTCATTCCCATTACCGGGTGCCTCCTGCAAAACGAGGCCGCCAACCGCGCCAGAGTTGCGGTGGTGGATTTTCTTCGCACCTATCGTATCTCTATTTATAATGAAGAGACCCATAAGGGGCTTGTCCGCCATATCTATGTGCGCACCGCCGATGCTATCGGGCAGGTGATGGTGTGTCTCATCGTCAACGGTAAAAAAATCCCCCACGAGCGGGAGCTGGTTGCCATGCTGCAAAAAGCGGTGCCGGGACTGGCTTCTGTGGTGTTGGGCGTGAACGAACGACCCGGTAACAGCGTGATGGGGAATGAATTCCGTACCCTCTGGGGCGCGGATGCCATCGAGGACACCCTTTGCGGCCTCCGCTTCCGCCTGTCACCCCGCAGCTTCTATCAGGTCAATCATCAGCAGGCAGAAATTCTCTATGGCAAAGCGGCAGAAATGGCAAGCCTGACAAAAAATGACACGGTTCTCGACCTCTATTGCGGCACGGGCACCATCACCCTGCATCTGGCAAGACAGGCAGGCAAGGCCATCGGCGTAGAGCTTGTCGATGCCGCCATCGAAGACGCAAAGAAAAACGCCAAAGCCAACGGTATAGAAAATGCCGAATTCTTCTGCGCCGATGCCTCTCAGGCCGCCGCCCGCCTTTTGGAAGAGGGTGTCCGCCCGGATGTGGTCGTCGTAGACCCACCCCGCAAGGGTTTAGCCGCTGATGTCGTCTCCACCATCGCCCAAATGTCCCCCCAGCGCATCGTCTACGTCTCCTGCGACCCCGCAACACTGGCCAGAGATATCGCCAGATTCAAGGATACCGGCTACACACCCCAAAAAGCCGAGGCCGTTGATCTGTTCCCAAGATGCGCCCATGTGGAGACGGTATGTCTCTTAGTTCTGAGAAATCCAGTAACACATATCAACATTGATGTGGATGTGGAAGAACTGGTGCAGGACAAGCGCGGTCAGGCAACATATGAGCAGATCAAGGAATATGTATTGGAACAGACGGGGCTGAAGGTATCTTCTCTGTATATCTCGCAGATCAAACGCAAATGCGGGCTTGACGTCGGAGACAGCTACAACAAACCGAAGGCTGAGAACGCCAAGGTGCCGCAGTGCCCACCGGAAAAGGAAAAAGCGATCATGGATGCGCTGAGGCATTTTGGGATGATTTCGTGAGTGAGAGAAAGGGGTGCAATCTATGAGTAAACTGATTTCCTGCGAATATAACATGGATACCGCCTGTGTCGAACTGAAATACTCCGACGGCACGATGATTTCCATCGACACCATCGCCGTGGAAAACGAAATTTCCGACAATATGTACCAGCGCTCGGAACTTGATTGGCTGATTTACAACAAGCCGCTAGAGTATGCACAACTTGTACTTGGCGAAGGCTTGGAGGCATACCTGAAAGGAACACCGGAACATAGGCTAATGGATTAACAGCAAATATAGCAGTGCCCACCGATCAATCAAAATCGGTGGGCACATTTTTTATTGTTCAGTTTTATCCAGTTTATCCAGCCCAACGAAAAATTCATCGTAACTGCACTTATAAATCTTTTTCAGCTCAATCAAAACACTGGCGCGAATGTTCAATTCTCCGGCTTCATATTTCGCGTATGTCGTTCGTCCAATGTCACAGCCACGGCGCTGAAGCTCTGCGCATAGCTTCTCTTGAGATAATCCGCTGTCAGCTCTCAGTCTTCTCAGATTGTCGCCCATATTGCGGTCACGCCGTATTTTCTGTTCCATTTTCCTCACCTCGCATACCCGATTGACCAGTATTGGTTGCAGATTACCTATATGGTATGCTATAATGAGACGAAATATTGTCCGTGATACTGGTCAATACGCGCTGGAGGAGAAAAAATGAGCGTGTGTACTTTCTTTGGTCATCACGATTGTCCGGCAGAGGTGAAGCCCAAACTGCGTGAAGTTCTGACCGATCTGATAGAAAATCGTTCAGTGGATATGTTTTACGTTGGTAATAAAGGAGCGTTTGATCGGCTCGTGCGATCTGTTCTGCGGGAATTGGTGCAGAAATACCCTCACATCCATTACGCCGTAGTATTAGAGCGTATGCCCGGAAAACGGAATGAAGATGATCTGGAGGACTACTCCGATACCATGCTGCCGGAGGGTATCGAGAAAGTACACCCCCGCTATGCTATCTCATGGCGCAATAAGTGGATGCTTCGTCAGTCCGACTACGTTGTTACATACGTCACTCATTCCTGGGGTGGCGCAGCGCAATTCGCAGAAAATGCGGTGAAAAGTGGGAAAATAGTAAAAAATCTTACAAATGATGCATGAATTTTCCCGATGTCGGGCCAAGCCTGTATAATGGTGTAAAATAAAGTGAGCCACCGGCTCATCCTTCAGGTATAATGTAAGCAGCTAAACCAACAAATACCGAGGAGGATTGATCTGCCCCCTGTCAAGTAGACTGGGAAAATAAATAAAAATTTTTTGAGAAAGCTGTTGCCTACAGGTGGTAGCTTTCTTGGTTTATGCGGCATATTTAGCTTTGTAGGCTTGTATCTTTTTGTTTTCTGCAATAGGATACTGTGCAGGTATTTCAGCGTTCAGAGCCTCAGCACGAACAGTCAGGGGTGCCTTGTTGCCGTAGCGTTCCTGTGGACGCTCAGTGTTATAGAATTGGATATACTGGTCTATCGCAGTTCTCAGGGTCACTTCATCATGGAAGTCCTTCAAGTAGAACATCT
>JAZRZL010000071.1:0-4099 GCA_045601345.1 Faecousia sp. | reverse complement strand
TGCCTTCCCGTGCAAAAATCTTTTCCTGCCTTGCCAGAGGCAAACCATCCACATACTTCTGTGTCATGATATATGCCACAGTAGAGGGAGAGGCGAGGGAATGCTTTAATAGCGGAACCGGAGGTTGTACTGTTATGATATTTAGAATAAATCTTTTGGTTTACCTTTGCGGATGGCAGTCCTCTGTTCTATTTTCAATCCTTCCATGAGCCAGCGGAAACTTTGTGGATCAACCAATCGAAGTTCTGCTTCTGTCCTTGGCCACTGAAATCTGCCATTGGAAAGGCGCTTGTACAGTAGGATATATCCGTCGCCTGACCAGTATAATGCCTTGATCCGGTCAGTCCTGCGACCGCAAAACAGAAACAGGCTTTCTTCATCCAGACTGCTGCCGTAACGAAATCCTCCTGCCGCATTGTCTGAACAGTTCTGAGCGGCAGCAGCAACAAAAGAGATGCAATCAGCAGAAGCGTAAAGATAATTCCATAGCCGTTTCTTGCTTCATGAAGTCCCATAAGCAAGTCGGTCGGAAGAATTTTAAATTTGCGAAGTCCATCTTTTGTTTTCGTTTTCTTCCAAAACCACTCGCCCCGGACAAGTAAATCGGTGATGCCCGCTTTTTGAATTTGACGAAGAATTCTCCGCGTGAAGAGAAGAATAAGACCATAGACAGCCAGCACGGATAAGAAGGCGAAAAGAAATTGCTTTATGGAAAGGGACTGGCTTCCAAACGTTCTGCTGATATGCTTTGTAAGGATGGGCAGCGTACAGAAAGAAAGTAGTGCTCCAATGACAGAGGCCGGCAACATTAGAAGTCGAATTTTCCCCAGGTACAATTCCTTAATGCTACTCTCCGGTATACCGATTGCCTTCATTGTGCCGATCTGCATGGTATCATCGGCAAGCTCCGCTAGAATCACATACCGCAGGCTGACCACAGCAATAACAAGCATCAAAATACCCGCAATTACAAAAATCATGGCTGTCATCAGATCCGTCAGTGCACTCAGCAGAAAAATAATTTGAAAAGTGATTGCCTGCCCGTTTTTCGGTAGATTCCTTTCATCCTGTTCATACGCTGTCTGATAGGCAGAAGCAGCAGAGCTGTCTGCAAACCAGGCCTCTATCAGGTATTCTGTCTCTCCGATTCTCCCGAGCAGCTCTTCAAAGTCCTGCTCGTTTATTTGAAATCTTGTTGAGGAACACATCGTGGAGTTCATCATGCCATCATGCACATAGGCAGATACGATAAAGTCTCTTGTGGTGCCATCAGCACAGACAGACAGACGATCACCGATGCGGATATCATACTCATCCAGCAGAATCACCGGGACGCCAATCTCGCCGCTTTTTAATTCCAGCGGTTTTCGGTTTTCGTCCAGCAGCACATCATATGCTTCGTTTTGCTTGACAAAGCCGATGTCAAGACGGCATTCCGAAAGCGTAAAGGATCTTCCGTCTCCGGTAATAGCCAGCTCATTCCCATACAGGTCAATCATGGAAGCCGTCTGCGTATGGAGAATACCAGGGTATGCCTCATTGAATTCATCAAGGGCATCCATTGGAATCTCTCCCTTGTGCATCTGCAGAAAATGCGGAGGATTCGCTGTTTCGTACATCGTATGGATTGAAGAAAAAAGCTGTGACAACATCAGTGTGACGCTGACCGTCACCATAACGGAAAGGCACATGAACAGAAACAGAATCAGATTTTTCCATGGCTTCTTTTTAAAATCATTGATAAGAAGTTTGGTGTACATTTTGATTATACATGTCCTTTCTCAAAGGAAATTAC
The DNA here is from genome assembly GCA_045601345.1 of Faecousia sp. Classification (GTDB taxonomy): domain Bacteria; phylum Bacillota; class Clostridia; order Oscillospirales; family Oscillospiraceae; genus SVMC01. The sequence goes on along the minus strand of JAZRZL010000071.1, from coordinate 2,304 downwards.
CTTTGTGGCGTATCAGAAATTGTATTCTCCAGTTTACTGAAAAAAGTCTTTTTATCAGCGATCACAATAATGATTGCAAGAATAAGCATCACTCCTGTTTCTACGCACTTGGTAATGGCTGTCATTGCAACTTTCTCCTGCATAAAATTAATAAATAAATGGAAAATAATGCAAGCAAGAATACTTCTGTCATTTTTAATATAGACCCAGTTGATTAGGAAAGCCAGGGGAATAATAGAAATTATAAAATTAACCATAAACCAGATATTACTTTCGCGCAGACCGCACTGATATGATCCGGGAATCCAGAACAGGGGAAGATGCCACGCAGCCCAAATGAAGCTAAATATCAATGATGTCTTGAACCACGAATGATACAAGGCAATTGAATCGACACCGTAATTATGCCATCCAAGCTCTTCAATGCCAGATGCTAAAAGAATGGTCAAAAGAGCGGATGCCAAACCGATGCCGGTAAACGAAAAGTCCTCGGTAAAGGAAAATTGACTGAGCGACTGCCCAAAAAGAGTTGATAAAAGTATGGAAATACAGACAGCGGCAATACTTAGGACAATAACCAATAGCAGATTTCCAACATTTAGCTTTTTGATACTGAAAAGCTTTTCTTTAAAGTCACGTTTTAATTCCTTATTCTTTGACGAAGCGATCATAATTGCAGAGATAACCGCAGGAGTGGATAGTCCTATCACCATTCCAACAATACCTCCGATTTCTGAATGCAGCATAATTGCAACAATCCAGAAAAACCATGTGATTCCAACCGCAAGAAGATAGAATCGAACCGGACGATACTTGTACATTTTCATATTGATTTCCTCTTTCTCTTTTATTTTATAAGCATAGCTTATACTTTCCTGGGTTTTTCCAAATCCCTAACGGATCGGAACATATATGTCATCCAAGCGGTAGCCAGAAGTAATACGCCGGAAATCATTACAACAACGGCAGCGCCGCGCCCAACAGATATCTGCATTCCGCCTGCAATTCCGTCTGCAAGGATACCGGAGAACCCATAGGCAACCACATATCCAATCTGGGAAAGGAATCCGATCAACCCCCACGCGCGTCCCTGCTTTTCGTCCGGAATATTTGTTCTTGCTAGATAATCCAGACAGTTGTTAGCGAAGGGAAGGAGCGCGAAGAACAGGAAACCGGCAACGCACATAAAATAAATATTTTCTTTCAAGCCGAATAACGTCATAAAGATTCCACCCATGGCGAGAGAAATACTAAGCGTTTTAACATACCCGGATTTGATCCCGCGAATACCAAGAAACAGACTGGAAAACAGCATACCACTTGCGCAGATGGTTTCGGCAATACCCAGTGTTGTGCTGTCCGTAAAATCGAGAATCATGGGCTCCGCAAGAATCTGAAATGTTCCCATAAAGCAGGTCATCACACTGGAAATGATAATAAGAGCAAGGATCCCCCGCTTCTCTGTAATCGCTGCCCAGCCTTCTTTAAAGCTGGAAAGAAAAGACTCGCTGGTATTTTCATTTTCGTGAATCATTCCACGCTTTACAATTCCGGTTGTAATCACCGTTACAGCAAACGTGCAGATATCAATGATGAGCAGGAGCTTTATATCATGGGAGGCAAGCAGGAGTCCTGCAATCAGAGGGGAGAGCAGATATCTGGCGCTTCCTGCCAGAGATACCATACCACTGGCCTTAGAATATTCCTCTTTTGTGAGAAGGTCTGTTACGGTTGCCCGGTAGGATGGCTCCAGCAAAGCAGAAAAAACAGAGCTAACGAACACGCCGATACAAATTTGTGTGAGAGAAGCCTTGCCGATCAGCATACAGATCAGAATATAGAGGATACCAAGTCCGGATAAACCGTCTCCCAACATCATAAGCTTCCGCCGGTCATATCTGTCTGCCAGTACGCCTGCAGGAACAGACAAAAGCAATGTTGGAAGGAAAGCGAGCAGGGACACGATGGCCATATTGGCCGCGCTTCCAGTTTCATTAAAGACGTAAACTCCAAGCCCAAAGCTTGTTAGGCCGCCGCCAATGGAGGAGATTAATTCTCCTGACCATAGAAGCAAAAACTTTCCAAAATTAGAACCCGATTTTTTCATAAACATACCTCCCAAAAATAATATAAACCGACTGCCTGTCAGTAAAGGACTCTTTTTTAGGGGCTGTCTCAAAATGCGAAAACGGCATTTTGAGGCAGCCCCATTATTTCATAAAGTAGGCTATATATTAAAAATCACAAAAAAGCGGACAACAACCAAGGAGGCGTAAAATCCTCCCTAAAGCAAGCCGTGTGGCA
>JAZRZL010000070.1:0-6046 GCA_045601345.1 Faecousia sp. | reverse complement strand
AAGTGAGAGCGTATTTTGACGGCCTCGGCATTGCCGACAGGATTCTGGAATTCGACGTCTCCAGTGCCACTGTGGATCTGGCGGCTCAGGCTCTGGGCGTGGAGGGAAAGCGGATCGCAAAAACGCTGTCCTTTATGCTGGGAGAGGAGTGCATCCTGATCGTTGCTGCCGGTGACGCGAAAATTGACAACAGAAAATATAAGGACCGGTTTTCCGCGAAAGCCAAGATGCTGCCCCATGATGATGTGCCGCAGTATATCGGTCACGCGGTGGGCGGTGTGTGTCCCTTTGCCGTCAAGGAGGGTGTAAAGGTCTATCTGGACGAATCCCTGAAGCGGTTTGAAACGGTATTTCCCGCCTGCGGCAGCAGCAACAGCGCCATTGAACTGACCATCCCGGAGCTGGAAACCTACTCCCGCTTTGACGCGTGGGTGGATGTGTGCAAGCTGCCTGAAGAATGATTTAATGAGAATCTGAACATACTACCTCCAAACTCTGTTTTTGGAGGTAGTTTTTTATGGCAGACGAGAACAATCAGCGGCAGTCCGAACAGACCGAACAGATTCTGGATCTGGGCGCCGCCACGACCAAAACCAGCAGAGGCAATATCTACACCCTGACGATCGTGGGGCAGATCGAAGGGCATCAGATCCTGCCGGACAACATAAAGACGACCAAGTATGAGCACGTGATCCCGCTGCTGGCGGCGGTGGAGGAGAGTGAGGAGATCGACGGCCTGCTGCTGCTTCTCAATACGGTGGGCGGGGATATCGAAGCCGGCCTTGCCATTGCGGAGCTGATCGCCGGGATGAAGAAGCCTACCGTTTCTCTGGTGCTGGGCGGCGGACACTCCATCGGCATCCCGCTGGCGGTCTCCGCCAAGCGCTCCATGATCGCGCCGAGAGCCAGCATGACGGTTCACCCTGTCCGCATGAGCGGGACGGTGGTGGGGGCGCCGCAGACCTATCAGTATTTTAACCGGATTCAGGAACAGATCACGGACTTTGTCACGGAAAATTCCTGCATTCCGCGCAAACAGTTCCTCAAATATATGATGGCCACCGACGAGATCGCCACGGACGTGGGGACGGTGCTTTACGGGAGGGAAGCGGTGGACTGCGGTTTGATGGATCAGCTGGGCAGTCTGGGCGACGCCCTCGGATGTCTGCACCGGCAGAACGATGAAGCAAAAAAGCGCACGGAACAGTGCTGACAAGGAACCGTGATGGCTTTTTTGAGACGTATTTTTCAGGTTTCATCTCATACTGTAAAAACCTTTCTGACCGAAGATTTCGGAGGGAAGGAAAGAGTGAAAGGGAACCGTCAGGGTTGTCTCGCTGCGGCTCGGTCACGGCGCGGCTCTGACAGTCCACCGGACTGTCATTCACTCCCGCGCCGCCGCTTCGCTGCTTTCGCGTTCAATAAACCAGGTTTTCAGAACTTTTTCAAAGTTCTGAAAACCGCACTGAGCGGGGCAAAAATACTTTTTTGACACGCTCACTGCGGCTGAAGAAAAAACTTCAGCCGCAGTTCATTTATTCTGGAAGCATTGCCAGATCTTTGCCGTGGTTTTCCAGCTCCCTTATGAAGGCCCGGCCTTTGCTTGTAAGACGGTCTGGATAATAGATCAGGCGTACGGGCAGCTTCTCTTTTAACGGATAAAAACCGAAGGTGCTGTTGGAAATGAAGCTGTCCCAGTTCGTGAACAGCATAACGGCATTGCCTCTGGAAAGCTCGAAGAGGCACTCTGTTACCGGGCCGCCATTCCGTACGATGGTTTCGCAGTGCTGCTTTCTGCAAACCAACTGGATCAAGGAGCCGAAGCGTTTGCGGATCTCGTCATCATAAACCAGGAATCCTTTCTCCGCGAGCTGATGAAAGCTCACATTCTCCGGAAAGGCCCGCTTTGAATACAATATCCCCATGCCGGTTTCCGTGATCTGCGCGGTACTTAGTCCGGTCAGACTGGGCGAATAGAAGTCATGAGAAATCACGAAATCCAGTTTGCCGCTTTTCAGACGTACCAGAAGGTCGGATAAACGGTGGGGTTCCACGGACAGAAACCCATCCGGAAAGACACCGGCAAAATTGTGATCCAGCCAATCGATGAAATGAATCGGATTCCAGGTCTCAGGGCATCCCAGACGAACCGTTTGGGAGGACCGGGCATCCAGCAGCTCCAGCTGCTCCTGAAAATCGTGGTAATCCTTTTTTGTCCGGGAGAGAAACTCCTGAAACAGTTCTCCGGCGGGAGTCAACGTAAGAACGTTATTATCCCTTTTGAAAAGAGCATGCCCGATCTCTCTTTCAAGCGCGGAAATGCTTTTGCTGATGGCAGGCTGGGAGACGTACAGGGTGGTGGCCGCTTTGGAAAAACTCAGCGAATCGCTGACCGCTTCAAAGCACTCTATCTGTGTGACAGTCACAAGTCGTCCTCCTTCTATACTTTTCAGTTATAAACACATTACTATAATTCATCTTGAAATGTAAGCCATTCGAAAATACAATATATACAACACAGCATGACCAAAATCTATGATTTCTGTCAGAAACACACAAAAACATTTGGGAGGGTAATTAATGGAACAGAAAAAAATCAAAGGCTTTGGTGCCCGCGGCTGGATGCTGATTATCTACCAGTTCATCGCTTTTCTGGTATATGTTGCATTTACCAACTGGCCGATGAACGTTCTCGGAGATGTCTACAGCCCGGAAAATCCCCAGCTCATTTCCACCCTGTACACCATTGCCCAGATTCTGGGCATCGGCACGCAGCTGGTGCTGTCCACCCAGCTCGGCAAGGTTAAGAGCATCAAAAAGCTCGGCATCGTCCTCGGATGCGTATCCATGGTCTTCTGTCTTGGCGTCATGCTGCTGCCTCCCGGAGGCGTATGGTTCGCCGCTTATTTCCTGACCAGCTTCATCGTCACTGTGTGGTGCACCTTCACCATTGGCGTACTGATCGGTCAGTGGTTCCCCACCCGCAAGGGCACTGTCATGGGCGTTGTGACTTTCGCATTCCCCATTGGCAACGCACTCGTCTCCCCCTTCGCCACCAAGGTGTTCGCCGGCCTTGCCACCAAGGGCATGCCTGACGTCGCAGGTGCTTTCCTGCCCTACTTTATTCTTGGTATCGTGGGTATCGTCATCGGTGCCTTCCTGGTAACGGATTACCCCGAGCAGTGCGGTGCATACCGCGACAACGACCGTTCCTTCACTCCCGAGCAGGCCAACGCTATGATGATGGCTGAAATCGAGAACAAGAAGACTACTGTGTGGACCCTCGGCAACACTCTGAAGAACGGCTCCTTCTGGGAGATGACCATTCCCATGGGTCTGCTGCTGATGACCTCTATCGGCATGATGACCCAGACCTCCACCATCATCGGCGTCGGCCTGGGCTATGACAGCACCAGCGCCCAGTTCGGCATGATCATGCTGGCTATCTGTGTGGTCGCCTGCGCGGGCAGCTACGTCCTCGGCCTGATCGACACCAAACTCGGCACCCGCAAGGCTATGCTGATCTCCACTGTCATCATGGTTCTCTCCGGTGTCTTCGGCGTTATCGGCGGCGGAGCTCTGATTCCTGCTCTGATGTGCCTGGCCTGCTTCATGGGCGCCGCTTCCAACTTCACCGTGTCCGGTGCTGTTCAGTACTGGCGTCGTGAGGACTTCCCGAGCGTGTTCGCCAAGGTCAACCCCGTATCCAGTCTGCTGTCTGCTTTCGGCCCCACCATCGTGGCTGTTCTCCTCTTCGCAAAGGGAATGCCCGATGTGAAGTCTCCTTTCGTGTTCGTGCTGGTCGCCGGCATCATCAGCCTGATCCTCACGGCGCTGTTCAAGCCCGCGAACGTCAAGGCCGCCGATGACAAGTACCGTACCGCCGCCGGCAAGCCGCTGGACGATGCTCTGGTGGGCCGCAAGTAATTTCTGATCCTGTGAAAATATGGGGACTGCCGCGATTCGGCAGTCCCTATTTACATTGGTTTCTATTTAGATAATCATCAGCCGAACAGCTTCCCGCTCATCCTGTCGATCTGCGCGTTAACCGCATCATAGACACCGGGGAAGTGGCTGATGCCAAGTCCCGCCGTCAGGCAGGGAATGAAGCTCCTGCGGGCGCCGACTTTGGTAATGGCACGCTCGACCTCTGCCGCTACATTTTCCTCAGTCCAGCTCGGAAGGTCGATTGCGCGAGTCTCGATCTCACCCATGAAGGTGATCTGACCCTCGTACTTGTCCAGCAGGGCAGGAAGGTCGTTTACAGGCAGCACGCCCTGCCAGATATCCATTCCCATTTCGATCATGGAAGGGACCAGCGTGGCCGAAAAACCGTCGTTGTGGTGTACGATCAGCACGTTGTGCTCCTTGTAGTAACCGTAGATCTGCTTGTAAGCGGGAAGAAGGAACTCATCAAACATATCCTTTGACAGGAAGGTGGACTGAATGCCACCCCAGTCATCATGATGCAGAACAGCCTCGATCCCGGCGCGCTCGACCATGACCTTCGCATAATCCAGCTCGATCTCGGTGAGCAGCTCGATCAGCGCCTTCATCTCCTCCGGCTCTTCATAGAAGTTGATCATGGTGTCCTCCATACCCATCAGGGCGTGCAGGCGCTCGAAGATGCCCTGCGAATGGAGAGCGCAGACATATTTGCCGGCTGCTCTTCCTTCTGCGGCGATCCCATTCAGCATTCCCCAGTATCCCGGATCCTCCGGTATATAGGGCTTGTGAACGATCTCTCTCCACTTCGTGATGTCCTTCAGAACGCGATGCGCGTCGTCATGGCAGGGGAAGGGACCCATCTGCCCTACCGGAAAGTTCCACAGTACGCCAAACTGGTCATACCCTTGATTTCCGGGGATAAAGGGATAATCTCCCATGTAGTAAGTAGAGGGCAGCAGAACGTGCAAGAACTCATACTGTTTTACAAATCTGTCCGGATGTCCATCTTTTTTCAGGGTTTCCTGAAGGTTTTCTTTGATTGAAAGCAATGTGATGATCCCCCTTATATAGATATTGTAAGTTGCGGCATAGAAATAGTTTATCAGCACATAACCACAGTTTTAGTGGAATTTGCCTAAAACTTTTGCTATAATCAATATAGTATTGTATCATTTATTTGTCAATAGCACGGGTTATATACAAAAAGTTATAGTATAATAAACAGGAACAAACACAGGAGGTACAATATGGCAGTAAAAATTATGGGCATCACCGCAGGCAGAAAAAACGGCAACTCCGAGCTTCTTTTGAAAGAGGCTCTGATGGCCTGCGAGGAGTTGGGCGCGGAAGTCCGCATGATCAACCTGCGGGACTACAACATTCTCGACTGCACCGGCTGCACGGCCTGCACGAAGGCCATGTCCGAGGGCAAGTTTGCCGGATGCGTTCTGGACAAGAAGGACGACAAGAAGAAGATCATGGACGTCATGCTCGACCAGGACGGCGTGATTTTCTCCGTTCCCACCTATGACCTGTTGCCCTGCTCGGTCTATCTTCGCTTTGCGCAGAGAAGCCTTGCTTATGAGACGGCTTTTTTGGAGACCATTGGTTATATCGAGCACAAGGAACGGGTCGCCGGCCTGATCTCCGTGGGCGGCTCTACCCGCGCATGGCAGTCCATGGCGCTGGAGGGCTTGCAGGCGACCATGTTCACAACCGATCTGCTGGTGGCGGATATGCTTCTGGCGACCTCTGTGCCCGGCCCCGGTCAGTGTTTGCTGAACGACGAGCTCATGGAAAAGGCGCGCAAGCTGGGCGAAAACGTCTTCAAGGCTACGCAGCTGCCCGAGGGGCAGAGTAAGTGGCTCGGCGACGAGAATATGGGCTGGTGTCCGAACTGCCATTCCAATCTGCTGGCACTGGGCGAGCCCCAGTGGGACGGGTTGCACTACCCGATTGAGTGTGCGGTATGCGGCGCGGGCGGCACGCTGGAGCAGACGGAGGACGGAAAGTGGAAATTTGTTATCCGCAGCGGTGACGGACTGAAGAAGGACCGCACCACCGTTCCGGGACGCGCCCTCCATCTGCAGGAGATCGG
>JAZRZL010000069.1:0-12633 GCA_045601345.1 Faecousia sp. | reverse complement strand
CACACGGCTTGCTTTAGGGAGGATTTTACGCCTCCTTGGTTGTTGTCCGCTTTTTTGTGATTTTTAATATATAGCCTACTTTATGAAATAATGGGGCTGCCTCAAAATGCCGTTTTCGCATTTTGAGACAGCCCCATTTTTGCAAATAAGGGTTGTAGCTGCCCAAATAAGCTGTGAAATTGGAACTATTTCGCGATGCTTGCGATACAAACGGTGTTCCGAAAAGCGATGTTGCGATACCGCTCATGATTTTTTATAAAAATTCTATTTCCCAAAATAAAAATTAATTTAAAAATGGGAAATAGAAGTGTATAATACCTTTGAAAGAGGTGAACTGTCATGAAGCTGATAAACAGGGAGTATTATTTAAAAAAGCTAATAGACTTAAGAGGGATACCGGACATTAAGGTAATTACAGGTGTTAGAAGATCCGGAAAATCAAAGCTGCTGGAAGAATATATGGAATGGGTCAGCGAGAATGATACGGATGCTAATATTATCTCTATAGATTTAACAAAGCTGAAATATGAGGAGCTGAAGGAGTATCATAAGCTGAACGAATATGTAGAAAACCGTTTTGAGAAAAGAAAGAACAATTATTTATTTGTAGATGAAGTCCAACTGTGTACAGGATTTGAGCTGGCAATCAATAGCCTTCATTCATCGGGAGATTATGATATTTATGTTACCGGTTCAAATGCATTTTTACTTTCAAGCGATTTAGCCACGCTGTTTACCGGAAGAACGTATGAAATAGAGGTATATCCGTTTTCCTTTGCTGAATATGTAAAGTATTTTGAAAATGCAAATATTCAGGAGGCTTTTGACGCATATCTGCTTGAAGGGGGAATGTCTGGCTCGTATCCTTATAAGAGCAGAGAAGAAAAGCTGAATTATATAGCCGATGTTTACGACACTTTGATTCTAAGGGATATTCGACAGAAATATAAAATACGAAATACAGTTCTGATGGATAAGATTTCGGAATTCATGATGGACAACATCGCCAACATAACTTCCTCCAGAAAAATAGCGGAAACTTTAACCCGTAATTTAGATAAGATCAACCACAAGACGGTCGGCGCTTATCAGGAATATCTTTGCAATGCTTATGCATTTTATAAAGTAAGACGATACGACATACGTGAAAAAAAATATTTAGCATCATCTGAGAAATATTATTTGAGTGACCATTCCTTCCGTTATGCTAAGCTTGGTACAAAAAATTATGATTATGGACGGGTGATGGAAAATATCATTGCAATCGAACTGATGCGCAGGGGATATGAAGTCTATGTTGGTTTACTCTACAAAAAAGAAATTGATTTTGTTGCAATAAAAAGAGATGAGAAAATTTATATTCAGGTATCTGACGATATTTCCGGCACAGAGACATTTTTGAGAGAAGTAGATCCCCTGCTGAAAATAAAGGATGCATACCCGAAAATGCTGATTGCCAGAACAAGACATGAGATATATCAATATGAAGGAATTCAGATCGTTGATATTGCAAATTGGCTGCTGAAAGAATAAATATTTATTTGATAAGGGAATGCTATGGATCGTACAACACCAAATACAAGTGTGCTGTCAACATTTTTCCCGGAATAGATAATTATGGAAAGCTCTTCCTTTTGATGGCTCCCTTTTTTGGAGGTAAATTATGTCAGGCATTCATCCCTATATTACAGACTATGTTTCCAAGGATTACGGCGGTGTAGAGATTGCCCCCGATGCGCTCAATTGCAGCCTCGGCGTTAGTGATCTCCCGCTTCCGAAGGAGCTTTCCGATGCACTTGGAAAGCTCCCTCCTGAAATTTTGAAGCAGTATCCCCATAATGCGCAAACCGATCAGGTAATTTATGAGGGACTTTGCGCCCGCTTTGCACCGGCAGTCAGCCTGAAATCGGAGAATTTCCTTTTCGGTGACGGCTCGTTTGATCTTCTGAGCAATCTGAATCTTCTCTATGCCGGTCGGGGCAGAAGAATTCTCTGCCATGCGCCCCAGTTTACCGCCTATATCGACCATTGCCACTGTATCGGTGCGGAGGTATACAGCTATCAACTGGAGGCGGGGGAGCGCCTTACCTATACGTTCCGCATGGAGGATTTTATCCGCATGGTCTCTCAGGTGCATCCCCATCTAATTTGCTGTGAAAATCCCATCAACCCCACCGGAAAAGCGATCCCGCTTGCCGAGCTGAGAGAGCTTCTCCATGCGGCAAAGCGGGAGGGTGCAGCGCTGGTTATTGATGAAGCCTATGGCGACTACCTTCCCATGGACGCTTCGGCAGCGGGTCTTCTCCCGGAGGCAGAGAAAATCGGGGCAGAGCTGTACGTCACCCGCTCGTTTTCCAAGGGCTTTGGGCTTGCGGGGATACGGATGGGCTATGTCATTGGGTCAGCTTACGGCCTTTCGCAGTTAGGAAAGCTCGTGACCCCATTTAACTGCAATGCGGTGGCACGGTATGTAGTCAAAGAGCTATTTACCCGCTGCCCGGATTATCCCGAACATCTGATTGCCCGGACGCAGGCGGCAAATCAGAAGCTCTATGCAGCCATTGCTGACAAATACCTTCTGGCGGACACCACCCTGTCTACGCCTTTGTGCGTTCTGTCTGTCGAAAATCCGGAGATTGACCTCTGCCGCACACTGGCCAAGGCGGGGCTTGCCACGGTGAGCTGTGCGACCTATGAGAATATGGGCAAAAACAGCGTCCGTCTTATGCTCAGCCGCGAGCTTGACCGGCTCATAGAGCTTTTGAACAAGGCCTATCCTGCATTCTCCGGCTGATCTTTGGGAATGCGGATGGTCAGCACGATCTCCTTTGCGTCCTCCTGCCTACCGAAATCCGCGCCAATGCCCGCAGCCTGCATCTGGCGAAGGCTGTGATCTATCGAATGTAAGAACACCCGGACATCCCTTTTGCCACCCGGCATGGGGTTGGCCGGGCGTTTTTTCAGAATGACATCTATATATTCCTCCGTCTCTGCCACGGTCATATTCCTTCTGGTAATGATGGAGATAGCATCCAGCCTTGCGTACTCGCTGGGAAGGCGCAAAAGTGCTCTTGCGTGTCGCTCGGTCAGACTTGATTCGCGCAAGGCATCGCGTACCGCTTGTGTGTGACGAAGCAGACGCAGCTTGTTGGCAATGGCGCTCTGGCTTTTTCCCAAACGCATGGCGGTCTGCTCCTGTGACAGCCCGTAGAGCCGCATGAGCCTCGCAATGCCCTCTGCCTGCTCCATATAGTCCAAATCGCGCCGCTGGAGATTTTCTACCAGCGCAATCATCGCCGATTCAGCGCTGTCGAGCTGGAGAAGAATGCAGGGCACCTCCTTTAGTCCCGCCAGCTTTGCCGCCCGCAAACGGCGCTCCCCTGCCACCAGCTCATAGCCTGTCCCGGTTCGCCGCACCGTCAGGGGCTGGAGTATGCCGTAATGCTCCACGCTTTTTGCCAGCTCCTCCAAGCCCTCTGCATCAAAAATCTGTCGCGGCTGGGCAGGATTGGCGGCAATCTCTCCCACCGGCAGCTGCATCACCCGATTGCTTACCATAAAATTCACGCTTCCCGTTTTCACCATTGTTTTTCCTCCTTCCTGGATTTCGCCCTGCAAGTATGGCACAGCCGGGATAAAAAATCCCACGATTGCTTGCATCAAAACGCCGCATTTGGTAAAATAAATACCGTATCCATGTGCTAAAGGAGAATTGCCATGAAGAAAACCATATTAAAAAACTATGCCCAACTGCTCGTGACCACAGGGATCAACGTACAGCCGGGGCAAGAGGTCTATATTTCCGCGTCCACCGAGCAGACCGATTTCACCGCCATGGTGGTGGAGGCTGCTTATCAGGCAGGCGCGAAGCGGGTCACGGTGGACTTTGCCGATGAGCGCCTGACCAAATACCATGTGCGCTACCAAAGCCCGGAGACGCTGGGCGAACTCCCCGAGGATCAGATTGCCCGCTGGCAGCGCTATACCGAGGTGCTGCCCTGCCGCATTTACCTTCTTTCCGAGGATCCGGACGGTCTGCGGGGCGTGGATCAGGAGAAATACTCTGCCGCACAGGCACAGCGCCTCAAGGTCATCAAGCCCTATCGGGATAAAATTGAGAATCGCTACCAGTGGTGCATTGTCGCCGTGCCGGGAAAAGCCTGGGCAAAAAAGCTCTTCCCCGAGCTTCGTGTGGGACGCGCTGTTGAAAAGCTCTGGGAGGCCATCCTCTACACCTCCCGCGCCGATGGTGTCAGCCCCGGGGATGCCTGGGCAGAGCACAACCGTGAGCTGCACGACCGCTGTGCGCACCTGAATTCTCTGGGCATTCGCCGCCTGCACTATTTTGGCGACAATGGTACCGACCTCTGGGTGGGCATGATCCCGGAGGCACAGTTCTGCGGCGGCAGCGAAACCAGCTTGCAGAATATTGTATTTAACCCCAACATCCCCTCTGAGGAATGCTTCATCTCCCCCAAGCGGGGCGAAGCGGAGGGCATTGTCTATGCCACAAAGCCGCTGTCCTATCAGGGCGAGCTGATTGAAAACTTCTGGATTCGCTTCCGGGAAGGAAAAGCCGCAGAGTGGGGCGCAGAGAAAAATGAAGCCCTTCTTGGTCAGCTCATCGGCATGGACGAGGGCAGGGCCTATTTAGGCGAATGTGCCTTAGTTCCCGATGACAGCCCCATCAGCCAGTCGGGTCTTCTGTTCCTCAATACCCTCTTCGACGAAAACGCCGCCTGCCATCTGGCACTGGGCATGGGCTTTGCAGACACCATCCGCGATTTTGCCTCCCTCACATTGGAGCAGTGCCGCGAGCTGGGCGTAAACGATTCCATGGTGCACGAGGATTTCATGATCGGCTATAACGGCCTCCATATCGACGCAGAATGCGCCGATGGACAGACCATCCCCATTTTCCGCAATGGGCTTTGGGCATTCTGAGCTTGCAAAGAGGGGCAGAACTGTCCCTCTTGTTCCTTAATCAATTTGGAAATAAGTTATATTTGAAAATGTGACCATCCTTTGCTCAATAATTTAGGACTCGACTTTAATAAGCCAATCTCTCTGATAGGAGAAATGATTATGAAGTATTTCTTTTTTTCACTGGTTGCTCTTATTCTAGTTGTTATTTATCTAATAAACATTTTGAAAAGAAATAATCCTTTTGAAAAAATCTATTTAAAGGCTATTCTATACAACATACGTACTCTTCACTTTTACATAGGCCATCTTTTTCAAATAATTATGTTGAGATAAGATTTAATAAGCGCAAATTTCAAAATAAAAATTCGTTTCGAGATGCAATTTTTGAAACAAAATATTTATATCCAGATGTTGAACCCGTAGTGTTAGAAGGAAACCTTTATGAATACTCCGGTGAAATAGTTGGAACAGTTTCTCCATTCTTCTTTAAATGTCTAGATTTAAAAGATCTTTCTGTTGAAAATTCTGGAAATGGTTTTGAATATAATGCTGAGCAATTGAAGATTCCTGCCGAGATTGTTGTATTGCCATTGATAATCTCTCAAATCCGCTTCCCAACTGATTGCAGTGATTTAGAAGCACTGTATATTCCCCATAAAACTGTAATTCCATGTTACCCAAATGATTTTGGTAACACAGAATTCAAGATAATTGTTCCATCAAAATTTCAAATCGGAGTTCCACCAGAACTGGTTGAAGCATACCAAAATGATCCTAGATGGGCATCAATAAAGCTGTTTGATTCAAATAATAATACTGTTCCATTGCGATTTGTTAAGTATTACTCTTAGGGGAAACTCTCTGGACTGAAGTAATTCTCTGTTCCAGTAATAAAAATTTTATTCTTTTATAATGATTCAATCAATAAAACAAGGAGAAGAAAATGAGTGCTGAATTAAATGAAATTTTGAAACGAACTGGTAGTAGACATTTATCAAAACTATGGAGTTTTTATCGAGATTATTTCCCAGATGATGATTCTTGCCTTGCATTTATCTATCACTGCTTAAAAAACGAACCAATTCTCCAAGGCAAATTTGCTAAAGAAACAGGGCAGCCGGGAGTTTTTTCTACGGAAGACGGGATAACATTTAGTGATGATGTTTTTATTCCACGTAGAATGCTGAATTCAGTTGAGCGATTAGTAATGGCCGCAAGAGATATGGAACAAATACGCCGCGGAAAAGATATTTTTAAGATTGTATATTTGGTCACTTGTATTGAGACGTTGCAGAAGTTGAGTGGAAAGGACAAATCGAAAAAGGATTTACTCTTTTCTTTCTTTGAAGACTATGTTTCGGACGAGGATAAATCTTTTATTTCAAAACGATTTAAGCATGATGATGAAGATAGTCAAACAATCAAAAATGACTCATTTAAGCAATTCGTTGGAGTAATCAATGAATATCGTAATTGTGCCGCACATGAAGGAGATTACTGGAATTACTGTTTTAATAATAATGCAGATCGGGATACATGGCCAATACAATTCATATTAAAGATTGACCTTACGAATTTTTCTCCGAACAATAAGAAAGAACACTGCTTTCATACACAACTCAGCTATAACGATTTTGAAACCATTTTTATTCGGGCATGTATTACATTTATTAAAAAATATGTGGACGCTTCATAATAATATTAGATGGTTCTACGTTCCTTCCGAATCAATAACGTAGAACCATCTCTTATTACCTTTAAATAAATATGGGGATAGCTCGAAGCTGCTAAAAACCCCTTGTCTTCCATTTCGTTTTTTCAGCCATATGGAACGTCCCTTGTGCATACAAAAGAAAAGAGACTTTTGTTTGAACAGCAGCGGAGGGGAATATGGGTTACATTTTGATTGGGTTATTGTTGATTGGTGTGATGTGGCTGGGGACGATCCCTTTAAAGCCGGTGGGGAAGGTGGTTCTGAGCGCTCTGTGCGGCATGAGCGGGCTGATTTTATTGAATCTCCTGCGGGATTTCACCGGCATGGTCTTCGAGCTGAACATTCTCACTGCGCTCATCAGCAGTCTTCTGGGGCTGCCCGGGCTGGGGGCACTGGTCATTGTCCATTATGTGCTGGGCTGCTGAGCGGGTGTGCGGCGTGACCTGCCACTCGGGCAGAGGCAGACGCTGCATGGCACCGAAAATCCGATCCTTGAGGTCGGGATAGACGGCGGAGAGGGAGTAAATCAGCTCCTTGATCTCCTGCCGCTTGGTTTTCTTGTCGGCGGGGCAGTTATTTTCAATTACGGGCAGGCCGTAGCTTTCCGCGAAGTGCTGCACCTGCAATTCGCTCAGGTACAGCATGGGGCGAATCTGGGTCACGCCGGTGCGGTCGAGGTAGGTGACCGGCTGGAAGCAGCTAATGCGCCCTTCGTAAAACAGGCTCATAAGGAAGGTCTCCACCGCGTCATCCCGGTGGTGGCCTAAGGCGACCTTGGTGCAGCCCATGGCCAGAAGCTGCTCATTGAGTGCTCCCCTGCGCATTTTGGAGCACATGGAGCAGGGATTTTTCTCCTTGCGGTAGTCAAAAATAATGGAGCCGATCTGGGTATGGGCACAGCGGTATTCCACCCCCAGCTCTTGGCAGAGTGCCTCCACGGGCGTAAAATCCATGCCGAGGCCAAGGTCGATGGTGAGGGCGCACAGGTCGAAGGGGCTGGGATAGAATTCCCTCAGCTTTGCCAAAAGCACCAAAAGCGCCAGAGAATCCTTCCCCCCGGACACGCCCACACAGATGCGGTCGCCGGGTTCGATCATGCGGTAGTCCTCAATGCAGCGGCGAACCAGTCCAAGCAGCTTATTCATGGCATTTCTCCTGTAAAATCAAAATAAATGGGTCGAGAGTATATGAGAGTATAAGGGAGAATACGAGAGAATACGGGAGTTCTCTCGGAGAAAAACAAAATTTCCGAAAATAGTCGTTGACAGTGGGAATTGAATGTGGTATAAAATACAGGCGCGCTTCTGGGAATATTGTATTCCCTGCGCCCGAATCTGTCAAACTTTTTTATCTATCATATATACGGAGGAAACACTATGTCCACGACTATGGCGAAAAAAGAAACCGTAGAGCGCAAGTGGTACGTGCTGGATGCCGCCGGTAAGCCCTTGGGTCGCACCGCTGTCATCGCTGCCAACCTGCTCCGCGGCAAGCTGAAGCCCACCTTCACCCCCAATGTTGACTGTGGCGACTATGTCATCATCATCAACACCGATAAGGCTGTCCTTACCGGCAAGAAGCTCGATCAGAAGAGCTACTACCACTTCACCGGCTGGATCGGCAACCTCAAGGAAACCAAGTACCGTCAGTTGATGGAAACCCGTTCCGACTTCGCTATGGAGCTGGCAGTCAAGGGTATGCTGCCCAAGAACTCCATCGGCAGAGCTGCCATGACCCGTCTGAAGCTCTATACCGGCTCCGAGCACAAGAACGCTGCCCAGAAGCCCGAGCCTTGGACCATGGACTAATTGGAGGTAAGAGATTATGTACGAAAGCAAGAAGCAGTATCAGTACGGCACCGGCAGACGTAAGGCCTCCATCGCCCGCGTCCGCGTCTACGAAGGCGGCACCGGTTCTATCATCATCAATGGCCGCGACATCGACGAGTACTTCGGTTTGGAGACTCTGAAGATGGTCGTCCGTCAGCCCATGGTCACCACCGACCTGCTTGGCAAGGTTGACGTTATCTGCACCGTCAAGGGCGGCGGCGTATCCGGTCAGGCCGGCGCTATCCGTCATGGCATCTCCCGCGCCCTGCTGGGTGTGAATCCCGAACTCCGTCCCGCTCTGAAGGCCGCCGGTTTCCTGACCCGTGACCCCAGAATGAAGGAAAGAAAGAAGTACGGTCTCAAAGCCGCTCGTCGCGCACCGCAGTTCAGCAAGCGCTGATTTCAAGCAGGAAAACACAATATTTGTGCAGGAAAAGCCCGAAAACGTTGGTTTTCGGGCTTTTTTCATATGAATTTGTTGTATATTGCATTAGCCGAGCTCTGATAAACTTTGTCCTTTTTTGACTGATTTTCTCCTAATTTAACCCAATTTGTCGGGGCTATAAATGGGCTAACCGCCTTTTTTTGAGCTTCCGGGGCTATAAAATGGGCTAACTTTTTGGCATTTTCGGGGACTTTGAGGGGCTGTTTTTCAGTGGCATAAGCTCCACCCTTTTTCCCTAAAAGGACGTTGTCCGGTTTTGCATAGACCTGTACCAGTTTGTCGTATTCTCCTTGACCGGATGACCTTATCGCAAAAGAACGGATGGTTCGATCCAGACGGTCGCGTATACATCATCTTCACCGTTGAAGAAATTACAGAGGCATTTCAGTGTGCCAGTCAGAAAGCGGTTAAACTGTTTGCCGAGTTGGAAACCAAGGCCGGTTTGATTGAGCGAAAACGACAGGGGCTCGGAAAGCCAAACCTGCTGTATGTGAAAAATTTCATCGCTTCATCAGAATCACAATTCAAGAATGGTGAAAATCGAAACTCCTGAATTTCCGAAATCACAAAGTAATAATACTGATTCAAATAATACTGAATTAAGTGATACTGATTCTTTTCTTTTCACTTCGTTCAAAGATGCGGATGCGAAAAGAACGGATCAACGAATTCTTCCCCAACTTCTTCAGCAATATGTTCAGCTCCATCAAGAACCCGGTATTCAAAAGTGAGGCGTTTCTCGCTCACACCAAGAAGCAATATACCGAGCTGATTAACCGCTATGTTGATGACCCTGAGCTGTAGCTTAAAGTTTTCAATCCCGACAGTGTGTATCTCCCTACAAAGAAAATCGGCAAGCACAATCCCCGCTCCGCAGAGATTCAAGCGGACAACGAAGCTCGTCAGGAATGGAATCGCACCGCCGATCTGGCGCTGGCCTCCGGCATACCCGACACCGACATCATTGAGGTGCGCAACAAAGAAATCTACGACAAAACCACTGAATCTGTGCGTCAGCACGGATGGCTGCCGGATCTGTTTCGCGGCATCGTGCAAAAGGCGAAGCAACTTCTGGAGCAGATGATCCAGCGTGTGACTCTGCCGCCGAAACCGACGCTGAGCGTTGATCTTACCGAATTCAATGAGATGAAAGAGCTTCTGATCCGGCTACGAAAGCGGACGGAAACTGTGAAACGAATTCAGGGCTCAGATATTCCGAGCCTGCAAAATCAGCTCTCGCAGCTCACCGGTCTTTTCAAAGGCAAGGAACGAAAAGAGATTGAAGCCAAAATCGAAGCTGCCGAAAAAGAGATTGACGACCTCAAATTTGAAATCACGGATATGGTCAGAATTGCCGGGTATTCCGATGGGCAGACGTTCATGAAGGCATACAACAAGGCGGAAAAGATCGTCCGACAATACTATCATGAGCTTGCTGAATGAAAGCAGCGGGCAGGCGGAAAAACAGATAATCAGGCCAAACCGCCGGAACGTGAAAGCGTACTTGCAAAGCTCGAACGGCTGAAGGCTGAGAGCAGGCAACCGGGGCGACGAGTCCAATTCAACAGAGACGAGAGATAAAATGAAAAATCACACACAACCAAAACAAACTGTGTGTGATTTTTTGTTGCAAATCAAAGGAGAAACGGTTATAATTAATTCAAACACATTCGCGCTCCTCGTGTGTGCGTTTTTTGAATCGGTTGGTGAATACATGGAACTACAGGTACTTGCAGAAAAAATCATTGCAAAGCGTGGTGGAATTGCAAAGTCAGCAGATTTCACCGCAAACGGCATTCGTCCGGATCAGATAAAAAACATGTGTGAGTCCGGCTTTCTGCGTCGGATACGGCAAGGATATTATGCTCTTTCTCAAAACACTCTGCTTTCGGAAGAGCAACTGCTCTCTTCTCTAATTCCGCAAGGCATTGTGTGTATGGAGTCTGCCTTGTTTCACTACGGCTACAGTGATTTTGCTCCGAGGAAGTGGACGATTGCAGTTCCCCGGACGATTTCAAGGACGAGGCTTGATATTGATGACCTGCCTCTACAGGCATACTATGTCCAGAATGAACTATATGCGCTCGGAAAAACAGAAAGCGATTTTCATGGAGTATCCCTTCCCGTTTATGATCGTGAGCGGACAATTTGCGATTGCTTCAAATATCGTTCCACGCTTGATAATGAGCTGTTCAGCAAAGCACTGAACGCCTATGCCAATGATACGAATAAGAATCTGAAAAATCTATCTGAGTATGCGAAAAAGCTGCGCGTACACAAAAAAGTTACTGAACTTATGGAGGTGCTGCTGAATGGCTGATGTTGCCGCGTCGGTGCTGGCAAGGCTGAAAAACAAAGCTGCGGAGAGCGGCAGGAGCTATCAGCTTTGTATGCAGCTATTTTGTCAGGAGGAATTCCTACGCAAAGTCGAGAAATCAAGGTTTTCAGACAATCTTGTACTGAAGGGCGGGCTATTTCTCTATACGCTCACGAACTTTGACAGCCGTGTGACGGTGGACGTGGACTTCCTGCTAAGGCAGATGCCGAACACGCCGGAACAGCTTCAAAGTATGCTGGAAGAAATTCTGGCAGTAGATACCGGCAATGAGTTCATTACATTTGAGCTGAAAAGCGTAGAGCCTATTGCGGTGGCGAAAAAATACGCCGGAATCGGTGCATCGCTGGTTGCAAAGATCAAGAACACCCGCACTCCGTTCAGCATTGATTTCGGCGTGGGTGATGTTATCGTGCCCCATCAGGAAAAGCGCACGATCCCCGTTCAGCTTTCTGACTTTGAGGCTCCCACCGTCAACACATATTCCATTGAGACCACCGTGGCCGAAAAGCTGGATGCCATTTTGAGCCTGATGGAGTTCTCCAGTCGGATGAAGGATTATTACGACCTCTATTATCTTGCAAACAAGTTCGACTTCGACGGTGCGACGCTGACGGAGGCTCTGAAAAAGACCTTTGAAAACCGTGGACACAGATTTACTATTGAGCAGTTTGAACAGGTTATGGCCTTTGATAATGATGAAGCCATGCTGAAAAAGTGGAAGGCTTTTTGTCGTAAAATAGGCACTAAGACCGATGATTTCAGCACCGTGATGGCTGTCATTGCTGCTTTCCTGACAGAGCCTTTTAGAGTGACAGAAAACAATGAGGTTTTCCACAAGAGATGGTCTGCCATTGGCGGCACATGGCGGTAAGGTTTGGAGGTATACCATGAAAACTAATGATAATTTTGGGTTTATGAATATGCTTGCATTTGAAGAATTACGTAAATTACAGGAACAATTCAACAGCAGCACGCCCGTTGCTTCTATGAGAGAAATGCAGCGTGCTTTCGATGCAATATCAATTCCAGCCCCCGGTATTACTGCTGCAGTTCAAGCATATCGGGATTCTATTGCTCCATTAGAGGAGACATGGCGTAATATCAACGATTTATATGCTCCAATACTTAAACAATCAAAGATGTTGGAGCAACTCTACAATAGTTCAATGATTGCCACTCTTCAAGAGAGTACCTCGCTAACAAAAATGAACTGCATCCCGTCAAGAGGACAATGAAATAATATAGGGCATCTCTATTTATTCTGCGTGAGGCGAGCTGCGAGGGATTTTTCTGTCAGATTCAATAAAAATCGCAGGGAATACTTGACGTATTTTCAAGATTTTTATTAAATCTGACGGAAATAAGACCCGCAGATTCGCCC
>JAZRZL010000068.1:0-59133 GCA_045601345.1 Faecousia sp. | reverse complement strand
AGGAATTCCAGATTGAAGCCAGCCTTGCCGACCAGATCAGCAGGAAGCTCTTTATCCAGCTTGACAGTCAGCTTGATGCCGCCTTCTTCAGGCTCAGCAATCAGCTGGTAGTTGACTGCGGGATTTTCGTGCGTGCCATCGGTGAAGGTCTCTGCGGGCAGGGTCATGTTGACCGTGATATTGTCTTCACTGAAGGTACGGTCGCCACGGGTGGGAGGAGGCGTTGCATCCCACTGCTCGGTTGTCGGGAGCAGATGGATATCGCCGTTGGTAGCCACACGGCGGCCATCCTGTACCAGTTCGATACCAGCGCAGTGCTGATCGCCGAAGGTGCGGTCGAAGGTGGTGCTGTACATCAGGACATCAAAGCCACCATCGGTGAAGTAGCCGTCAGTAGAATCACCGCCCCACATGGAGGTGCTGGTGACCGTCTTGAGTTCAGCATCGAAGCTGCTCTCAAAGTCCTTGGTGGGAGCGTAGACTTCGGCAGCTTCCTTATGGCCGATCTTGCCGGCAACGAGACCGACAGGCAGCCAGTTGGACTGATAGTCAACGATGGATTCGTTTTCGAACCACAGGAAGTTGAAGTGGTCGCCCATGGTCTCAACGAAGTCATTGAAGGTGATGTGGCCGGGCAGGATAGAGCCGGGAATATAGCTCTCTTCTGCGCGGTTGGAGTTGTAGGGATGCAGAGCGGACTTGGTGCCCACGCCGGAAATCCAGGAGGAGTTGGAGGCGGGGTGACGACCAAGCAGATAGTTGACGGAACGAAGGATGTTCTTCTCCATCTTTTCGTGGCCTTCCACATTGGGGAAGTTATAGAGCATGAAGCTGATATTGCGAACGCCGGTGTAGGAATTGTTCGCACCGCCCCAGCTTGCGCCGGTGGAGGGGTTCAGGCCGAATACGTTGGTGTTGGTGCTCTGGGAGTTGGCAGTGCTTGCAACGGAGGGTTCCAGACGATCCTTAAAGTCAGCGCCGAGACCCATCTCTTCTGCCACGGGGATCAGAGCGAGAAGTGCCAGGTTGCTGTTGACACCACCGCTGATGGCGCTATTCAGCTTGCTGTCGAGCAGGTTCTTGAAGTAGGCATAGTTCAGGGTATCCTGATCGTTGTACTTAATGCCATACTTTTCAAGGTTGAAAGTAGCCAGAGTGAACTGAACGGTACGGTTGAAGTCGGGGTTGTTGCCCAGATTCTCGTCCTTCCAGATCTTGGTAGCAGCGTTGAAGATTTCTGCTGCATACTCGGGATAGTAGGGAGCTGCCAGATAGGCAACGCCAGCGAAGTCATTGACTCTGCCGGACATGGAGGTGGAGAAGCTGCCGCCGCCGCCGGAGAACAGCAGGAAGCGGTCATCATCGACACCGGAGTAAACCTTGCCGTCACGCTCTACGACATCGCCTTCTGCAAGGCTCGGATCGTAGATGTAGCCGTCGGTATCGGAGGAGGGGTCACCCAGATGGGTGTACTGACGCAGATAACGGACTTCCACCCAGCCCCCCCAGCCGCCGAGAACTTCGTACTGAGCAAGCTGCTGCTTGGAGCCGTGGATGGCCTGCTGAATGACATCAGGCACGCCGTCAGGACGGTGCATTTCGACCAGACCGCCGGTAGCATCGTTCCACTCGACATACAGGTTATCGTAGTTGTCCATGTTGTTGCAGTATTCTGCAGCCTGGATGCACTGGTTCAGAACAGAGAAGTTACGGCTCATCTGCAGGTCGAAGTCACCGGCATCGAACCAACCGCCCTTGTTCAGGCCGTCTACGTGGGTATCAGCCTTGAGACCTCTCTGGGTCAGCTGATTGGGGAAGCTGCCAACGCCCATGCCATCGAACCAGCCGCTCTTGCCCTGATACCAGCCACTGCTGGAGGAGGGGTTCAGATAAGCATCGTCCATATGGGAAGCGCCGTGCCAAATCTTGTAGCCTTCACGGACTTCGATGTGATCCATCTGGACTGCCATGAAGCCGTCAAGCGTGGTCTGCCAAATATCATCGTAAACATCCTTGGCAATGGGGAAGACTTCCGTGACTTCTCCATTATAATGGATGCGGTACAGACCGATTTCGTTCACTTCGCTGAAGTCGAAGCGAGCATACTTGAAGCGCTGCCAGTTGCTGGTAGAGCCGAGGGTCTTTTCGCAAACCATATCCTCGCTGCCGTCAGCATTGACACGCCACAGGGAGATTTCCTTGGGATAATCATTGTCCCACTTGTCGAGTTCGACAACTGCGAACTTCTCTTCCTGAGAGGGAGCATAACCAACCTGGCTGAAGGTAACCAGAGGTTCCTTGACCCAGCCTTCTTCCACGTTGGGTTCGATATCCCAAGAGATAGCAACTTCGCCGCTCTTGGTGGCGGAAATCAGAGTGGACAGAACATACCAGCCGTTCTGCGCTCTGTTGCGGCCATCGAGGAGCTGCAGATCATCTTCCGTGCGGGAGCTGATGGTGATAGCTACGTCCTTATCTTCCTGTGCAAATGCAAAGCCGCGACCGGTTGCAAAGGGAACAGGCTGTGCATCGCCGCGCTGTACATTCCAGTCCTTGACATACCATGCCTGACTGGGAAGATTGACGCGCTCGGTGTTGACCATGGCATCCTGTGCATGAAGGGGGAATGCACCGAAGCTGTCATAAACGCCGTCGCCGTTTCTATCGTTCTGGTAGGTCTTGTTCTCATATGCAGAGGGCAGGAATTCCAGATTGAATCTAGCCTTGCCCTTCAGGCTCTCCGGCATATCGCTGGTCAGAACCATCTGCAGACGAACACCCTTTTCGATGGGGGAAGCCACCAGATTGTAACGGAGGGTACCATCGGTTGCGCCACTGAAGGTCATGGGAACGGTGATGGTATTGGTGGTCTTATCGCGGGTGATGCTGCCTCTGGAGGGAGCGGGTGTTGCGTCCCACTGCTCGGGAGTAGGCAGCAAGTGCAGATCGCCGTTGGTGGCGATACGCAGGTTGTTCAGGGCCAGCTCAATGCCGCCCATGTGCTGGTCACCAAAGGTGCCGGAGAACGTATTATCATACATAAATACGTTAAAGGCATTGGAGCCAACCGTGCTCAGGTAATTGCCGCTGGTAATTTCCATGAAGGGTGCTGCAGCTTCATCCGCTGCTACCACGCCCATGGCGGGGATCATGCCCAGAACCATGCAGACTACAAGAACCAGAGCTAAGATTTTTCTCAGTTTTTGCATAATTAACCTCCTAAAATATTTAAAATGGTCGCGCACGTATTCACATTTACCGCAACGCTGCGGTCGGGCACTCACCTTCCCTTCTCCATGTGTTTCCCGCGTCCATATTGCAAAAGCAACTGGACTATGTGGATACTTTCTTTACAATCCGCAGACATTCTCTTTTCTGCGGGATTATAAACATATCATACACAGCCGAAATGTCTTATAAAATATGCAAAGGTATATTCCGGCATAATAATGAATGTTTAATAATAATTTTATATTTCGTTTCTCCAGAATGCAATGGCAAAAACATCTTTTCTAAAAATACGTGATTTCTTACAATATTCTAAGTCATAATATAGACAATATATCCAATAGAAATGCTGGCGCTAATTCTTCTTTTTCCGGAAGATCTTCAAAAGGGCGTTTACCCAAAATATGGCACAGGTGAATAAAGAAAATCCCTCTCACATACGTTCGAGGGATTTTTGGAGGTGCCACCCAGATTTGAACTGGGGAATAAAGGTTTTGCAGACCTTTGCCTTACCACTTGGCCATGGCACCGTATGAAATAAGGAACGCTGAGCGTTCCTTATTTGTTTGGAGCGGGTGACGAGGCTCGAACTCGCTACCTCCACCTTGGCAAGGTGGCGCTCTACCGGATGAGCTACACCCGCAGAACTGGTGCCTCCGGTCGGAATTGAACCAACGACACGCGGATTTTCAATCCGCTGCTCTACCTACTGAGCTACAGAGGCATATATGGGGTGATGCAAGATCACCCCAATTTACATGGCGACCCGGAACAGACTCGAACTGTCGACCTCCAGCGTGACAGGCTGGCGTGCTAACCGACTGCACCACCGGGCCAAATATGGTGGAAAGTACAGGGCTCGAACCTGTGACCCCCTGCTTGTAAGGCAGGTGCTCTCCCAGCTGAGCTAACCTTCCAAGAACTGTCTGCGGCGTTATCACCAGCGGACGGGTGTTATTATACACACGTGAAGCTATTTTGTCAAGAGATATTTTAGGATTTTTTGTTTTTTTATTTTTATATATTCTCCACTAATTCTTTCAGCTGTTCTCTGGTAAATACATAGTCTGCGTCGCAGAACTGGCAGGACAGATGAATATCCTCACCCTTTTCAATCATATCGCCTAGCTCTTCTCTTCCAATGCTGATAAGAGCTTTGGTGACACGTTCACGAGAGCAATAGCAGCGGTATTCCACCGGCTCTGCTTCAAACAGCTCCACCTCAAAATTCTCAAGTACCGCACGGATGATTTCTGCGCCGTCTTTTCCATCCGTGAGCATTTTTGTCACTGCACCGGCATTCATAATGCCGATCTCCACGCGGCTTATCACATCCTCCGGTGCACCGGGAAGCAACTGCACCAGATAACCTCCTGCACACTGCACAGACTGATCCGGATTGACCAATACCCCAAGTCCACAAGCCGTGGGTGTCTGCTCACTGCGGGCAAAGTAGCTTGTAATGTCATCGCCAATTTCTCCTGTGACCAGCTCTACACTGCCCACATATGGCTCCTTCATCTGCAAATCACGGATGACTGTAAGCATACCGTCCGTACCAACTGCTGCACCTACATCCAGCTTGCCCGGATATTTCTCCATCAAGCTGATGCAAGGGTTATCAACATAGCCGCGGACATTCCCCTCTGCATCGGATACCGCCAAAAGTGTCCCTAAAGGGCCACCGCCCTTAAATTGAATCGTGACAGAACCATCTTCAATTTTTTGCATATTCCCCATCATAGAGGCTGCTGAGAGCACTCTGCCCAGAGCGGCAGTGGCGACCGCTGTGGTATGATGAATAGATCTTGCCCGCTCTACAAGATCGGTAGAAACAATAGCAACGGCCTTGACATAGCCATCTTTTGATATGCCGCGTATCATATGATCCATGAAATCTACTCCTTATATGCCGTAATAAAAATTCTCTGCTCGTTTTCCTCCGGCGGTGTCATTTTCCGATCGCCGTAAAAGCAAATATCGGAAAAACCTGCTTCACAAAGGTACTGCTCCAGCTGCAACGTAGAATAGGCATACTCTTGGTGCTCTTCAAAGCTGCGAAGCCAGAGCTTACCCTCTCGCTGAAACAGGTCAATTCCATAGAAGCAAATGTTTTCTTCTCTGTCAAACTCTGTACGCCAGACGCAATAGACATCATCATCCTCATCAAGGAATACTTGTCCATCCAGAGCATGAAGCTTCGCTTCGGAGTTGATATCGAACAGGAACATCCCACCAGGCTTGAGCGCATCATAAACTCTGGCAATCGTCTTGCGGCAGTCCTCAGGATTTGTGACATAATTGATACTGTCCAGACAGCAGATCACACAGTCAACAGGCTCCGGCAGTCGGAGGTATTCCATACGCTGGCACACGAAAAAGGGCATATTTTCTTCCAGTACTTGTGCCTTCTGTGCAGCCTCAGTAAGCATTTCTTCAGAGCAGTCTACACCGATCACACGGTAGCCTTTTTTTGCAAGAACAAGACACATAGAGCCGGTACCGCACGCCAAGTCAAGAACCGTCTCGGGATGCTTGTCCTTTGTGTGCAACAACGTCTCTAAAAATGTCCATATTTGCTCATATGCCACATCATAGGTCAGCCGATCATAGACAAAAGCCAATGACGTATAGGCATTCATTCGCCATTGCCCTCCTGCTCATCAAGCTTGCGAAAAATTTCCCAATAGGAGTCCTCGCCATAATGCAGGCTACGGTTGACTCGGCTGATGGTCGCAGAGCTGGCTCCGGTAAGCTCAAGAATATCATTATAAATTCTACCCTTACTCAAAAGCCTTGCCACTTCAAAGCGCTGTTCCAGCGCCTTCATTTCCGACATGGTGCAAAGGTCACAGAAAAAGCGATAGCATTCCTCATGGGATTCCAACTTTAGGATTGCGTCATATAGCTCATGCTCCGGATTTGTTTGTTTGTTACGATTATTCAAGGTATCACACCTCCTTTATGCATTTTACCATAGTAAATAGTAAAAGTAAATAGTTCTCACAAGAAATTGGCGCAAAATAAAGACAAAACCAGCGGTTCTAAAGAACGAAACCGCTGGTTTCAAATTACAGATAATTACTTATTGAAGATAGAGAAGATAGCATCAATATCATCCACATCCTCTTCTGCCACAGATACATGAGCCGGACGGGAGCGCTCGGCTGCCGAAGAATAAGTGGAAGGCTTGGTGGCAGTAGGCGCATCCTGCTTCTCACCAAAGCCAGTAGCAATCACAGTGACGCGCATTTCATCCTCATAGCTTTCATCGAAGGCGGCACCAAAAATGATATTTGCATCAGGATTTGCAGCTTCCATAACAATATTGGCTGCGGTTTCAACATCGTCAAGACCCAAATCCATAGCGCCGGTCACGTTAATCAGGACACCGGTAGCGCCATTAATGGAGGTCTCAAGCAGCGGAGAGGCAACTGCCATCTGTGCAGCCATCTCTGCCTTGTCGCGGCCGGAGGCAATACCAACGCCCATATGGGCATGGCCGGCATTTTTCATAACAGAAGATACATCGGCAAAGTCCAAATTGATGATAACCTTTTCAGAATAGCTGACCAACTGAGAAATAGAGGTTACAGCCTGCTTTAGAACATCATCCGCGATGCCAAAAGCATTGGCAAAGGTAATCTTCTGGTCAGTAACATACTTCAGGCGATCGTTCGGGATGATGATTAGGGAATCAACCTTATCGGAAAGTGCAGCAATACCGGCCTCTGCCTGACGCATACGGTTGGCACCCTCAAAACGGAAAGGCTTGGTAACAACGCCAACGGTGAGAATCCCTGCCTCATGGGCAAGGTCTGCAATAATCGGAGCAGCACCAGTGCCAGTGCCGCCGCCCATACCGGCGGTGATAAAGACCATATCCGCGCCCTCCAATGCCTTAGCAATGGCAGCACGGGATTCCTCAGCAGATTTCTTGCCGGTATCCGGCTTGGAACCTGCGCCCATACCACCGGTCAGCTTCTCACCAATCTGAAGCTTATTGGGGCAATGCGATTTATTCAAATCCTGTTTGTCGGTATTCACGGCAATAAATTCCACACCATCAATACCGCTGTCAATCATTCGATTTACAACATTATTACCGGCACCGCCAACGCCAATGACTTTAATACTAACAACTTTATCTGCAAAAATCTCGGACATATGATCTCCTCCTATGTATACCTCGGATTCTATTATCTGCATGATTCCCCTGTTTTTGCCTGAGGATATAATATGCACATTTATACTCTTTTATTCTAACGTCAAATCTCAATTTGGTCAATAGAAATTCTCATAAAATGTAAAAATTTTATTTTTTCTAGCTTTGCCATGGAATGAATGAGGCTTTTTTTGCTTCCTGGAAGGTTAAATCCAGAACACCCGACTGATAACTTTCCAGCTGTGCAAGGGCAGCGACCATATATTCAAGCTTATAGCTCAGCTCCTCGGTGTTGCCAAGCTTGACCTGAAAACGAGTACCGTACCAAATTTGCAGATCATAAATTGAGCTGACATCTATCGCTGTAATAGAACGGATATCATCCTCTCCCTCCAACTGTGATACGATCTGAAGTGCTACCGCCATACGTTCCTCTGCCGATGCCTCAGGCGGCGCATCAACGGTTTCTTCGCCATCTTCGTTCTGCTCCTCTTCTGTTTTTTTCTTCTCTGGAACAGAATCCTTCATCGCCTCAACCATCTGTCCTGCTGCGGCATTCTCAATGCGAACACCCTGAATGGTTAGATAATCAGAAGCCGCCTTAGCTGTGATCTGCTCAACAAGCTTTCCATCGGCATTCATTAGCCAGTAGCTGCCATCATTTGCGGCAACTGCAAAGGTATTCTCCAATTCTACTACTTCAATCTTTACAGCATTGGGAAGACCAATACCTATACGAACCTGATCAATATAAGGAAGCTCCGCTCGAATGCGGCCAGCAACAGCAGTTTTATTTACCAAAAGCAGCGCACTTCCCTCAGAAATGCCAGATGCCTCCTGAATTTCCTGAATGGAATACATGGAATTCCCCACAACAGAAATCATCCTCACGCGAAGGCAGACAATCGTGGCCAAAATGAGAAGCAGCGCCGCTGCTACACAGGTTAGAAAACGTCTGACAAAGATATGACCAAAAATCTTACCGAATGCAAATCGACTGCGTACTTTTGTGCCGGGTCTTCTCCTTCGCAAACCTTGCCGATGGGCAGAAGTTGCTGTAGCAGTTCGCCGCCGCTGCACAGTTGCAGTTCCAGTATGCGTTTCCCGCCGCCGTTGGGTAGAAGCACTGCTTCTCTGGGCTGGCCGCTTTGTATGCGGACGGCGGTCGGTTCTTTCGTTATACATATAATATGTCCTCCAATGGCTCTCAATCCCGGGTGATTTGTGCGCCCAAGGTAGAGAATTTTTCACAAAGGCATTCATAGCCTCTGAAAATATGCTGTATTTGCGATATATGGCTAACCCCGGAAGCGCTGAGTGCGCCGATGACCATAGCTGCACCACCGCGTAAATCGGTAGCTGCCATATTGTTTCCTCGAAGATTTGTAACGCCTTGAATGTACGCCGTTGAATCCTGCACGGTAATATCCGCACCCAAGCTGCGCAAAGCTTCCACATGACGAAAACGCTGCTCAAATACGGTTTCTTTGATGATACTCTCCCCTTCGGCGCACATGAGGGCAGCCATAAGGGGTGCCTGTGCATCCGTAGGATAGCCGGGATATGGAGCAGTTTCTACATAACCAATGCCATGCAATCCCTGTGCACGAGCAAGAATTCGATGTTCTGCCAATTGTAAATTTACACCGGCTTCCGTCAGAATATCCAGCACAGGAAGCAAAAGCTGCGGTTCAATATTCATCAGAGAAATCTCTCCACCGCAAGCGGCAAGCGCACACAAATAGGTTGCCGCTTCCATGCGGTCAGGTAAAACCTGAAAATCCGTATCTCTCCCGGTTTTGGGAGGCAGCAGCGTCAGAACGCCACTCCCCTGCCCGATAACCTCTGCACCCAGCTGAGAAAGAAAATCTGCAAGTGCATCTACCTCTGGCTCCTTTGCTGCATTTTCAATGGTCACACCATCCGGGCAGCTCATGGCTGCAAGCAAAAGATTTTCCGTTGCCCCAACGCTGGGATAGGGCAGCACCACTGTCCCGCCATGGAAATGCTCTGCTCTGCAAGTCACCTGCTCACCATCGTAGATGATCTGCGCACCAAGCTGACGAAGGGCATCCAAATGCAGGTTAATTGGTCTGTCACCTATAGGGCAGCCACCAGGAAGGGCAAGTGTTGCATGAGCACACCGAGATAGCAATGCTCCAAGAAAAATTACCGATGAACGCAGACGGCACATCAGCACCTGTGGGATACTAGCGCAGGAAAGGCTCCTGCTGTCCACCTCAATTGCATCGGCATCCAATGTGCAGTGACATCCGATATGACGCAAAATATCCATTGTTGCGTCTACATCCGTTAGCCGGGGGCAATGTTCCAGACGGTAGCAACCGCCCCGCACTACAGTTGCCGCGAGAAGAGGAAGCACTGCATTTTTTGCGCCGCTGATCTGCACCTCTCCGCTCAGCGGTCTTCCGCCATGGATGGTCAGAATTCCCAACAAACATCCCTCCGCATCTCAGGGGAACCCAATTTCCCCATCCTATGCTTCTGGCAATGTCAATGTGCGCTTAATTCTTGCAGGACACGATAGATTCGCTCTGTGGAATCCAAAACAGCCATAGATTGAAGCGCACGGCGCATTTCCTGAAGGCGCTGGGAATCATTCAGAAGTTCGCCAGTCTTCTCGAACAGGATATCGCCATCGCACTGTGCCTCTATAAGCACCATAGCCGCTCCCCGGCGTTCAAGTATTCTGGCATTTTTTTCCTGATGATTGTCGGTCACATTGGGAGATGGGACAATAATTGCCGGAACACCGCTGGCCGCCACCTCATTGAGGGTAGAAGCACCGGCACGGCAAATCATCAGATCCGCTGCCGCCATCAGGGTCGGCATATTATAGATATATTCCCGCATATCAATAGAAGGTGTTGCCTTCAGATCGACACCAAGCTCCTCCATCAGCTGGGGCATCCACCGCCAGCCATAGGAGCCAGTGGCATGGATGTGGCGGTATGGGGTATCTTTACTTTCTAGTTGAATAAAACGAGCAATCTTTTTGTTCATTTCTCTTGCGCCAAGACTGCCCCAGCAGGAGACAACGAGCTTTTCCTCCGAAGATAATCCCAGTTTCCGCCGTGCATCTTCACGTTTCGTGTAGATAAAGGCCTCATCAACCGGCATTCCGACGGTAAAGACCTTATCACGTTCCTTATAATGCTCCCGACAATCATCGAAGCAGACCAGAATTCGATCCACATCATGCATCACCAACCGGGTGGCTAAACCCGGTACCGCATTCGCCTCATGCACCGCCGTAGGAATCCCTAGCTTTGCTCCCTGCTTCAGGGCAGGAAAACTGGCATAGCCTCCAGTGCCTAAAATGACATCCGGCTGAAATTTCTTTAATATACGATCCACCTTACGAAGTGCTCTGGGAATATCAATTGCTGTCCTCACATTATGAACAACGCTTTTCGGACTCAGGCTGCGTTGAAAACTCGATATACGAATGGTTTCCAGTTGAAAGCCCGCTTTCGGAACCAGCGTTTGCTCCATGCCGTCCGCAGCACCAATAAAAAGAATTTCACTATCCGGCTGCCGTTGCCGCAGCATTTTGGCAACAGCCAGCGCCGGATTGATATGCCCGCCAGTACCACCACAGGTAAATACAGCCCTCATGCCCTCTGGCCTCCTGTTTTTACGGATTTTTTGGTTTTTTGTTTCATAACCATATGGTTGGTGTTCTGGCGTGATACGCTGAGAATCATGCCCATCTGTGCCAAATTGACCAATAGTGCTGTACCGCCATAGGAAAAGAAAGGCAGCGAGATACCAGTTGAGGGCAAAAGATTGGATACAACGCCCACATTCAGGAATACCTGAAGTCCCAAAAGTGTCACCAAACCGGCAACAACCAATGCGCCAAAACGATCTCTGGCGTGCATAGACAGCCAATAGCCGCGAAGAATCAGCAGCAGAAACAGAATCAGAATCAAAACAGCGCCAATCAGGCCAAGCTCCTCACAAACAATAGAAAAAATATAGTCGTTATGTTCTTCCGGCAAATAGAGATATTTCTGTCGGCTTTTGCCAAGACCCAGACCGGTAAGACCGCCGGAGCCAATGGCATAGCGTGACTGGATTACCTGATAGCCGCCCGTCCGCGGGTAATCCTCCGGGTGAAGCCAAGCCTCAATACGGGCGCTGGAATAGCCCTTGGTCAGCAAATAAATACCAATCAGACCCAAACCCAGAATACCCAGAAGCAGCAGCCACTTTTTTTCGGTGCCACCGAGATACATCATGATGCCGCCAGTCAGAACAATAATCAGTGTTGCAGAAAGGTGCGGCTCCAAATAGAGCAGAAAAGCAACAACACCCAGCACAGGAAGATAAGGGAATACACCATACCGAGGATCCTTCATTCGATCCTTCCATGAGGACATCAGTGCCGCAAAGGTCAGCACAACGCCAATCTTCGCAATCTCAGAGGGCTGGAACTGCGTAAAGCCCAAATTCAGCCAGCGCTTTGCATCGTTGACCTTAACACCGAAAATTGGAACAAGGATCAAAAGGAAGATGGAAACACCCAAAATTGGGAAGCTGAGTGCTCGCCAAATCTGATAGTTCATTCGGCTAATCAGCCACATGGCAAGCAAACCCGCCGCCGCAAAGCCGCCCTGACGAACAAAGAAATAGGCGGATTTGCCTGTATCTGCATAAGCACGGGGATAACTGGCGGAAAAGAGCATAATCAGTCCAATGATGACCAGCATAACCGTCAAGATCAAAAACGGGAGATCCGGAAGACCGCGCTCATCCATTTCAGGCGCAGGTTTTTTGTTGACTAAGGTTTCATCTGCCACGGGTCTTCCCTCCTTTCAAAGTTTAAACTTAATAACGTGCTGCCACGCCGAACCATGCAAGAATGCACATGGCTGCGGTAATCAGTGTAAATACGGTAAAAATTTTCTCTTCGCTCCAACCTCCCATCTCAAAATGGTGGTGGATGGGAGTCATGCGGAAAATACGCTTGCCATGGGTTAGCTTAAAGTAGCCAACCTGCATGATAACCGATACCGTCTCAATAATGTAAATCAGGCCGACAAGAATCAGTACCAGCGGCATATCTACTGCAAAGGCCATGCCGCAAACCGCAGCACCAAGAAACAGGGAACCAGTATCGCCCATAAAGACCTTTGCCGGATGGAAATTATAGCAAAGGAAACCGCACAGGCCGCCTACAAGGCAGGCAGGGAACAGTCCCAGAGAGAATTTTCCTGCCGCAATGCAAACAACTGTGAAAAATAGCATCACCGGCATCGTCACACCGGCAGCAAGGCCGTCAATGCCATCAGTAAGGTTTACTGCATTGACACAGCCCACAATGACAAACATGGCAAAGGGGATATAAATATAGGGGGAAATTTCCCATGTCACATCAAAAAACGGAACATACAGTCCACAGGTCAGCTCGCCAAGGCGATAGAGAATGTACAGGTACAGGGCTGCTGCCGTAAGCTGTAAAAGGAGCTTCTGAATTGCTGTCAGGCCAAGATTTCTCTTATATTTGACCTTGAAAAAATCATCCAAGAACCCAATCAAGCCAAACACCAGCGAAAAAGCCAACACCAGAAGCTGCGTCCACTCACCATCTGCCACCGACCTCCAGCCGAAGGGGATAATCATCAGCAAGCCCGCAATAAAGATAATGCCGCCCATGGTGGGTGTACCGGATTTGGAGTTGTGCCAAGTGGGACCTACCTCGCGGATCGATTGTCCCGCTTTCAGTGCGCGAAGTACAGGAATCATTATTTTGCCAACCAGCAACGCCAGCAAAAATGCACAGGCGGCGGCGAGCAGAATCCATGCGATATCTTTCATTCTGTATCCTCCAGCGATCTCTATTTATTCGCTTTCCTGGAAAAACAGTTCCAGAGCTTTTTCCATTTTCATTCCGCGGCTTCCCTTAAACAAAAGGACATCCCCAGGCTTTGCCATACGGCGAAGGGTTGCGGCCAGTGCCTCGTGAGTATCAAAGCGAAGTGCATTTTTACTGCTGACACCGCCGGTAATCGCGCCAATGATGACGCGGTCTGAATGCGGACCATAAGCAAAGACCAAGTCGGCTTTTTCTGCAGCAAGCCGTCCCAGCTTATAGTGTTCGGCAACAGACAGAGTACCAAGCTCCAGCATATCGCCCAGCACAGCAATCTTCCGACCAGAGGATGTACGATCTGCTAGTACAGTAAGACCTGCCTTCATGGATTCCGGACCTGCATTATAGCAGTCCTCAATGATGGTAAATCCGTTTTTCTCATAAATGCTCTGCCGGGAGCCGGTATTCTGGAACTGCGCCAGCGCCTCCTGTATGCGTTCCGGACGCACATTCTCTTCAAGGCCAACCGTAACAGCGGCCAGAGCATCATAGACAATGTGCATCCCCTCAACAGGAACAAACACATCAAACTCCTGCCCAAGACCGGTAACGCGAAAATAGACACCACCATCTGCCTGCTTGATATTGGAGGCACAGACATCACAAGCGGTATTTTCGATACCGAAGTACACCGGCTTTCGAGAAAGCTGCTCTCTCTGATTCCACAGCAGCGGTTCATCGCCGTTAAACACAATCTTACCGTCCGACCTTAGCCCTTCAAGTATCTCCATTTTCGCAGTCAGAATCCCCTCGCGGGAGCCAAGGTGCTCAATGTGCATGGTTCCGATGTTATTGATCAGCGCCAAATTGGGTCTGGCAATAGAGGATAGATAGGACATCTCCCTGAAATGGTTCATGCCCATCTCCAAAACCATCATTTCGCAGTCATTGCGCATACCCAGAATACTCAAAGGCAAACCAACATTATTATTGTGATTGCCCTGGGTGCGGCAGGTTTTATAGGTCGTTTCCAGAATATCGGCAATCATTTCCTTGGTAGTTGTCTTGCCCACACTGCCTGTAATGCCGATGACCTCACACGAATGGCTAATACGATAGCCTCTGGCCAGAGCACCCAGCGCCTCCAGCGTATTGTCTACAAAGACAGCGGGAATATCAGGGCTCATCTGCTTGTGGGTCATGACTGCACCAGCGCCCTTTTCCAGCGCCTGACGCACAAAAATATGACCGTCAAAGCTGTCACCCTGAATGGCAATAAACAGTTCTCCGGGTTGAATGGAGCGGGAATCAATACTGATTCCTGTAACCTCCAAATTCGCAAACTCCGGGAAAACAGATCCGTCGCACCACTGTGCGACCTGCTTGAGTGTGAGCATAAGTTAGCCCTCCTGCGTCAGCCGTGCCAAACATTCGGCAACGACTTCCCGTTCATCCAGATGATGCTTTACATGGTTGATTTCCTGATAATCTTCATGTCCCTTGCCAGCCAAAACAATAATGTCATCCTTCTGTGCATGGGACATCGCCCAAAAAATGGCCTCAGGACGGTTTTCAATGGCAATATATGGTGTTTTGCTACCTTCAATACCCTTGAGGATATCTGCGATAATAGCATTGGGATCCTCTGTGCGGGGATTATCAGAGGTAATGATAACATAGTCCGCATGATCCACACCGATTTTACCCATAATAGGGCGTTTGATCGGGTCACGGTCACCGCCACAGCCGAACAGGGCAATCACACGCCCCTTACAGAAGCCCTTGACCGTGGTAAGTACATTCTCCAGTGCATCGGGGGTATGCGCATAGTCCGCCAGAACAGTATATTCCGTACCGGGGGTAGGAATAACCTCTACCCTGCCCTTCACGCCCTTTGCTTTCCCCAAGGCTTCGCAGATTTCATCCAGTGGAAGTCCCAATTGCAGAGCACTGGCAATAACCGTCAGACAGTTATACGCAGTAAAGCCGCCGGGTATAGCAAGGTTGACATGACAGCGCTGTGCTTCGAAACAGGCATCAAGCTCCACGCGATTACTGTAGAGCGATATATTCTCCGCCTTCAGTTGTGCATCCGAGCGGATACCGTAGGTCAGCATGGTGCAGGTACTATCTCTCATCATCTGCTCTGCCCAAACATCATCGGTATTCACCGCGCCATAGGTGCAGCGGCGGAACAACATGGCCTTGGCCTCGGCATAAGCCTCCATGGTCTTGTGGAAATCCAGATGATCCTCGGTCAGGTTGGTAAAGGCACCAACCTCAAAATGAATCGCGCCCACACGCTCCAAAACCAGCGCATGAGAGGAGACCTCCATCACCACATAGCTGCATCCTGCCTCATACATCTGCGCAAACAAACGGTGCAGCTCAAAGCTTTCCGGCGTGGTGCGCTCGGTGTGCAATACTTCCTCGCCGATCATATTTTGAATGGTGCCAATCAGGCCGACCTTAACGCCAAGTGTACTTTCCAAAACATTTTTCAGAAGATAGGTGGAGGTCGTTTTGCCATTGGTGCCGGTCACGGCGATAATCTTCATCTTATCAGCGGGATGGTCAAACCAATTCGCCCCCAATTGTGCAAGCGCCAGACGTGCAGAGTCAACCAGCACATAATCGCAGGTTTCCTTCGGTATACGCTCACATACAATGACTGCCGCACCTTTTTGCAGCGCTGCGGAAATAAACCGATGGCCATCCTGCGCAAAGCCAGAAATTGCTACAAATAACTGCCCCGGTTCACACTGACGGGAATCATAGCAAACACCTGTAATTTCTGATGTCAAATCCGCATGGATTTCCTTTACGTCCATACCGAAAAGAAGCTCAGATAATTTCATAGGGAACACCTCCTGTTCATTTAATCTCTTGCAGAAGAGTCGGTTAGCTCCACCGTAATGGTAGTGCCCCGCTCAACCTCCGTACCCGATGCAATACTCTGTGCGCTGATCGCTACGGATTCAGATTGGCTTGTCGTTCCACAGCACTGCAAATATAGGCCACCGATGTTACTAATTTTAATATTTGCTTGGTATTGTGTCAAGCCGATCAGTTCGGGAACTGTAACAAGATCCGTCGGTTTTTCCTCGCCAAGATATACCAAAACGGTGGAATTTCCCGGAACCGCACCGCCGGAAGCAGGAATTTGGTCAGTTACCGTCTCCCCTTCACCCACAAATTTCACCTGAAGATAGGTCTCCTTGAGTGTTTTCTCTGCCTCATCGCGGCTCAGTGCCACCACATTTGGCATGGTCATATTCACAAGATGCAGATCCTCTTCCTCATAATGGGGTGTCACACCCAGATATGGCAGGATATCTGTGAAGACATCGCGTACAACAGGCGCTGCCATCACGCCGCCGGAAATATAATAGCCCGTAGAAGTCGAAGGCGTATCCAATGCAATCAAAACAATATACTGCGGATCGTCAATCGGTGCCACACCGACAAAGGAGACGATTTTATCATCAACACGTCTTCCATTTTCATCCAGAACGTCAATTTTCTCGGAGGTGCCGGTTTTACCGCCGATGGAATAGCCCACTACCTGCGCATTGCTGGCGGTACCCTCGGTCACAACACTCTCCATGAGTGTGCGCATGGTTTTGGAGGTTTGCTCA
Source organism: Faecousia sp. (assembly GCA_045601345.1). Lineage (GTDB taxonomy): Bacteria > Bacillota > Clostridia > Oscillospirales > Oscillospiraceae > SVMC01. Next base: position 42,263 of record JAZRZL010000068.1, on the reverse strand, counting down.
CTGATAACCTGTCGCAAAACCTTGCGCTGATTGCTCTTCACAACATTTCCATCAGCATCCAGAACCTCACTGACAATATAAGGCTCCAATACATATCCACCATTGACTACTGCGGAAATGGCGCGAACCAGCTGAATAGGGGTAACCTTAAAGGTCTGGCCAAAGGCAGCGGAGGTCAGGGATGCATAGGACTCCGGATTGGCTAAGGCCTGCTCGGAGAAGAAATAGCCGGTTGCTTCACCTGGAAGATCAACGCCGGTCTGCTCCATCAGTCCAAAGGCTTTTACATATTCATAAAGCTTTTCGCCGCCCAGCGCAATGCCAATATTGGCAAAAGCAAGGTTACAGGAATTTTGCAGCGCTTGCGCCGTTGTCTGCGCCCCATGGCCAGCGCTTTTCCAGCAGTGAAGAATGTCATCACGCTTTTCAATTTTGGCAGAACCGCCGCAGTACCAGGTATCCTCTAAGCTAACCGCGCCCTCCTCCAACGCCGCCGCCAGCGTGATGGTCTTAAAGGTAGAACCCGGCTCATAACCATCGGATACCGTCCGATTGCGCCACTGCTTGAGACGGGCGGCAGCAATATCCTGATTATACTGCTCCAGAAGCTTTTCATAGAGTTTTGCATAGCCCTCGGCAGTTGTTGGTTCGGCTTCTTCATCCGAATCATCACCGTCAGAATTTTCTGCTTCCTTGTCCTTATCGGTATTGTCGGAAATAGCGGCAGCAGAAAGCTGCGATTTCGTCTTTGCGTCCTGTACACGGGCATAGAGTTCCTCCAGCTCCTCCATTGTGGCCGGGTCTCCAATTTCCAGATAATTGTTGGGATCATAGCTGCCCATGGTGGACATTCCTTTAATGGCACCGTTATTGACATCCATAACAATACCAAAAGCACCGTTCTGGACATCATATTTTTCAATCGCAGCTTTAAGATTTTTCTCCAGATAGAACTGAACGGTATTATCAATACTCAATACAAGGTCGTTTCCATTGGTGGCTTCATAGTATTTTTCATAATTATAGAGCATTTCTGTGCCCAGATTGCCACGGGTTTTGACCACCTGACCTGCGGTACCCTGCAAAATTCCATCGTAAGCAGCTTCAAGGCCTTCCGCGCCCTTATTTTCTCCATTTGTAAAGCCAATGACCTGTGCAGCCAGTGTGCTGTAGGGATAAACCCGCTGACTGTCCATTTCAAGCGCAACACCAGTAAGAGAGTTCTCATCAATAAAGGCACGAACCTGATCCGCCAAATCCCGTGAAATACGTCGCTTAATGATCTTATAGCGCTGCGTAGCATCCGATGCCTGCTCACGAACAAAATCCTTTTCAACATTCAAAAGCTCTGACAACCCGGACGCAATCAATTCCACATCCTCTCCAGCCTCCCTGATTACATTGGGATCGAGAAATACATTTTCAACCGCTACAGAGTTTGCTAAAACATTCATATTGCAGTCATAGATCGTTCCTCGGTCTGCGCGAACGGCATATTTGCTGGTCTGGTTGTTAATCGCCTGCGCTTCATATTTATCATGTTGTATGACCATCAGCAAAAAAAGTCGTCCAAAAAGCGTCAAAAACAGAATGCTCAGCACAACCATACACAGTAACGTCCTGCGAAGATAAGGGCGATTAGAGGTTTCCTTTGCATACGCTTTTTTCTTTCCCGGACGAATAGGGATCACGTTGTTTTTCCTGTTATTCATACCATCACCTGAATTGTAAAAATGGGCGGAGAAGGTTTCACCGCCCATAATACGCTTTTTTCCGCCAAAATACAAGCGGGAGTTAAAAACTGTACTGCACAATCACTATATTCTTTACTTGCTGAAGTATTCCTTCAGTGTATGAACGCTGCGAGTCAGAGCTTCCCATGCTGTTTTGGCAAAGCTTTCGTTTTCTCTGGAAATCTCCGCATGATCCATACCCTTGAGGTTCAGATAAATCGTCTGTTTATTATTGGGAACACCCATACCCAGCTGTGCCGCACGGCTCTGAATCACATCAACATCAATTTTCTGGTCATAGGTGTCCTGAAGGCGCTCGTTAATCTCCTGCATCTGATTCAGGGTCTGCTTCAGCTTTGCCACCTGTGCGCTCTCCTCAAACAGCTGGACATAACCGCAGATCACAAACACTAACATACAAGCTGCTACAAAAAGACCCACAACAGACAGCGGTGCAACCATCAGCTTGGCCTTGGGGCGTGGACGCTTACGCGGGCGGGAACGATGCCGTGGCTCCGGCAACTTAGGTGCAGCGGTACCATAATTGGGTAGATGGTTTATATCATACGCTGCCGCGCCATTGGTCTGATAGCGCATACTGCGATTTTCATATGCCATGGTGTGCAGCGCTCCTTTCAAAAAGATTACAGTTTTTCGGCAACACGAAGCTTCGCACTTCTTGCTCTGGGATTATGTACAAGCTCCGCATGATCAGAAACAATAGGTTTCCGGGTAACCAGCCGGACCTGCGGCTTTCTTCCGCAAACGCATACTGGGAAATCCGGCGGGCAAATGCAGCCCTTAGCCGCCTCCTTCATCGCGTTCTTTACAATACGGTCTTCCAACGAATGGAAGGTAATCACTGCCAACCGACCGCCGACAGACAGTCTGGGAATGGCGCGATTCATCATAGCCCCCACGCTGTTCAGCTCATCATTGACCGCGATACGGATCGCCTGAAAGCTTCGTTTCGCGGGATGCTGCTTTTCCCGCAGTGCCTGTCCCGGCATGGCGCTGCGGATCACATCCACAAGCTCCAAGGTTGTTTCAATTGGCTTTTCTTCCCGCTTACGCGCAATTGCAGCGGCGATCATGGCAGCATATCTCTCTTCACCGTATGCAAAGAGAATACGGCAAAGCTCCTCACGCGGCCAGAAATTGACTACATCGTAAGCACTCAGCTGATCCTCAACGTTCATCCGCATATCAAGCGGTGCATCAGTCATATAGGAAAAGCCCCGCTGCCCATCATCAAGCTGAGGGGAGGAAACGCCTAAATCAAAAAGCATCCCATCTACTTTATTAATAGAGAGACTGTCTAAAATACTATCAAGTGAAGAGAAATTGGAATGAACCAGAGTCACCCGATCCATATAGGGTAACAGTCGTTCCTTTGCTGCCTGCAAGGCAATCGGATCACGATCCACTCCAATCAGATGACCAGTGGTTAGGCGCTTTACAATTTCCAAAGAATGCCCTGCACCGCCCAATGTTCCGTCAAGATAAATTCCATCCGGGCGAATGGCAAGCGCCTCAATGGATGGCTCCAGCAAAACCGATACATGGTGGAATTCCATCAAAAGCCCAACTCCTTCATGGCAGCAAGCAGATTTTCAGGGCGAAGCTGTTCGCGTTCGAGTGCATCATAGGCATCTGCATCCCAAATTTCTGCATGGCTGCCCTGACCGATGAAAACAACATTCTGGGTAATCCCAGCATAATCCCGCAACTCCTGTGGCAGAAGGAAACGACCCTGCTTATCCGGCTCACATTTGACCATATTGGCCAAGAGGAACCGCAGCGCGCCATACTGTGAAATGGGAACATTGTTGTATTTTTCTTCAAAGCTCTTCCAACCCGCTTGGGTATAAACGGTGAGACATTTATTCAGGCCGAGGGTAACATAGAACGCCTCGCCCAACTCTTCGCGCAGCTTGGCGGGGACAAACAGGCGACCCTTCGGATCGACCGAATGGCGGTATTTTCCGTACATACTGCGCACCTCTCTCCATTTCTAACATATTTCATCCACTTCGCTCCACTTTGCGCTATCAGTATACTCCCATCCACCCATTATTTCAAGACCCAAATTATCTTTTTTCAAAAAAAAACTGCTGAAAAAAATCAGACAATATTTGTGTATATATCCTAATTTTCGGTAATTTATTAACATATTTCCACAAATAAGACAAATATTAGAGAGGTCAATAAAAAAATTATGCTTTCTGCGCCATCTTTTGCCAAACTTCACCTGTCGCTAAGCTCTATAGATTATTTGCTCAACAGGCTGCAATAAATTATGCCCGGAAACCGAAGCTTGTTCGATTTCCGGGCATGATTTATTGAACTACGCTGAAAACACTACATCAAGATTTGGATTTCTTTCATCTGCATCCAGAAGAACCTGCTGTAGAACTCTTCCCGCTGGACCAAGATTGCTGGCTTTTAAATCGCAAACCTCTAAACAGACAGGCTCTCCGATCTCGGTAAGGCAATCGTAGAGGGCATCAAAATTCTCTCCGTAATAGGACGGGAGATTCAAAAGCTCTTTCAGTTCCCTGTGAAGCTGCTGCAAATCGTTCAGCTCTGCACATCTCAATATCAGATGCTTCATATTATGGTTCTCCATACAATAACTCAAAAGATTCATAATGATCCTCAGTATAATAGATCAGACCATCATTGGAGTAAATAATGCGCTTTGCGCCGCGGGTTTTGGCTCCGAGCGTATCAATGTCGCACTCATAATAGGTGCGGCCATTTTTCTTAGGAAGTAGACCTTCATAGTTGCCGAATCGGTCACCGCCAATACATTTTCCGGGAGCGTATTCACTGAGATCCCCACCGGGCCAGCCAAGCTCCTGCGCCTCTTTCTTGGTGATGAAGTTATCCGGCAAATGATTATAGGTTTGAATATAGAGTGCCACGTCATCCTTGGAAGTGAAGGTACCACCCTCATCCAGCGTAATCCGAAGGCCGGACATATTGCCAGATGCAATTGCCTGCTGAATTTGTGCCTCAATTGCCTCCCAATCCTGAAGCGGAGAATCCTCTGGCGCAACATCTTCAAGTGCAATATCAGGTTCAACATTGCCTTCGTCAATTCCAGAGCCGGCGTAAAATTCATCATCGTCAGCGTAAGTATTCAAAAAGTCTTCATAATCTTCGAAGTACTCTGTATCGCCATCCTCGGGCACATCCTTCGATTCCGCCGCAGTATCCTCCCCGGGCGCTTCTTCCAGCACTGATATGTCCTTGTTTTGATCCTGAAGATTGGACGGCATATCCTGATTGGCGCACGCGCACAGAGAAAGGAGCATGGCAAGAATCAAAAAAATAGAAATAAACCGTTTCATGAGATCGCCTCGTTTCTTTATTGGTCTATAAGGATTATAACATCTTTTTCGGGAAAGAGCAAGAAAAATAGCTGCCGAAAACACACGAAAACAGTTGACGGTATGGCATAAAAAAGATAAACTATTCCTGTGGATTTCCAAATTCACCGGAAAGGACGTGACGCTATGCCTCCCGGCAGCAATCGCTTTACCCCACGTGGGTTTCTCACGGATGAAGAAAAGGAAAATATGCCAAAGGTTACAAAAGAGCTTCTTTTACGCATTCTTTCCTACCTAAAACCCTATTGGCTTCAGTTTCTGCTGGTCTTCGTAACCATCCTTCTGTCCGCTATTGTCGGCCTGCTTCCCTCTATCATTACTGGCCGCATTGTGGACGAAGCGTTAATCGGCAGCAATATGAAGCTGCTGATTCAGCTTTTGTTGATGGCATTTATCACGTTGAGCGTTTCTCAGGTCGTGGGTGTTCTGGAAAGCTACATCAATGCATGGATTTCTCAGCGCATTATTTTCGATATGAAGAATCAGATGTACGACCATTTGCAGCATATGCCACATTCCTTCTTTACCTCCGAAAAACAGGGGGATATTATCACCCGCATGAATAGCGATATCAATGGCGTAAGCAGTGTAATTTCCACCACATTGGCCAGCGTGGTAAGCAATATTGCCACAGTCGTTACCACCCTCATTGCGCTGTTCTCCATGAGCTGGAAGCTGGCTCTGGTCGGCATTGTGGTCATTCCCCTGTTGATTTTGCCCACCAAGAGTGTTGGCCGTACCCGCTGGAAACTCCTTTCCGAAAGTCAGGATAAGGCAGATGAAATGAATCAACTAGTGAATGAAACCCTTTCTGTCTCTGGTTCCATGCTGGTGAAGCTTTTCGCCAAAGAAAAAAAGGAATATAATCGCTTTGTCTCTGTCAATGAGGAAGTCACAAAACTGGCTATGAAAGAACAGCGAAGCGGCAAATGGTTCCGGGTCATCATGGGGATGTTCACTCAAGTTGGCCCTCTGCTCATTTACTTTGCTGGAGGCTTTCTCATCATCTCCAAAGGGGATCCCACGCTGACAGTCGGTACCATTACGGCAACGGTTGCTCTGATTAACCGTCTGTATCGCCCAGTACAGTCTCTTCTGGATATTGAGGTGGACTTTACCCGTTCGCTTGCACTCTTTACCCGTATTTTTGACTACTTCGATATGCACAATCCTATCATCACGCCGCCCTTCGCCAGAAAACCCGCCATGGCTGAGCAGGATATCTGCTTTCATCACGTTGCCTTCTCCTATGATCCGGCAAAACCCCTTCTGACAGATATTAACTTTACCGTGCCCGGTGGAAAAATGTATGCCATTGTCGGTCCCTCCGGCTCCGGCAAATCCACAATCATCAATCTGATTCCCCGCCTTTATGATGTTCTCGGCGGCAGTGTCACCATTGCCGGGGTTGATGTGCGGCGCTTTGACCTGACCTATCTGCGACGTAATATCGGTGTCGTAACGCAGGACAGCTATCTCTTTAACGGCACCATTCGAGAAAACCTCCTCTACGCCAGAGAAAACGCAACCCAGGAAGAGTTAGAAGCGGCCTGCAAAACAGCAAATATCCACGACTTCATCATCAACCAGCCGGACGGCTACAACACACAGGTCGGTAATCGAGGTCTGAAGCTCTCCGGCGGTGAGAAGCAGCGTATTTCCATTGCACGTGTGATCCTGAAAAATCCGAAAATCCTGATTTTGGATGAAGCGACCTCTGCTCTCGACTCTATCTCGGAAAACTCCATCCAGAATGCATTGGAAATTATGATGGAGAGCCGAACCAGTATCGTCATCGCCCATAGGCTCTCCACCATTCTCAAGGCTGACCGTATTATGGTGCTAAATCAAGGTGTCATTGCCGAGCAGGGTACCCATGAAGAGCTTCTCAAGCTCAATGGCATTTACCGTGACCTGTACGAAACCCAATTTCGTGTGGTTTTGGATATGGAAGCAGATGAGAATAAGGAATAAAGGACAGCAAATAATCGACGAATAACCTCAAATGCCGCATCATCCATAAAAGGATAATGCGGCATATTATAGGGCATCTCTATTTATTCTGCGTGAGGCGAGCTGCGAGGGATTTTTCTGTTAGATTCAATAAAAATCGCAGGGAATACTTGACGTATTTTCAAGATTTTCATTGAATCTGACGGAAATAAGACCCGCAGATTCGCCCGCAAAGAATAACCAGAGGTGCCCTATATATAATATAGTCTCAATTAATAGCACATATTTTTGTATCATAATTGCGTTAGCAATTGTTATTTCATGACAAGCGCCTGTGCAGTCTTCGTATCCACCACGTTGATACCTTCCGCATTGACGCGATAGATTCTTTGGCATTTGCTCAGCACAGAGGGTCTGTGTGTGGCAACAATCACTGTCTTATTGGGGCACTGCTGGACAATATTATTCAGCACACGGTTCTCTGTTTCTTCATCCAGCGCACTGGTAGCCTCATCCAGCAGAAGGATGGGGGCATCACGAAGCATGGCTCTGGCAATGGACAAGCGCTGTGCCTGTCCCTCAGAAATGCCTTTGCCGCGCTCACCAAGATGTGCATTGATCCCCTCAGGAATGGCCTTGACAAAATCCCATGCGCAGGCCATTTCGAGGCAACGGATTATTTCTTCATCGGTCGCTTCAGATTTTACCATGCGCATATTCTCTGCTATGGTACCGAGAATCATACTGTTACCCTGCGGCACATAGGAAATCAGCTCGCACAGATCCGCGCACATTTCGACTGCTCTGCCATCTGCTGTTTTCAACTCCATTTTCCCGGAAGACGGATGGATCAATCCAAGAATCAGCCGGAACATGGTCGTCTTGCCGCCGCCAGACTCGCCCAACACAGCAACAATCTCATTGGGTTGGGCAACAAAGCTGGCATTTTCATAGACATTGCTGCCTTCTTTGTAAGCAAAGGTTACATCATTGAGGCAAACCGTAAGTCCATTCTTTGCATCCTCCTGAATAGACTGCAAAACCTCAGGATGATGCTCCTCCTTTGGCAGATCAATTAGTTCACGAATACGGTGGGCAGAAATTGCAGAATTGAGCATTCCGGGAACCGTAGAGACCAGCGTACTGAATTTGGTACTGAGTGAACTGCGCTGTGTCAGGAAGAAGGTCATTGTACCGTAGGTTATCTTATCTCCCCAAAGACGAAGCAGACAGTAGCCAAAAGCAATCCATGAAACAACTGTTGAAACACTGGTCATCATGATCTTTGTCTTGATTTCAAACATATTATAATCCAAGTTATATTTCTTGTACTTCTCCTGCCAACCCCGCAGAAGTCGGGAGTAATGGCCGGTCACACCAAAGGACTTAATGGAATCAAAATTATAAAATGTCTCCGTTTCAAAAGAAGTCATTTTTGAGTTCATTTCCAAAACACGCTTACGATATTCCTTCAGCTTTTTCATAATGTAATGGGACATAATCATCAGGAAAGGTGCCGACAGAATCGCAATCCAGGCCATTGTCGCATCCATACGCAGCAATACAATGAACGTTAGCGTAAAGGTATAAAGATTGATTAGCAGATTGGGAATCCAATTGATTGCATTGGTTGCGATGGTAGATACATCAGAATTAAAGCGGTTAAGCAAGTCACCGTTCTCATATTTATTTAACTCTGTCCACTTGGTATCAATGATTTTATCAAAGATTTCTGCCTGAATATCATTATTGACATAGATGGAAATTTTTGCAGAAACACGACTCATTACAGAACTGAATATGATGGAAACAGCTGCTGTAGACAGCATAATAACGACCAACAACCAGAGCTGACTCTTATCTTTTGAATTGATGATATCAATCAGTACCTTAGAAGCATAGGAAGAACCGAGAGAGAGCGTCGAACTGAAAAACCCTAGGAAGGTATAAAAAATGACAATCCAACGATAGCGCCTTGTATATGTGAATATCCATTTCCAATCATCAATAAACTCTGAAAATGTACCGTCTGCCAGTTTATTTATGATCGTCTGTACAAAATCACTTTTTAGCAGCTTGTTGAATCCTGTATACCCGGTTTGTTTTTCCACGTTACTTTACCCTAAAAACCTTTCTTTTTACAAAACTACCCGCCCGATAATAGAATCTCTTTGCTCGAAGCCATGTCATTCTGAGCGGGCGCCAGATGCGAACATAACATTGATATCCAAAGTCTGTTACTTGAATGGTCTTCTGATTTCGCCGGATACTCTTTAAAATACCCAGCACCTGCTGCTCCAGCACGAATTCGCCAGTGACGCAGTTATCGCCAATAATAAAATAGCCTCCATCCAGAACCTTTGTGATGCGATGGAGCACATACTGTCCGTTGCTCCGTTTAAACAGAACCGCATCGTATTTTTTGCAGCGGCAATCTGTGCGTTTCTCAATGTACATCACATCCTTCCCTTGCCGCAGGAGTGGGAGCATACTAACACCCTTATTGGTATAGATGATGCGGCCATGTGCATCCAACTCCTGTTCAAATGTTGTCATGCATTCATCCCCTCATACGCAATGGTTGCCGCTTCCGCTTCCATATTGCAGCCAAGCCGATACAGTGCGGTATATTGCCCAAGACGGCGAACCATCAACATGGTTTGGCGTACATCCTCTCTTGCGGTAGGTCGATAGATTTGTTGAAATAGTGTAGGCATCGCCTCCGGGAGCGTAATGGGGGCAATATGGTTATGTACATCTCGCTCAAGAAGGCAGACAGCCTTTAAGGGGAGCATAATGTTGGTATTCATGCGCTCCTTACCGCTCCAAGGTGTGCCACAAACAAGGATGCGCTGCCTGTCAAATCGGAGAATCGGCTTATCCCCATTGACAACAACCGCACGTTCTCCAAATTTCTTTAGCCACAGACGGATATGGGTGGTCTTCCCTGTTCCTGAAAGAGCAGTAAACAAATAGGCTTCTCCATCGACCGCCACCGCTGCGCCATGGAACACTGCCCCATCATAGGCAAGAATATGGATGGCAATCTGACGGTACACAGCAATGGATTCCAGATATGCATCCGAAAAATCTATCGGCGGTATTCCCTCACAAATCGCCTCCTGATAGGCCAGCTTCCGCTCCCGTTCAATATCGTCTTGCTTAGTGGAAACAAAAAAATCGGGTGGTTCATTGGTTTCATAACCGGCACAAAAATTCTTGGTATAAGGATAAAGATTAGAAATTCCTACGACAATATTTGCTATTTTGATTCTAAATTCCATCATTTTTTATGGCTCCAAAATTCCTGCACGAAGCAGCGCATTGAGGTAATCGCGTAGTGCCTTTCCCAGATCGTCCCTATTCTCCTGCGGATATCTGGTACACAGTGTCTCCAAGATTTCTTCTGGCGTATCCTTGGTTCGAACAAGCTCCAGCATTTCAACTGCATCGGCGTTAAGACGAAGCATACCATGCAATTCATCTGCCTGCTCGCCAACCGGCACTGCGGCAAATTCATCGCCCATATCCATAACCTCAAATTCATACTTCAACTTCATAGTTTTTCCCCTTCTTTCAAAAAATATGGAATGCCGTGCCTGAATCCGATGACAAGAACACGACTCGGAAGAATATGCAGCAGTGTACAGGTCAGAAATCTACCGAGAGCAAAGGGATTCAGATAGTTTAAAATATTCGTCTTTCAATGAAAAGCAATGTATTTCATGCCGCAAAATGTAAGTACCAAAATAAAAAAGTCAAACCTTAATGGTAATTATACGATATTTATATTATCTTGTACAGTATTTTTTCAATATTGCGTAAAAAATGCCATTTTTAATGGTAATATATTGATTAACTCAACTGAAGCGCACGAAACTGTTTACTTTGGAATTCCTCTGGTAATTCGGTCAAAGAAGCAAGTCGGTCAAGCTGCTGCACGTTTCCTCCATAAAGCTCCAGCTCCAATTCGCAAAGATACTGCCTTTGTGTTCTCCCCAGAAGCTCCCCAACATCTGCCGCAAGCTCTATACGTGTTCCATCAGAAAATGTAAGCATACAGCAGGTTCTGACAAATTTTGCTTCACAGGTCACATAAAGTTCCGGCAATTGCAATAGAACCTCCGGCGCACCATCATGAACCAATGCACATAGCTCTTCCCGCTGCGGAAAGGGTGTATCCGCCGTTCTTTTATAATTCCATTCGCCTCGAATATGATTATTTCCAGATGTTTTTACTGTAATAACCTGCGTCTCATTCTCCTGCCGAATACGAAGCGTCACCCGATTGGCGCGAAGAACCCGCTCCGGGGTATCCAGATATCGTGTATGCATGGCAATATGCCGTTCCTCAGAAATACTGGCAGTGGATTTGATCTGCTCATAAACGGAAAACAGAACTGCCTCGTTTTCGGCACGAAACTTATATTCAATTTCCTGTCCCATAAAAATCCTCCCATTGCCCATCCATTTTATATAACCGCTGTGAAGCTTTGCATCTGCAATTATACATCATTTTCTTTCTCCCTGCAACCATGACGTTCTCTCGACAAAATCCCTGTTTTTATCATGATAAGATGGAAAAAACATCAGGGAGATGCTTCAGCTTGAATTCAACCACCAACACCCGTCCTACTGCCTATTTACAGGCCGCATTCCGTACCCTATATACACTCAGGCCAGGAAAAAAACAGCTTGGCTTTTTTGCCCTCAGTTTTTTACTGTGCGGCGTTTCCTCTGGCTTTGGTGCAGTTCCTTTGGGAATTTGTCCTCTGACGGTTTGTCCCGCTGGACTTCTATTCCCTTGCACTGTAGGTGCAATCTGCGGATATGGACTATTTTGGGGATTTGGCGCATCAATCGGAAATTATGCTATTCTTGCACTGACCTTATGCACACGTGTGCTGTTTCCCAAAAGAAAACAGCGCAGTATTACCCGAATTGTTTATATCATCGGAAGCGTTGCTATTGGCAGTCTTTCTGTAATTGCAACGGGTTTTCAACCCAAAAGTATGTTACATTGGAGCATTCAGGCATTTGTTGCAAGCGGCAGTGTATATATGCTTCAGTTGGCAGCCGAAGGCAACAACACAGCAAGGCTTGGAATTGGTCTGCTTATTATTCTCGGCATTCACCACATTTCCCTGCCAGGTGGAAGTGCCGCCATCTGTGTACTCGCATGGATCTGCGCCGCACCACAGGGGCTGTTTACAAGCTGTGTGCTCAGTGGCGGTCTGGCATTGCTAGTCCCAAATACTGCTGCTCTCTGCGCTGTTTTTCCAATTGCTGCATCCGGTTCCCGTCTGGCAAAAGAAAAGTCTCCCCTTCTTCGGTGTATACTGGAATGCAGTATTTTTCTTTTGGCTGGCTATCGCTTAAACAACCTCTACTTATCACTCTATGGCTTCATTGGCGCACTACTTGCTGTATTTCTGTCGCCAGAGAAATTCTTTCCTGCTGCTACTACACAGAAACCAAAGAGTATAACGCCCATCCAACAAGAGCTTACTCAGGCAGCACAGGCCATGGAGCAGGCTGCAAAGATGCTTAAAACGCCAGAAAAAAACCAAAAAATAGAGCTTGACCTGATTCTTGAGAGCGTCAGTGCTCAGGTTTGCAGAAGCTGTGCAAAGAACAACAGCTGTCCAGCTGCTGCACAGATGCTACAAGAAGATTCCGAGCTTCTATCCTTCGATAAGGATGTGGATATGCAGACGCTTCCTGCCAGCTTTCGCACTCGCTGTCTTCACCCAGAGGCTTTTCTAACCGGGATCAATGATGCTCTGGCCGATTCCATGGCGCGCAGACGCTTTACCCGACGGCTTAATGACGCAAGAAGCGCTTCCTGCGAGCAATATACACTCATGAGTAGTTTTCTAATGCACTTGTCTGACAGATTGTATGCCCCGGAGCCTGTAGAGAATTATAGTGTCGAGCTTTCCGTTCAGGCCACTGGACGGGGTGGCAGCACAGCCTCCGGTGATCGAGGCGCAGCTTTTGCGGGAACTGGTGGGAACTACTATGTTTTGCTCTGTGATGGCATGGGAACTGGCAATTCCGCAGCAAAAGAAAGCGAAAGCGCCTCTCAACTTCTTCGGCTTCTGCTATTATCCGGCATGGAACCGGTCAATGCTCTACGCTCTCTCAATGATATCTATCTTTTGCGTGACAATGGCTGCTTTTCCACTGTTGATTTGCTGTGCATTGACCGAACCTCAGGAAATGCCACGCTTTATAAATGGGGCGCAGCACCATCCTACCTCAAACGTACCAAAGGCGCAAGATCACTTGGCGGTACAACCCTGCCGCCCGGAACGGGAGAAGACAGCGATATGGAAATTCTCCGTTTTTCTCTGGAGCATGGAAGTACATTACTTTTGATGAGCGATGGACTGAACGGAAAAGAAACCCGTCAGCGGCTCGAAGCGTGCAGGAGTCTTCATCCAAGAGATCTTACCGCTGCTATATTTGCAGGACGGCAAGCACCTGAGGATGACTGCACCGCTGTAGCCGTCCGTCTCAGAAGAGCCGAAAAACTTCCTGCTCCAATATAAAAGAGCTGCCTCAACGCCATGAGGCAGCCCCAATACATTAACCGTTCAACCCAAAGCTGACGGCAATCGCATTATCTACCTGATTCATCAGCACTTCGTCCACGTGACCCATATGTTCGCGCAGACGCCGCTTGTCAATGGTTCGAACTTGTTCTAAAAGCACAATCGAATCTTTGCTCAAGCCAACATCGTGACCCGCCAGCGTAATATGCGTTGGCAGTCTGGCTTTTCCGGTCTGGCTGGTAATAGCGGCAGCAATAACCGTGGGAGAATGGCGATTGCCGGTATCGTTCTGAATGATCAACACCGGACGGGTTCCCCCCTGCTCACTGCCTACCACCGGACTAAGATCGGCATAGAAAATATCCCCTCGTTTTACGTTGGTGTCCATCTGTTTCACACTCCGCAACTTCTTTGTCTGCGTTCCATATACATCATATGTAACGCGCTGGTGATATTCTCCCACCGGGATACAAGAATTATACCTGCCAACCCAAAGGATGGCAGGTATAATTCAGCAGCTAATATTCTTTTTTATTGACGAAAGAGCATTTTTCTCAAGCCGTGAAACCTGTGCCTGAGAAATGCCAATGCTCTTTGCCACCTCCATTTGGGTTCTTCCATCATAAAAACGCAGAGCAAGAATGTGCCGCTCTCGTTCCCCAAGGCGAGCAATGGCCTCCTTGAGTGCAATATGCTCAATCCACTGCTCATCGGTATTTTTTGTGTCATATACCTGATCCATCACTGTGAGTGGATCGCCGCCGTCAGAATATACCGGCTCATGGAGTGATACTGGTGCCGCAATAGCATCCATCGCGCCACTGACTTCCTCTAATGGCAATTCCAAACGTTTGGCAATTTCCTCCAATGTCGGCTCACGGTTTGTTTCAGACAAAATTGCCTCCTTGCATTGCAATACCCGATAGGCCGTATCCCGAACCGAACGGCTAACTCGGATAGCACTGTAATCCCGAAGATAGCGCCGAATCTCCCCTGCGATCATCGGTACGCCGTAGGTACTGAATCGGACATTCTGGGAAAGATCAAAATTCCGTATGGCCTTCAGCAGACCGATACATCCTACCTGAAAAAGATCATCTGGGTTTTCTCCCCTGCCAAGAAATTTTTGAATCACTGACAGTACCAACCGAAGATTCCCTTCAATCAGTTGCTGTCTGGCATCCTCATCTCCATCCTTTGCTTTTTGCAAAAGCGCCATCATCTCATCATTTTTCAGTGTTTTCAGTTTTCCAGTGTTCACCCCGCAGATCTCTACCTTGCCCTGCATTTGTGATCCTCCGTGTTTTTTTGATAACAGTATTTCCCTTCTTTCCTATTTGATACGCATAAAAAATTCTCTCTTGGTCAAACTGGCCAGGGAGGGATGAAATGAAAAAACAAAATTGGCTCTCCGCTTTTGCAGGCAGCGCCGCAGGACTGGCAAATGGCTTATTCGGCGCAGGCGGCGGGATGTTGTTGGTACCTCTGCTGCAAAAAAACTGCGAGCTGGAGGAACGTAAATGCTTCGCAACAGCGCTTTTGACAATGCTGCCGCTGTGTTTGGTCTCGCTAATAATTTATTTGCGTTCAGGTTCTGTTGATATCCGAAGCGCCGCGCCCCTCCTTGCAGGTGGTTTCTTGGGTGGCTGTATCGGGGGAATGCTCCTGCACCGTGTTTCCTTGCGACTGCTCCATGGAATTTTCGGTGGAATTCTCCTTTGGGGAGGCATCCGGCTATGGCTTTAAACTTCTTGGCGGCATTCGTGTGCGGTATTCTCTCCGGTCTGGGTGTCGGTGGCGGGAGTCTGCTGATGGTCTGGATGACCGGGGTACTGTGTTTGGAGCAACGTACGGCACAAGGAATCAATCTTCTGTATTTCCTGCCAACCGCTGCCGCTTCCCTGTTCTTCCACGGGAAAAATCAATTGCTGGACAAAAATATCGCCATGCATACCATTCCCTGGGGCTGCCTTTTCGCAATCCTCGGTGCTCTGCTTGCCATGAAACTGGACAATGGGCTTCTCAAAAAAGGTTTTGGCTTATTTCTTCTTTATGTTGCTTTTACAGAACTAAAAAAGGCGTTTTGCAAAGCACAATAAAAATCCGGGTGTCTTCCCTACGGAGGACACCCGAAAAGAATATTTTATGAAATTCAGATTATAATTTATACTTCGGGGGTTTCCTCGGCAGGAGCATCCGAGACAGGCGCTTCGGTGCCTTCCTCAGCCGGAACCTCCTCAACCACAACAATTTCGGGAAGCTCGGGCGCAATCTCCTCTGCAACTACAGGAGCTTCCTTCTCCAGCTCTTCTTCAGGTTCTGTTGCAGCACTGCCTTCAAGCTTTGCTGCCTCAATTTGCGTCTTCAGGTCATCAATGAGCTTCAAAGACTCCGTAATCTTCTCGCACCAGGGAAGATACTCTGCCTGATCCGGCTCTTCATCAAGAATAAAATCCTTATAGTAAACCTTGCCTAACTCAGTCTGTGCCTTTTTAATCTTATCCTCTTCAGCAAGAATGGAAATGTTGGCCTTAGCGATAGTAGCCAGCATCTTTGTTTTCTTTGCAGCTGTCTGTGCAGCGTTGGCAGCGTAGCCCTTGATAACATCAAAATTATTGGAAAATGCCATATTCAAATACTCCTTTCCAAATTACCGCATTGCGGCAGATGGTATTTCTAATAGAATTATAGCACAGGTTACTGAAAAATGGTAGTAGTAAGCACACGCAATTTGTAAATTTTTCCTTAATTTTCCATGTCTGTTTCTTGAATTTCGTGAACAATCTCCCCTTCCGTATCCTTCGTCACCTCATCCGTTTTCTCAGCCTCCTTCGCTGCAAGCTGATTAACATAAAGCTTTGTCGGATCGGGCTTTCGGATCACCAGTAGCCACACCAGCAATATAGCAGCAATCACAAAGGAAACTGCTGCAAGCAGCTGGCTGACACGGATATCGGTTTGGAACAAATACAGGCTGTCGGTACGCAGTCCCTCAATAAAAGCGCGTCCCAGCCCATACCACGCCACATACATGGTGAAGATCTGGCCGTCAAACTTTCTGTGTCTGCTATAAAAATGCAGGAAAAGGAAACCTACAAAATTCCATACAGATTCATAAAGGAAGGTCGGGTGATAGTATGTAATATTTCCCAGCGCATCGGCAATACCCATACGCAGGAAAGAATCCGTCACGCCGCCATGTGCTTCACAGTTGACAAAATTACCCCATCGTCCAACAAACTGGCCAATCATAAAACCCAAAGCAATCAGATCCAATAGCGGCAAAAGGGGCACCTTCTTCCAGCGGGCGTAAAGAATGGTAGATATCACCGCACCGATCACGCTGCCATAGATGGCAATTCCGCCCTCCCAAATATAGAGGCAGGAAATAGGATCATCCGCAAAAAGCTTCCAATTGAAGATACAGAAATACGCTCTGGCACAGACAATGGCAATGGGCGTAACAATCAGGAGACCGTCAAGAATATGATCCTCCGTCAGGCCAAATTCCTTGACCCGGCGCAGGGCATAGACAACCGCCAAGAAATAACCAAACGCCAGAATCATACCGTACCAGTAAATTTCTTTTCCGCCAATGGTAAACGCTACCGGATTGATGTCCATATCTAACCCAAGGCCAGGAAAGGTAACATTTGTTAAGAACATACCGTCGCTCCTTTCGGATAAATAATAGATATTGCCATTCGCTCTTCCTTGACTGTCTCACGCAGGAAAGCATATACATCTTTTATGCTGATATCCTGATAGACCTCAGGAAAGGTAAAATAGTTGCACCGATCAAAATAGTAGGCACATTGCCGATAGCAGATCGACTCGAAACTGTCCAGATCCCGCAGACGGCGACCAAGTGCGGATTTTTTCAGTCGATCAAACAATGCTTCATCCACACCCTCAGCAAGGATTTTATCTGCCTGTGCAAGAATTGCGGAGCAAACGGCATCAGGATCACGGCTGTCACCAGCGGCTGTGAGCATGGCAGCCCGTGGAACACTCTCAAAGCCGCAGGAAAATTCCGAATCAATGAGACCGGCCTCATAGAGCTGCTGATACAGCTCTGAGGATTCCCCCATAAGCACTTCTGCGGCCAAATCTCCGACAAATTCCTGACGCATGGAGCTTTCTCCATTCTCGGCACTCTTACATTTGAAGCCGACAGCGAAGGTTGGCATTGAAATTTCCATAGAAACCTCCATCCGAGATTGTGCCGGCCGCATCGTTTCCTCCGAACCGTAGGTTCGGACACAAACTCCGCTGGACTCCTTGGGCAGCAGCTCCATGGCCGCGCTAATAACGCTCTCCGGCTCCACATCCCCCACCACGCAAAGCATCATGTTGGATGGATCATAGAATGCTCTATGGCAGTCGCAAAGTGTTTGTGCCGTGATAGCCTGAATACTCTCTACTGTACCTGCAATAGGTACACGAATGGGATGGTGTTGATAAAGGCAGGCAAACAGATTCTCAAAAACACGCGATTCTGCACTGTCCTCATACATATGAATTTCCTGTTCAATGATGCATCGTTCCTTTTCCACGCTCTCCTGCGTATAATAGGGCGTTGAAACAAATTCCAAAAGCAAACGCAGATTTTCATCAAATGCCTCGGTACAGTCAAAATAATAAGCCGTCATGGAGTAGCTGGTAAACGCATTGGGGCTGGCACCCCGTTGGGCAAATACCTGCATTGCATTGCCCCAAGGCATATCAAAGGTTTTATGCTCCAAATAATGGGCAACACCATCGGGAGAGATGAAGTTCTGACCGTCCAGTGTAAAGCGTGTATGAATAGAACCATAATTGGTTGCAAAAAATGCATATTTGCGAGAAAAACCGCTTTTAGGAATCACACGGATCATCAAGCCGTTTGGCAGCCGCTGTTCATAACAGATTTCTCCCAAATGAGGAAAATGAATTGTGTTCATTCCGCTGCTCCCTTCAAGAAATATACGGTATCCAGACGAACTCTCTTCGCTGCGTCAATCACCTGCGCCAGCGTCACTTGAGACAAGCGCTCCATCAGGGTCTTGATGGGCATTTCGCTGCCAGAAAGGGCACAACCAAGCATATACTCATCAATCCGACCTGGCGAATCCAAAAAGGCAGTCAGTGAACTGAGAAGTGATTTGCGGGCGCATTCCAGCTCCTCCTCCGTGATCCGTCCCTGTACACAGACCTCTAACTGACGTAAAATTTCATCCTGTGCAATATCATAGTTTTTCGCCTCAATGCCGGACGAAACTGTCATGATACCCTTAAACTTATCCAGCGTTGCTGACACATAATAGCAAAGAGAGCGTCTCTCTCTTACATTCACAAAAAGCTTACTTGTTGCTCCTCCGCCATATACAGCACAGAACAACATCATGGCCGGATAATCGGGGTCGGCTCCAGTCAAACCGGTACGGAATCCCATGCAAAGCTTCCCCTGTGTAATATCCATCGTCTGGGTCATATAACGAACCTCTCCACTCCCAGTCAAAACGCAGGTAGATGCAACATCAGGCTCAGCAATAGGAAGCTGCTCCAGAATAGCTCCGAGCGCCTGTCCAACCTCCTCTGCGGATCGTCTGCCCATGTAAAAAAGCTCCAGTCGGGAACAGGAAAGAAGATGGTAATAATAGTTCACAAGAGATGCCGGTGTAATTTTCTCGGCATCCTGCCGATCGCCCAGTCGCGGAATTCCATAAGCTTCCTTGGCACACATCACACGAAGCATTTGTTCCTGCGCATAAGCACGCTTATCATTTAATCGCCAATCAATGGAATCCAAAAGATTTTGTTTTTCTCCCGCAAAGGCATCTGGCAGGAAAGCGCCATTCTCCATACAGGGAGCAAAAAGCAGCTCTCCCAAAAAAGCCAGCATAGGGGAAAAAATCTGCTCTCCTTTCGGAAGAAATTTCTCCTCCAGAAAATCGGCATAAAAACCGGTAGTCAAAATCTCACCCTTTTTTCGAACAAGTGTCCCCACCGATGCGCCGTAGTGAGCATCCAGAAAAGAGGAAATCGCACGAATATCGGGATAATGCGCCGTACCCCGCAGCAGGACACTGGGCAGAAGCGCAGCTAATGGTGCCTCAACCGCCGTCAGAGGGCGTACAAAGTTTAGGCTCAGGCAGGCAGTCTTGAACTTTTCTGTCTGAATAGCTCGAAGATAAACACCGGGTCTCAGTTGGATTCTCGGTTCCATGGGCACAAATTCCTTTCCTTTTCTGGTTTTGTAGGTTATATTATACACCTATCAGCGAAAAATAAAAGACCAAAATAAAAAAAACCTTGAGTTTGACCGCCAGTTCATGTAAACTAATAGGCGTATTGAGAGGGGGCATGAATATGCAGTGGCTGGAGCTTACCATTCATACTACACCGCAGGTCATTGATCTGGTTGCAGCAAGCCTGACCATGCTTGGCTTTGATAGCTTTATTATGGACGATGAAACGGATTTTAATGAATTTTTGGAGGAAAATCGTCAATATTGGGACTATGTTGATGAAGAACTGTCCCAATCTATGGCGGGAATAAGCCAGATTCGCCTTTATCTGGAAGACGGTCCGCAGGCACCTGAGCAAATCAGCTACCTCCGTTCCGCATTGGACGATATGAAAAAGCAATATGCCGACTATCATCCCGGCGCTCTTACCTTACATTGCGAAAATGTGCGCGATGAGGATTGGGAGAATAATTGGAAGCAATATTATCAGCCCATCCCCATTGGCGATCGTCTTTTGGTGGTTCCCATGTGGCTGGAGCCGGAAAATCTGGAAAATCGTGTGCAGATTCGGCTTGATCCCGGTATGATCTTTGGCACCGGCGCACATGCCTCCACCCAAATGTGCATGATGGAGCTGGAAACTTTTATTAAAGGTGGAGAACGGGTTATTGATCTAGGCAGCGGCAGCGGCATTCTCTCCATTACCGCCCTGCTTCTGGGGGCAGCATCCGCAATTGGCGTGGATATTGATCCCAAGGCGGAGGATATTGCAAGAGAAAACGCCGCAATAAATTCCCTGTTGGGTGATCGCTTTACAGCCTGCACTGGAGATGTTATCAACGATCAGACTCGTATGCAGGCGTTGTCCGCCGTGCCCTATGATATTGTGCTTGCCAATATCGTTGCGGATGTGATCATCCCCCTTGCCCCGGTGATACCACACTTCCTGAAGCCGGACGGGCTTTTCATCTGCTCCGGCATTCTCAATACCCGGCTGGATGAAGTCAAAAAGGCAATTACTGCCGTTGGACTTCAAATTCTCAGCATTGGCACCATGGATGATTGGTGCTGCATCACAGCCAAAAAGGGCTAATTGCCCGAAAGGAGGCGCATTCCCATTCCCAAACTATCCTATCGCCACAAGCTGAGACTACGGCGGGCATTGAAGTCTCTCGGTATTACTGTTCTGGTGTTGGTAACATTCATGTTTTTTTTCCTGATTTTCATGCAGCGGTATGTGGTCTATACTTCTGATGGCGCTCATCTGGACTTCTCACGCAGCACACTGGATATTCCCCTCAGAGAGGACAATTCCTCCAGTAAAAAGCAGCACAATGATCTTAGCAATGTGGAAATTGAAATTAAAAACGATCAGCAGAGTGCCGATGCTAAATTGAAGCAGCTCTCCGGCGTTTACGTCACCATTGATATGATCCGCAATGAACCGGCACTAGTAATGGAAAAAATCAAACAGCTGGATAATATCAGTGCCGTTATGATTGACGTAAAGGATACGAAAGGCAACTTCTATTATAATACCTCTATTGCCGATACAAAAAAAGCCAATACCGATACAGTGGATGAGCTAATTTCTTATCTGACACGCAATGGCTTCCCCATGATTGCCCGGATTCCCGCCTTTACCGACTCCTATTTTGCCGAAAGCCACAAAGACCTTGCTCTGGAAATGGAGGACGGCAGTCTTTGGGAAGACGAAGAGGGTAATTATAGGCTGAACCCTGAAAAATCTACCGTCATATCTTATCAGGAGCAAATTTGCAAGGAGCTTTCTTCTCTCGGATTCCAGGAAGTGGTTTTTGACAGTTTCTCCTTCCCTGCCAGCGGCAGCATTGTCTACACCTCCAACATGACCCGCGCTGAGCTTATTGAATCTGCCGCACGGGAAATGGAAAATGCCTTTGCAGGCAGCAACCTGACGATATCCTTCTGTACCACAGATACCGCCTTCCCGGTGGACAGCGCCTTTGGCCGTATTTTCATCCCAGATGCATCCGGCGCAAATGTGGACAGAATTCTTTCCTCCCTGCGCGGTACTGTGAACAACATCGCAACTCAAGTCGTATTTCTCTCTGACTCCCGCGACACCAGATTTGATGCCTGCGGCATTCTGCGTCCGCTAATTATGGAAGCATCTGTGAATATTGATCTTCCCCAGACGCAAACAGCGTGATGTTTACGTTTTATTTTCGAATTGTTCCTTTTTTGTTTTCCGATTTTTAACAAAAAATTCATAGGGATATTATATTATGAAAATGCAAGAAGGGTCTGGCATAGCCCATCTTTTTACCTCCTTTTTCTTTTTCATACATCTTCCCCTCAAAAATGCAGCTGCCATCCGGCAGCTGCATTTTTTGCGACAAAGATTATGTACCCCCAATACTGAATACCTGATCTTGGAGGTACATAGCAGATTGCTTAAACTTTTGAGACAGCATCTTCATGTAATCAGTTCCTATCAAAAGGTAACCTCTCCGTCATGGGAGAGCAGGGATACTGCATTTATGCCGTTGAGAGCCATAACATCATGAACAAGCTCACTGCCGCGGTCTGTTCGTAATTCAATGGTAAGATCCAGTGCAGCAGGGGTCATATTTCTGGATTTTACACGAGGATACTTGCAGAAGGAGGAAAGTGTATTCATGATAGCCTGCTCAGCATTGAGATCAGCGGCATTCACAACCAAAATCATGGGTGCTCTTGCTATCGGCAAACGATCAAGAATCAGCAGACCGATTGTCAGGACAATGGATAGAATGACGGCAATCTCTGCCAAGCCTGCACCGCAAATAATGCCAATACTGATAGCCCAGAACAGGAACATTAGATCCATAGGATCTTTTATTGCTGTACGAAAACGAATAATAGAAAGAGCGCCAACCATACCCAAGGAAATGACAATGCTGGACTGTATCGTCAGGATGATTGCTGCTGTAATGATTGATACACCTGTCAGCGAAATATTAAAGCTCTTGTTATAAAAGGTTTTCTTTGTAACGATGCGGTAGAAGAAGAAAATATACAGCGAAAGAAATCCCGTAACCAGCATAGTCACAATTGCCGCTGTTACGCCGATTTCTGTACTGACCCAGCCCTCTAAAAAGGACTTTCTAAAGATATCCTGAAATGACATAGGAATAACCTTCTTTCTTTTTCATAAGGAATACTTCCTGCACAGATAATATTTAGAGAATGCCGTTTGCTGGAGATTATCCAGTTGCAAAGCATGATAAATCACATCTGGGAGATACTCATCAAATTTGACCTCCAAGAGCTGCATCCCTACTGGCAAGACAGCACGCTTCGGGATAACTTCTTTAAAAAACTGCCCCAGAGCATTAGAAGACGCGATGCGTGTATCAAAGGTTACACGAACGTTTCCGTTGGAATACACATAAGGAATTCTTTCATATTCCACAATAATCACCGGCTTCATTTGGCGGCTCAGGTTTTCCTCACATAGCTGCTGCAATAGCGGCGGTGCATTTGAAATTCCCCGCACGCAGCCGCCCTGCATCAGCTGCACAGTTTGCTCTTCGGTAATTGGGCAGGATCGCTTTAAGGTTTTTCCGCGCTCTTTTCGCTTTCGTTCGAGCGTAATTCTATCTTTGGATTGATTATAAATGCGAATACGGTATTTTTCCCGAGGATCGGTGCCGTTTTCGTTGTCCCAAAAACAGCTATTATCATAGTCGTCAAAGTATAAGCTGCGTATGTTGTATTTGCCCGAAGCTGTTACATGAGGATCGGGCTTCATAATCCCGTTGATTCTGGCTCTCAAAACCGCAATTTGTGCCTCTGTGACAAGATATTTCAGTTCATGCCGGTATTGTGGTTCATTGATTTGATTTCGCATCATTCCACCTCCAAGGCTTGTTATGTCTGAAATCAATCCACATGAGCAGAAGGAACACCAGACCCAGCACACCAACGAGAAATAGATCCAGCATCCTATGTTTATGCTCCAAAATAAATGCAATTGGTGATTCTTTAAAAGTTATTTTTTCATTTTGAAGAATAAGTGTGGTATCTTTTTGAATCGACTTTGAAAAATCGAAGGGTTCGCCTGTATCCTGATCAATCCAGACTGGTTCTTTTCCTTTTGGCTCCTGAAGCACCGGCAGATCTGTTAGGAGTTCTCCTTCTCTCATTGCGTAATATCTGAATGGAATCCACGTCTCACCGTAGGGTTGTACCTTCACGGTGTAAAACAAAATATTCTGTATCCATGCTTCATTCAGAAATTCTACGCGTTGCTGAAGAAAACTGTGAACCTGCTCCCACCCGGCGGTATCCGCTTCCGAATGACTCCAGCGAATCGCGTTCATTTTTCCGGCAGCGGCGATGGTATTGGCTTGTTCCTCAATGCCCTCCGCAAGGAGATTCTGAAGAATCGGAAAAAACTCCTCTTGATATAATTCACAAACTCTGCGATAAAAAATATCCTTTTTATACAGGGAAGTGAAGTAAGGTGTTATTGAATCTTCTGCCTCCCACGGCTTATTGGCCATAAAGCTTCGAGGAATAATCAATGTACTTTCGCGACCCAATGCCGCATCATAATCCCAAGCTGGGCCGGCATAAAATTTGGGCAAGCCATTCTCATATTTACAATAAAAATAACTGCTGCATCGATCAGCATCAAAGTTCCCTGCGATTTCTTCCAGCAAATACTTCCGAACCCAAGAATCCAAATCAAGGATTTCTAAGCTCGAATTAGACGCATCTTCAGATAAAATTGCATCCTCCATCAGCTGAACATCCGCTGCAATTCTCGCTTTTTCCACATCACTGCAAGTTTCCGGGCTCGAAATTTCTATCACACGTCCGAAATTCGTCAGAATTGGATTGTTAAGAATATCAAATCGAGAGTTCACTTCACATCTGCAGAGAAAATTCGTTGGCTCATTTGCGTCAGAATTTACAATGTTCAGCCGATTTTCCTGGATTTCTATCTTTTCTGTCAGCAAATACAGCCCGGCATATTCACCATTAAGATAGAGATCAACATAGGAGCACTGCGGACTTCCCTCCAATCCAACCTTCTCTGCCAGATCATATATTAGCATATTGCGGAGGTTGCTGGTGTCATAGGCATTTGCAAGCAAAATCCATTTTTCCGCAGAACCCATTCCAAAAAGATCAGGAAATCCGGACAATGTCAGCAAATAGGGTTTTTTCTCCGCTTCCCACGAAGCATTACCCCGACCCTTGATGATATCGCTTTCGCTGCTGTATTCCAGCGTCCCTTTACTGTCATGCACAGAAATGCGGATATTCTCCGTCTTATTTTTATTTTCATGGACACGTCTCATGTCACCTGTTTCAGTATCAATGAAAATTGACGCAACATTGCTTGAATGAAGAAACTCTATCGCGCAGTGGCGCTTACGTAAGCCCCAGGAAATCTCCATAGGATAGCTCAGATTTTCTTCAAATACACTAAAATCTGTTGTATCAGTCAGCACAATTTGATTTGCTGTTACCTGATATCCGGAACCAATTTCGGCTGTCAGGCAGGACGGGTCTGCATAAGACGGTAAAAAGACATAGTATATATCATCCTTCTGCCAAGCGTGAATCGTCTCGACCTGCTGATCAGACGAAAGCCGGAAAGAAATAATTGGATGATTGATTTTTTCCTGCGTGTGTGCATACCAGATTATCGCAATAAGCACAAGAAAAAAAGGGATTATCCACCACATTTTCAATTGGTGTTTCATAATGAAAACAAGTCCTCTCTGTTGTGCCACAAGTCAAGTCCTATAATCACTCTTTGGGTCAGGTGATACGTAAAACATTTATTATAGAACCATAATAGAGGATATCTTAAACGAACATTTGTAATAAGACAGCCTCATAAAATTTACTCTTTCATTAACTTGCGTCGGGCAATGTTGATGGGGCCGTCCTGCATATGGCTCAGCCATTCCAGGCTCTTGCCGCAGCCATAGGCCACGCAGGAATCGGGATCATCCGCAATAGTACAGCGAATTTCGATACGATCCTCAAGAAAACGATCCATGCCCCAAATCTGGCAGCCGCCGCCGGCAAGCACAATGCCATTGCGGGAGATATCTGCCACCAGCTCCGGCGTTGCCTGCTCCAGAACGGCAAGAACTTCATCGGCAATGGTCTTTGCAGGTCTTCTGAGAATATCCAGAAGCTCGGCGGACTGAATGAGCACATCCTTAAACAGGCCCGATTTAAGGTCACGGCCTCGAATCTGCATTTCCGGGTTCTCAGGGCGCTCCATCACGCAGCCAACATTCATCTTAATCTCTTCAGCCGTGTTCACGCCAATCACCGCCCCATGCTTGCGGCGGATATAGCGGATAATCAGCTCATCAAAGGTATCGCCTGCGGTCTTGATGGAGGACGAAACTGCCACACCGTTGAGGGTAAGCACTGCAATATCTGTCGTACCGCCGCCAATGTCAACAATCATATGCCCATCAGGACCAGAAATATCAATGTGCGCACCCAATGCAGCCGCCAGAGGCTCTTCAATCAAATAAACACGACGTGCACCTGCCTCCATAGCGGACTGAATGACCGCACGTTCTTCTACACCGCTAACACCACTGGGAACACAGACAATCACTCTGGGCTTTACAATGGCATAGCGCATGATTTTACGGAAAAACTCCGAAAGCATTTTCTGTGCCATTTCATAATCAGAAATCACACCTTCTCGCAAGGGACGCATGGCAACAACATTGCCCGGTGTTCTACCCAACATACTGCGAGCCGCAGAGCCAACCTGCAACACCTTACCGTTGAGCTTATCCACCGCCACGACAGACGGTTCACGAAGGACAATGCCCTTTCCTTCCTGATAAATCATCACATTGGCTGTACCAAGGTCAACGCCCAAATCTTTTGAAAAAAATAACATTATCTCACCTGCTGTTTATTGTTCCGACGGGATGCGGCCAGCACCGCACAGCTCACCTGAGCTGCACCGGCATCCAGCAGCGTCTTGCAGCACTCGGAGAGTGTTGCCCCGGTGGTCATCACATCATCAATCAGTAATATTTTTTGTCCATGTACCAGTTTTGGGTCAAGCACACGATAAACCCCCAGCACATTGGCTCGCCGATGCTCCGGCGCGGAAATACCGGACTGTGCCGGATTATTCCGAATTTTTACAAGAAGCGGCTGAATATTCCGTCCCAACTCTCTTGCGGCTGCGCTTGCAAGCTCCAGTGCCTGATCGTAGCCTCTCTTGCGCCGACGGGCACGGCTGACAGGAACATACGTGATCACGTCATATTCCGGCGCTTCCTGTAGAAGCTTCATCGCCAATAATCTTCCAAGCGGAGCGGCATAAAGTCTTTTTCTTCGGAATTTGTAGCGTAGAATTGCTTCTCGCACATAGCCCTCATAAAAAAAGACCGCTGTGTTTTTTCTGCTATAAGGAATACTTTTTAGAAAACCCTCCACATACGGGAGTTCTTTTCTGCAAGCCGAGCAAATTTCCGTCTCATTCTTATCCAAAATATGGCAGCAAAAGACGCATTTCGGAGGATATATCAGAGTAAACAGCCATCGGATCATGCATTCGCTCCCTCATTCAGCTGACATAGACGATATCTCAGTCCGCTGTAACGGCGGGTCTGCCGATCATTCCGGGTCATTGCGGCAATAATCTCCTCGCTACCAACAATAATCAGCAGTTCTCTTGCTCTTGTAATTGCAGTATAAAGGATGCTTCGGGTCAGCAAATACGGAGAACCCTGCATCGCACTAAGGATCACAGCACGGTATTCGCTGCCCTGCGTCTTATGGACGGTCATGGCATAGGCGCATTCCAAATCCTGAAGCATATCAAAGGAGTATTCTGCCTCACGGTCATCAAAGACGATGGTCATTTGCTCGGCAGTATGGTCAATGAGGGAAATCACACCAATATCACCATTGAAAATCCCGGTGCCAACTCCCTTGCCGTCCACCCGTTTCCATATTATATCATAATTATTGCGAATTTGCATCACCCGATCTCCTTCCCGGAAGCAAAATTCGCCGTATTTTTTTTCTTTTTTCCCGGGTGCCGGAGGATTGAGTATCTGTTGGAGCATAAGATTCAAATTTTGAGTTCCGGCAATTCCCTTTCGCGTTGGAGAGAGCACCTGAATATCGTTAGCAGAAATCCCCATGTTTTTCGGAAGACGCCAACTACACAACTCACAGATGGTTTTTACTGTGGACTCCGCGCTTGTCCTGCGCAGGAAAAAGAAATCACGATCTTTAACATTCAAAATTGGGAGTCTGCCTTGATTGACCGCATGGGCATTCATAACAATCAGGCTCTCCTGCGCCTGACGAAAAATTTCCGTCAGGCGAACCGTGGGAATGACACCGCTGCGAATAAGGTCGGAGAAAACATTCCCTGCTCCAACAGAGGGCAGTTGATCCGGGTCACCCACCATAATAACCGTACAATGCTTCGGCAACGCGCACAATAGACTGCGCATCAGCAATAGATCCACCATAGAGGTCTCGTCCATAACGAGAACATCCGCATCTAACAGTGCATCCTCATTATGGGTAAACATCATAAGACCGGTTTCCGGATTGATTTGTGCCTCCAAAAGCCGATGGATCGTGGTCGCAGGCCGACCGGTCAGCTCAGAAAGCCGTTTCGCCGCCCGACCGGTTGGCGCTGTTAAAAGCGTTCTTTTATTTAATGTATCGAATAGTTTTAAAATACCTGCCAGTGTCGTGGTCTTTCCTGTGCCAGGACCACCGGTAAGAAGCATGATCTCATGCGTAGACGCATCCAAGATGGCCTGTCGCTGTTCCGGCGCATATTGAATACCAAGAGATCCTTCGATATCGTAGATAATTTTATCCAATACGGATTTGGGTTGAACGGTATATTGGGATTTTCTATACAGACATTGGGTAATATAGGTTTCCGCCTCATAATATTCCGGAAGATAGCAAACCTTATATTCGCCCAACGTGGTCTGTACCAAACGTTCCTGCTCCTGAAGGCGAGGAATGGCTTCGCAGACGATGGCAACATCAAGACCTAATAGCTGCGCCGTAGCAAGAATAAGCTTTTCTGTAGGAGCAAACACATGGCCATTATTCAAATTGTAAGAAAGTTCAAACAAGACACCTGCCTCAACTCTGCGCTCATCATCACCATCCAGACCAATCTCCAGTGCAAAAGTATCGGCCTCCTGAAAACTGACACCAAATTCCGTTTCTGTCAACAAATAGGGATTTTCCGTTACCTCATCTATAGCATACTCCCCAAAACGCCGATAAAGCCGCATGGCATATTGCGCTCGAAGTCCATGACTGGACAGAAATTCAATCAGATGACGAACACCTACCTGCGCAGCAAAGGATTTCGCAATCATCTCTGCTCTTTGAAAGCTGATTCCAGAAATCTCAGCAAGCCGCTTGGGCTGACGTTCCATGATTTTTAACGTTTGATCTCCAAAGCGCTCAACAATTCTGACAGCGGATTTTGGACCAATGCCCTTCACTGCACGGGAAGACAGGTAAGCCAAAATTTCCTGCGACGTTTCCGGCATTAAGCGCTCCAAAAACTCGGCAGCAAACTGTCTGCCATACTGCGCATGAGCTTGCCATCTTCCAGTAACCAAAAGGCGCTCTCCGACATGAACCAGAGGAATGGTTCCTACCACAGTAACCAAGCCTATCTCATCGCTGTTGAGCTTTACAACAGAATAACCGTTTTCTTCATTTTGAAACAAGATGGTACGAACCACACCTTGCAGCAGTTCCATTTTCTGCTCCATGAAATCAGAACCTCATTTCGCCAGTTTCTCTATAATTACATCTTCCTCCTCCAGAATTTTTGCTGGAGCAAGAAGATTAGGATCATCTTCTGCCGGAACAATAACAAATACACCCTGTACAAGTCGATGCTGCCTCAAAAACCGAAAGCACCGCACAGCACTTTCCAGCTTGGGTTCGCTTTGCCAATTAAGCGAAAAGACCATACGTACTTCCTTCGGCATAGGGGCAAGCAAGGCAGCACGTACATACCACTCCAGTGCCAAAAAGGATAAAACTAAAAGAATACTCAACAGCAGTGCCATGAAATCACCTCAATATCATGGTATGCACGGCACGAAGGATAAGTGCAAAAGAGCCTGTCTCACAGTGAGGCAGGCTCTTGTAGGTTTGGCTAAATAGGAATTAGTCCTCGTTGATACCGATAACAACGCCGGAGCCAACGGTGCGGCCGCCTTCACGAATAGCGAAGCGGAGGCCATTCTCGATAGCGATCGGGGTGATCAGCTCGACATTCATGTCGATGTTGTCACCGGGCATACACATTTCAACGCCTTCGGGCAGGGAAATGATACCGGTAACGTCAGTGGTTCTGAAATAGAACTGCGGACGATAGTTGTTGAAGAACGGAGTATGACGGCCACCTTCTTCCTTGGACAGAACGTAGACCTGACCAACGAACTTGGTGTGGGGATGAATGGAACCGGGCTTTGCCAGAACCTGGCCACGCTCAATGGACTTCTTGTCGATGCCGCGGAGCAGAGCGCCGATGTTGTCGCCGGCTTCGGCGTAATCCATCAGCTTGTGGAACATTTCGATATCGGTAACGACCGTGCTCTTCTTCTCGTCCATGAGGCCGACGATTTCGACAGGCTCATTCTTCTTGATAATGCCACGCTCAACTCTGCCGGTAGCAACGGTGCCACGGCCGGAGATGGTGAAGACGTCCTCAACAGGCATCAGGAAGGGCATATCGGCCTTGCGGTCGGGAGTGGGGATCCAAGTGTCAACAGCGTCCATGAGTTCCTTGATGCAGGCATACTCGGGAGCGTCCATGTCCTTGGATTCGGAAGCCAGAGCGTTCAGCGCGGAACCACGGATGATGGGGGTGTCATCGCCGGGGAAGCCGTAGAAGTCCAGAGTTTCACGAACTTCCATCTCAACGAGCTCAAGGAGTTCTTCGTCGTCAACCTGGTCAACCTTGTTCAGGAAAACGAGAACGGAAGGAACGTTAACCTGACGGGCAAGCAGAAGGTGCTCCTTGGTCTGAGCCATGGGGCCATCGGAAGCAGCGATAACGAGGATAGCGCCGTCCATCTGAGCAGCACCGGTAATCATGTTCTTGATATAGTCGGCGTGGCCCGGGCAGTCAACGTGGGCATAGTGACGAGCATTGGTTTCGTACTCAACGTGAGCGGTGTTGATGGTGATACCACGTTCTCTTTCTTCCGGAGCCTTATCGATGGAAGAATAGTCGGTGTAGTCAGCCTTGCCCTGCATAGCCAGATACTTGGTGATAGCAGCGGTCAGGGTGGTCTTGCCATGGTCGATATGACCGATGGTGCCGATGTTTACATGGGGCTTATCCTTGATAAATTTTTGCTTAGCCATTGAATTATCCTCCTGTAAGAAATATAAAAAACTTTCAAATTAATTTTATTCGTGCCGTTTATTACTATACAACATTAAGCGCAGAAAAACAAGTAAAAAATTAATAGAGATAGCCTCTTTTCGCAATAATTTCATCTTGTAGGCTTTTCGGCAGCTCAATATAGTGGCTGGGCTCCATGGAATATTGTCCACGGCCCTGTGTTTTAGAGCGAAGGTCGGTTGCATAGCCGAACATTTCACTCAGCGGGACGTTGGCATCAATCTGAGAACTTCCATTGCGGGGAAGCATACCCAGGACATTGCCACGTCGGGAGGAAATATCGCCGATGACATCGCCGGTATATTCCTCTGGGACAATCACGGAAACCTTCATGATGGGCTCAAGAATAACAGGCTGTGCCTTGCGGCAAGCATCCTTGAATGCCATAGAACCAGCAATTTTGAATGCCAGCTCGGAGGAGTCCACCTCATGATAGGAGCCATCGTACAGTGTAACCTTGACATCGACAACACGATAGCCTGCCAGAATACCGGCCTGCATCGCGCCCTGAATACCGTCGCTGACTGCGGGAATATATTCCTTGGGAACAGCGCCGCCAACCACCTTGTCGATAAACTCGTAGCCCTTGCCGGATTCGTTCGGCTCCACATGGATCTTGACATGGCCATACTGCCCCTTGCCGCCGGACTGGCGGACATAGCGGGTATCCACATCGGCTTCGCCGCGGATGGTCTCTTTGTAGGCAACCTGAGGAACACCAACATTGGCCTCCACCTTAAACTCCCGCAGAAGACGATCCACAATGATTTCCAAGTGCAGCTCACCCATACCGGCGATAATGGTCTGACCGGTTTCACTGTCGGTGTAATATTTAAAGGTCGGGTCTTCCTCACCCAGCTTTTGCAGAGCAATTCCCATCTTCTCCTGACCAACCTTGGTCTTAGGCTCAATTGCCACGCGGATGACGGGATCGGGGAAAACCATCGACTCTAAAATGATCGGGTGCTTATCATCGCAAAGCGTATCGCCGGTGGAGGTGTTGTGTGCACCGACAACTGCCGCAATGTCGCCGGAATAGACCGTGTCAATATCCTCGCGGTGGTTGGCGTGCATTAAAAGCAGCTTTCCAAGGCGCTCGCGCTTCTGCTTGGTAGAGTTCAGCACCGTTTTGCCCTTATCTGCCGTGCCGGAATAGACGCGGAAGAAGCAGAGCTTGCCGACAAAGGGATCCGTAGCAATCTTGAATGCAAGCGCAGAGAACGGCGCTTCATCCGATGCAGGACGGAATTCTTCTTCATCGGTGCGGGGGTTGATGCCGGTAATGCCTTTCTTATCGAGAGGTGACGGCATATAAGCTACGATGGCATCCAGCAGCTCCTGTACGCCCTTGTTGCGGTAGGATGTGCCGCAGGTAACAGGAACCATGCGCACGGAAATGGTAGCTTTACGGATGGCTGCGCGGATCATATCCTCGGGCACATCCTCACCATTGAGAAACAGCTCCATGATCTCGTCATCCTCATCGGAGACGGCTTCGATCAGCTTTTCTCTGTATTCCTCGGCCTGCGGGAGCAGATCGGCAGGAATCTCTTCTTCACGGTAATCCTTGCCAAGCTCATCATAGAAGACATACGCCTTCATCTTGACAAGGTCAATAACGCCTTTAAAATCGGCCTCTGCGCCGATGGGTAATTGAATTGGGACCGCGTTGCATCTCAGCCGTTCGTGCATCATTTTGAGAACGTTGAAATAATCCGCGCCCGTGATATCCATCTTATTGACATATACCATACGGGGTACATTGTACTTGTCGGCCTGACGCCAAACCGTTTCGGTTTGAGGTTCAACGCCGCCCTTTGCGCATAGGACCGTGACGGAGCCATCGAGAACCCGGAGGCTGCGCTCCACCTCTACGGTGAAGTCCACATGACCCGGAGTGTCGATGATATTGATGCGGCAGCCATTCCAAAAGCAGGTGGTAGCAGCAGAGGTGATGGTAATACCACGCTCCTGCTCCTGTGCCATCCAGTCCATGGTAGCCGAGCCTTCGTGGGTTTCACCCAGCTTATAAGTGCGGCCAGTATAGAAAAGGATGCGCTCTGTGGTAGTGGTTTTGCCTGCATCAATATGCGCCATGATACCAATATTTCGGGTATTCTCAAGTGCGTATTCTCTCGGCATAGAAATGCTCCTTCGTTACCAACGGAAATGAGCAAACGCCTTGTTGGCTTCGGCCATCTTGTGGGTATCTTCGCGCTTCTTGACGGATGCACCAGCATTGTTGCAGGCATCCATAATTTCAGCAGCCAGACGCTCTTTCATGGTTTTTTCGCCGCGCTTGCGGGAATAAGTGGTAAGCCAGCGCAGACCAAGGGTCTGACGACGGTCGGGCTTGACTTCGATAGGCACCTGATAGTTGGCGCCGCCGACACGACGGGTCTTGACCTCCAGGGCGGGCATGATGTTTTCCATAGCCTGCTGGAAAGCCTCCAGACCGTTCTTACCGGTTTTCTGCTCAACGATTTCAAAAGCACCGTAGACAACCTTCTGTGCTACGCCCTTTTTACCATCGAGCATGATGCTGTTGACGAGCTTCGTTACCAGAACCGAATTATACATAGGATCGGGCAGAACCTCTCTCTTGGGAACATTACCTCTTCTGGGCACTTCGCTTCCCTCCTTCATAAAATGATTTCATAGGTACTTCAAAGGGACTTTACCCTTCGTTGGTGCCTGCCAAGAGGATTTATACAATCTATATAAAAACGCTTGGCAAGGCGCTGCCTTGCAATAAGGCGTGAAGTGTACAATTGTAGTGAAGAAATTACTTCTTCTTAGCCTTGGGCTTCTTTGCACCGTACTTGGAGCGGGACTGCATACGAGCCTGAACACCCTGGGTATCGAGGGTACCACGGATGATGTGGTAACGGACACCAGGAAGATCCTTTACACGGCCGCCGCGGATAAGAACGACGGAGTGCTCCTGCAGATTGTGACCGACACCGGGGATATAAGCGGAAACTTCATATCCATTGGTAAGGCGGACACGGGCGATCTTTCTCAGAGCGGAGTTCGGCTTCTTAGGGGTAGTGGTTCTGACGGCAGTGCAGACACCTCTCTTCTGCGGGGAAGACAGATCGGTAGCTCTGTTCTTCAGCGTGTTGAGACCCTTCTGCAGAGCGGGAGCCGTGGACTTGTAGGTGGCCTGTTCTCTGCCCTTTCTGACCAGCTGGTTAAAAGTAGGCATAGGTTTCTCCTTTCTTAAAGAATGGCTGTTTCCAGCAGATATATTGTCCCGAAATACGGTAAAGTATTCCGTTAGGACCAAAATTTGACGGCTTACCGAAGAATTCCGGCTGCCGCTGCGCCAACGTCGATGCCGCAGGCATTGCCAAGCTCGTGCATCTTTGGCACAAACACACAAGGAATGCCCTGACTCTCACAGAGGATTTCCAGAGACTCTGTTAGGCGGGGATCGGCATCCTCAGCGAGAAAAACCTTCCTCACATCACCGGAGGATAACGCACGGCGCAGCTGCTTGATGCCAACAATTCGCTTGGCGGTTTTTAATTCATCAAGCACGGGTCGCACCTCCTTTTTGGCAATGGTATCATTGCCCAGACAGTGTGACATTATAGCAGAATATACAAGAATAGTCAATAAAAATCTCCGTTTTGCCGAAAAAAATTTACCGACCGGGATAAAATGTCCCCATGGAGCCGCTTTGCGCAAGCCCCATGGGGAGAAATATCATTCAAAACACTTTCAAATCACAGGCTTTCCAGATAACGCATGATGATCGTTGCGATCTGGGCGCGAGTGGCATTGGCCTTGGGGTTGAGGAGCGTGGCCTCGGTCGTCTTCACGCCAGTGATAAGGCCTTCCTGTGTTGCCCATATGAGGGCATCCTTTGCATAACTGCCGGTCTTATCTGCATCCGGGAAGTCCAGCGTACCAGAGGCAACAGGGCTTCCGGCATAGCGATAAAGGATGGTGGGAATCTGCTCACGGGAGATGGGTGATTCGGGCTTGAAAGTGCCATCATTGTAGCCGTTGACGATGTCGTTTTCTGCTGCCCAGAGCACGGCATCAGTGTAGTATCTGTCAGGGACAACGTCCGTAAAGCTTTTTTCCGTGGAAATGTCAGGTTCTTTTGCAATACGGTAGAGAATTGTGACCAACTGACCACGGGTGACAGTGCCATTCGGCTTGAAGATGGCATCGGAAATGCCATTCATGTAGCCTTTTTCAATACAGTAATCAACGCCTTCATGTGCCCAGGTACCGAGCTTGGGGCTATCTGTGAAGTCCTTGGCGGGACAGTCATCACCGCCATTGCATACATAGTCGGGATCCTTCTCATCACAGCGGCTGCACTTGCCGTTGACAAAGTCATGGCCAAGAGCGGGAACTTCATCCGCAACATAGCGGCTGCCACAGGCGCAGGTGTAGACCGTATAGCCGCCCTCGGTACAGGTAGGAGCTGTAACGTCCGCCACATAGTTATGGACATGAACATCCTCAAAGGTCAGGCTATCAACCATGAAGATATAACCTTCGGTCATGCCGGTATAGGCATCAATGGCAAGCTTATCGGCTTCAATGCCCGTATCATCATAAGAGAAAATCTCGGTGAAATCTTCCCCATCGGAAGAACGGTAGCAGGTGTAGGTGGTACCCTCCTTCCTGACTCTGAACCAGTAGGTACCAGCAGCAGAGAAACCGGGCGTAGAATTCAAATCAGCGGTATCAGCCGCAAGCTCGCCGCCTACGCGCAGGAAATTCTGGAAGGCACCATCACCGCCGCGGATACCGACACAGTTATTATAGTCTGCCATGGCATAGAAACCGAAGAACTGATAGTAGCCGTTACTGGCGCTGCCGGTGCTGAAATTGAACTTTAATGTTGCCTGCCAGTCGCCCTCTACAGGAACAAGAACAAGGTCTTTGGGTGTCGTCGCTGCATCACCGGAGAGCTGATCGTTGCAAGGCTCAAAAGCGTTCTTCGTGGTGATCATATACAGGCCTTCGCCTTCACGGATTGCGGTAACATCCTTGTTCACAATCTCAAACCGGTCAGCAGAAGCAGGATCGGTAAAGTCAATATCATCCGGTACGGTTGCACCGATTCTCGGAATGCGTTTCGTCTTGATTTCACCGCAGCGTGCGCAGGTGTAGGTTGTCAGACCGGCGCTTTGCTCTGTAGCCGGTGTTGTGATCTTGCCTTCGTCCCAGTCGTGACCAAGGGCATCAACATAGGTATCAACAACCACTTTTTTGCAGCCCTCTACGGTGCATTTATGGGTCATATAGCCGCGCTCGGTGCAGGTAGGGGCGGTAACAATATCCTGATATACATGCTCATGGTCAGCGTTTTCGATCACATTGGGCTTGCCCACAGCCTGATTGGTATAAACCGTTCCGGCTTTCAGCTCAATTCCCTTCATCTTCATCAGCTCAGAAACACTGACGATTTCATAGCCCTGCTCGATCAGCTCAGGAACCAGCGTCTCAATCGCCTGTGCAGTAAAATCATAGGTCTGGTGGAACAGAATAATGGAGCCATCCTGAATGCCATTACACACTGTTCTCAGGACACTATCGTAGTTACCATTGTTCCAGTCGCCGCTGTCCAGACTCCAGTTGATCAGCGGAGCACCTGCGGCCTGCTGAACCGTATTGTTAGTACTGCCATAGGGCGGTCGAACAAGGGTCACTGCATTGCCGGAAATCGGCTCCAGCCATGCATTGGTTTTGGAGATTTCTTCCTGAATCTGTGATGCATTCATTTGGGTCAGATAGGGATGCGTAAAGGAATGGTTGCCCAACTCACAGCCGATGGAATAGGCTCTTTTGATTTCATCAATATTGGAATCGTTGATTTTCTCACCCCAATAGAAATAAGTACAGTGCATTCCGTACCTTTCAAGAACATCCATGATTCTCTGAGAGGAAGCCGTGGGTGCTGTGCCAACAGGGCCATCATCAAATGTGAAGGCTACCAGCTTTTTAGATGAATCAATCCATGATACATCCGCTTTGTTAACCCAGGGATCTGCGGCCTGTGCCCTGGGGAAATTAAATAGTTCAACAACAAGGAAAAATACACATAATAAGCTGCAAATCTTCATCCATTTTCCGTGAAACATCGTATCATTTCCTTTCTTTTTTCTTTCAAAATTGCAAAAAGAGAGACGTTGTTCGCGTCTCTCTTTTTTGAATAAGATAATTAGCCGATTGCTTCAGCAGTAGCAACTGCAACAGCAACAGTAGCGCCGACCATGGGGTTGTTGCCCATGCCGAGGAAGCCCATCATTTCCACGTGAGCGGGAACGGAGGAGGAACCTGCGAACTGTGCATCGGAGTGCATACGACCCATGGTATCGGTCATGCCATAGGAAGCGGGGCCTGCAGCCATGTTGTCGGGATGCAGAGTACGGCCGGTGCCGCCGCCGGAGGCAACGGAGAAATACTTCTTGCCCTGCTCAATGCATTCCTTCTTGTAGGTACCTGCAACAGGATGCTGGAAGCGGGTGGGGTTGGTAGAGTTGCCGGTGATGGAGACATCGACACCCTCATGATGCATGATAGCAACGCCTTCGCGGACATCGCCAGCGCCGTAGCAGCGGACATTGGCGCGCTCGGTGTTGGAGTAAGGAACCTCGCGGACGATCTTCAGTTCGCCGGAGAAGTAGTCAAACTGGGTCTGGACATAGGTGAAGCCGTTGATACGGGAAATGATCTGGGCTGCATCCTTGCCGAGGCCGTTGAGGATCACGCGGAGCTGCTCTTTACGAGCCTTGTTGGCGTTGCGTACAATGCCGATTGCGCCTTCTGCGGCAGCGAAGGACTCGTGGCCAGCTAGGAAGGCAAAGCACTTGGTCTCATCACGCAGAAGCATAGCGCCCAGACGGCCATGGCCAATACCAACCTTACGGTCTTCCGCCACGGAGCCATCAATGCAGAATGCCTGAAGGCCGATGCCTATGGCTTCGGCGGCTTCCGCAGCGCTCTTGACACCGCTCTTAATGGCGATGGCTGCGCCTACGCAGTAGGCCCAGCAGGCATTTTCGAAGCAAATGGGCTGGATACCCTTAACGATCTCATAAGGATCAAAGCCCTTTTCCTTGCACAGCTCACGGCATTCTTCCACGGAGGAAAGGCCATAGCTTGCCAGAACGCCGTTAATCTTTTCAATTCTTCTTTCGTAGCTTTCAAACAGTGCCATCGTCTGATCCTCCTTATTCCTGACGCGGGTCAATATACTTGGCAGCATTATCGAACTGGCCGTAGTGACCCTTTGCCTTCTCGAGTGCTTCGGCGGCCTCAATGCCCTTCTTGATAAAGTCCATCATCTTGCCAAGATTAACAAATTCGTAGCCAATGATTTCATCAGCATCATTCAGCGCAACACGGGTAACATAGCCTTCGGCCATTTCCAGATAACGCGGACCCTTCACCTTGGTGGCGAACATGGTGCCAACCTGGCTGCGCAGACCCTTACCCAAGTCTTCCAGAGATGCACCAACGGAAAGGCCATTCTCAGAGAATGCGCTCTGGGTGCGGCCATAAACGATCTGGAGGAACAGCTCACGCATAGCGGTGTTGATGGCATCACAAACAAGGTCAGTATTCAGTGCCTCAAGAAGCGTCTTACCGATGAGAATTTCAGAGGCCATAGCGGCGGAATGGGTCATGCCGGAGCAGCCCAGAGTTTCCACCAGAGCCTCCTCAATGATGCCTTCCTTCACATTCAGAGTCAGCTTGCAGGCACCCTGCTGGGGTGCGCACCAGCCAACACCATGGGTGAAGCCGGAAATATCGCTGATCTGCTTTGCCTGAACCCACTTGCCCTCTTCAGGGATGGGGGCCGGACCGTGATATGCACCTTTCGCAACGGGGCACATATTCTGTACTTCTGTAGTATAAATCATGGCAAAAATCCTTTCAAAATAGTTTTCAGCCTGACGGTTGAAAGAGCGGGCGGAAAAGGTACCGCCAAAATTTCCTCATATATTATATCCAATCGTATTTCACTTGTCAATCCGACAAATCGGAAAAAATACGGTAAAAGTCACGGGAATTCATGACTTTTACCGTATAGAAGATTCTTCCTTACTCCGCAGCTTTATAGACGAAAGCGTTGGGCATAGGACGACCACTGGGCAGCGCTCTATTGCCGCAGCGGGTAACATATTCGCCATCATACCACATGATAGCAGAAGAGCCGCCATCCAAATTCATGGCCTGCATACCGCCATAGCGGTGAAGGATATTTGCGCATTCCACAACGCCGGTACCAATAGAATAGGTCTGACGGCCTTCGATAACCAGCATCATGATATCATAATTAGCATTTTGTCCGATAACCGCACGGGGATTGATGCCGTTCCAGCCGCAATCATCATCGACGATCACTTCACCGTCAATGATCAGCGCAGGCATAAATTCCACTGCATCGCGTGTATCCGCAGAAACAGCAGACTGTGCATCGGTGATATAGAGCAGATCATCATTATGAAGCTCTGCGCGCTTATAGCCCCAGCTCATATGCTCCTTGCCATATTCTTTACCATTGCACATCGCATAGCCTGCCAGAATACCGCCATTACCGGTGCCGCCGTTGTCAATAAAACCGGAGCCTGTAATGGCAAGAATACCGTCATGTTCTTCAGCGATATCGCCCGCATAGCTGCCATAGGAGCCAATGCCGGAGCCGGGCTGAATACTGACACGGGACGGATCCTTACACAGCGCCAGAATGCCGCGGTAGCCATTGCCGCTGACACGAATCAGAAGAACCTGATTTTTTGCATCCAGTGCCAGTACATGGTCTCCCTGACGGGTCATAATATCGGTACCCTT
This sequence comes from Faecousia sp., assembly GCA_045601345.1. Classification (GTDB taxonomy): domain Bacteria; phylum Bacillota; class Clostridia; order Oscillospirales; family Oscillospiraceae; genus SVMC01. Next base: position 2,123 of record JAZRZL010000068.1, on the reverse strand, counting down.
ATCATCCAAACCAGCCTCATTAATGGAAATCTGATCCCAGCCGTCCTTGATAACCGAAGGATTTGCCTTAACATACAATTCCATGGATTTTGGATCAATCTCAGAGAAAAGCTCATAAAATTCAAGCTCGTCCGATGTCATAGCATTGATTTCATCTTGACTGAAATACGCTGCGACGTTTGCCGATTCATCCATGGTCACGTCCTCCTTCACGCCCTGATTCCAGCCAGAATTCACACCGATCTGGGCTTCGCGTGCCTTGGCAATTTGGTCAGTTACGGCGTTGACCACGGCAGGGGGAATAAAATAGGTAGCAAGCCAATGATGCCGCATTGTGGACATAGCCGTATCAATATAAATGGAACGGCATTCGGCAATAAATGGAATATTGGAAAAAACAGCTGTACAATACAGAGACTCCAGCGTAACCAGCACCAGAAGAACGCTGACAATACGATCAAGAACTGTGCGTTTTTCTTTCTTTTTTTCTGGCTTTTGCTTCTTATTTTTCCCTAAGCGAGGCTTGCGGGAGTTACCAAAAAGCTTTACATTCACAGGGGTTATTACCTCCTTGAAGGAAATGCGAAATAATCACTCTTATTTTATCACATACAGCAAAAAAATGCAAATAGTATCTCTTCTGCAACACGGTAATTGAATATGTTAAGAAAATATGAACATTTGGTAACGTTATGTCAACTGCGCACAACAGGGCAGTGGGCGGTTCTCAACGGCAGTAAATTAACAAGCCCGTGCCTTCCCCGCTGGGGAAGGTGCCGCCCGCAGGCGGCGGATGAGGTCTGTCTTCTAAGACGGAGCGCTTTCTATGTTAGGAAGGTTTTCTGTTTTAACAGTGCATCCAATAATCTCTTCCGTCTCGCTTCGCTCGACAGCTTCCCCAAAGGGGAAGCCTTGGCCTCTACCGCCATTTGGGACAATTCGTTTATTCATAATTTGTTTACTCATTCAATTACCGTGCTTCTGCAATCATGCAGATGTTCTCTGGATGCTCCTGCACCGTCCATGCGTCAGGTATGCTCACTTATAATATTCTTTTTCAAATCACAAATCCGCTCACGGGTTCCATTGAGCTTACCTCGAATATCAGCCATAGACATCTCCAGCGAAGTAATATCAGAAGAAAGTACAGCACTCATATTCCGAAGCTGAAGTTCCTGCTCCAGAAGCTGCTTTCCTTCCGCATCAATGGCAAAGGATACATCAGTAAAAATTTTCTCCGCTCTGGCTTTGGCTTCGCGTTCATAGCGCTCTGCGCGGCGGTAAGCCTCCAGCTCCTGTACATCGGCATTAGCAGCATTCATCTTACCCTTTGACTGCGTGATCTCATGATTTTGTAGGCTTTCATTTTCCAGCTGCAAACGTTCAATTTCCTCTTTTGCAATGCGAAGCTCCTCCTGTAGTGTCTGCACCTGCGTCTGGTGCTTCTGGCTCAGCTCCCCAAGAAAGGAAATCACATCGCCGCGATGGAATCCATTCATCGCAGAACGGAAGGAATAGGTCTGATCAGCCATAAAAAACCCTCATTTCAGTATTTTCTGCCTTCTAATATGTGCATCATTTTCGATTGCTCCGTAAGGGCAATCGAAAATGACACAATAATTGTTTTGACAATTATACCACAGAAGAAAACTGAACACAATACAAAACTATCTTTCTATCACGGTAATTTCCATGTTGTAAGGACAGAGAATCGTCCCCTGTCTTGCTCACATTTTCAACAATCCCCCTAAAGTGACTGTTGTTTTCCATAGTCTACTTTAGGGGGATCATATCATTGTGCCTTGGTGTAATCTATATAATTAGTGTGAAGGACGTTGCTTCGCAGCGCTTTGTATAGAAGAAGTATAGACGATAACCTCCTCGCCGGCGGCATTGGTGCATTTGAGATAGCCAACGGCGTAGAGATTCTTTTGCGCCGTGCTGGCACTCAGGTTCAGGTTCAGGGTATAGCTGCCGGTGTTGCGGACAGCGGCTACAGCGTTTTTCTTGATGTCGCTGCCGTCCACATTTTCGAGCTTCAGGCTGTCAGAACCGCTCTTGTCATCATTATAGGTTCTTACGAAACCGGCCTCAACGGGCTGATAGCCGGACGGAAGCTCCCA
>JAZRZL010000067.1:0-11660 GCA_045601345.1 Faecousia sp. | reverse complement strand
TTTTTTCGCAAAATATCCACTATTTTCAATATGCCCGTTCGGCATATTAACGAACAGATCGAAAAAATGAATCGTATCTTGCATTTTGAAACAAATCGTTTGGGCATTCCTACAAAGTTTTCACGGGCTGTGAATAGTAACTTCATCCTACCACACCTGCAAGAAATTATTTGTTTTCGCTTGATATTTTACTGAATTTGAAGTATACTAATTATAACGGGGACAGGGGACGGTTCACTGTCTTGGGCATCAAGACAGAGAACCGTCCCCTGTCCCCTGCTAATACGATGGGCATCTGTTGAATCAATTCCCTTATAACCGGGTAACAAAATCTGCCAAAGCTTCGGAGATTTTGATTCCCTGCGGGCAGACCGCCTCACAGCTTCGGCAACCGATGCAGCTGGCGGGCTGCTTTTCTTTTGGCAGTGTGCCAAGATACATAGGTGCCATGAAGCCGCCATTGGTGAAGCAGTGCTCGTTATAAAGCTCCAAAAGCTTCGGAATATCCAGCTCCTGGGGGCAATAGGAGGTACAGTAACGGCAGCCGGTGCAGGGAACCATCGTGCGCATACTCATTTTGGCGGCGACCAGCGAAAGTGCTGCCTTCTCCGAGCCATTCAGGGGCGCATCGGTCTCATAGGTTGCCAAATTCTGGTCAAGCTGCTCCATATTGGACATACCCGACAGAGTCACGACCACATTGGGAAGGCTCTGGATGTAACGGAAGGCCCAGCCGAGAGCCGTCTCGTCCGGGCGAAGGGGCTTGAGAATTTCTGCATCACTTTCATCCAGCTTGGCAAGCTTTCCACCGCGCAGCGGCTCCATGACCCAAACGGGCAAGCCGCGTTCTACACAAAGCTCATATTTCTCCTTCGCGTGCTGGAATTCCCAGTCAAACCAGTTGATTTGCAACTGACAGAATTCCATGCCATCACCGTACATGGCAAGGAAGCGGCGAATTACATCCATGCTTCCATGGGCAGAGAAGCCCAAATGACGGATACGGCCATTTTTCTTCTGCTCCAGAAGATAAGGGTAGGTGCCATACTCCGGGTTCAGGTAAGCATCAATGTTCATTTCGCAGACATTGTGAACCAGATAGAAATCAAAATAATCGGTCTGGCATTTTTTCAGCTGCTCCTCAAAAATTTCCTCGACCTTGCCCATATTGGCAAGATCATAGCCGGGGAATTTGGAAGCCAGATAATACGACTCTCTGGGATAGCGGGACAGTGCCTTACCGGCCACCAGCTCAGAGTTGCCGCCATGGTAGCCCCAGGCGGTATCATAATAGTTGACACCCTTTGCCATGGCATAATCGACCATCGCAATGGCCGCTTCCTCATTAATGCGGTTTTCATCACCGTCAATCACAGGAAGGCGCATCATGCCCAAGCCAAGAGCAGAAAGGGATTTATCCCTAAACTTTTTATAAATCATAACAATCTCCTCTCTCCATTATTTTCACGATGTCTTCTACTATTATAGTGATTCCTATGCAAAAGTCAAATGAAAAAACTCCCTGACCACAGGTGCAGCCCTCCTGAAACCATATATGGATTAGAAAATTGGCGGATCCATAATGAAAAGCATATTGGCATTACCTTACCTATGCATTCATCGTCCTGCATAATAGTCTTTCTCCATGACGGTTTGCAGCACCTCGCAATGGGCATCACAGCGAACCAGATTCATGGCATTTCTTCGGTCTGTGCGCTTTGTTAAAAGATGAAGCAGCCTCCCGCCACTCATGCGGTTGAGCTTGTTCATCACCCTGCCCCATGCATAGGACATGGGTAGGTATTCATTTTTTTGTTTGTCGCAGAAGGCCTCCCACTGCGTTTTCATAAATCTGCCGTCACAAAGCTTTTTGGATGCTTGCCCCATTTCATGCAAAATCTGCTCTGCAGTCTCAGGCTTTGCAAGTCTTTCTCCGTCCGGCGTTGCCGTGATCGGAACATAACGGACTGAGGCTGCCCTTTCAAGCGAAATCTGAATAAGCAGGCCGCGATTCCATGCGTCTTTTCCCTCTTTATAGCCGAAAATCGCATTACCCTGTCCGTAAAGAATCTCACAATTCTCCCAGGTCTCGCGGGTTCCGATGCAGTGACTATGCTGGCAGGTGACCAAATCCGCACCGGCTTCGGCCATGGCTCTGCATTTGGCTTGCAGAAGCGGTGAGGGATAGATGAAATGCTCAATACCGCCGTGATACTGCACGATCAGGTAATCGCACTGCGCCTTTGTTCTACGGATGATGGCGGGGCCGGTCAGATCCTCCCAGAGGTTCGCACCAACGCCATAATCGGCTGCACAGTTAAATTCACGCTCCGCGAATGCCAGAAGGCCGACCTTCACACCGTTTTTCTCAACAAAATACGGCTTTGCCGCCTCCTCCAGTGCTCCTGCGCCATAGAAGAATACGTCATTGGCTTCCAGCGCCTTGCGCGTATCATAAAAGCCTTTTTCCGTATAGTCCAAAATATGATTGTTAGCCAGCGCCACACCGTCAATGCCAGCCTGCTTCAAAACCGCGATATCGCCGGGTCTTGCCTTTAAGCATACACTGTTTTTCGGAAGCTTTTCGACAGAATCTGTCGCAGGTGCTTCCAGATTTGCAATGACCAGATCAGAATCGGCCAGAACAGGCAGCAAATCACCAAAGACATTGGCCGCCTTCCCTGTAAGAAACTGCTCCGGGAAGCCCCACGCAGGGCAAATATCGCCGAGAACTGCTATTTTCAGTTTTTTGGTTTCCAATGTTTTTCCACCTTTGTATAAAAATCAGGCTTTTTCCTTCAGCTTGGCAAGCAGCTCCAGATTGTAGTTTGGTTCGGGGAGCTTCAGGCGCTTGCCGAGAATTTCGTCATAGCCTGTCTCCATAGGATTTAACGGCCACAGGCCACCGCCCGGGAAGAAGGTCAGCTCGCCCAGAATGATCGTATCGTCAAAGTTGTAGAAATCAACACGGACATAAGGGAAGGGCTTACTGAGGATTCGCGCCAGCTCCATCATCTTTTCATGCATGGGCGGAGGAGCGACTTCACGGTTGGAAATATGGTAAGGCCCGTAGGTAAACGGCAAATGCTTCCAGCCGTCAAGCTCATAGAAATCCACATAATGGCTGCCTTCGAAATCATTGTTGAGCTGAATATACAGCGGCTCGCCGTTAAAGCACATATACTTGTAATCGTTGAGCGGCTCATGATCTATAAATTTTTCCACAACAATCCGCGGCTCGATCTCCGCATAATTCCACTCTCTGCCAAAGGCAGAAAGGTCAAGCTTGCGCCATGCATTCATCAGCTTCACATTGCCCTTACGGTCAAAAGAGGCTTTATCCTTGCAGATAATATTCCAGCCGCTGCCATGGGTTGCCTTTGCCACAAAGCGATTCGGCAGCTTATCAAAATCAATATCGTTTGCATCGGTATAAACGCCCAGCGCCTCATTGGCAAGCCATTCCAGATTGCATTCCTTTAAGTACTCCCGAATGCGGTATTTATCCGAACAAATTGGCAGCTTGGGATCGCGGTAGAACAGCTTCAGCCACTGGAGCTTCTCTGTATAGGTCTTTGGAGCGGCAAGATCGGCCTCGCGGAAAAACCGCTCCCGGTAATACTTCTGGATGGTATCATAATCACTCAGGCGCATGGCTTTCTTTTCGCGCAAAATGCGCAGCTTATAGAAAAGAATCTGACCGGATAGGCTCTCAAACATGAGCGCACGAATTTTCTTTTTCAGTCCCATAATATTCCTCGTTTTTCTTACCAAATTTTAAAAATGCGCATTGTTCCTGCCCCAGAAAAACATCCATGAAAAAGCTTTACCATGCAGCACAGATATGGAAATATCTGTATCGGCATGGTGAAGCTTTTTGCCATTTTCCAGCAAATGTTATGTCTTACTCTGCGGAAACCTCATCAATGATAATATCGTAGGGCCAGTCGCTGAGACCGCCAAGGTTATATACGCTCCGATATCCCATTTCCTCCGCCTGTTCCACAGCCTTCTGGGAACGTTTGCCGGAGGCACAGTAGAAGATAATTTCCTGATAGGGATCGGATGCCAGCTCAGGCAGCTTTTCTTGAACCTCTGCCAGAGGAACATGGATAGAGTTGGGAATATAGCCGTCCGCTGCCAACTCATCGTCTTCGCGGACATCAATAAGAAGAGCGCGTCCGCTTTCCACATCATAGAGTGCCTGTTCTGCACCGATCTTGTCCTGCCGAATCTGCTTGGAGCCAAGCACCTTGGCATAGAAATCCTCACCGCAGACCAAAACGCCTTCTTCGTTCACAGCGGTGGCCCACAAATCCATTACTTCGTCCATCTGTCTGGACTCGTTGCAGGCAGTGCATTCGGTGATGGAGAGCACCTTGCCGTCATCAAGCACACCCACGATCTGGTCAATGTTGAAACAAATGTCATGTACCTGAAGATTATCGTTCTCATCTGGATACTCATCGTCAATCTTCATCATTTCCTTCATCATCCAAACATCACCGGTTTCGCTGTACATGATGAGCGGATGAAGCGGATTTTCCTCGGGGTAGCCGATGATAAACATGGTCGAACCGGCGGGGATTACCTTGGTGAAGACATAGCGGGGATACAGGCCGTCGTAGACCTTGTTGAAATCCTCATGTTTCCAGTTCAGGCCATCGGTCGAGGTCAGGATATTGGTTTCCGCCGTGATGGCGCACAGGCAGTAGTCGGTAGGGGCAAGGCTGATGATATCGTTGCTGGTCTCCATTTTCACAGCTTCCCATCCGCCGGGATTTTCGCGGTAGATGATGCCGCCCTCAGAGGCAACAAAAAGGGTGCCCTTATACACAACTGCGCAGAAAAGATCTGCATCGGTTTTCATATCCACGCGCTGGAAGGTAGCAGCGCCGTCATAGGAGATCAGCAGTGTACCGTTGTCACCGGCCACCACAACATTTTGACCCTCAATAAAGATGGAATTCAGATTTTCTGTCGTGCCGGATTCGCAGGACTGTACCGTACCGTCATTGGTGATAAAGTCGATTCTGCCACCAGTGCCACAGGCCAGGAAGCCATCATTGCCGCAGGGCGCAGCGAATTTGTAGCCAGCCGGCTCTTCGGGTTCAGGCGGCTCAATCGGATCATCCATAGGAGCCGGTTCGATATTCACCATCTCATTTTCCTCCGGTTTCGTGCAGCCGCAAAGCAGGAGCAAGCTGACAATCAGCAGGCCGCATAGGAGCAGCTGAAATACTCTTCTCATAAGAAACATCCTTTCATCTTGGGGTAAAAAGGGCTTATCCAATCGCCAAAGAGGCGAATTGTTACCCTATATTTTACATGATGCACCTATTGATTTCAATTAATTTTACAATTTATATCAAAATTCCATCACACTGCACAATCAAAACGTCCATTTTTGTGGATATTTACTAGATATCTATGAAAATTAGAAATGAAATACCGGGGCATCATAGGGAAACGATGGGTACATAGAGAGCTTAAATTTGTTATTCTGATGGCGGCGGTCGATTTTAGCACGGATTTCCTCGTCCTCACATTCGCCAGTGCGGATATAGTGGTCAAGCACCGCATAGGAAAAGCCGATGTTGTCCTCGTCCGTTTTTCCGCACAGGCCATCAATGGGAGGCTTGTCCACGAATTCTGCGGGCAGACCCAAATAGCGGCCAATCTCCTTGACCTCCTGCACTGTCAGATTTGCCATAGGGCTGAAATCTCCAGCGCCATCGCCGTAGCGGGTGGAGTAGCCGATCCAGTCCTCAGAGAGGTTGCCGGTATTGGCCACGCGGCCATTGTTGCACTGGGATACGGCGTAGAGGGTGGTCATACGAATTCTGGGGGGCAAATTCTGACGGGACTGGTCGGTGACTGTGCCTACAGCCTGCTCCACTGCGGAGTAAATCGCATCATAAGCTTGCTTAATATTGATCTCATAAGAGCGGATGCCCAGATGCTCTACCACCGCTCTGGCAACGTCAATATCCCACTGCTCGCCATTGGGCAGCAGCACACCGATCACGCGCTCTGCGCCCAGGGCTTCCTTGCAGATGGCTGCCGCCAGCGTGGAATCCTTGCCGCCGGAAATACCGATGACCGCATTGCAGCCGGAGCCGTTGACCTCAAACCAGTCTCTTGTCCACTGGATCACATCTTTTGTTACTTTTTCTACATCAAAGCTCATATCAAAGTTTCTCCGCTCATTTTATTCCGGCTTTACCAGCGCAATATGCAGCTCGTCAAGCTGATGCTGCTCTACACAGGAGGGGGCATCCATCATGACATCCTGTGCATTCTTGTTCATGGGGAACGGAATGATCTCGCGGATGGAATCCTCACCTGCCAGCAGCATGACCATACGGTCAACGCCCGGGGCAATACCGGCATGGGGAGGTGCGCCATAGCAGAAGGCATTGTACATGGCAGGGAAGCGGGATTTGACATCCTCTTCGCCCAGCCGTACCAGCTCAAAGGCCTTAATCATAATTTCGGGATCATGGTTTCTCACCGCACCAGAGGAAAGCTCTACGCCATTGCACACCAGATCGTACTGGTCAGCGCAGATGGACAGCGGGTCAATCTCGCCGCGCTCTGCCTTCTCCAGCACCTCCTTGCCGCCGGTGGGCATGGAGAACGGATTATGGCAGAATTCCAGCTCGCCGGATTCTTCACCGATCTCGTACATCGGGAAGTCCACGATCCAGCAGAATTCATAGCGTTCCTTATCCATATGGCCGGGAACAGCAGCGCCCAGCTTGTTGCGGATGACACCTGCGGTCTTCTGCGCGGTGAGCTTCTTACCTGCGCTGACACCGACAAGGCAGCCGGGTTCCAGCCCGAGCGCTTCAATGACGGCATCCTTGTGGTCGGCAAGGAACTTGGAAATGCCGCCCACCAGTGCACCGGTCTCATCCAGACGGAACCACATGGGACGGGAGCCTGCCTGTACCTCGACCTCTGCCATGACCTTGTCAATGGCTTTTCTGGCAAGGGCGCAGTTCTTTACGACAACCGCCTTGACGGTATTGCCGGGTGCGAAGGGAGCAAAGTCAATGCCCTCGACCAGAGCGGTCATATCCTGCACGGTCAGGTCAATGCGCAGGTCGGGCTTGTCGGTGCCGTAAATCTCCATGGAATCGGTAAAGGAAATACGGCGGAAGGGTGCATCGGAGGCAATGGAATAGGTGCCGTACTTTGCGAAAATGGGAGGCAGCACATCCTCAATGATAGCAAAGACATCATCCTGACAGGCAAATGCCATTTCCATATCGAGCTGATAGAATTCGCCGGGGCTGCGGTCGCCTCTGGCATCCTCATCACGGAAGCAGGGGGCAATCTGGAAATAGCGGTCAAAACCGGCGGTCATGAGCAGCTGCTTGAACTGCTGGGGGGCTTGCGGCAGAGCATAGAACTTGCCGGGATGCTTGCGGGCGGGTACCAGATAGTCTCTTGCACCCTCAGGAGAGGAAGCCGTCAGGATGGGAGTGGTGATTTCAAGGAAGCCATGGCGGAGCATGGCCTCACGCAGAGCGGCAACCACATTGCAGCGCAGGATGATATTGCGCTTGACACTGGGATTGCGCAGGTCAAGATAGCGGTAGCGCAGACGCTGTAGCTCATCCGCCTCACGGCTGCGGTTGATTTCAAAGGGCAGCTCATTGTAGCGGCAGCGACCTAAGACCTTAATCTCGGTGGGAGAGACCTCAATTTCGCCGGTGGGCAGCTTGGAGTTCTTGCTGGCGCGCTCGCGGACAATGCCGGTCACCTGCAAGGTGGATTCCTTGTTGACGGATTTAATGATCTTCATCATTTCCTCATTTTCGACAACGATCTGAGTGGTGCCGTAGAAGTCGCGGAGGATTACGAAGGCAAAATTACTGCCAACCTCACGAACATTTTCCATCCAACCGGCCAGCGTGACCTGCTCACCGACATGGGAAAGGCGAAGCTCATTACAATTATGGGTACGGGACTGGAACATCATATAATCTCCTTTTATTTTTCTTTAATGACGCTGCCCTGATTCTTCTCCTCAAGGCCTTTCTGGATATAGGCGATGGCCTCCTGCGCGGTGAGCAGCTGCTGGACACCCGTGGAAAGCTCTTTCAGTGCGCATTTATTCTGTGCGATTTCATCCTCACCGAGGAAAATGACATAGGGAATGGAAAGACGGTCGGCATACTGCATTCTTGCCTTGAACTTTTTGGCTTCGGCATAGAGCTGCACACGGATGCCTGCCTCACGCAGGCGGGTAGACAGGGCAATGGCGCTGGAAAGCTCCTCGCCCATCGGCAGCACCAGCACATCGGCCGGTGCGGTTGGCAGCTCGGGATTGAGCATTCCTTGCTCGCCCAGCACATAGAACAGGCGGGTCAGGCCGATGGAAATGCCCACGCCGGGAAGCTGGCGATCGGTATAATATTCCGCCAGATTATCGTAGCGGCCACCGGAACAAACCGAGCCGATTTCCGGGTGATCGAGCATGGCGGTCTCATAAACGGTGCCGGTATAGTAGTCCAGACCTCTTGCAATGGTCAGATCGACTGCAAAATTTTCTTCCGGCACACCGAAGTCTGCAAGATAGCCAACTACGGTAGCCAGCTCCTGCAAGCCCTCGTCGAACACTTCATTCTTTCCGCGGTAAGCCTCCAGCGCTTCAAGCACGGCAGCATTGGAACCGCTGATAGAGATGAAGCGGAGAATTTCATCTGCTTTTTCCTCGGGAATGCCGTCATCCTCCGTGAGAATTAGGCGCACCTTTTCTGCGCCGACCTTATCGAGCTTATCCACGGTGCGCATAATATCGCCCGAGCGCTCGGTAAGACCCTGCATAGCATAGAAGCCATTGAGAATCTTGCGGTTGTTCACACGAATCTGGAAGCGGCTCAAGCCCAAGCTTTGAAAGGTGCGGTAAATGATGGAGGGGATTTCCGCCTCATTGAGGATGGACAGCTTGCCATCGCCGATGATGTCGATATCCGCCTGATAGAATTCACGGAAGCGGCCTCTCTGGGCACGCTCGCCGCGATAGACCTTGCCGATCTGATAGCGGCGGAAGGGGAAGCTAAGCTCGCCCGCGTGAATGGCAACATACTTGGCAAGGGGTACGGTCAGATCGAAGCGAAGCGCCAGATCGTTATCCCCCTTCTGGAAGCGATAAATCTGCTTTTCTGTTTCGCCGCCGCCCTTGGCAAGCAGCACCTCCGCAGACTCAATGGCCGGTGTATCCAGCGGCGTGAAGCCGTAGAGGGCGTAGGTACGGCGCAGAATCTCCATAATGCGCTCCATCTGCATCTGGGGCGCGGGAAGCAGCTCCATAAAGCCGGAGAGGGTACGGGGTTTGATTTTTTCCATATGTGATTTCGTTCCTTTCGGATTATTTCAGAGCAATACCGCACAGTTCATGATACGCGGATTGTTGCGGTGTCGCCCAAATAAAAAATAATACTCTCATCCCGTAAACATGGGACGAGAGTATGAGGATACTTCGTGGTGCCACCCAATTTCAGCCGCACAAGGCAGCTCTTTTGTCCTGCTGCGGGCAGGAACCGGCGATTTCGGCAGCGGGCAAGCTGCCTTATACGCACGCTCGGCAGATGTCCTTCACGCACAGCACCGCCGGGAGCTTACAGCCGGAGACTCCCTCTCTGCAAGGCGGGCTGATACGCTACTGCTTCTGCGTCGTAGCGCTCCATTCAGTTGTTCAGCGGACAGGCTTGACACTGCGGCGGGGACGAACCATCTCACGCCAATCCAGATCGCCGCGCTGTAAGCCCATGATAAGCATTTCCGCAGAGGCCAGATTGGTGCCGCAGGGGACATTGTGCTTATCGCAATGGCGAAGAGTCTCAATAATCTGCTGATCCTCCCAAGGATCACGATTATCGGGATCAGAGAACATCAGCACAAGGTCGATTTCGTTATAGGCAATGCGGGCATCAATCTGCTGATGGCCGCCGTTTTTATGGGAAAGGAACAGGCTGATGGGTAGGCCGGTGGCATCGGATATCAGACGGCCAGTCGTCGCTGTTGCATAAAGGGTATGCTTGGCAAGGATGCTCTTATAGGCCGTACAGAACTGCACCAGCAACTCTTTTTTCTTATCCTGTGCAGTCAGCGCAATATTCATAACGTCCACTCCTTATATTATAATGTAGCTCACCTAAGGTACAGGGGTACATTCTCCCCCTCTAGGCGGGAGGCAATGTTGCAGCAGGCAACGGAAGCGGGGCAACCGGGAACATTGCAAAGCGGTGTCCCCCAGACACTGGCCAGAAGCACATCAATATGCTCTGGTACCAAACCGATGAGGGACAAACCCACAGCATCCATCATATCATCCACATTGGTGCGCATTCGGTGATAAAGCCGCGCATCCACTCGGTTAATAACCACGCGCACCCACCCAGAGCCAAGTTCTTTGGATATGGTTGCCGCAATCTGGGCATCACGCAGGCAGGCGGGATCGGCTTGGGTCACCACAAGCACCTTGGCAGCCCTGCGGACAGCCAGCCGGAAAATATGCCCAAGCCCTGCGGGCGCATCAAGAATCACCCAATCAAATTGGTGCTTTGCCTGATCTAAAAGGGAGAAAAAACCTCTCTCGTCCACTGCATCCGGCTCTGTGACCGGAGCCGTAAGTACACGAAGGCTCGGTAAAAGCGGATGCACCGGCGCAGCGGAAAGGGAGCAATGACCGTCCATCGCATCAAGGAAGCTGACCGTTGCCTCGTCCCGCATTCCGAGAGAAATATCCAGATTGCGCAAACCGACATCAAGATCCATGCAAAGGACACTCCTGCCGCACTTTGCCAGAAAGCCAGCCACAGCAGCGCTCAGCGTCGTTTTGCCAGTGCCGCCCTTGCCGGATACGAAGGCAACCACCTGACCCAACAAAAACGCCCCCTCCTATACCATTTTCACAATATATTATAGCCTGATTCGCTGGCAATTTCAACAGGTAAAACCAAATTTTTTTTACTTTTCTTTGTACCCTCTGGACAGACTGACCAGAAAGTGTATGTAAATTTTGTCAAAATCGCTCCGCAAAACAGGGATTTTATAGGAATAACGCTCTGGTAGCATCCAATAAAAGGATAGCAAAGATGCCAATATAGGCCGCTTCTTTCAGAATAGGGAACAAATGAAAGGTCATCACCAGCTTTGTCCCAGCGGAAAGTATGGAAAAAATGGTAAACCCAAGTGCAACCCCATACTGCCACGGAAAGCTGCCAAAAAACAGGCAGTACGCACTCAACCCCTGCACCAGACCCACAACAACCGTGAGCCATCCAAAAAACACTGAGGCGCGCCTCATGTACCCTGCATCATCCATCCTCGCCGCCATTGACTTTGGCAGCTCCAGAGGATTCACAACATTTCCCTTCCGCAAATATAATAGACCCGTAACAATGCTGTAGATACAAAACACAGAATAAAAAATGCCACAGCACAAAACCAAAATTTCTCTTTGTTCAAAAATGATTTTCATCGTATTCGCCTCCAGTTTTTATTATAGGGCATCTCTATTTATTCTGCGTGAGGCGAGCTGCGAGGGATTTTTCTGTCAGATTCAATAAAAATCGCAGGGAATACTTGACGTATTTTCAAGATTTTTATTAAATCTGACGGAAATAAGACCCGCAGATTCGCCC
>JAZRZL010000066.1:0-13329 GCA_045601345.1 Faecousia sp. | reverse complement strand
AGCTTGGCACAGACCATCCCGATACCGCCACCACTTACAATAACATGGCCGTAGTCTACTACGCCAAGGGCGACTTCGACAAGGCTTTGGAATTCTATCAAAAAGCCTTGGATATCGTAAAGGCAAAGCTTGGCACAGACCATCCCGATACCGCCACCACTTACAATAACATGGCCGGAGTCTACTACGCCAAGGGCGACTTCGACAAGGCTTTGGAATTCCAGCAGAAAGCCTTGCAAATCCAAGAGGCAAAGCTTGGCACAGACCATCCCGATACCGCCACCACTTACAATAACATGGCCGTAGTCTACTACGCCAAGGGCGACTTCGTCAAGGCTTTGGAATTCTATCAGAACGCCTTGCAAATCCGCAAGGCAAAGCTTGGCACTGACCATCCCGATACCGCGATCACCTATACGAATATCGGCTCTCTGCAATACCAGTCAGGTGATTACCAAAACGGGTTAGAAAACCTACGGAACGCATTTTTTGTTTTTCGCTCCAAGCTTGGCGCGGAGCACCCATATACCGAAACCGCATTCAACTGGCTACTGGATTGCTACAACGCCGCCCATCCCGATGGCGAACCTTTCGAAGACTGGCTTTCTAAGCAGCTAGAAAACTTCCATCTCTGATAAACCACCTAAGTTTTCTTTCCTTGGAAAGCTCAAAGTTCATAATGCAGATTACCAAAATATGATCGGCTTCGCCGACAGCACCACCGGGGAGGCAATGTCATCTGCTTAAAAATAGAATTCTCAAATTAACGACATTGCTCTTTCTATAAAACGACGGCGCAGGATTTTGCCTGCGCCGTCGAAATTATTATTCGCAAAAGCTCTGCATTGCTTTCAGGGTGCGCTCCAAAAGCGTATCAAGTGGCCAGCCCAACTGGTCTGCGCCGCGCTGGATCACATCGCGGCTGCAACCTGCGGCGAATTTTTTATCCTTGAATTTCTTTTTCAGGCTCTTCAGCTCCATGTCCTGCACGCTCTTGCTCGGACGCATCAGGGCGGCAGCACCAATAAGGCCGGTCAGCTCGTCGGTGGCAAAGAGTACCTTTTCCATCTCATGCTCCGGGGCAACCTCAGAGCAAATGCCATAGCCATGGCTGCATACAGCATGGATGGTACGCTCGTCCGCGCCGCCATCACGCAGAAGCTCGACACACCGAACGCAATGCTCCTCCGGCCACTGCTCAAAGTCAATATCGTGAAGAAGTCCCACATTTGTCCAGAAGTCGGCTTCTTCGCCATAGCCCAGCTCCCGGGCAAAATAGCCCATGACCCCCTCCACCGTCTCGGCGTGCTTCAGGTGGAAGGAATCCTGATTATACTTCGTCAGGAGTTCCCATGCTTCTTGTCTGGTCATGATTGTTCCTCCTTATCTTATTCGAGAATCTCGCCGTTGGGCTTAAACAGGGGCAGCGGTTCAAGATAGATAATATCTTCACGGTCAATGGAATCGCCCTCTGCCAGAATGGCCATGCGTCCGCAGATTTCGCCGCCTGCCTTTTCAACCAGCGCCTCAAGTGCCTTGAGGGATTCGCCGGTGGAGATCACATCATCTACAATCAGAATCTTTTTACCCTTCATCCGCTCGGCATCCGCCGCATCCAGATATAAATGCTGCTCCTTTGCCGTAGTGATAGACTGCACAGTGGACTCAAATACGCCGGTCATATAGAGCTTGGGTCCTTTACGGGCAAGGAAATAGCGCTGATTCCCAGCCTGCCGTGCCATTTCATGGATCAGAGGAATGCCTTTCGCCTCAGCAGTGATCAGATAATCGTAATCCGGTGCCTTTTTCAAAAGCTCTGCGGCAGCAGCAACGGTCAGCTCGGGATCACCGAAAATAACAAAAGCACCAATGGAAAGAGAATCATTCACCGGGCAAATGGGAAGCTTGCGCTCCAATCCAGCTATAGTCATAGAATAATACACAAAGAGTCTCTCCTTTTCACAATTCTGCAAAAGCCGTATCGCATCATTCCAATGTGCGGATTGTAGCGGCGGGATTATAGCACTTTGACGAGGGCATCGGGGGCATTACGCTTGATGGAGTCAATGCCATTGAGACAGCCCGCCTTGCTCTTGTAGCCCTCACTGATCGCAATGATCTGGCCATTGGTAGCCTTCAGGCGGAAGCGGAATTCTCCAGCCTTATCCTGATAGACCTCAAACTTAGGATTTTTGCAGATTTCATAGCCCGCGGCTGTTTGGTCTTCAATGGGGGCAACAGGGGCATTGCGCTTGACCGAGTCAATGCCATTTTTGCAGGCAGCCTCGCTGTTGTAGATTTCAGAGGTTGCGATAACTTCACCGTTATTTGCCTTCAGATTAAACATAAGGCCGGTCTTGGCTTGCTTAATGACGAATTTTCCCATAATTTTTACCACCTATTTTTATATTTCATGCGGCAAGCTGCCGATGATGAATTACGCTTCACGAATGGTAACAGATTCGATGATGGGCTGCTGAGAAGCGGGGATCGTACCGTTATCATCGGTCGGCTCAGCCTCGGAACAGATGGCATCCACAATGTCCATGCCTTCGGTAACGTGACCAAAGCCGGCATAATTGCCATCAAGGAAGGTGCTGTCAGACTGCACGATAAAGAACTGGCAGCTGGCACTGTCATAGTCGTTGGCACGAGCCATGGAGATGGTGCCGCGGGTGTGAGAGATATTGTTCTCATAGCCGTTGGCAGAGAATTCGCCCTCAATGGTATAGCCGGCATCACCGTTGCCGGTGCCGGTCGGATCACCGCCCTGCATCATAAAGCCGTCCATAATGCGATGGAAGGTGAGACCGTCATAGAAGCCCTTTTGGGATAGCTCAACAAAGTTTTGTACCGTAGTGGGAGCCTGTGACGCATCCAGTGCAACGGTAATGGTGCCGTAATCCTGCACTGCGATATCGGCATAATAGGTTTTATCAGAAGCGAAAGAGGTATGTTCTTCCTCCGGCTCGGGTTCGGTTTGTGTGTCTTCGGTGGGTTCTGCTTCATTTTCCGCAGTGGTGGTGTCCAAATCGGTAAGTTCTGTCCCTACCGGCGGCTTTGCCTTTACCGCGATGAACACACAGGCGATGATAACCAGAGCGGTCAGAATACACAGGAGGGTGATTTGCCCGGAGGTAAGTTTCTTCGGCGCTTTCTTTTTGCTACTATAAATTGTTTTCTTTGCCATAGGATGATGTCCTTTCTCATCAATAGATGGTTAACTTGCACCTTCGGGTGGGCCGAAGGCAAACGTCAGTGTGGATAGCACTAACTTTTTCTTATTATAACATATTTCTACAAAAAATGAAGCGTATTTTTGTTGCAGATATAAAAAATAATTCTAAGAATCCTCTGATTAGAAGATATGTAAAAAATTTCACAGAATGTTTATGGACTTTCTTCCGATTTTTCGCTATGATATATTCATCAAACAAAAGGAAGTGTCTCCCATTGAAAAAACTGCGTCGAGATTTTGAGCGGTTTTGCTTTAACAATCAGGACAAGGGCATTCGCAATCTGATGCTCTACATTGCCATTGGCAATTTGATCGTTTATTTCTTCACCCTCATTGACAATTCACAACTGGTATACAGCTATCTGTATTTTAACCGCGATGCCATTTTGCATGGACAGGTATGGCGGCTGGTCACCTATGTATTTACCTATCTCAATGATGTATCAAGCTTTGGCTCCATTCTCTCCTTTATCGCGCTTTATTGCTACTGGCAGATTGGCAAGATGCTTGAGGGTAGCTGGGGTACGCTCCGCTTTAATCTTTATTATTTTACCGGCGTTCTTCTGATGGACATTGGTGCCCTCCTTCTGGGTGAGAATGCCAGCATTTATTATCTCGATTTGACCTTGTTCTTGGCGGTGGCCACTCTCCTGCCGGAAATGCGGTTTTTGCTGTTCTTTATTATTCCTGTAAAGGCAAAGTATTTTGCCTGGGCTTATTTTGGCTTCACACTGCTGTCCCTGCTGCAAGGGCTTGCACGGATGATCCAGGGGCTTGCCTGCGGCATAATCTATCTCAGCTGGCTGTTCCCCCTCATTGCGCTGGGCAATTATTTTCTGTTTTTCGGTTCGGATGTGCGAAACGTACTGCCAGATTCCATGCGGTACAAAAAGTCCAAACCCAAAAAGGCTGCTGCCCCCAATCCCAACTGGGCTGCCAACTACAAAAGCGCTACCGGCGAGAAGCCCTATCGCCATAAATGTACCGTCTGTGGCCGCACCGATACCCAGTATCCCGCGCTGGAATTCCGCTACTGCTCCCGCTGCTCCGGCTATCACTGCTACTGCCTTGACCACATTAACAATCATGTTCATATTACCGACCTTGAGCCAAAACAATAAGAAGGAAGTGCGATGTTTCAATTTTTTTACGCGCTGCCCATCCCTGTAGCAGTTGCCACGCTATTCGTTCTATTCCTCCTCTGGACTCTAATCCACTTGCTGGCAGAAAAAACCAGACTTTGGCATTGGATGAGCACCGGATTTGTTCTTATCTGGGTAGTGGTAATTCTTGCTGCAACGATTTTGGGTCGTTCGGTCGGTATCAGGGAGCTGCGCTTTTTGCCGCTTCAGCCGCTGCTTCTGGGCACATATAACAACCCGGAGTACTTTCGCACACTGCTGATGAACCTTCTGCTTTTTATTCCTCTCGGCATCGGTTTAACAAGCGCATTGCCAACAGGCTGGACTGTAGACAGACGCATCCGCTGGGCAATTCTGCTGGGCTTTGCATTGAGCTTGCTCATTGAGCTTGTCCAGCTGATATTTTCCCTCGGCTATGCAGAGGTTGATGACCTCCTGACCAACACGCTGGGTACGGCGCTCGGTGGATGCCAGTTGTATCTGGGAAAACTCTTGTACAGAAGAAAGAACACAAAATAAAAGCCTTGCTGATATTGCCAAAAAAAATAGAAATTTTTTACAAAATGTATTGATTTTATCTTGCCGATAAGGTAAGATAGACATAGATTGGAGGCTGCCTTTTTGTGTCCTCCCCTTGGTACACCTCAGCAAGAGGTACAATGATATGAAAAAGAAAAGAAAACTTCTCTTATGGCTGATCCCCCTCCTGCTTGTGTTTCTGCTGGCAGCCGTGATTGTGGGAATCCTTCTCTGGCAGAAGGATAATGTTGCCGCTGTTTACGTTGCTATGACCTCTACTGCGGAAAAGCTTGAAGACGATTGGGCAGCACATCAGCAGGCCGAGCAGCAATTTCTGGAGGATCACCAAGTCTCCTTCACACCTCCCACCGCCGAGCAGAATGAAGCTCTGATGAATGGCTTGACCAGTGCGGAAGAGGTTAAGCAGTCACTTGGTCTGGCTGCACCAACCGATAACCCAGCCAACGACACAACCGCCGCCCCGCCTGTAGAACCTCCGGCAAATCCATCCGTGCAGCCGCTTACATCATCGCAGCTTATTGACGAGTGTGTTCGCAAGCTATACAGTATCCGCATTGATCTGATTGCCAGACTGGGTGCGTTGCGTGCTGATGCGATCAATACTTGGGAAGCTCTTTCGGAGAATGAGCGAACCGATTCGCGCAAGGCTGAGATCATTTTTGATGGTCTGCTCCAGTGTAGTGACTTGGAAGTCGAGACGGATGATATGGTGGATGCCTTGCTGAATGCGTACCGTGAGAAGCTTTCCGCCCTAGGTGAGGATACTGCTGTCATTGATCAGCTGTGGCTTTACTACTGTGATGACAAGGCAACAACAAAAGCCTATTATCTAAATCAATATTTGTAGCCAACGTTTTTGTAATGTTTTATTTTTACGTTTTTAAGGAGGAACTATTATGAAAAACTTGACCCGAAAAATTCTTGCTATGCTTCTAGCGGTATGCCTCTTCGTCTGCCTGATGCCCAGCGCATCCGCTGTCACGCTGCCTGTTTCAACAATTGCTCTGGACATCGACCAGATCCATACCGCTAATGGCTACGAATTTATCTATGACGCAGAGCTGTCCATGGAAGAAGATATGGCTGCCTTTGTCTCGCTCTATAGAAACAGATGGGATGTTCTGAGTATGCTCCGCTTCACCTGCACCCTCTCTGATGAACTGACCGCTCTGCTGACCGCTGAGAATACTCCTAGCTTTACCTTTGAAAGCTGCCAGTTTAACAAGGTGAATATCTTTACTCCTGTTTCCTCTGCACTGCAAAACAATAGCCTTGTGCTTACTTATCAGCTTAATCCAGCCATTCAGCAAAGCTTCGCTACTGCAAAGGCCGGAGATGTGCGGACGGCTCTGTGTCAGCTTATGTATATGCAGTCCAACCCCGGCTTTGTTTCTTCGGAAACCATTCGTAACCTCTCTGAGATCAACACCACCGCTACCATTTATCTCACCTCTACCGACAATATTCTTCTGCCCGGTTTCAGCACACAACGCGCATTGGTTGCAAAAGGAACGCTGAAAACTCCCATCGACAAGAATCTTTCGTTCTTCCCTGCACCTATCGAAGAAACCGGCGTTAATAGGCTGATTGAAACAGGAAAACATATGCAAATTTTTAACGGTTATACCGATGGCAGCTTCAAGCCGGCAAAGAACATTACCCGTGCAGAGGCCGTTGTTACATTGTACCGTATGCTCCGAGACGAAGCCGTTGCATCTGTTAACCCGAACACCGTGCCTCGCTACTCTGATGTAAAGGTAGGCTCTTGGTATGAGGACGCAGTTTACACTCTGGCAGCATTGGGTATTCTCAAAGACTTGGACAAAACAGATGCTACAGGCACAAAAAAGCTGTTTAAGCCCGATGATGTAATTTCTCGTGCTGATATTACTGTCATGCTTACCCGTTTTGTGAACCCCGTCGCTCCAAATAGTTACCCTGCTAATTTCTCCGATGTACCTGCTAGCCATTACGCATATAAGGAAATTATGACCGCCGCTGCTTATGGCTGGGTTGCCGGCACTGGCAATAATAAGTTCAATCCTGATAAGGGTGTTACCCGTGCAGAGATTAGTAAAATGTACTGTATGTTCCTTGACCGCCGCGCAGATAAGTTTGCCATCGAACGTGGGAATTATATACCGTATACTGATGTAGATCCGTCTCATTGGGCTTACGAATACATTATTGAAGTTACCACACCGCACGAATATACCCGTATTGGTTCTTTTGAAATCTGGAAGTAAGCCAAAATTCTTTTAAGCCTATTTAAAAATCCCCGCAGTGCTGATCTGAAACAGCTCTGCGGGGATTTCGCATATCAAAAAAGAATAAAGGGAAGCACTAGAAATTCATCACAAGTGAACTGCGATGGATTTTTTCGTCAGACGCAAAGGCTGCTTTTATCCCTTTCACTCCACTGCCCAGTCTCGCAGATGAATTTCATCGTTTGCAGTTCCCATTCTTTAAGGAAAAAGGATTTCGTATATATCGTCCAGTGGAATTTCGTCACCGTTGCTAAAAAACAGGCGGCGGGAATAGAGATCCAGTTTCTTAACTTTTCCTGAATACTGCAAATATGCGCCACCGGATTTTTTCTCATCGGATTGAAAAAACGTCAGGGTCACTGTGGGATGCTCTGACAGCTTTTCCTGCAAAAGACGCATCTGCAAATCCAATCGGGCAATCTCGTCATCGCTCAGTTCGCTTCTCGTCTGTGTCTGTCGTGCAGTCTCTTCCACCGCAGCCTCATAGCCTGTGAGGGCGGCAAAGGGGGCAAACTGTACGGCTCGTGCAGCAACGGGCATATGGGCGTGGCGCTCTGACTGATGGTGGGGCAAATATAGCATATCATCGTATTTTCCCATAGTATCCCTTTCTATGCCTTATGGCCGCCCACCTGCCCATTGCGCTCCACAGTGGTAGCTCCCTCCCGAAGGTTCATTCCCTTGAGAATCGCATTTTTTCCGTATTTTTCGCGGATTTTTATGATTGTCTCCTGCTGTCGGTGCTCTCTTTCAAGCGCAGCAGCTTTTTGCGCTGTTTCACTAGGGTCGGTGAAGAAATCCACCTGCTCCCATGGCTCGGCCTCTCCGGCTTCATGAGCGGTAATGACATGGTTGGCAACAAAATAAACCCGCCGCACCAAAAGGCGCGGATCAGTAATACGCTCATAGAGCGCAGTAGCAGCCCGGGTAATGCATTTGGCAGAAGAAAAAAATCCACCCAGATTTTCAGATCCATGCGCACTTTTCGGCACCTCGCGGCCATAGCGATCCCGCTCAATCAGGCCTGTATAGGAGGCGCTGCGCACCGGGTCGGTGAGGCATTCCCGATCATAGCATATGGTCAGCACAATTTGATCCGTAACCAGTCCCTTTTCCACAAGATCAAGTGCCATCAGATCCGCCATTTCGCGCACGATTAATCTGCCACCGTCAAAATCATACGGTTCCTTCAAGACCTGCCCTCTACTCAAGGAACTGCTTTCCGGGCGGTAGGCGCGGATATCAGCAATGGTGCATGGCTCCCAGCCCCAGGCATGGTCAATGAGAAGCTCCGCATTAACGCCAAACATCTGATAGAGCCGCTCCTCCCCAGCTAGAGAGCAGCGGGCAATATCCCCCATCGTAAATAACCCTATGGCCTCCAGCTTTTTTGCAATGCCCTTGCCCACCCGCCAGAAATTCGTAAGCGGACGGTGTGCCCAAAGCGTTTGCCGGTAGTGCAGTTCATCCAACTCCGCCACTCGCACCCCATCGGCATCCGGGGGAATGTGCTTGGCGACAATGTCCATGGCAATTTTAGCAAGATAAAGATTGGTTCCAATGCCAGCTGTGGCAGTTATGCCGGTTGCTTGCAAAACAGCCTGAATGAGCCGCATGGCAAACTGCCTTGGCGTGAGGTCATACAGCTTGAGGTAGGAGGTCGCATCAATGAAAACCTCGTCAATGGAGTAGACATGGATATCTTCTGGAGCAACAAAGCTGAGGTAAATGCTGTAAATTTGGGTGCTGACCTGCATATATTTTGCCATTTGTGGCCTAGCAATGATAAAATCCAGTGCCAGTGTCGGATTGGCCTCCAACTCTGGTGCCTGATGAGAGCTGCCACTCAAGCTTCTTCCCGGTATCTGACTTCTCCGCTGGGCATTGACGGCGGCAACGCGCTGATTGACCTCAAACAGCCGTGCCCTGCCCGGAATGCCATAGGCTTTCAGGCTGGGAGAGACAGCCAGACAGATGGTTTTTTCCGTTCGGCTCTCGTCCGCTACCACCAGATGGGTACGCAGTGGGTCAAGTCCCCGCTGTACACATTCCACGGAGGCATAGAAGGATTTGAGGTCTATGGCAAGATACGTTCGGTCTTTCATGCAAACACCAGCTGGGACAGAAGCATACAGCAGACTGTTCCGCCGCCAATGCTCAAGAAGGTATTGCGTTTCCAGAGGTGTAGGCTGACGGTCACAACGCAGGAAATCAACTGCGGCAAGAGCTTGGAGACGACGGTGACACTATCCTTGAGGCAATAAATGACCAAACTCATTATAATCGCCATCGGAAGCACACCACCCAAATATTTCACGCGCTCCGGCACTTCCCTGCCGCGAAACACAAGGAAGGGAAACGCCCGCTCCAAAAGGGTACACAGAGCACACACTGCAATAATGGCAATCGACTGCCATGGGGTCAGCTTCATTCCTTCACCCCCTCAATTTTTCCACGCAAAGCCAGTAAAATCACTACCGTAATCATCAGGGACGGCAAGATAAAGTTGCCAGGACCGATGATGAAAAGGCACACAAGCGCAGACACCAACGCAATAAGTGCCGGGAGCTTACTGTCTGCGCCCTTCATCTGCTCCAACAAAATCACAATAAAAAGCGCCGTCAGCGCAAAATCAATACCTGTGGTATCAAATTCGATGATCCCACCCAACAGCGCACCCAAAATGCTGGACACTACCCAGTACAGGTGTACCAGCACGGCACTGAACACATAGGTCATTTTCTTATGCTTCTCGTTCCCATCGTCAAAATCATTGGCACAGTGCAGCGAAAAGGTCTCATCCGGCAGGGAAAAAATCAGAAAATACTTCCAAAATCCGTACTTTCTCCATTTTTCAATGAAGGGAATACCGTAAAAAATATGGCGGCTGTTGAGAAGCAGTGCCATAAGTGCCACAGTAAGCAGGGATATGCCGCCGGCAAAAAAGGTCAGCATCAGAAATTGAAGCGACCCCGCAAGAATGACCAGACTGGTTGCGCCCGTCCATATCCAGGAGTAGCCCGCTGTTGCCATTAAAATTCCGTAGGCAATGCCAACCGGCAAAAAGGAGATCAGAATCGGGATGCTGTTTTTTAAAGCGTATAAAAATGCCCGTTTCATTTAGTTTCACCAGATTTCCTTAGGAATCATCTATTATTTATTAGTTTATTTTAGCACAAATGGGGACATATGGCAAGAAGCGGAAAAGTTGAGTTTTGATAAAAATGTATGTGTGAAGAATTCAAGGCACAGATTGCCAACCCGGATTTTGTGGAATACTGTCACTGTATGCTTTACAATAAACCACAATAGGATTGGAGAATTTCTTTATGTCAGAACTTGTGATTACGAAGCAGAATTTTGAAAATGAAGTTATAAAATCGGTGAAGCCTGTCCTTCTGGACTTTTGGGCAAGCTGGTGCAATCCTTGTAAGATGCTCTCCCCAATTGTCTCCCGGATTGCAGACAAATACGCTGGCAAAATTAAAGTTGGCAAGGTGAACGTAGATGAGCAGCCGGAGCTGGCAGATGAATTTCAGGTAAGCAGTATTCCTCTGGTTGTCATCCTACAGGACGGGAAAGTTGTTAGCACTTCTGTTGGCTGCAAGCCAATGGAACAGATCGAAGCCTTATTGCCAAAAGGATAAACCTATGTTGACCAAGATTCCAGACTTCTCCCTATCGGACTAGAAAACCTCTGATTAAATTGCATCTAACAATTTAGCGTCCATTTTGCTTGCATCTTTTTCACCGTTTGCATCAAAAAGGGGCTGTAAAAAAGCGCCGTTTTGTCGGGAAGCTTTTTTACAGCCATTTTGTTAAAAGTCCGTTACTCCGCTTTTGCGATTGTGTGATTTTTATAGGTGCTCCATGTCGGTTCATAGCTGGCATCCGCCTGATTGCCCCACATATCCCAGCCTTCGCGGTCTCCACGGGCAAACAGCTCAATCCGATTTGGAAGACTGCAAGCCTCAATAATCGGGATAATTTCATCCGGCTTTCTGCTGTGCTCACGCTTTTGAGACCGGATAAGATTCACCTGAGAACGTGCAGGCGCTAACGTCCGATTGGGTGCGCTCTTCTTTTTAATGCCGAAGAGAAGAAGCTCTGTGACGTTGCGGAAATAGAAGCCAACGCCTCTTCTGTCAGGCATACCATCCTTGCGCACCTTTTCCCAGACAACATTTCCCTTATAGTCAAACCCCCAGGCATGGAGATCAACGAAAAATAATAAGATATTCTGCGGAGATGAGAATAATCATCCCCGAAGTACTTATATTTAGGAATAAAATCGTTTGCAATTTCATCATAACCACTTGATATTATTCCGATTATGTGCTACAATGACCATATGAAATAATAAACTGCTTGGGAGGAATCTCAAATGGACTATATAAAAGTATCGAAAGCGGCGGAAAAATGGGGCATCTCCACCCGGCGTGTACGCGTGCTGTGCGCCGAAGGAAAAATCCCCGGCGTGATTCGCAAAGGAAATCTTTACATGATCCCGGCAAGCGCCCAGAAGCCACTGGACGGCAGACTGACGCGCACCGGCATCCTTGCCGAAATCGAGCTGAAACGCGAGCGACTGAATGAAATGCGTCCCCTCACCCCCGGCGAGGTCAAACGCCTGCAGGAAGAATTCATGATAGAATTCACCTATAATTCCAACGCCATTGAGGGCAATACGCTGACACTGAAAGAGACCGCCATGGTGCTGGAAGGCATGACCATCGACCAGAAGCCGTTAAAAGATCATCTGGAAGCGGTGGGACACCGGGATGCTTTCCTGTATATTCAGGATATCGCAAAGCAGGAAGTCCCGCTCAGCGAGTTTGTCATCAAGAACATTCACTCCCTCGTACTCATGAATCAGCCAGAGGACAAAGGCGTGTTCCGCAAAATCCCGGTGCGTATCATGGGCGCCTACACCGAGCCGGTGCAGCCGTATCTCATAGAGCCGAAGATCACCGAACTGCTGGCAGTAAACGAGGAACGCAAAGCAAGCATGTACATGATTGAACGCATTGCCCGCTTCCACCTTGAATTTGAGGGGATTCACCCCTTCATTGACGGCAACGGCAGAACAGGCAGACTGATTATGAATCTCGACCTGATCCGCAATGGCTTCCCGCCCATCAACGTGAAGTTTACAGATCGCAAAAAATATTATGACGCATTCGATTCCTATTACCGCGATGGCAGCGCCGAAGCCATGGCCGATCTCATCGCAGGATATGTAAATGAGCGGCTGGATGAGTTTTTTATGATATTAAGGAAATGAATGTTAAATAGTGTGGTTACCGTATTTTATCTTGCAGTATTTGTTGTGCTTTCTATTTCGTACTCATTTGAATTAATCACTAGGCAACCGTCATCTTTCCAATAGATCTGCATATTTTCAAATTCGCCCCAATCACCTGTGTACACTCTTTGCGGCACCTTTTCAACTTTCAAAATAACAGCATTGATTCTGCTTTTTTCGTATACATCGACAAAGGTATCTCCACCAAGTGCTCCCTGGTCGCTGTCAATTACTTGGGCATAGTATTTCCCGCTCGGAGACTCTACGGTTTTCACAACCGTATTTTGACCGATGTTAAAGAAAATCAACGCAATGAAACTGAAGTAACCTATAGGCAGAACCATTAAGGCGGATAATACCAACGCAATGATTTTTAGTGCTAAAGGTTTTCCATGTTTTACAGTCAAGAAGCAACAGCATCCCGCAGAAACGAAAACACTTGCAATTACCCATATGTGACTGCATACGAATATGTAGAATACAGCGTTGATGAGAAACAACGGCGTGATAATGGCCGAAAGAATCTGTGTTGCTTTATTTTTAGGTGCGACAAATGCTGTGCAAACGGATAGTACAGCAATAACGACCGTGTGGGCGGAAACACTGCTC
The DNA here is from genome assembly GCA_045601345.1 of Faecousia sp. Classification (GTDB taxonomy): domain Bacteria; phylum Bacillota; class Clostridia; order Oscillospirales; family Oscillospiraceae; genus SVMC01. The sequence goes on along the minus strand of JAZRZL010000066.1, from coordinate 228 downwards.
AGTTCAAAATGATAACCAAAACAAAAAGCAATCAAAGTGCCTGTCGGATATAGTATGGTCAGCACAAACAGCAGCCATATGAAATTGTGATATGATCCCTCTAAAGTAGACTATGGAAAAAACCAAAGTCACTTTAGGGGGATTTATTATGTCGAAACGAAAGCATTCAGCAGAATGGATGCTGGCAAGAGTAAAGGAGTATCTGGAAGGGAAAGGCTCCTATCGGTC
>JAZRZL010000065.1:0-6017 GCA_045601345.1 Faecousia sp. | reverse complement strand
GCACGGGAAATCATTTATAAGTATTCGCATTGCCAAACAGTAGAGGCATTTCAAGCTCTGGACGAAAAACAAAAGCGCAGAATTGTTGGAAAAATCCACGAAAAGGGTGTTTCCATTCGGCAATTGTCCCGATTGACGGGTAGCAGTAAAGGGATTGTTGAAAAATACCTAAAAGATTAGACTAAGATAGAGAACTGTCCCCAATGGCGGTAAGTTAACAGCCCTTGCCTTCCCCTCTGGGGAAGGTGCCGCCCGCAGGCGGCGGATGAGGTCTGCCTTCTAAGACTGAGCGCTTTCTATGTTCGGAAGATTTTCTGTTTTGGCAGTGCGTCCAAACCTCATCAGTCTCGCTTCGCTCGACAGCTTCCCCAAAGGGGAAGCCTTGGCCTCTGCGGGGCAATGTTATCAAGACGAAAGTTTTCACAGCCGCTAACTTAACGCCATTGAGAACTGTCCCCTGTCTTACGTTAACGAGAATAGAAGATCATGCGAAAGCTTAAAAGCCATGCAGAGAAAGTCGCCGATTTACCATAGGAACATATTTTTATAAAATAGCAGAAGAAGGGTGAATCATATAGATGAGTTCAGTTGTCAAAAAAGGGAAGCTGGTTCTGTATAATTTTGCACGGAATCTCAATCACAGGCGTAAAAAAATCCTTTGGGAGCAGCGTGGGAAACAACTGTCGATTGTACGCCGCATTGAGCGTGTCCATCCGGTTGCTGGACGGCGGCTTGTGGCCATGACCTTTGATGACGGACCTTGTGCCAAGGATTTTATGGGCAGCGGAAAGGGGCTTACTGCCTCCATCCTTGATATTTTGGCTCAGTACGGTGCAAAAGGAACCTTCGACATTATCGGCACCACCGACGGTAACTATCCGGATCAGGCAGGCGCAGCAGGTACAGCTAATTTCGGCGGTTTACGTTATGATCATTACCCCTGCTTTGGTGAGGATAGCCTTGCTGGCGCTGTGAACCAGCCGGAGCTTGTCCGACGTATGCTCGCCGAAGGCCATGAGATCACAAACCACACCTACGCTCACCGCCTGTATGGAATGAAAAAAGTCCTCTACGGCAATCGTCAGCCGATGCAATCTATGGATGAGGTGCTGGAGGATCTGGAAAAGCTCCATAATTACGCAAAGGAAAACTTTGGCTATTCCATGAGGCTCTCCCGCCCGCCCCATTATGTTGACCACATTACCGGCGGCGGTGATGCTTACGATGCCTACCGATGCATGGGCTACCAATATCTTGCTGCAAGTTTCGATGCGGGTGGCTGGCAGCCCTGCCCAAGCTACGATGAGGAGGTTCAGCGGATGCTGGAGCCTATGCGACACCTTCTCGCAGAAGACCCGGATGCACTGAACGGCCAAATCATTTTTCAGAAGGATGGCTGCAGCATGAGCCTCCGTACTCCGATTGTAGATGCGTTGCCAAAGCAATTAGAGCTTCTGCAAAGCTATGGCTACGAGGTCGTTACTGTATCTGAGCTGCTGAAGGCCTCGCCATTTCTGGATCTTGCACCGGAAAGCCCGTCTATGGGTGCGATCCGGGAGTTGCTGGAAAGCGGACATATCGTTGGCTATCAAAATAACACTTTCCACCCCGAGCGTCCGCTCACCCGCAAGGAGTTGCTTTTGATGCTTGCAAGTCCAGAGCAAATTCAAAAAGACAAAATCTATTCAGAAAGTCAGCTCGTCCGTCGTATGGCGCAGATCATTTCTGTGAAATCTGTCTCAGGAAATGAGATGTTGGCGCTTGCATCCAAATGGAATGTGGAAGTAGACGCACAACGATTTCGGAATCATCCCAGCGTCAACAGAGAAGCGGCGATGCCGCTGATCGCAGGGCTGGCACGAGCTATCAACCAGGGAACCTCTGATGAAAGATAGCGTTCAGATTGCACCGTCAGATGTGATTTTATCAGAGGTTCCCTAGAATTAAGGGAGTAATTTATGTATGCCGTTGTAACCGATGCAAATTACAGAATGACGCTTTCACTTGAACGCGATCTGGCAGACAGAGGCATTGAGGTGACTGCCTGTTATTCATCTGAGCAACCTCCATTTCCGGCAAGATCCCGAGCGGTGAAACACGCCGTGCGTGTACCTGACCCGAACACAATGCCTGATGCGTATGTACAGGCACTTTACGATATCTGTGAGGCCATTACAAAAGAGCATCGCGAAAAGCCCGCACTGCTGCCTGTTGGCACACGCTCGTTGGAACTTCTCTGCCCCGCAGTCGTACGCAAACGCTTTGCCAAGGTTTGCGGTCTGGCAATTTCAAGTGAAGAAAGCCTTACGCTTGCCAATAATAAGGCGGCGCTGATGGTATTCTGCGAAGGGCTTGGCATTCCTGTGCCAAAAACTGAGCACCCGCAGACGCGGGAGGATTTTGAGAACTACAAATACCCGATGATCGTCAAGCCTGTGTGCGGCGAAAAGCAGGGACTCAAGGCGGGGGAGCGCTACATTATTGCCCACGATGCCAAGACAGCGGCAGATGCCTGGGAGCATTTTCGTTCACTCTGCGGAGAAACTGTCGTGCAGAAATATATTCACGGACAGGAGATGGGGTTCTCCGCTGTCTTTGACCATGGGAAAATGATTACAACGACCAGCGAAGTGGCTGTGCGTATGCTGCCGATTGCCGGAGGCCCGGGAAGTTTCTACCATACGCTAACGGGAGATTTTCTGCGGCCGATTGCTCAGCAGTTGGGTGAAAAGCTGCAATTCAGCGGTGTCATAATGTTCCAATTCATTTTGGGCGACAGCGGCGAGCTTGTTCTGATGGAGATCAATCCCCGAGTGTGGGGTTACTATCCGATCGTCCGTGAGGCAGAATCCTCGTTTTCCTACGATTGGTTTGCGGCATCTCTTGGGCTGCCCACCGAAGGAACACCTTCGAAGCCCGATGTCTATCAGTATTTCCTGCCATCGGACGCATACCGGGCTTTTCTTGTGATGAAATCCGGAAAAATCGGGCAAGCACTGCTCCATATCGGCACTTGGCTGCGCCCACGCAACCATGAAGCAATTTTTGAACTCTCCGATTTGCGTGCTTCGTTAGGGTATCTTGGCTACTATTTGAAGAAAAGCAACCATCAGGAGTAGGACAGGGGGACGGTTCTGTATCCTGAGTGAAATAGTTCAGAAATCTTTTGATTTTTTGAGTAAACGAACATTAATCTTTGCAAGAAGTTGAGGACAGAGAACTGTCCCCAATGGCGGTAAGTTAACGATTGCGAAAGCTTTTGCCTTGATAACATTGCCCCGCAGAGGCCGAGGCTTCCCCTTTGGGGAAGCTGTCGAGCGAAGCGAGACGGATGAGGTAATTGGATGCACTGCCAAAACAGAAAACCTTCCTAACATAGAAAGCGCTCAATCTTAGAAGTCAGACCTCATCCGCCGCCTGCGGGCGGCACCTTTCCCAGAGGGGAAGGCAAGGGCTGTTAACTTAACGCCATTGAGAACCGTCCTCTGTTTTATATGTAATAATGAAAGAGAATTCTATGATACAAGATTTATTGGTCGGTATTCTGATTGCTGAAATGTTGTTTGTGATTGCCGCTATTCTTAAAAGACGCAGCAATTTGCATAAGGTATCCGAAAAAGATATCATGAACGGATGTCTGACAGATATCTCGGAGCATGAATTGAAGAGCATCGGCTTGTTGAAAAGGCTGTACCGGTTTGATTTTGAAAACAGTCAGGTAGAGATTCCTTTAGAATTCGATGATACTACAGAGATAATGGAACCGTTAGTTTCCGACAAAAATCATATAGCTTTTTCATCAGACTTCCTAGAGATGCTGATGGACAAGATTTCTTATATACCAAAACAGTTTTGCGTTAATATAGCGATTTCCTTCCGATGTTTCAACGGGTATTCCTGCGAGGATGTTATGAATGCTGTACAGGAGAAAATCGAAGGATGCTACAATATGGTGATGGAGCAGAATGCGAAGAAGTATTTTAAAATGCTGACCTATATCATCATATGTATCGTTTTCTCCCTTATTGGCACCATTCCTATCACGGTTGATTATACATCCGGTGTGGAAGGCATTTATTCGATGATTATCGGGATACTGATCGAGAATGCCGCGGCGCTTATACTGTGGCAAGCAGGCTATACTATTTTCGATATACTGGAGCAGGGCGGCGTTCGTGATGCCTCTCTTTACAGAAAGATCAATCAGATCAGCATCGTTGGCGAAAACAACAGAATAATTGCAAAAGAACAAACAGAAATATTTGAATACTGCCCGCTTTTCAAGCGCCGTGAAAGAATAGCTTATGTGGTGATGTTGCTTGCCAATGCTTATGTAGTGTCAATATGTGTGATTGAAGCAATTTCATATATATTGGCTCAGTTCAGTCTGAGTACTGCCGATCAGATTATTTTCTTCGCGGAATGGATCATTATCTTGTTTATTACATATACAAATATAACATTTTATTTTGATAAAGGCAGTATCGCCAAACACGCATTCAAAATCTCCGTGGGACTTATTTTTGTTTTTGCAATATACAATATCGGCCGCCTTATTTACATAAAGGTCAATGCTGTTCCGTTTGATTACGATGATTTTCTGTTTACTTATTTGATGCTGAGTATAGTCAATGCTGTTTGCATTTACATTATCCAAAAAGAAAGAAAACGGCGTATTAATCACCTGATTTCAATCTGTCTTAATAGGAGGCAATATGAAAATTTCTCTTGCTTGTGACCATGGTGCGCTGAATCTGAAAAAGGCTGTGCGCGCCCATCTGGAAGAACTCGGACATACGGTTGTGGACTTCGGCACCGATACCCCCGATAGCTGTGACTATGCTGATTTCGGCATTCCGGCAGCCAAGGCGGTAGCCTCCGGGGAATGTGAACGCGGCATTGTCCTGTGTACCACCGGCATTGGTATGTGCATGAGCGCCAATAAGGTCAAGGGCATTCGCTGTGCGCTGCTTTCTGACCTTATGTCCGCCCGCCTGACCAGACAGCACAATGATGCCAATATGATCGCCATGGGTGCCGCTGTCGTTGGGCAAATGCTGGCACTGGAAATCGTGGATGTTTTCCTCACCACCGAATTCCAGGGTGGCCGCCACCAGCGCCGCATTGATAAATTCATGGCACTGGAAAATGAATAAGCCTAATCAGAGCACATATAAAAGGGGCTGCCTCACGAAATTGTGAGACAGCCTCTTGTGCAATTCACACGTGTTCATCAATCTTTCCACGAATTTCACGGATAAGGGCATGAAGTGTTGTGCATGGGCACATTTGGGAGGGTCGATGATTCCCATCTCGTATGTGCTGTTTCATTTTCTGCTCCGCAAGACAAATCGCGTTTCGCTCATCACCATAACGGTTCAGCTTTGTGTATATATCAGGGTCAGATTTCTGATACTCTTTGCCTGATATTTTACGGAATTCTGATGCAAAGCCTTCACAGCATTTGACAGAATTCGGATATGTGGGCATGGCACCAAAATAGGCATGGAACCATACCTCAATGCAGGGATTTGACCAACCAATGTTGATTCCTTCATGTTCAGCGTAAGAAACTAATTCATCAAAGCCCGGGACGCGATCTCTATCCAATACGATCCAAGGTTCGGCATATTGCGGTTCAAGTGAGGCTCTTTCCCTGCACTCGTCAACCAAATTTTTCGTTTTGGAATGGAATACGCGGATCATGATATGCTTCTGCAAATTTTCTGGGATACTGTGATATAGTCCGGCAAAATAATTTCGTTCCGTTTTTTCGGTGTCCGTGAAAATAATATAGTTTCCTAACTGATATTGACGGGTGTTGGTGCGTGCATCACGCCGATGCATGGTTCCGTTTCTCTGAGCTTTACTCACGCGGCCAAGCCTGTATAATGGTGTAAAATAAAAAATAAAGTGAGCCACCGGCTCATCCTTCAGGTATAATGTAAGAAACCAAACCAACAAATACCGAGGAGGATCACCAATGGCTCAGCTTAATATTACACTAAATCAGGATG
>JAZRZL010000064.1:0-9536 GCA_045601345.1 Faecousia sp. | reverse complement strand
AATGCCACACGGCTTGCTTTAGGGAGGATTTTACGCCTCCTTGGTTGTTGTCCGCTTTTTTGTGATTTTTAATATATAGCCTACTTTATGAAATAATGGGGCTGCCTCAAAATGCCGTTTTCGCATTTTGAGACAGCCCCTACTCGCTTTTTGTTTTTTTATAGTTCTAAATAGACATAGGATAAATTACTTGATTTCAACAGTTGCGCCAGCGGCCTTGAGTTCTTCAGCCAGCTTTTCTGCGTCTTCCTTGGAGATAGCTTCCTTGAGGGTCTTGGGGCAGTTATCGGCAATTTCCTTTGCTTCCTTCAGGCCGAGGCCGGTAGCAGCACGGATAACCTTGATGACACCCAGCTTGGAAGCGCCAACGTCCTTCAGGATGACATCGAATTCGGTCTTTTCTTCGACTTCGGCAGCACCGCCAGCAGCGGGAGCAGCAACAGCGGCAGCAGCAGCGGAAACACCAAAGGTGTCTTCCAGAGCATGAACCAACTCAGCGAGTTCAACAACGGTAAGAGCCTTGACTTCTTCAATCAGAGCAGCAATTTTTTCAGACATTGTAATATCCTCCTAAAATGATAATGTTAAAAATAAGAGTGAATGAATCAGGCTTCTGCGGCTTCTTCGCCGGCAGGAGCGCCGCCCTTCTGTTCGCAGATCTGGCTGATAACAAAGGCCAGAGAGGAGATGGGGGCAAGGAAAGTACCAAGAACCTGTGCAACGAGTGCGTCCTTGGAGGGAAGTTCGCCGAAGCCCATGAGCTGATCAACGCTCATGACGGAGCCTTCTACGAAGCCGCCCTTGATTTTCAGAATGTTCTTGTTCTTCTTGGCAAATTCGCTAATGATACGAGCCGGAGCAATGGGGTCACCGCTGGTGCTGGCCATGGAAGTCGTCCCATTAAGAATCTCATCAAACTGGTTGTAACCAGCTTTGTTAGCGGCAAAACGGGTCAGAGTATTCTTAACAACGGTGTATTCCACACCTGCTTCACGGAACTTTTTACGGAGCTCGGTATCCTGTGCGACAGTGATGCCCTTGTAATCGACAAAAACAGCAGAAGTAGCATTCTGGAGCTTATCGGTCATGGCATCAACGATTGCCTTCTTGCTTTCAAGAACCTTTGCATTAGGCATTAAGTTGTCACCTCCGAAAAAATAAATGTCCTCATGCCAAAGCACATGAGGACACAGAAACTGTTGGTACATTGTGTGTAACCTCGGCAGGATGGGTAAACCAGTTATGGCAAAAGCCTCCTGCTGTCTTTGGCAGCCTGATAATTATAGCAAAAACTGCCTGAAAAGTCAAGCAGTTTTTGTTATAAGATGAATTATTTATATTAATACTTGTTGGTATTGACCTTAACGCCGGGTCCCATGGTGGAAGCAACCACGCAGGAGCGGACGTACTGACCCTTGGCAGCAGCGGGCTTGGCCTTGATGATAGCGCCCATAAGAGCGTCCATATTCTCAACCAGCTTCTCGGGGCCGAAAGAAACCTTGCCGATGGGGCAATGGATGATGTTGGTCTTGTCCAAGCGGTATTCGATCTTACCAGCCTTGACTTCCTTGACAGCCTGTGCCACATTGGGGGTCACAGTACCGGCCTTGGGAGAGGGCATGAGACCCTTCGGGCCAAGAACCTTACCGAGACGGCCAACGATACCCATCATATCGGGAGAAGCAACAACAACGTCAAAATCGAACCAGTTTTCCTTGGTGATACGTTCAACCAAATCCATGCCGCCGACATAATCAGCACCGGCTGCCTTAGCGTCATCAGCCTTCACGTCCTTAGCAAAGACAAGAACCTTGCGGGTCTTACCAGTGCCGTTGGGCAGGACGATAGCGCCGCGAACCTGCTGGTCAGCATGACGGGAGTCAACGCCGAGCTTCACATGGATTTCAACGGTCTCATCAAACTTAGCAGATGCGGTCTTGCACACAAGAGCAAGTGCATCGGGAACTTCATACTGCGTAGCGCGATCAATCTGCTTCGCACTATCCTTATATTTCTTACCTCTAAACAATGTTATATCCTCCTTAAAGTGGTGATGCGGAATAATCCTCCCACATTTTTGAGGTCAGGCATACAACCTTCGACCTCGGCAAACGGAAAATCAGTCGGTAACGGTGATGCCCATGGAGCGAGCGGTGCCGGCGATCATGCTCATAGCAGCTTCGATGGAGGCAGCAGTGAGATCGGGCATCTTTCTCTCGGCAATCTCCTTGACCTGCGCCTGGGTAAGGGAGCCAACCTTGTTCTTATTGGGAACGCCAGAACCCTTGTCGAGACCAGCAGCCTTGAGGATCAGCATGGGTGCAGGGGGAGTCTTGGTGACGAAGGAGAAGGAACGATCAGCATAAACCGTGATGACAACAGGGATTTTGAAGCCTGCCTGGTCCTTGGTACGCTCATTGAATTCCTTAATGAACTGGGAAATATTGACACCGTGCTGGCCAAGTGCGGGGCCAACAGGGGGAGAAGCAGTCGCTTTGGCTGCGGGGATCTGCAGTTTAATATAACCTGTAACTTTCTGTGCCATTGAAGAGCACCTCCTGAAAAAATGTGGTGATACGCATAGCGTATTTTTGGCGGGGCGTTACCCCTCCCACGTTCTGCCCGGAAACGATCCGTTTAATCGGAAACCGGCTCAACCTCATCCAGCTCCAGCTCAATGGGGGTATCTCTGCCGAACAGGGGCACAATGACGCGGACGGAATTTTCGTTCACATCAATTGTGTCTACAGTGCCTTTGAAGGAAGTGAAGGGACCTTCACTTATGGTGACGGTATCGCCAACGGCATAAGGCACGATGATTTCGCGCTTTTCTACACCAAGGGCAAGAACCTCTTCCTCGGTGAGCGCCGTAGGCTTACCGCCGGAGCCGACAAAATTGGTGACACCGCGGATATTCTTGATGATGTACCAGCTATCATCGCTCATAATCATTTTCACAAGAACATAGCCGGGGAAAACCTTACGCTCCAGAGTTTTTGCACCGTTATCGGTAATCTCTGTGACGGTTTCCAAGGGAATAGAGACGACGTGAATGACATCCTCAAGATGTCGGGTTTTGACCGTAGTTTCGATCGTGTTTTTCACTTTGTTTTCATAGCCGGAATAGGTATGAACGACATACCATTTTGCAGCATCCGCCATGATAACTTAACCACCCTTGACGAGAGCGATCAGGCCTTGCACCGCAAACGTAGCAACGGCATCAAAGACCCATACGAAAATACCAACGATCAGCACGCACAGGAGAACAATAAGGGTATTGTTGACAACCTGTTTGGAGGAGGGGTAGACGACCTTTTTCAGCTCGCTCTTGGTCTCACGCCAGAACTTGCAAATCTTGCCCCAGGTACGGACAAACCAGTTTTGCTTCTTATTCGCTTCAGCCATTTGTTTTACCCTTTCCTTTAATACTGATTACTTGGTTTCGGTGTGAAGAGTATGCTTTCTGCAAAATCTGCAATACTTCTTCATTTCGAGACGGTCGGGATCGTTCTTCTTGTTCTTCATGGTGTTGTAGTTTCTCTGTTTGCACTCAGAACATCTTAATGTGACTTTTACGCGCATGAACGGCACCTCCTTAAAAATTGCCTCCCTGTATCACCCCGGCTATCATAAATTTAGCAGCCGCCCAAACTACAAAGGCAGCCATCCGAAGCTGAAAAAAAGCATAAAAATAGCCCTCTTTTCACAGGTAACATTATTCTACCACACTCTTCCTCTTCGGTCAACAAAAAAATGTGCATTTTTCTATTTTTTTGCAGGTGTTACAACGATATGGTACATCTCAAAAAACAATATCATTGGTTTTGGAGAAAGTAATTTTTACTGGCTGCATAAACTGAGAAAACAGTTGGCAGAATTCGCAGCAACGCAATTGTTATCCAATAAGGACAAGCACGTAGATGAGAAAAGACGCTTCCATTTCTACGGCTACCGTACAAACTAAATCTAAGCGTTATATAGGTCAGAAAAATTTATAATTAGAAAGAGTACACATAATAATCGAATTTTCAGCGATGAATGTAGTAAAAAGGGTATTGAAATATTTATCAATCCTTTGGTGATAGGTCAACGGTTCTGCGCAGGATGGAATAGGTGGGAACACGGCAGGGGAGAGGCATCATGAATTCCATCTGCGGATTTCTCGGCTCCTCAATGGGGGTACCATCGGGAAGCTGCATCATAGGGGCAGCTATGGGGAAGGGTTTGAGATCGGGGCCAACCAGCTCTAATTCATCTCCGGCTTTGAATTTGTTCCGCAAACTCATGGTTGCAAGACCGTCAGGAGTACAGCCAGTGACAATAGCGCAGACCTGACATTCGCGGATGTAGCGAGAATTCTCATAAAACTGTCCCGGCTGGCCATAGAAAAATCCGGTGGAATAATGCCGGTGGGAAATTTTATCGACTTCATTGCGCCATATCGGGTCCATGGGTTCGCCCTTTGCCACGGCATCAAGCACATGGCGGTAGGCACCGGTAACGATGGCAGCATAGTAGGAGGATTTTGCTCTGCCTTCGATTTTCAGGCAGTCCACACCGGCATCTATCAGGTCATTCAGATGGTCGATCATGCACATATCCCGGCTGTTCATAATGTACGTGCCCTTTTCGTCCTCAAATACCGGGAAATACTCTCCGGGACGTTTTTCCTCCATCAATGCGTACTGATAGCGACAGGGCTGTGCACAGGCACCGCGGTTGGAATCGCGCCCGGTCATATAGTTGGACAGTAGGCAGCGGCCGGAATAGGAGACGCACATCGCACCGTGGGCAAAAACCTCTATTTCCAATTCCTTCGGGGTTTTCTCCCGAATTTCACGGATTTCTGACAGATTCAGCTCTCTTGCCAGTACCACGCGCTTGGCACCAAGCTCATACCATGCTTTTGCGCTTTCATAATTGGCAATAGAAACCTGCGTGGACATATGAATTTCGCAAGACGGCGCATATTTTTGAGCCAGACGGAAGGCTCCCAAATCTGCGACAATCAGTGCATCCACACCCACATCATTTAGTTGCTCCAAATGGGCAGGAAGATTAACAATTTCATTGTTTCTTGCCATTGTATTCACGGTGATATGCGTTTTGACCCCGTATTTATGAGCAAAGGCCACGGCAGCGGGAAGCTCCTGCGGTGTAAAATTTCCCGCAAAGGAGCGCATTCCGAAGCTGGTTCCTGCCAGATAGACGGCATCCGCACCATAGAGTACAGCCATTTGCAGCCGCTCCATATCGCCGGCGGGGGCTAAAAGTTCTGGTTTTTTTTCCATCATACCTCTGATCCTATATAGTCTTCGCTGGCAATGAAGGCTTCAAAGCTGTCCCAATCTTGATAGAAATGGCTGACACCGTCCTTGCCGTAAGCAAAGAAGTAGTACTTGGTATCTTCCGGGTACAGGGCTGCCTCAATGGCATTGAGCCCCGGATTGTCGATGGGACCGGCGGGAAGGCCGGCGTACATATATGTGTTATAGGGGTTGTCCAGCTCGGTGTCGAAGGAACTTCCTGTAATTTCGGCAGCATAGAATACAGTAGAATCCATTTGCAGTCGGGAGAGGCTTTCACTGTTCAGACGATTATAAATGACGGAGGCAATCTTAGCTTCCTCATCAGGGGCGGCAGCCTCCTCCTGAATAATGGAGGCAATGGTGAGAATCTCACGCAGGCTGTAATTTGTTGTGGCAACACGCGCCATAAGGGTTTCATCCATGCGATTATTAAAGTTAGACAGGAATTTGTCAATGACGTTGTCCGCATCGTCAGACAGATAGAATTCGTAGGTATCCGGGAAGAGATAGCCATCAAGTCGGTAAGCGCTGCCATGCTCCAGACCATCCAGGAAATCATAGTCAAAATTATGATGAGCGGCAGCTTCAGAAAGCTCGTCCACAGTACAGATTCCGGCCTCCTCCAACGCTTCAAAAATCTGCATGGAAGTTTTGCCTTCGATGATGGTAATGGTTGTGGTCATACGGTTATAGGAGCCGGACATACCATTCACCAGTGCATGATAGTCAAAGAGGGTATTCAACTCATATACACCGGGGCTTACCTTTTTCTCCACATGAGAATACTTGCCGTAGAGGTTAAATAGCCACGGATATTCGATGAGGCCGGCATCATGAAGCTTTTCCGTGATTTTATTCAGGTTATCACCTTCACTGATGGTCACGGTGGCAAGGCTATCCTTCTTCGTCAGCGCCAGTACATCATCGGCACATAGCCAAGCAAATTTTGCAATCATAATAGCAGCGGCAGCTACCAGTGAGAAATAAATAATATTACCAAAAATAGATAGGACAATAGAATCCTTTCTTTTTCTGCGGCGGCGCTCCCGGCGACGCTGGAAAAAGTTAAGCTGTTTTCGGGATGAGGGGGCAGCTTTTGATTTTGCTTCAGACTTCTGCACGGGCGGCTTCGAAGGCTCATCAAAGCTTTGGTCAAAATACTCATCAAAAGCGTCCGAATATTCCGATTCACGCAATTCTTTCGGAACATTTTGGGGCACATCTTTTTCCGAAAGCTCATCATGAAGCTCCTGAATCAAAGAATCAATGTTGTTGTCGGTATTGGATTGTTCTGGTGTATATTGATTATCCATGAATGCTCCTTTCAGGGTCGTGCAAGGCGATAAACGAGGCCGTCCTTAACCTGTTTGGCACAAGCTTCACCCTTCAACGTCTTTACCAGCAATAAGCCGAAATCCAGCGCGGTTCCGGGACCTGCACTGGTGAGCAGCTTCCCATCGGTTACAGTGGGTACATTTTCCTGCATCTGCGCTGTGCCCATTCGATCTTCAAGGCCGGGATAGCAGACAGCTTTTTTCTCATCGGTAATGCCAAGCTTTGCAAGGATTGTTGGGGCTGCACAGATGGCAGCAACATAGCGGTTATGTGTCCAAGCATAGGTAACGGCATCAAGCGCTTTTTCACAGGCCAAAATGGAATTGACACCGCCCATACCACCGGGCAGGACGATCATTTCCATCGCATCATAGTTCATTTCCTCCGGGGAAATGTCAGCGGCTATCTGAATATCATGGCCACCGCGGATGCGTGTACCGTTGAGACCGACGAGCTGAACCGATATGCCAGCCCGACGAAGAATATCACAGGGAGCGATGGCTTCTGTCTCTTCAAATCCGTTTCCCAATAAAATATAAACCATAATTATGCCTCCATACAATTTTTCACAAGGCTCAAAATTTCTTCGTGAATATCTTCTCTTGTGCGCATACCCTGTGCTCCGGCGCAGTCGATGATGTGCCAGCCATAATAGCTTGCGGCTTGCCTTCCGGTAGAGCGGCAGAGGCGAAGGTAATCCAAATCTTTTTCGTGAATATCCGCAGTGGTATGGGTTTGCGCCTCTCTGGAGCGCATCATGGTCTCCGTAAGAGAAATGGGAGCATCCAGATATAAAACCATATTCGGTTTTGGAAGCCCCAAAAGATCAAACTCGGTTTCATACAGCCAGCGGAAAAAGCTCTCACGCGCATCCTCCGGCAGCTTGCTTGCCTGATGCACGGCATTAGAGGTGGTATAGCGATCGCAGACCAGCAGACCGCCATTCTCATAATAGTCTCCCCAAATTTTCTTATACGAGGCATAGCGATCTACCGCATAAAACATGGAAGCGGCATAGGCATTCACATCAGCAGGCTTTGTGCCGAACTCTCCGCCGAGGTACATACGGATTAGGGCAGAAGATGGCTCCTGATACTGCGGAAAAACGATGGTTTGAAAGTCTTTTCCCATCGTGCGCAGACGCTCGGTGAGCAGGGAAAATTGCGTAGACTTACCGACCCCATCGGTACCTTCAATCACGATCAGCTTACCCATGGCGTTTTCCTCCGCGCAGTCTTTGACCGATCACGGCGAAGAGAAATTTGGGAAGCCGCATCATGCGACCCAATCTCCAAGGCTCCTTGTAGAGTCGATAAAGCCATTCAAGCTGGAGCTTGATCATCCATTTCGGTGCCCGCTTGACCGTGCCCGCAAAGCCGTCCAGAGAGCCGCCGAGGCCGATCATCATGGAAACCTTCAGATCATTCCTGTGCTCATGCATGAATTTTTCCTGCTTAGGCGCACCGAGGCATACAAAGAGCACATCTGGCTGTGCAGCATTGATCTTTTCAATGACTGGCGCTTCTTCCTTAAAATAACCGTCAGCAATCCCACAAATTTGAAGGCGCGGGTGCTTTTTTTTCATATTTTCGGCAGCCAATTCGCCAATACCGGGCTTACTACCCAAAAGGTAAAGTGTTTTTTCGGCTTCTTCGCAGATGCCCAGAAGGTTTTCGGCAAAATCAATGCCTGCGACCTTCTGCTTGAGGGGTGTGCCGAGAAGCTTTGCACCTAGAACCACACCGGCACCGTCAGGTAACACCATGGCGGCATCGTTGAGAAGCGCACAGAAGGTATCGTTGTGCATTGCCTCATAGACGATTTCTGCGTTTGGGGTGACAATATAGGAGACATCGGGTTGAGCAAGAAGCGTTTTGCCTTTTTCCAGAGCTTCTTCCATGGTCAGATTGTCAAATTGAACACCCATTACATTGATTTTATTCATTTCTGACCTTCACTTTCTTTGGCAAGTGCCTTCTCTAGTGCGAGTGCCAACTGATCGGGGCAGGAGGTCATTTTCATGCCGCAGCGAATGCCCTTGAGACGGGCGATTACCTCGGTGGCTTCCATGCCCTCTATGAGGTGGGAAAGTCCTGCGGTATTTCCGTTGCAGCCGCCGCGAAAGCGGAGATTTTTTACAATGCCAGCATCAAGTTCAAATTCAATCCCCGTGGAGCAAGTACCGTGGGGTGTATAGATATAGTTCATATTCGTTCTCCTTTAGCTTATTCCATGAGGTCACAGGTGTGCATACCGACATAGGCAATGAGCTGTTCTGGATCAAGCATCATCTGCACACCGCGAGTACCGGCAGATACGCCGATGGTGTCAAAAAGTAAGGCGGTTTCTTCGATGTAGGTGGGATATTGTTTTTTCATACCCACAGGGCTGCACCCGCCGCGGATATAGCCGGTGAGGCCAAGCAGCTCCTTGACATGGATCATTTCTACCTTTTTGTTGCCGGAAGCCTTGGCAGCTTTTTTTAAGTTCAGCTCACAGCATACGGGGATGCAGAACACACAAAGGCCGTTTTTATCGCCCCGTGCCACCAGCGTTTTGAAAATCTGTTCCGGGGGCATATGGAGCTGCTGTGCTGCGTGAAGTCCACTGAGATCAGATTCGTCCACGTCATATTCTAAAACCCGGATGGAAATACCGGCCTGCTCCATCAGGCGCATGGCATTGGTTTTGGTCATAGAAATCACCTGATTCGTATGCCTATGGGCAAAATTCTACACATATATTATACATCCTTTGTCATAAAGGAAAGGGATTTTGCAATTCGTGCACCCTCTACACCAACAGCCAGCGCTGCAAGCTCTACTGTCGCGGAGGATAGCTCCATTTCCATAACGCGGGATTCCATCCCAAACTGTGCAAAATACTCTC
>JAZRZL010000063.1:0-10436 GCA_045601345.1 Faecousia sp. | reverse complement strand
ATCCAGTCCCGTATGCTGTATAATCTACCTGCTTATTGTTTTGTTTCATACCAATATTATAAGCCATCGGACGGTATTTTCATAGTACCGTCCGCTGTTTTTTCGTAGGAAAGGGGCTGCCTCGTTTTGAGACAGCCCCCATGAAGCGAAAGCGAATGGTATAATTGTGCATCATTTTCGATTGCCCCGTAAGGGGCGAGAAAATGGCACATATTTTTGTATAATAATTGCGTTAGCAATTATTATACCATAAGGTGAAAGCAAATGGTATAATAATTTTTGCGCATTCGAAATTGAAGAGAGTTCCCAAATTGTGTAAGATTCAGTCACCACAACGCAATCAAACACGAAAGAAGGAACTCTCTATAGGAAACGTGATACAGGTGAATCAAGAAGAAATCAAATGCCAACTTGGAGAAATGATAAGGCATTCTGCCAAGGACACACAAAATGCATTGCCGAATGAAGAAGCTGACAACAAAAGCCGGTCAGGTAAATATCAGGATTCCAAAATTGCGCAAGCCTCTTTTTGAGATCACAGCGTGAATTTAGGAACCGCTATGTACCGAATTAAGGGATTTTGGTAATTTAGTGGCATCTTCTCCTGCGTAATAATCCGCAATTTATTTAAACTGGTACAATCCAGCCCTTGGTATCCTCAATCTTGCCCCACTGGATGCCGGTGAGGGTGTCGTAGAGCTTCTGGGTGAGCAGGCCGATTTTGCCGTCGGAGATGTAGGCAGTTTCGTCCTTCCAGCGCAGCTCCTTGACGGGGGAGACGACAGCGGCGGTGCCGGTGCCGAAGACTTCCTCCAGCTTGCCTTCACGGGCAGCAGCCATGATGTCAGCAATGGCCAGCTTGCCTTCGATGACTTCGTAGCCCCAGTCCTTGCACAGCTCAATGATGGAGCGGCGGGTGATGCCGGGAAGCACGGTGCCGGTGGTAGCAGCGGTGTAGATTTTGCCGTCGATCTTGAACATGATGTTCATGGAGCCAACTTCTTCCACATACTTCTTCTCTATGCCGTCCAGCCACAGAACCTGTGCATAGCCCTGTTCTTCAGCCAGCTCGCCGGCCTTGATGGAAGCAGCATAGTTGCCACCGCACTTGGTAAAGCCGGTGAGGCCGGGGGCAGCACGGATGTATTCGTCTTCAACATAGATACGGACGGGGTTGATACCCTCGGCATAGTAAGCGCCGGAGGGAGCGGTGATGATGCAGAAGGTATAGTGCTTGGAAGCGTGGACACCCAGACCGACATCCGTTGCAATGATGAACGGACGGATGTACAGGGAGGTGCCGTCCAGATGGGGAACCCATGCCTGATCGACTTCCACCAGCTGACGAACAGCTTCTACAAACAGGCCGGTGTCGATGGCGGGGATGCACAGACGGTCAGCAGACATATTCATGCGCTCTGCATTGCAGTCCGGGCGGAAGAGCTGAATCTTGCCTTCTGCGGTACGGTATGCCTTCATGCCCTCAAAGATTTCCTGTGCATAGTGGAATATCACGCAGGCGGGATCAAGGCTGAAATTCTGATAGGGAACAATGCGGGGATCATGCCAGCCGATTCCTGCGGTGTAGTCCATCAGGAACATATGGTCGGAGAACTGCTTGGCAAAGCCGAGCTTGCTTTCATCGGCGGGCAGAGGCTTGGGGTTGGTGGTACGGGTGATGGAAATTTGGTATGCCATGTGATGTTTCCTCCTTATTTTTTTATCCGGCCATAGGTCGGCTTATCAGCAATACTCCATGCCAGCCTGCAGTGCCTTCATGTTGGCATCAAAGAGGTTGGCCTTACGTGCGGGGATGACCTTGTGCAGGGCATCGGGAAGAGAGTCGGCATTGATGCAGCCGGTCTTTGCGATGATGGCACCGAGCAGAATCATATTGGCCAAGGTGGGAATGCCCATGTCCATGGCAAGCTGGGTGGCGGGAACATAATAGGTTTCCACATCATCGCGCTCGACCTTTTTGGCGATCAGAGAGGAGTCAACGAAAATCTTGCCCCCGGGAACGACAGCGGATTCATATTTTTCCAGAGAGGGATTGTTCATGACCATCAGGATATCCGGGTTCTGCACAATGGGAGAGCCAACGGGGATATCGCTGAGGATGACGTTGCAGTTGGCAGTGCCGCCGCGCATTTCAGGACCGTAGGAGGGGAGCCAGCTCAGTTCTCTTCCTTCAATCAGTCCGGCATAGGCCAGCACCTTGCCGGAGAACAGCAGACCCTGTCCGCCAAAACCGGCGATGACGATTTGATTCTCAGCCATGCTTAACCCTCCTTGTCTTTGTAAACGCCCAACGGATATTGGGGAATCATTTTTTCATCAATCCATTCCAGAGCCTTCTTCGGTGTCAGACCCCAGTTGGTGGGGCAGCTGGAGAGTACTTCAATCAGGGAGAAGCCCTTGCCGTCCAACTGGTTCTGGAATGCCTTCTTAATGGCCTTCTTGGCGCGATTGACGTTCTTTACATTGTTGACAGTGACGCGCTCAAGATAAGCGGGGCCGTCCAGAGAGCTGAGAAGCTCGCATACACGGATGGGATAGCCCTGCGTAGCGGGATCACGGCCATAGGGAGAGGTCTGCGTGACCTGACCGATCAGGGAAGTGGGAGCCATCTGACCGCCGGTCATGCCGTAAATGGCATTGTTGATAAAGATCACGGTGATGTTTTCGCCTCTGGCAGCGGCATGGACAGTCTCGCACATACCGATGGAAGCCAGATCGCCATCGCCCTGATAAGTAAATACCACATGATCGGGCAGGGAACGCTTGACACCGGTTGCAACGGCGGGCGCTCTGCCGTGGGCTGCTTCGATCATATCGCAGCTAAAATAGTTATAGGCAAGCACGGAGCAGCCGACAGGGGCAACACCAATGGTCTTGCCCTCAATGCCCAGCTCATCAATGCACTCTGCTACCAGACGGTGAACGATACCGTGGGTGCAGCCGGGGCAGTAGTGGAATACGGCATCGGTTAATGCCTTGGGTTTTTCAAAAACGACCATTATGCCTGACCTCCTTCTTCATTTGCTTTTTTAATGGCTTCCAGAACCTCATCCGGGGTCTGGATCATGCCGCCGACGCGGTAGCAAAGGCCAACGGGCTTAGTGCAGCGAATGGCCAGCTCAACGTCTTCCTTCATCTGACCCATGTTCAGCTCCACGCACAGGAAGCTCTTGACCTTTTCTGCGGCAGCCTGAAGGGCTTTCTTCGGGAACGGCCACAGGGTGTTGTGACGGAGCATACCAACCTTGATGCCCTGCTTGCGGGCTTCTACGATGGCGTTGCGGGAGACTCTGGCGGTAATGCCGGTGGAGACAACGCAGATATCGGCATCGTCCATCATGAATTCTTCCCACAGCGGCTCATTTTCTTCGATCTGAGCATAACGCGCATAGCGCTCATTGTTCATCTTCTCCAGATCATCAGGAGAGAGGTACAGAGAGTTGACGATATTGTGCGGACGCTCGCAGTTGGTGCCGGTAGCGGCCCAGCTCTTGGGAGCGGCATCAATTTCAATGGCATCGGGCAGAGCGACCGGCTCCATCATCTGACCCATGGTACCGTCAGCCAGCAGCATGGCGGGCATACGATACTTCTCTGCCAGAGCAAAAGCCTTGAAGGTCAGGTCGGCCATTTCCTGCACACTGGCAGGTGCCAGAACCAGTACATGGAAGTCGCCATGGCCGGGGCCGCGGGTGGCCAGGAAGTAATCGGACTGGGAGGGCTGGATACCGCCGAGGCCGGGGCCGCCGCGTTGTACGTTGACGATCAGTGCGGGCAGATCAGAGCCTGCCAGATAGGAGATACCCTCGCACTTCAGGGCGATTCCAGGGCTGGAGGAGGAGGTCATAACACGCTTGCCGGTAGAGGCAACGCCGTAGACCATATTGATTGCAGCAATTTCACTTTCTGCCTGAAGGAAGGTGCCACCGATCTTGGGCATCTTCTTGGACATATATGCGGCAACCTCCGTTTGGGGGGTGATGGGATAGCCGAAGTAGTGGCGGCAACCGGCCAGAATTGCGGCTTCGGCAATGGCTTCATTGCCTTTCATCAGAACTTTTTCCTGCATATTCTGCTCCTTTCTTATCGCTCCACTGTGATAACACAGTCGGGGCACATTGTCGCGCAGAACGCGCAGCCAACACAGGCTTCAGGATCGGTCAGCTCTACAGGCGCATGGCCTTTCTGGTTCAGCCGGGTCTTGGACAGCATCAGCAGCTGCTTAGGACAGGCATCTACGCAAAGACCGCAGCCCTTGCAAAGCTCTTCTTTAAACGTTAGTTTCGCCATTGGGCACCTCCATGTTGATTTGGTAATATAGTTTCTGGAGGGAGAGCGGGAAAAGGTTTTCAACGCGCCCCTTCAGGCTTTGACAAAGGGATTCTTTTGCACAGGTCATCTTAATGGGAAGGCCTGTTTTTTCGGAAATTTCCTCGGCATACCGCACACTGGAAAGGACATCCTCCGCAGTTGTCAGCGAGCCGAGATTGGTATTGTTGACGATGGCGGTAAAGGGCAGATGGCAGGCCGCCTCGATTTCCTGCAATACCTCTATGGTATCCGCCGGTGTCCTTGTGAGAGGACGGGAGCGGTTTACCACAAATAGCATTTCGTAGTTGTTTTCTTCCAGAATGGCCGGGGTATATCTTCCCAGTGCCAGCGCACCGCGGTCGTCACCGCCGATATCCAGAACACCGTACTGGCTGGAGCTTGCCACCAATGCATAGATTTCTTTTGGCATGGCGGGCACATCCAGATTGGAGTTGGCGAATTCTGAGCAGATAAGGTCAATACCCTCTGCGCGTAAGGCAGCTTCGCTGTCCTTGGTGCGGAAGTAGGGGTTGACGATATCCAGGTCAGCGATGGTGACGGGAAGATTTTTTTGATTCAGCCATCTTGCATAGTTCAGTGCGATGTTGGTTTTTCCGCTGCCGTAGTGTCCGGCAAAGAGAGTCAGTCGTTTATAGTTCATGGCAGCCTCTTACAGGGCAGCGCGGATGATCTTGCCGCTGGTCGTCTTAGGTAGGGACTCGCGGAAGACCACGATACGTGGGTATTTGTAGGGTGCGGTGTGGGTCTTGACATAGGTCTGAATTTCTTTCTTCAGCTCTTCCGTGCCTTCCTTGCCGGGAACCAGCACAATGCTGGCCTTGACCACCTGACCGCGAACCTCGTCCGGGGCAGCGGAGACACCGCATTCAAGAACATAGGGCAGCTCCATAATGGTGCTTTCAATCTCAAACGGCCCGATACGATAGCCGGAGGACTTAATGACATCATCAGCGCGGCCAACATACCAGTAGAAGCCATCCTCATCACGCCAAGCCAAATCGCCGGTATGATAGAAGCCATCGCGCCAGGTTTCGGCGGTCTTTTCCGGGCTGCGGTAGTATTCATAGGCAAGGCCGCAGGGGATACCATTGCTGATATTCAGGCAAATTTCGCCGGTGCCGCCAGCGGGAACCTCCTGCCCATCGGGATCGAGCAGATGCACATCGTACAGGGGAACAGGCTTGCCCATAGAGCCGACCTTGTGGCTGCCGCCCACCAGATTGCCGATAATCAGGGTGGATTCGGACTGACCGAAGCCCTCCATGATTTGTAGGCCGGTAGATTTTTCGAATTGGCGGTAAACCTCGGGGTTCATGGCCTCGCCTGCAATGCTGGCATGGCGCACAGAGCTGAAATCATATTTACCGAGATCGTGCTTGATGAGCATACGGTACATGGTGGGAGGGGCACAGAAGGTTGTGATCTTGTACTTCTCGAACATGGGAAGGATGTTATCGGGATTAAATCGGTCGAAGTCGTAGACAAAAATGGCAGCTTCACACAGCCACTGGCCGTAAATCTTACCCCAAGAGGACTTTGCCCAGCCGGTGTCGGAAATGGTCAGATGCAGACCATTGGGATCCACGCGGTGCCAGTATTTTGCAGTGATGAAATGACCGAGAGGGTATTTATAGTTATGTGCTGCGATCTTGGGATAGCCGGAGGTGCCGGAGGTGAAGAACATCAGCATGGGATCGCTGCCGCAGGGGGAATTCTCTCTTCTGCGGAACCGGCGGGAGAATAGGACGTATTCCTCGTTGAAATCGTGCCAACCCTCTCTGGGCGCACCGACAATAATCTTGGTCAGATTCATGCCGGCCTCGACTTCGGCCAGCTCCACCTGCCGTGCGGTATCACCGTCGGCAGTACAGAGAATGGCACTGACACCGGCGGCCTCAAAGCGATAGCTGAAATCGTGCTGCACGAGCTGATTGGTGGCAGGAATGGCAATTGCGCCGATCTTATGAAGACCCAGCACGGAGAACCAGTACTGATAGTGGCGCTTGAGAACGAGCATGACGCGGTCACCGCGCTTAATACCAAGGGAGGTAAAGTAGTTGGCTGCCTGAGAGGAGGCATCCTTGATATCCTTAAAGGTGAAACGGCGCTCGGTAAAGTCGTTGGAAACATGGAGCATTGCCAGCTTGTCCGGCTCACGGCGGGCAATGGCATCGACCACATCGAAGGCAAAGTTGAATTTCTCCTCATTATGGAAGGAAATAGCGGTGCAAAGACCGTTTTTATCCTCGGTAGGTGTGATGAAGTTATTGTAGATTCGCTCGGATTCATCCATGGGCTGTTCCTGCTTTGCGGCAACAGCGGGTTTTGCTTCGGAGGAGGAGGCAACGCTTTCCTGCGGGCGAAGGACGATGGCATAGAAGGTGCAGTCCTCGCCACCGGCGGCAACCATGCCGTGGGGAATGCTGCTGTCGTAGTAAATGGTATCACCGGCATGAAGAATTTCGGTGTGTTCACCGACCTGAACCTTCATAGAGCCATGAATGATAATATCCAGCTCCTGACCGTAGTGAGAGGTCAGTTCAATATCGGAATGGAAAGCTTTGTCACTGTACTTATTGTGAACAAACAGCGGGTCTGCAATACGGTTCTGGAAATCGGCGGCAAGAGAATAATAAACCATCTCATGCGCCTGCTCGATTTTCTGCCCCTTACCGGCACGAGTGAGCGTATAGGAGCGAAGCTTGGGGCTGTGACCTTCAATCAGATCGGTAACATCGACACCAAAAGCCAGAGCACAGCGATATAAGAAAGCAAAGTTCAGATCGCTTTTTCCGTTTTCGCATAGAACATATTCTTCTTCGGTAACACCGGTGCGCTGTGCCATTTCCAGCGTTGTGAAGCCGGTAATCTCACGAAGGTCGCGGATACGACCAGCCATTTCCTGAATTCTAAAATCAAGACCTGTTAAGGATTTTTCCGTCATTTTTTTATTTCTCCTCCATATATGAGACAGGTAATACAAAACAGCCCGTCCCAAAGATAGATTCTTTGAGACGAGCTGCAAAATTGCATACCCGCGGTACCACTCAAATTGCACATACCTCACGATATGTACCACTTATCGGGTTCTAACAAACCCTAAGCACTAACGCAGCTGACGCGGGAGAGGTCTACTTGCTTTCGCTTTCTTCTCTCCGGCTCGGGAGCTACAAATTCCGAACGCCCATTACCGACTTGCACCAAATGTCGGCTCTCTGAAATGAGACTGTAGGGAACCCTCTCCGTCCTTGCCGTTGCAAGAATCATATCACTACTGTATGAAATTGTCAACCGTAAATTATAACTGATTTCGGATGATCTTTCCGCTAATGGTTTTGGGCAGTTCGCTTCGGAAGACCACGATGCGTGGGTATTTATAAGGTGCGGTGTGCTTCTTGACGTAATTCTGAATCTCTTTCTTGAGTTCCTCCGTACCTTCCTTGCCGGGAACCAGCACAATGCTGGCCTTGATGACCTGACCGCGCACCTCATCCGGGGCAGCGGAAACGCCGCATTCGAGAACATAGGGCAGCTCCATGATGGTGCTCTCAATCTCAAACGGCCCGAT
The DNA here is from genome assembly GCA_045601345.1 of Faecousia sp. GTDB lineage: Bacteria > Bacillota > Clostridia > Oscillospirales > Oscillospiraceae > SVMC01. The sequence goes on along the minus strand of JAZRZL010000063.1, from coordinate 2,515 downwards.
GCGGTAGCCGGAGGATTTGATCACATCGTCAGCGCGGCCTACATACCAGTAGTAGCCGTCCTCATCCCGCCATGCCAGATCGCCGGTGTGGTAGAGACCGTCATGCCAAGCCTGCTTGGTTTTTTCTTCATCACGGTAGTAGCCGAGGAAGATGCCGTTGGGCTTGGTATATTCGGTGTGGATGACGATTTCGCCGTTGACACCATCGGGAACTGGATTGCCGTCCGGATCGACCAGATCAATACCGTAGCCGGGGACGGGCTTCCCCATGGCACCGGGCTTGATGGGCATACCGATCAGGTTGGCAATACCAAGCGTCATTTCTGTCTGACCAAAGCCCTCAGCGACCTCCAAACCGGTTGCCTTGCGGAACTGGTTGAAGACCTCAGCATTAAGCGCTTCGCCTGCGGTGGTAGCGTGTTCGATAGAGCTTAGGTCAAAGCGGGACAGATCTTGCTTGATGAGCATACGGTACATCGTGGGAGGTGCGCAGAAGGTGGTGATTTTGTATTTAGCGAACATGGGCAGAATCTTTTCTGCGTCAAATCGGTCAAAGTCGTAAGTAAAGACAGCACCCTCGCACAGCCATTGCCCATAGAGCTTGCCCCACAAAGCCTTGCCCCAGCCGGTTTCAGAGATTGTAAAGTGCAGCCCCGTGCGGCTGACAGTGTGCCAGTACTTGGCGGTGACAAAGTGGCCAAGCGCATATTTGTAGCTGTGCATTGCGATCTTGGGATAGCCGGTGGTGCCGGAGGTGAAGAACATAAGCATAGGATCATCACCGCTTGGAGAATTCTCTCTTCTGCGGAAGCGGCGGGAGAACAGGGCATATTCTTCATCGAAGTTATGCCAGCCCTCTCTGGGCGCGCCAACGATGATTTTTGTTAGCTGCAAATTAGTGGCGGCCTCTGCAAGCTCTGCTTGATGGGCGGTATCACCGTCTGCGGTGCAAACAATGGCGCTGACACCGGCTGCTTGGAAGCGGTAGGTGAAATCGTGCTCCTGAAGCTGGTTGGTTGCGGGGATGGCGATGGCACCGATCTTGTGCAGAGCAAGAATAGAGAACCAGAACTGATAATGGCGCTTGAGCACCAGCATCACGCGGTCACCGCGCTTGATACCCAGGGAGGTAAAATAGTTGGCAGCCTGAGAGGAGGCATCCTTCATATCCTTGAAGGTAAAGCGGCGTTCATTAAAGTTGTTGTCCACATGAAGCATGGCAAGCTTATCCGGCTCGCGTCTTGCAATGCCGTCCACGATATCAAAAGCAAAGTTGAAGCTGTCACTGTCCACAAACTGGATATTTTGCAGAACACCGTTCTCATCCTCCTGTGGATGAATGAACTTTTCACAAAGAAGCGGCGGCTCGGGAATCTTGACCTTTTGTGGTGTGGGGGCAATCAGCTTATCGGTTTCATCGCTGGCCATAATCATAGCCAAGAAGACGCAGGATTCGCCATCAATGGCGATCATGCCATGGGGGGTAGAGGAGTTATAGAAAATGCTGTCACCCTCATGGAGTACCTCCACGTGGTCACCGACCCGGACGCGCATGGTGCCCTTGATGACAAGGTCAAATTCCTGACCGGCATGGGTGGTGGTGTGGATGGGCTGGTGCTGTAGCTCCTCGGAATATTCATAAGTAACCCAATAGGGGGTGGCCAGCTTCTGGCGGAACATGGCAGCCATGGACTGGATGGTAATGCCATCCTCACTGGCCGTCACAGGTCCCTGCGCTCTTCTGGTTACATTGTAGCTGGAAAGCTTGGCACTGTGGCCTTCAAGAAGGTCGGTAAGCTCTACGCCGAAAGCCTTGGCGCACTTGTGCAGGAAGGTAAAGGGCAGATCGACCTGACCCATTTCATATTGCAGATATTCTGCTTCGGAAACCCCGGTTTTCATTGCCATTTCGCTGGTGGAAAAGTCCTCAATTTCACGCATTTCGCGGATACGAAGTGCAATATCCAGCAGTTGATTGTTCATATTTTCCGTATGCATGACCGTTCCTTTCTACAAATCTACAAAAAAACTCGTCTCAAGAAGATTCTTGAGACGAGCTGTAAAATACATACCCGCGGTACCACTCAAATTGCGCCCCCAAAAGGGCACCACCTTCAGATCCCAACAGACCCTATCCCTTAACGCGGGAGGACGGAAGGTGCCTACTGACCGATGGGCGTTCGAACCTTCAGCTCAGAAGTGATAGATCATAGAATTCGTGCTGCCGACTTCACACCAATTGCCGACTCTCTGGGAGCAGTCCATCCGACCGTCTTCGTCATTGCTCTTCGCTTGATTTAACTGCGCTGAATTTATCATACTTTCGCACAAAAGTCAAGCATAATTTTTTGGCAATTTTGGCACTGCAAAAAAGTTGTTACTATTCACAGCCCGTGAAAACTTTGTAGGAATGCCCAAACGATTTGTTTCAAAATGCAAGATACGATTCATTTTTTCGATCTGTTCGTTAATATGCCGAACGGGCATATTGAAAATAGTGGATATTTTGCGAAAA
>JAZRZL010000062.1:0-3161 GCA_045601345.1 Faecousia sp. | reverse complement strand
GGCTCAACAAGGAACAAAAGAACTTGACCCTGCTGTCCTACAGCTATTGTATCACGGGTAACTCAAAACCTGCTGATATTTGATTCAGTGTACTATGCAGATACACTCAAATCTTTCTGCAAATCTTATTATACGAGGAATGAGACAATGAAAAAAGTAAGCAAGACAAAAGCCATCTGGCGCATTACAGCCGCGGTCATTGCGGTGGTGGTGCTGGGTGTGCTGGTATCCTCCGCATTCTATTACACCACGGAGGATCAATACGCCGTGGTCACCACCTTCGGCGAGCCGAGTCTCGTGGAGAACTCCGGCCTGCACTTCATGATCCCGCTGGTGCAGCATCGCAACATCATCTCCAAAAATATCCGGGGCATTCAGATCGGCTATAACAGCTCCACCGGAGAATCCATTGAATCCGAATCGGTGATGATTACAGTGGATTACAATTTTGTCAATGTGGACTTCTACGTAGAATGGAAGGTCACCGATCCTGTCAAGTATCTCTATGCTTCTGCACAGCCCGAGGAAATTCTCAAGATGCTCTCCCAGAGCTACATCCGCGATACCATCGGCCTGTACGGTGTGGACAGCGTCATTACCACCGGCAAAAGTGAGATTCAGGCAGCCATCAAGAGTAAAATTTCTGAGCGCATTGCCAAAGAGGATTTGGGCATTGCTCTGGTGAACATCACCATGCAGGATGCCGAGCCGCCTACTACCGAAGTGCAGAACGCCTTCAAGGCCGTGGAAACCGACAAGCAGGGCGCGGAAACCGCCACCAACAATGCCGACAAGTATTACAATCAGGTCATTCCCGCCGCCAAGGCTCAGGCTGATGAGGATATCCGTCAGGCAGAGGCCTACCGTCAGGCGAAGATCAATGAAGCCAACGCCCAGGCCGAGCGCTTCACCGAGCTGTATACCGAGTACAGCAAATACCCCGAAATCACCCGCCAGCGCCTGTTCTATGAAACCATGGGCGATATTCTTCCCGATGTGAAGCTCATCATCAAGTCCGAAAATGACAACATCAACACCTATATGCCTGTGGATGTGCTCACCCCCACACCGGCACTCCAGACAGAAGAGGAGGCAGAATGATGAACCCCAACGAAGCTTATAATTACAACCCCACCCCCAAAGCAAACCACAAGTCTCTGCGCAGATGGACGATTGTGCTTGCCGCACTGCTGCTTGTTATCCTCCTAATCGGCAATTCGCTGGTGGTCACCCATCAGAATGAATTCACGGTCATTAAGCAGTTCGGTGCTGTGGTTGATGTGATCAGCCAGCCGGGTCCGTCTTTGAAGGTACCCTTCATTCAGACCACGCAGATCATTCCCAACACGCTGATGCTCTATGACCTTGCCGTATCGGATGTCATTACCTCCGACAAAAAGTCCATGATTGCCGACTGCTTTGTTACCTGGCGCGTCACAGACCCCTATCGTTTTATCGAAACTCTGTCTGCCAGCGTGACCAACGCAGAATACCGCATTGATGCGGTGGTGTATAACTCCCTGAAAACCACCATCTCCAGTATGCGGCAGGAGGAGGTCATTTCCGGCCGTGACGGACGGCTGGCAGAGGCGATTTTAGCCAACTGTGACAATACCTTCAGCCAGTACGGCATTGACATCACCGCCGTAGAAACCAAGACGCTCGATATGCCCACCGAAAATAAGGAGGCTGTCTATGAGCGCATGATCTCCGAGCGCGAAAAGATCGCCGCAGAATACACCGCCAACGGTGCCTATGAAGCGCAGAAGACCCGCAACAATGCGGATAAGGAGGTCGATATTCTCCTGTCCGAATCCGAAGCACAGGCCACCGTGATCCGCGCCGAGGGCGATGCCCAGTATATGAACATTCTGGCCAAGGCCTACAACACCGAGGACAAGGCAGACTTCTACACCTTCATGATCTCTCTGGATGCCGCCAAAAAGAGCCTCTCCGGCGGCAGCAAGACCCTGATTCTGGACGAGAATTCTCCCCTCGCTTCTCTGTTCTATGAGAAAGCAGCGCAATAAGCCCTGCCTCCCAAATGGGAGGCAGGAAAGCCGTCTGCTTGCCTCTCAGATTGCCCTTTGCGGACTTTTGGGAGCGCTGGCAACGGTCATCATGCTGCTGGGTGGCGTGATTCCTGTGGCAACCTATTGCTGCCCGATGCTGGCAGCGCTTCTCATGGTGCCGGTGCTCTATGAGTGCGGCGGGAAAATGGCGCTGGCGTGGTATGGTGCGGTGGCGCTGCTGTCGTGCCTGTTTGCGCCGGATAAGGAGGCAGCGGCGGTCTATGTGTTCCTCGGCTGGTATCCGATCATCCGTTCCGGGCTGCAAAGGCTGCCGGGATTATTGCGTACAGCTTTAAAGCTTGTCATTTTTAATGTCGCGGTGCTTGCCATGTATGCGCTGTTGCTGTTTGTACTAAAGGCAGATTACATTCGTGAGGAATTTTTCGGCATGGGGAAGATATTGCTTGTTGTCCTGCTGGTGTTGGGCAATGTGAGCTTCCTGATGTTTGATTTTCTGCTGCCCAGAATGGAGCTGCTGTACCAATTGCGGCTTCGTCCACGGATATGGAAAGGAAATTGAGGACGAGGACAGGGGACGGTTCTCTGTCTTGTCAGCAAGACAGAGAACCGTCCCCTGTCCTCCGCAATTACCGTGGGGAAATTGCGGAAAAAGGTTGACAATATTGGAATTTATGATATAGTAGGTGCATATATTAAAATGCTGTGAGGAAGCAAACCGGTAAAGGCATCCCAAGCGAGCGGGGGAGGGTGGAAGCCCCGTGGAAGGCCAGCCGGAGGCCACTTCTGAGCTGCCTGCGAGAGCAGGACGGGCGCTCCCGTTACAGGGCAAATGAGAGGCGCCCCTGCCGGGTGTCATCAGGGTGGTACCGTGGAGCTTTGGCTTCGCCCCTGATCGTGGCAGGGCGTTATTTTTTCAGTGAGACAAGGGGACGGTTCTCCTGTCTCCTTCACAATTCCATTTTGTTTCTTGAGGCGGTAAGGAGACAGGAGAACCGTCCGTTATGAAGTGACATTTGTCAAGAGGCAAAAAGCCGTTTTCGTGACATAACTCCATCACAGCTACATTCCCTGTCATAGTTGTATTCCGAACTGAAGGCATAAGTACAGGATTCGGATGGATACAGTTCT
>JAZRZL010000061.1:0-6170 GCA_045601345.1 Faecousia sp. | reverse complement strand
CGCGGGCGAATCTGCGGGTCTTATTTCCGTCAGATTTAATAAAAATCTTGAAAATACGTCAAGTATTCTCTGCGATTTTTATTGAATCTGACAGAAAAATCCCTCGCAGCTCGCCTCACGCAGAATAAATAGAGATGCCCTTAACAAGCCGATAGAGGATCCCACTTTATTACAAGCCATTTGTCGTATAAACAGAACCCACGACGTGGGCAAGACGCACAATCTGAGCGTTGTTCATATCGGTTTTTGATTTTACTCATTAGAGGATACAGATGAAAATTGATATGAATTATTCCTAACACTAACAAAATCCAGATAAAATCAGGCGTTTACACCTCCTTATCTGGATTTTCCCTGTATTTTAAGGTTTTTGGGCAAAAAAAGAAGTAGGCAGTCCATTATGGACTGCCTACCGCCATGGCGGAGAAGAAGGGATTTGAACCCTTGCGCGCTTTTTAGACGCCTACTCCCTTAGCAGGGGAGCCCCTTCGGCCTCTTGGGTACTTCTCCGAATACAAACAATAATATGAGAATAGCGGAAAGGATGGCGGAGAGAGTGGGATTCGAACCCACGGCGCATTGCTGCGTCACTGGTTTTCAAGACCAGCTCCTTAAACCGCTCGGACATCTCTCCGTATTTCTTTGAGACGTGAATTATATTACCATGTGTTTTCCGATTTGTCAACTAATTCTTTTCTCAAATTTCGGAAAAAGGGCTCTCTGCGAATGTCCTGAAGGCGCACCTTATCTTGGACGTGTTAAAGTTCCATGCTTTTCATACACAAAGCCGTAGGCTTTACTGCCTGCGGCTTTGTGTATGAAGGGAAATAGGAGGTGTTATGAAACTAGACTAGCGAGTTACTTCACAACAGCGGAATTGTTATCAATAACCGAAGAAGTAGCTAAACGGATCCATTCCATCAAATGGAATTTGCTGTCCTTGCTCACTGCGTGGCCACGGGGAATCCTCCTGCGTAGACTGCTCATTCTGCGGATTCTGCATAGATTCCTCTTCCTGTCCAATGGCATTCTGAATTTTTTCTTCTACAGTGATTGTCAGCTCACTCGTTGCGTTCTGCCGATAAATTGTCAGAGTAATTTGATCTCCGGGCTGTGCCTTACCCACCTGCTTGACCAGATCATCACTGCTGGCAACTTCCGTTCCATTAATAGCAGTAATAATATCATTTACCTGAAGTCCTGCCTTAGCTGCCGGACCGTTTTCTTCCACGGTGCGGACAACTGCACCCACGGGAAGGCCATAGGACTGGGCATCCTCACTGACATTCTCTACAGAGATGCCAATATAGGGTCTAGAAATATAACCGTTTTCAATGATGCTTCGAACAATATCCTGCACCGTATTGATGGGAATAGCAAACCCAATGTTATCAATGGAGGCCGTGCCATTGCCAGAGCCGGAATACTTGGCATTGGTAATGCCAATCACCTCACCATAGAGGTTAAACAAAGCGCCGCCGGAGTTGCCGGAATTAATGGCACAATCGGTCTGAATCAGTTCCATGCTCAGGCCATTAGACATTGTTATCTTACGATCCAATGCACTGACCGTACCAGCCGTCAGGGAGAAGGTCAACTCACCAAGAGGGTTGCCAATCGCCAAAACGCTTTCGCCTACCAGAAGCTGGTCAGAATTGCCCAAAACAACCGGTGTCAGATCTACTGCATCCTTAGCCTTCAGAACAGCAATATCGTTTCTCTCATCATAGCCTACAAGCGTTGCTTCATAGGTTGTATTATCAAACATAGTAACTGTTACAGAGTCTGCATCTTCAATAACATGAAAGTTGGTGAGAATATAACCATCCTCGCTGATAATGAAGCCGGAGCCGGATGCAGCAGCTGTGGTCTGATAGCCCCAGAAATTTGTGCTTGTGATGGAGGTCGTAATACCAACGGTAGAATTCACATTGGCTGCATAAACCTCACTGGGCATCATTTCCTTGGAAGTATCTATTTTTGCTACATTCACGGCTTTCGTCTCACGGGTACCTTCCACTATCGTGGTAGCTGTGCCAGAGCTTCTGCCTCTCCTCGCGGAGGAGTCCGTCAACAGTGCCATACCGCCTGCACCGAGTGCGCCGCCAACTAGGGAGCAACACAACGCCAATGCAACAATTTTTTTACCAAAGCCATTGCTGTTCTTTTCCTTGGCAGCTTTTTGACGTTTTTTCGGAACAGCATAGACAGGCTGCGCATAATTGTCCTCTGCCTGTTGGGCAGTAGCCTCAGCAATGGTCTGTTGAAGCGTATCCGCTTCTTGCTGGCGGTCAATCTGATCTCCAAACAGAGGGCTTACATCATAATCATGGAATTCACTGGGTTCGGACATAATCTTCAGCTTCCTTTCAAAACCTTATTCACAGGTCAGTTGTTTATTTCCTTTGTGCCTTTATTGTACGCCACAATTCTGAAACTGTACTGAAATAATATTGAATTATTTATGAACATTTTTTGCTGTTTTTATGAAAAAGAGCCGTCTCCATTTTGGGAGACGGCTCAGAAAAAGCAGCAGTATTGGTCAAAAAATGTAGGGATCAATCATCAGTCAAAAGCTCTGTAATTCCATCAATACGCAGAGAGAAGGCAGGAGCGGACTGGAAATAGGATTCATGGAAATAACCGTCAATGATCGCTTCATCGGCATCGGGTGCAAAATCACCATCGGTGTCAGTAGCAAAGGCAGAGGAAACTTCTGCGCCATCTACAGTGAAGGTCTTGGTGTCGAATACATGGAGTTCGCCGGACTTCAGCTTAGCAATAGCAGCATCAACAGCTTCCTGTGTGCCCTCAGCAACATTAGCACCAAGCTCCGTCAGAGCAACAGCACCCTTATCAAAGCCCTCTGCCCAGTTGGTAGAAATCTCTTCGCCGTTAAGCATACAAGACAGAGCATATTCATAATAAACACTCCATTCGTTGGTGGGAGAGGTCAGCGCTGCATTGGGAGCAACCTTAACCATATCGACATTATAGCCAACAGAATATACAGTCGTACCAGCCTTGAGAGCTGCTTCGCAAGCCGTGGGAGCGCCGGTGGAATCGGCGTGCTGGCCAATGATAACACAGCCATCCGCGATCATAGCAACAGCCGCTTCGTTCTCAGCAACGATGTCGAACCAAGAGTTGGTATACTGAACTTCCATACTGGCCTTAGGGAATACACTGCGGATACCAAGGAAGAATGCGGTATAGCCAGAAACGACCTCAGCATAGGGATAAGCGCCAACATAGCCGACCTTCACGTTTCCGTCATCATCGTAGTTGGCATCGGTGAGAAGGCCGTTCTTCTCCAGCTCGGCAATCTTCAGACCGGCAACGATACCAGAGACATAACGAGCCTCATAGATTTCAGTAAAAGCGTTATGGAAGTTAGCAAGGCCAGCGGCTCTGGCGGTATCGCCAGTCATGGAAACGATCTGAACTTCAGGATAATCCTCAGCAGCCTGCTGTGCAAAGGACTGGTGACCATAGGAATTGGTAAAAACAATATTGCAGCCCTGATCGATGCAGTCAGCAATGGCATCGTAGCAAGCTTCGTTCTCGCCGATGGTATACTTCCAAACAGCATCCTTGTCCTTGTCAATACCAAGGTTCTTCATAGCGGTCTCAAGGCCAACGATATGTGCATAGGTGTAGCCTTCGTTTTCATCGCCAACCAGAACAACACCGACCTTCACCTTACCGCCTTCGGCATTCTCAGCCTTCTGGCCGCAGCCTACGAACATACAGGCAAACAGGGAAAGAACCAGCAGCAGTGCAACGAGTTTTTTCATTAGATATTCCTCCTAAAAACATTTATGCGCCGAGTCTGGGAATCCCGATCGGTCGCATGATTTACAGAAGCATTTTACAAAAATTTTCTTTAAATTGCAATCTTTTTTCTTTATAATCAAAAAGTTTGTTGGAATATGCAAAAAATCAAAACCTTTTTTCGTAGTTGTAGACACTTTGCTATATGGCAAAAAAACGCAGAGAATAATTCACATCATCCACTTCTGACAGGTGAAAAAAGTCTGCCCCCGAAACGAAGGCAGACTTTGATTAAACGGTAGGAAGGGTGACAAAAAATGCGTTGACACCACCTGCACTGGTAGCCCAAATACGTCCGCCGTGGCGCTTGACAATGCCCTCAGCAATGGGAAGCCCCAGCCCATAACTTCCATTCAGACTACGGGCAGTATCTGCCCGGTAAAAGCGCTTGAAGATATTTTTTAGATCCTCCTGACGGATGGGCGAACCCGGGTTTTTGACACACAGAGTACACTGGTTCTTTGCCTGCTTTTGTAGCAACACCTGTACTATCGCCGGAGCAGCGGAATATTTTTGTGCATTATCAAGCAAAATTTCTAATACTCGACGCAAATGCTCCGCACTGCCGTTAACGGTAATATCAGGATCAATAAAGCTATCCAGCTCCAGTTCTTTTTCAAAGAACAACGGTTCAAAGGGCAGCACAGAATCCTCTATCAGCTGAGACAAATCAACACGCTCCCAGACAGCTTTTTGCATTCCATTATCCACCCGGGCAAGATCCAATAGTCCCTCCACCAGGCCGCGCATCTGCTTGGCCATAGTAAGAATATTAGAAGAAAACTGTTCTTTGGTCTGCTCATCGTAATCTGGTGCCTGTAATAGTTCTGCATTAGTTAGAATGACCGTCAGTGGTGTTTTCAGCTCATGAGAGGCATCAGACACAAACTGATTCTGCTGTGTCCACGCTTTTTCTACCGGCTGCACCATCCACCGCGCCAAAAGAAAACTTAGCGCAAGGAAAATCAGAAAACTTATGGCAGCTACCAAAATACAGGCACGCCTGGTTCTTGCAACCGTGCGTTCTTCACCGGATAAATCAAAAAAGACAATACAGGTGGAAAGCCAGCTATTTTTCCTGAAATAGCGCAGATTGTATTCCTCCAGCTCTCCCCGATCCTCTTTGCTGTAAAAGGTTTGTTTAATCAAGTCCTCCAGTATCGACCGATTGGAAAGATCAAAAAAGCCGCCGTTGATGGTAAGTACCTCGCGGGTCATGGAATTGATCTGCAATGCAAAAAATGGAAGCGTCTCCTGCTGCTTATCATTGACAGAGCCGAGCTGCATAGGGTCAGCTGCAATGGATTCCATAATACGCTGATTTTCTATCCGCAAATTGACGCGGGTATAGTGCGCTACGGTAAGCACAATGGCACAGAGCATCAACGATACAATCACCATAATACTGCAAATGAATTTTATCCGCAGACGCTTCAGCATTCGCTGTCCACCTCCAGATGATAGCCCAGCCGCCGCACTGCCTCAATGCGCACATTGGAGCCGATCGCACGGAGCTTCTTACGCAGGAAGCCCACATAGACTTCCACATGATTCTCCACCGCATTGGAATCCAGACCCCAGACGCGGGAAAGAATTATTTCCTTAGAGAGATTCTGCGCCCCGCTCTGGAGCAACAGGCGCATCACGTCAAATTCTCTGGAGCTAAGCCGGAGGGACTTTTCACCGCATACCAGCATAGAGGAGGCAAGATCCAGTTCTGTGTTGCCATAGGAAAGTAAATCAACCTGTGCTCCCTGTCTTCGCAGCAGCGCATTGATACAGGCCATCAGCTCACGAATATCAAAAGGCTTGGTCAGATAATAATCTGCACCCGCATTCAATCCCTCCACCCGATCCATCAGACCGGATTTGGCCGTAAGCATCAAAATAGGCGTAGCACACCGCTTGGCACGAACCTCTCTTGCCAGCTGATAGCCATTCATTTTCGGCATCATCACATCCAGAATCAAAAGATCATAGATGCCGAGGGAGGCATATTCTTCACCTGTCTCTCCATCATAGACTGTCTCGACCTCAAAGCCTCTGGCCTCAAGCATCGCTTTCAGGGCATCCGCAAGAAGCTTTTCATCCTCAATAATGAGTATTTTCATGGTCTATCACCTTCCAAAAGCCTATTCATACTTTCATTCTACGCCTTGAAGCTGAAACCATCCTGAAAAACTCTTTTTCTGTTTAGGGCATCTCTATTTATTCTGCGTGAGGCGAGCTGCGAGGGATTTTTCTGTCAGATTCAATAAAAATCGCAGGGAATACTTGACGTATTTTCAAGATTTTTATTAAATCTGACGGAAATAAGACCCGCAGATTCGCCCGCG
>JAZRZL010000060.1:0-8516 GCA_045601345.1 Faecousia sp. | reverse complement strand
GCGGGCGAATCTGCGGGTCTTATTTCCGTCAGATTTAATAAAAATCTTGAAAATACGTCAAGTATTCCCTGCGATTTTTATTGAATCTGACAGAAAAATCCCTCGCAGCTCGCCTCACGCAGAATAAATAGAGATGCCCTTTAGCCAATTGAGCCAGTGTTAGTTAAAACATCATGCGCAGGATAGCATTTTCCCATACAAAGGTGCAGCAGGGCATCGTTAGGCAGTGCTTCCCCATATCCGCATGGAAGCGTTTCAAACCCTTTGCCGGCACAGATGCTACATTCATCAACTCCAGTACCGTAGCTTGTACATGAGGCTCGTACTGACTTTCCTCTTTCAGCATATTGGGAATCCGAACCCGGCTGATTTTTCCGCACTTTTTATACCGGCACTCGGGGCAAACTTCTTTCTTGTGGACAATATGCTCTGTGATTTCGTAATCCTTATGCTTTTTCAGCTTCGTGAATGGTAACAACGACGTGCGCATTTTTTTGCAAAATTCGATTTTATCTCTTGACTTTTTCGCGGCAGAAATGTAAAATAGAAAGGATGAAAAAATTTTGAAGAGGAGGCCTCTGCAATGGCGATGTCGCTTGGTCAAATGTGCAAAGGTCTTACTGTTTCTTTTTTTCATTTCCTTCCTATTTCCAGAAAGTCACATCGGATTTCTATTTGATCCGATGTTTTTTTCTGGCCTTTTTTCCTGAATAAAATACGAAAAGGAGATTGTTATGGAAAAAAATGTCAACACCGATGCCATCTATGATGCCAAAGAATTAGGCGCTGCGAAAATGCTCACTTTGGGCTTCCAGCATATGTTTGCCATGTTTGGTGCCACCGTTCTCGTCCCTGCCCTCACCGGTCTGGACGTGGCCACCACGCTGCTCTTTGCAGGTCTCGGTACTCTGCTGTTCCACCTGCTTGCCAAGGGCAAGGTTCCCGCATTCCTCGGCTCTTCCTTCGCCTTCCTTGCCGGCTATTTTGCCATTGCTCCTAATGGCGAACCAGAGCTTCTGCCGTATGCCTGCTTCGGTGTCGCAATTGCCGGCCTAATGTATGTTATTCTTGCCGGCCTGTTTAAGGCCTTTGGCACCAAACGTGTTATGCGCTTCTTCCCACCCATCGTTACCGGCCCCATCATCATCGCCATTGGCCTGACCCTCTCCTCCTCCGCTATCGCCAATTGCACCGCCAACTGGTGGATTGCTTTGGTTGCAATTGCTGTTATCATTGTTGCCAATATCTGGGGCAAGGGCATGATCAAGATCATCCCTATCCTGCTCGGTGTTGTCGCCTCCTATATCTTTGCCATGATCGTTGATCCCTCTGCCCGTCAGGCTCTGGTCGATAATGTTTCCAGCGCCGCATGGGTCGGTATTCCCATCCATAAGGAAGCCACGATCTTCGGCCTGTTCTCCGGCGAAGTCGATACCGGTCTGCTGATCACTTCCATTGTCACCATCGTTCCGCTGTCTCTGGCCACCATGGTCGAGCACATCGGCGATATTTCTGCCATCTCCTCCACCTGTGGCCGCAACTTCATGGAAGACCCTGGCTTCCATCGCACCCTTCTGGGTGATGGCCTCGCTACCACCCTGGCCTCCCTGTTCGGCGCTCCCGCCAACACCACCTATGGCGAAAACACCGGCGTTCTTGCACTGAGCAAGGTTTATGACCCCAGGGTTATCCGCATTGCTGCTGTCCTTGCCATTCTCTTCTCCTTCAGCCCGAAGTTTGCCGCAATCGTCAGCTCCATGCCTGTTGCTACCGTCGGCGGCGTGTCGCTGGTGCTCTACGGTATGATCTCTGCTGTTGGTGTCCGCAACGTGGTTGAGAACAAGGTCGATTTCACCAAGTCCCGCAACGTTCTGATTGCTGCCCTGATTCTGGTGCTCTCCATTGGCATCACCTACTCCGAGGCCGGTGCTGTCGTGCTCGGGCCTATCAGCCTGTCTGGTCTGGCTGTTGCCTCCATTGTGGGCATTGTCCTCAATGCCATTATGCCTGGCAAGGATTACACTTTCGGTGAGGACGCACAGGGCGATACCTCTGTCAACTTCATCGTTCAGTAATTCTCTCTCTAGCTCTCCTGCCGCAGCTGCCCTCTGGCAGCTGCGGCTTTTTAGTAGGATAGCAGCATGATAGAGGCGGCCTCTACCCTTACCCTTTGCGGAAAAGACAAAACCGTGTAAAAAAGAACCCAAATCGAAGCCCAGCGCAGTGGGTTCGATTTGGGGGAGCAACGAAGCGATACGTGGCTTTTTGCCAGTCTCCGAAGGAGAAAGGTGAAAGCGGGGAGCGAGTGCAGTTCGCTCCGACGATGTGGTGCCGCTGACCGGACTCGAACCGGTACGGGATTGCGCCCGGCAGATTTTAAGTCTGCTATGTCTACCTATTCCATCACAGCGGCATATTGCGATACTTCCTTTATTATTCTAGCATTCTTTTTTCATATCGTCAAGCATTCCAAGCGGGGTTTTGTGTGCTCTACGAAAATAATTTCTATTTTTCACGAAAAAGAGAACGGTAGGGCTTGCATTCTTTGTTATTTTATGCTATTGTATTGTTACTTCATTGTAACCTTTTATATGGGAGGTTCCTGTAAATGAAACAGCGAACGTTATGCATTCTTGTGGTGCTTTGTCTGCTTTTTGGCATGATGCCCACAACTTCTGCTGCAAAAATGCCGGATTTCTCCGGCTTCTGTACGGAAACCATCACTTGGGAATTGGATCCCGTGGAGGGAATTCTGACCATTTCCGGCGAAGGTGAGATTCCAGATTATTCCTATAGCATCACGGCTCCTTGGTATATCTGCCGCAGCCGCATCATACGGGTGACGCTCTCTGAGGGGATTACCGCAATTGGCGCTTATGCGTTCTATGCCTGCGATCAGCTGGTCATGGCGGATATTTCTGCTTGTACGCTGTCCCATGTGGGCGATGGCGCGTTTGAAGGCTGCACATCGCTTACGTCTTTCATGGCCAATGTGCAGGAGGAATTCTCTGTTGGGGATCATGCGTTTTCCACCTGTACATCGCTTGTGGATTTTCAACTGATTCCAGCGCCGGAGACCGTGCTGGAGCGTCTGAAGATTGGGGAGGAAGCTTTTTATTCCTGCACTTCTCTGACCGTGCTTCGCCTTCCGGCAGCCAGCGGTGCGCTTGGCCGCGGTGCGGCGATGGATTGTGCTGCGCTTTATAAGGTGCAGCTGCCCGCCTCCTGCACCCGTCTGGAGTCGGATACCTTTTTGGGCTGCGCCAGACTTGCGGAAATTTCCCTTTCGGAGGATTTGTGTTATATTGGAAGACGCTGCTTCAGCGGCTGCGCATCATTGCGCACGTTGTCCTTCCCCGCAACAGTGCATACTGTTGCGTCCAGCGCGTTTGCTGGGTGTTCCGCAATGGCGCTCGAATTTGATGGGAATATGCCCGCCTTTGCCGCATCAAACGATCCCGTGCCCAGCTTTCCCCTAGATTCCGTGATTTCTTTCCCCTATGATGCCGAGGGCTGGAGCTGGCCTTCCTGCAAGGGCTATGAATCGAATATGATCTTCCCTGATCCCTGCGAGACCTTCCGCGATTTGCAGGCCAGTGCCTGGTACATCCCCAGTGTGCAGCATGTATATTATACCGGCCTCATGAACGGTGTCCGCGATGGTGAATTTGTGCCCAAAAATCCCATGACCCGCGCCCAACTGGTCACCGTGCTCTACCGTCTGGCCGGTTCCCCTGAAATTGAGGCAGAGTGTACCTTCACGGATGTCAAAGAGGGAACATTCTACTATTCTGCCATGCTCTGGGCACAGGAAAATAAGCTCGTCAATGGCGTGACCACTACCACCTTTGGCCCCTCTGCCCAAATTACCCGCGAGCAGCTTTGCGTCATCCTGTTCCGCTATGCAGGCGCTTTGGGGATACCCCTGACAGCGCGTGAAGCTCTGGATTCCTTTGTTGACGCGGATCGGCTTGCTAACTATGCCCGCGATCCGATGAGCTGGTGCGTTGCCATGGACTTTATTAATGGTAAGCCCGGTGGAAAACTGGATCCAACCGGCTCTGCCACCCGCGTGGAAATTGCGAAAATCCTTACTGCTTTCCATACCTGTCTTGCAAAAGAAAAACTGGCAGAATATGACGGTTGGGAAAAGGCTTTCCAGCCGCAGGAAGAGGAGCCGGGTATTGACCGGGAAAGCCGCTCATACCAATATGGCAACGAGATTTTGCAGGTTATCAACGCGAAGCGTACCACCAGCGGTCTGAAGGAGTTTACATGGAATGACCGTCTGTTCCGCGCTGCCAATGTCCGTGCGCAGGAAATTTCCCAAGTTGGATTTTTCGGACATACTCGCCCTGATGGCACTGGCTATGCTACCATCTTTGCGGAATTTGAAGTTACCAGCAATACCCGCAATGAGGTCGTAGCCCACGGCTATGAATCTGCGGAGAGTCTGGTTACCCAATGGATAACTGGCTCGTCTACCGGCTCTGTGCTCAGTGCTGTTGTGTATTCCAATGCAGCTGTCGGTGTTTATCATTCGGATGAGCTGAATAAGGACTATTTTGTTCTGCTGGTGACAGGCTGATATGGAACCAATTGCCTATATCCGAACAGATTTTGTTACAAAATTTGGCGTTCCCCGGCAGGCCGGATTAGTTCCGGCGCTGCGGGGACGGGTAGAATTTACAGAGGCTTACCGCAATCCCGATGCCCTGCGCGGTCTGGAGGGATTTTCCCACATCTGGCTGATCTGGGTATTTTCCGAGGTAAAGCGCACAAATTGGTCACCCACGGTAAGGCCACCCCGGTTGGGGGGCAATACCCGAATGGGCGTATTTGCCACCCGTTCCCCCTACCGCCCCAATCCTATTGGCCTTTCCTGCGTAAAATTGGAGGGGATCGGTGCGGATGGTTCTTTGGAGGTCTCCGGGGCGGATTTGATGAATGGAACTCCGATTCTGGACATCAAGCCCTATATCCCCTATTGTGACTGCCGCCCGGAGGCAACAGTCGGCTTCACTGGGCAGCTGGATGCACTGGAATTAGAGCTACATTTTCCTCCGAAGCTGCTGGAACCCATCCCCGATGATCTCCGCCCCGGCCTTCTGGGTGTCCTCTCCCATGACCCCCGGCCCCAATACCAGAACGACCCCGAGAGAATCTACGGCCTGAGCTTCGGCGGCTGGAACATCCGCTTCCGCGTGGAGGGGGAGCAGCTGTATGTATGCGAGGCAATAAAGGAATGATTTGTTAATATTGAATGAAAAAACATTAAGATTAATAGATTATAAGTCTTGAGGACTTTTGAAGAAAAAATACTGAATAGAGAGAAAACAGATGATCGATTTATTTGTGAGTCTATTGGGAACGATCCTCGGAATAGGCGATTTTTTCGCAACGACTGTTCGACTTCTCTTGGATAAAAATAATCTTTTACAGCAAGATCGGAAACATGCAAAAAATATAGCCGATAAAATTTCTGAATTGACAGAATCATTAAATAAATCAGGAAAGCTGATGGCAGAAATTGAGGCCGAATTTGAAAAGCAAAAGGTCTTAGCCGAGAAGTGGAAAGAAGAAGCGGAAACTTCGCAAATTATTGCCTCTTTAAATCAGCAAGAAGTAGAGGCTGTAACTAAAATATTTGGGAATAAGATTGAAAAGGAAAATAAAAAATCAGGAAGAATTTCTATTCTGTGGGGTGCTTTCTTTTGCGTAATTGGTCTTGTTGGTGGATTCCTTCTTTCCAGAATTGTTCCATAAAAAGGATTCCACGATGCATCAATGATACCAATCTTGCTGCATTTTCATTTCTTCTTCTGCCAATAAATAAACTATTTGAAATAGTTCGAGGTGATTTCAGAACATGAGCAGCGTTGTTTCATTTCCTGAATCCTCCGTGGTGCAGGAAATCAAAACAGTTCTTGATACTGCTCGCGGCAATGTTGCAAAGCAGGTCAACAATGAACTGTTGATGACATACTGGAAAATTGGTGAGATCATTGTTCGCTACGAGCAGGATGACAATATTCGTGCTGCTTATGGTGAACAGACATTAAAGCAGCTCTCAAAGGTTCTGACGCAGGAACTCGGTAAAGGATTTTCGCGCTCTAATCTCCAGAATATGCGCTCCTTCTACCTGACGTATCAGAAATGCCAGACAGTGTCTGGCAAATTGAGCTGGTCGCATTATTGCGAACTTCTTAGTATTTCTGACGCAGAACGCCGTGGCTTCTATGAAAAGGAAGCGATCCATGCCGGATGGTCTGTTCGGGAACTGAAACGTCAGATTGACAGTTCGCTGTTTGAACGGCTGCTCCTTTCAAAAGACGATATAAACAAGAAAACAGTTCTTTCATTAGCTGAAAACGGAGTCGAGATTTCCAAGCCTGCGGATATCATCCGTGACCCATATGTTTTTGAATTTCTCGGACTTCCGGAAGACAAGCCCATTCTGGAAAGCAACCTGGAAGAAGCGCTGGTGCGTCAGATCGAAAAATTTCTTCTGGAGCTGGGACGCGGCTTCATGTTTGTCGGAACGCAGCAGCGGATTACCATTGACAACGAGCACTACTATGCTGATATGGTGTTCTACAATAAAATCCTGCGTGCGTATATCATCATTGAACTGAAAACACGAAAGCTGATGCCGTCAGCAGTCGGTCAGCTCAATATGTACCTGAACTACTATGCGTCCGAAGTGAACGATCCGGATGACAATCCGCCGATCGGAATCATCCTCTGTACGGATAAAGATTCTGTCGCCGCAGAGTATGCGCTCGGCGGACTGAGCAATAATATCTTTGCTTCCCGGTATGTTCTTTATATGCCGGACAAAGAACAGTTAATCGCTCAGGTTGAAGCAGTCATCAAGAAATGGCATCGTGAGGATACACCTTTGATTGAAGATTGATCCTCCTTGCTGACAATGCGGCGGATCGCGATTGGAGCCACCGTGAAGTGCTTTTTGTGGCTCCTTATGGAAAATTTCTCTGCTTTTCCAAAAACGCGGAGGAAGAGCCCCATGATCTGTAGAAATCCTGTTTCTTCACGGCAGACGTCGATTTCACAGCGGATGATGATCCTTTTTTCCTTTTTCAGAAAAATTCAACCGGCAGATGATTGGTTTTTCGCGTCGGATATGCTATAGTACATTTCATATTGAGGCCGTTTGGATATCGGAACACCTTTTTTGCTCCCGGAATCATGGAAAACAAACAAAAAAGAGCCGGTTTTGAGGAGGGCATCGCATGGAAAACAGACAAAGGGAAACCCATACCACGGGAAAATTCATCCGAAATACAACTTTGATCGCCCTCGCGGTCATAGTGCTGCTGTTGGTGGCCTTCCGGGTCTTCGGGATCCATCTTTTCACCCTTGGCATGGGCGGCAAAAATGTGGATCGGATCGACCGCATCGACGGGTATTATGTGGCGGTCTACGGCAATGACGTCCGGCATTATTGGGAGAACGGCGAGGGCTGCCTCTGGTTCGGCAGCGCCGGCAACGAGGGTGATCCCGATTGGAGCCACCGTGAAGTGCTTTTTGTGGCTCCTTATCGGCGATTCCTGTGCTTTTCCAAAAGCGCGGAGAAAGAGACCTATTATCTGACCGACGAGTCCGGGACGGTACGGTACGGCATGATGTATGTCCTGCGGGCGTCAGGCGATACGATCCATTACTATTACCGCCGCGATTACCTTGACAACAACACGAAATACTCTCCGATCCTGTACAACGAAAAGATCACCTTTTCCTATGGCGGAGAGGCCTATGAATTGGAGAAATTCTGTTTCTTCACGTCCGACGTCGATTTCACAACGAACGAGCGCGTTCTGCTGATCGAGGGCGACCCCTGCTATTTCAAAAGTCTGGAAGCCGTCATCCAGGGCTGACCGGAGAACCGTTTTTGCAACGACAAAATAACCGATCAGTTCCGGTTTGTCAGGAAAAAGTCTGCCCGCCGAAAGGAATGCAATTCCTTCCGGCGGGCATCGCTTTGTCAAATAAAAATCCGATGGGGCTGGTCTCCCGTTTGCGGGAGGCTTAGGCAGCAGCCCGTTTGCGGGTAGGAGCCCACTAAGACTGGTGAGGTGGAAACTAAAAAACAGCCCGTTGTTTGCGGGAAGGCGCTTGCCCAGAGGCTCCCCTGTGTAAGGTGTGCCGCGGGAGTGAATGACACGCCGTGGGGCGAGACATGCAAAGCATGTCGTAGCCGCGGCATGACAGGCATACGAAGTATGTCAGCCGCAGCGAGACGCTGGATTTCGGCGCGTCTCACGCAAGCGACGAAAGACTGAGGGGTTGTAGACTTACGGCAGCCTCTCACGTTCCGGCGAACGTCTGCTTTACGTCAATACAGCCTCGCCGTTTCCCGGCAAGTGTGTACTTCCCCGATGTTTACAACCCCCCCGTCTCAACCGTTTTGCGCGGCAAAACGGTTGAGCCACCTCCCCTTACACAGGGGAGGCTCTGAGCGGTATCCGCCTTCGGCGGGTAGATTGGACCCCCTC
>JAZRZL010000059.1:0-11401 GCA_045601345.1 Faecousia sp. | reverse complement strand
ACTAAAGTTGAGCAAGATCGTCATTTTGATAGAACTAAGAAGCATAAAACCAGTAAATATTCTTCTTCTCGCCGTCCTGTTCGTTAGGTTGACGGCATTGCCCCTCTGGGGAAGGTGCCGCCCGCAGGCGGCGGATGAGGTTTGTTTCCTGAAACTGAGTGCTTTCTATGTTAGAAAGATTTTCGGTTTTGGCAGTGCGTCCATACCTCATCAGTCTCGCTTCGCTCGACAGCTTCCCCAAAGGGGAAGCCTTAGCCCCTGCTTTCCTTTTTTGACACGCTGAGAGCCTGGTAAATACCAGGCTCTGTGTTTTTTTACTTTTTCAGTGCAATGGCTTCTTTTGCCTTTGCTGCGATATTCTCGCTGGTGAGTCCGAAGTAAGCCAGACATTCATCCGCCTTGCCGCTGCGGCCAAACTGGTCTTCCACGCCCACGCGAACCACGGGCACGGGGCAGCAGCCGGAAACGCACTCTGCCACTGCGCTGCCCAGACCGCCGATGACGGTGTGCTCTTCGCAGGTGACAATAGCGCCGGTCTCCTTGGCTGCCTTGCAGACTAGAGCGCAGTCCAGAGGCTTAATGGTGTGAATGTTGATAACGCGGGCGGAAATGCCCTCCTCTGCCAGTGCCCTGGCAGCTTCCAGCGCCTTGTAAACCATCAGGCCGGTAGCAACCAGCGTGACATCGGTGCCTTCCGCCATGGTTATGCCCTTGCCAATCTCGAAGCTGTAGCCTTCCATTTCATCGGTGAAGATGGGGGTGTTGGGACGGGACAGGCGCAGGTAGGCAGGGCCATCAAAGTTCAGGAGAGCTTCTACAGCCTTCTCGGTCTCATAGCCATCGCAGGGGTGAATCACGGTCATACCGGGGATGGCGCGCATGAGGGCTAAATCCTCAATGCACTGGTGGGTTGCACCGTCTTCGCCGACGGAGACACCGCCATGGGTGCCAACGCAGACCACGTTCAGGCCGGGATAAGCAACGGAGTTGCGAACCTGCTCATAAGCACGGCCAGCGGCGAACATAGCGAAGGTGTTGGTGAAGGGCTTCAGACCGGCGGCAGCCATACCGGCAGCCACGCCGACCATGTTGCATTCCGCAATACCCATATTATAGAAGCGATCGGGATATTCCGCTGCGAAGAACTTACTCATGGTTGCGTTGGACAGGTCAGCGTCCAGCACCACCAGCTTGGGATACTTTGCGCCCAACTCGGCCAGAACCTTGCCGTAAGCGCTTCTGGTTGCAATCTTGCCTGCCATATTAGCCAACCTCCTTTTCCAGCTCTGCGATCTGTGCTTCCAGCTCAGCCTTGGCGATGGCAAGCTGTTCATCGTTGGGTGCCTTGCCGTGCCAGCCGGCGTTGTTTTCCATATAGCTGACACCCTTGCCCTTGGTGGTCTTCATGAGAATGACGGTGGGCATATCCTTGCACTCACGTGCCTGTGCCAGAGCCTCACGGATGGCATCGAAATCATGGCCATCAATCTTGATAACATTCCAGTTGAACGCTGCAAACTTGGCATCAAGGGGGTCGGTGGGCATAACGTCCTTGGTTGCGCCGTCGATCTGCAAGCCGTTGACATCGACAAAGATGCACAGGTTGTCCAGATGATACTTGGCAGCAGCCATGGTAGCTTCCCAAATCTGGCCTTCCGCCAATTCGCCATCGCCGCAGATGGCATAGACGCGGTTGGTCATGCACTGGTTCTTTGCAGCAAGTGCCATGCCGACAGCAGCGCTCAGACCCTGTGCCAGAGAGCCGGTGGACATATCCACACCGGGCACGTGTGCCATATCGGGATGACCGGAGTAGTGTGCCTTGATGGAGCGAAGAAGCTTCATATCCTCCGTGGGGAAGAAGCCGCGCAGGGACAGGACAGAGTACAGTGCCGGTGCGCAGTGACCCTTAGACAGGACAAAGCGGTCGCGCTCGGGCATCTTGGGGTTCGCGGGATCAATGTTCATTTCCGCGAAATAGAGGGTAGTCAGTGCATCCATGCACGAGAGAGAGCCGCCGGGATGGCCACTGGCTGCCTCATGAACTGCGTCCACAGCCAGAAGCCTACCACGGGCTGCCCAAAGAGCCAGCTCTTGGTTGGTGATATTGTTCATACATTCCATTCCTTTGCAAAAATTTTGCCGGAAACCGGCGAAAACAGCGGGGAAGATAAACTCCCCTTTGTAATGAAAACATTATAACACAGCATAGGATCATTTTTCCATGCTTTTTTTCATTTTTTTGAAAAAATATACGCGACGAAGGATAGACGAACGACCCGACTTTGCCGCTTGGCAAAATCAAATCTCTCAAAATAGTTCCGTCGAGCAAGAAAATAGAAAAAATTCAATTTTGCAAGTGGAAAAATCTGGATTTATCGTATTTTTACGAAAAAATCAAGCATAAATTTTGAGGATTTCATTAATAGACAGTGCGATGAATGAAAAATCGGAGAAGGAGAAAAGGTTCAGATATGATGTCAATTAGAGGGAATTAGTTAATTTGTTCAGCAGTTTTGGCGGTATCAATGCCGGAATCTGTCAGACCCAATCTGCGGCTGGCATCCTCTCGCATTTTGTATTTTAGGATTTTTCCTGCGGCATTCATGGGGAAAGCATCCACGAATTCGATATAGCGGGGAACCTTATGTCTGGCCATGGATGCGCGGATATAGGAGAGCATATCCTCTTCGGTCATACTCTCACCCTTTTTCAGGACGATGCAGGCCATGATTTCCTCACCGTATTTCTTATCCGGCACACCAATGACCTGAACATCCTGTACCTTGGGATGGGTGTAGATGAATTCTTCAATTTCCTTGGGGTAGATATTCTCACCGCCACGGATGATCATGTCCTTCAGGCGGCCGGTAATGCGGTAGTTGCCATCGGCATCCCGGCAGGCAAGGTCGCCGGAGTGAAGCCATCCCTCAGCGTCCACAGTTGTGGCAGTGGCCTCGGGCATTTTGTAGTAGCCCTTCATGGTGTTATAGCCGCGGGAGCAAAATTCACCGTTTTCACCGTCAGGAACCTCAAGTCCGGTTTCGGGATCAATGATCTTACATTCTATATGGGGGAAAGCATAGCCAACGGTATTGCAGCGCAGCTCCAGCGGATCCTGCCATGCGCTCATGGTGCTGCCGGGTGCAGATTCGGTCTGACCGTATACGCTGACGATGCCGCGCATATTCATTTCATCCGGCTGAGCGGCACGTTTCATCAGTTCCGGCGGGCAGCCGGAGCCTGCCATGATGCCGGTACGCATGAAGGAGAAGTCCGTCTTGCGGTAGTCAGGATGGTTGAACATGGCGATAAACATGGTGGGTACACCGTGGAAGCAGGTGATGCGTTCCTGATTGATGCAGGCCAGAGAAACCTTGGCAGAGAAATAGGGGAGGGGACATAGGGTTGCGCCGTGCGTCATGGAGGCAGTCATGGCAAGCACCATGCCGAAGCAGTGAAACATGGGCACCTGAATCATCATGCGATCTGCTGTAGACAGTCCCATGCGGTCACCGATACATTTGCCATCGTTGACAACATTGTAGTGGGTGAGCATGACACCCTTGGGGAAGCCTGTGGTGCCGGAGGTGTACTGCATATTGCATACATCGTCCGGGCGAACCTTTGCGGCCATTCTGGCAACCTCTTCGGGGGCAACCAGACTGCTGCGCTCCATCGCTTCCTCAAAGGTGAGGCAGCCCGACTGTCGGAAATCCACGGTAATGACGTTCCGCAGGAAAGGGAGCCGCTTGGCGTGCAGACTTTGACCAGGATGAAGTCCGGCAAGCTCAGGACACAGTTCGCTGATGATCTTGGAGTAATTGGAGTCTAGACAAGATTCAATCATGACCAGCGTATGGGTATCGGACTGACGAAGCAGATATTCAGCCTCGTGGATTTTGTAGGCGGTATTGACTGTGACCAGAATGGCACCGATTTTGGTGGTTGCCCAGAAGGTGATATACCAAGCCGGTACATTGGTTGCCCAGATGGCAACCTTGCTGCCGCGGCGGACACCCAGAGAAATCAGCGCTCTTGCGAAGTTATCCACATCCTCGCGGAATTCCTCATAGGTGCGGGTATAATCCAGCGTTGTATATTTAAAGGCGTATTGATCGGGGAATTCTTCTACCATGCGGTCGAGCACCTGTGGGAAGGTCTCGGAAATCAGCGTATCGTACTTCCAAACATACTGGCCGGTATGGTTGTAGTTATCATATAAGCTGCGGCGTTTGCCTCTGGGGTTGTCGAAACGGCTCATATAGTTGACAAAATGCGGGAAAATGATCTCCCGATCCTGCAAGTCCTCCATCCATTCCGGTTTCCATTCGATGGAAATGAAGCCGTCATAGTCGATAGAGGAGAGTGCCATCATCATATCCTTTGTGGGCAGCGTGCCTTCACCAATAAGATTATAGGTCGTGGCATCATCGGAGTCGCGGAGGTGAACATGACGCACGTAGGAGCCGAGATTTCGGATGGTGGTGTCAGCGCTTTCTCCGTGGTCACGGTAGGGATGATGGATATCCCACAGGGCAGCCAACTGGTCGCAGGCAAAGTCATCCATCAGTCTGCGCAGACGGGCGGTATCGGAATAGACACCGCTGGTTTTGATGAGAATGGTCAGATTCAGGGTCTGTGCCTCAGGAAGCAGTGCCTGCAATGCGCCGGTGATCCGAGCATCGTCATCGTGAAGCGCAACCACGCACACATAGGGAACGCGCATATTGTGCGCGATTTCCATAATGGAGCGAACCTCATCCAGACAGTCCTCACTGGAAATGTCGCAGGAGGTATCAAAGCACGGAATTTGCAGCTTCTTTTCCCGCAGCAGTCTTACGGTGGCGGCGGTGTTGTATTTATGGAACGGGCAGCCGCGATCGGTGAGGGAAGGGGTCTTGTGGACATTATAAATCTCAATGCCCTGAAAGCGCATATCCAGTGCGGTCTCGATATTTTCTTCCCAGCTGTAATCCAGCCAGCCTCTTGTTGAAAAAGAAAGATTCATCATGCGTTCTCCTTATAATCAGGAATTGCCTTCCTCTTCGTATACAATTTTGTTCAGGGCGTTGATATAAGCGTGAATACTGGCACCCAGGATATCGGTAGAAATACCGCGTCCGGAGTACAGTCTTCCCGAGCTGCGAAGCTTGACAACGGTTTCGCCCATGGCTTCTCTGCCTTCCGTGACCGCCTGAATCTGGAAATCATCCAGCTCAAAGTGCTGTCCGGCAATCTGCTCAATAGCAAGGAAGGAGGCATCAATGGGACCATCGCCGATGGAAATGCCCTGCATAGTGTGCCCGTTCTTTTGCAGCTTCATATAGGCCGTAGCGGAGATGGTGTTGCCTGTATTGATCACATAGCTTTCCAGACGGTAGGTGGGGGGCACCTGCATGGCAGCGGAGGCAACAATGGCATCCAGCTCACGGCTGCCGACCTGCTCTTTTTTCGCGGCAATGCGCTGGAAGGCCTCATAAACCTTGATGCCGTCTTCTTCGCTTAAATCATAGCCTAACTGTGCAACCACCTTGAGAACGGAGGTCATATCATCGTGGCTGGTCAGGAACAGGCCGGAGGTATCCTGCACACCGTTGTCAAAGGGGGAATTCTTACTGCGGCTGGTTTCAAACATCCACGCGATCTGGCTGAGAATGCGGTGCATTTTGGTGGTATGGACACTGCATTCGGCATGGAGCATGGAGCCCTTGGCAGAGAGAATTTTTGCAAGGTTTTCTACACTTGCGGTGTTGCAGTTGTAGGAGGCGGCTTTTACTTCGCCTGCGCCTGCTTTGATTGCGGCGATGGAGCAGGAATCTGCCATGGAAAGCTCATTGGAGCAGCCAATGCCCAACGTAATGTTGGACAGAGCCGGAACATTTTGATACAGATCAGCAATAAAAGCCTCAAATTCATTGGGGAGCATAGCACCGGCAGTATCGCATACGGTGACTACACCGGCTCCTGCTTCAATGGCACAGGACAGCGCACTGTAGAGGAATGCAGGATCAGCTCTTGTGGCATCATCGGCCACGAATTCCACATCCTTGCACAGTGCCCTGGCATTGGTTACGCTATTGCCGATCGCCTCCAGCATGGCGGCAGGCTTTTTGTGGGCAAGGTATTCCATCTGCACGGCACTGACCGGGGCGCAGACCTGAAGGCGGGGATGGACAGCCTCTTTCAGCGCATTCCACGCGATCTGTGCACTGTCTGCTTCCAGACCGATGGGGACGGCAACGATGCTGTTCTTTACTGCGGCACTGATGGATTTTATTAATAAAGCGTCAATTTTGGGATTGACGATGGGAAGAGTTTCAATAATTCGCACACCAAGACGATCCAACTGCTTGGATAGCTCGATTCGCTCCCGGAAGCTAAGGGAGAGGCCGGAGAATTTGGCGGATTGTTTCATGGTTACGTCGCTAATGGAAATATTCTTCATGAATGATTGCTCCTTTCGCATTTGCAATAAAAAATCCCTGAAGCCAGAAGGCCTCAGGGACGAAGAAGACTTCGCGGTACCACCCTGTTTCATCTGCGCGAGCAGATGCACTTTCCTAGGCTCAGACAAGCCCACAGCCGGTAACGTGGCCAAACGTGCGCTGCTACTGACCGGGAGGTGTTCCCAGCGCCCACTCGGGAAGCAGACTGCCAACTATGTTCGATACCGGCTCACACCATCCGCCAGCTCTCTGAAACGCTCCTATAGAGGCATAATTCCGTCATCGTGTTTCAATATTATCGACATTTAACCATATAGAGAGAAAAAAGTCAAGGTTGGTTTTCATAATTCGGAATATTATACAACCGGACTGCATCCATTAGTGACTGTCGTTGCCCTTTGTGCCAATATCCGAGGGCAGAAAACAGCTTCTAAGCTCTCCCAGCATATACAGAGAGCCAAAGGCCAAAAGGACACTGTCTTCAAGGAGAAAAGCTTTCCCGAGGGAAACCGCTTCTGCGACTGATGCGGCAGGGATGGCATCTGCGCCGAGACTGCGAAGAAAATCAGCAAGAGCTTCCGCGCTCAATGCACGGGGATTGGGAGGTGCTACCGTAACAAAACGGCGAATGCGGGGCAGAACCGGCAGGAACATTTTTTCATATTCCTTATCGGCCATGACACCTACAATAGCAACGATATCCTTGTTGGGGAGGTATTCATCCATATTTTCCCGCAGGGATTCCAGACACTGGGAATTGTGGCCTCCGTCAACAATCACGAGGGGATCGGCATGGATCAGCTCAAAGCGTCCCGGCCAAGAAACCAGCCGTAGGCCATCTTGCACAGCTTTTTCGGGGATTTTCCAACCTTTTTTCCGCAATTGCTCAACGATGGTAAGCACCAGAGAGACATTATCCAGTTGATTTTTCCCAAGCAGGGAGAGATGGAGCCTTCCGAAGCCGTCAAAGACAAACTCCTGCCCCTTTAAGCTGTGACAAATAGGATGGAGCCTGCCGAACTCTGCCTTGACCCAGCGAAGATTTCTTTCTTTTGCCACGCGGCTGTAGACGGCCTCCACCGCTTCACAGGCGGGGTAGGTGATGCAAAGGCCGCCTTCTTTAAATATCCCGGCCTTTGTTTCGGCAATTTCCGGGAGGGTTGAGCCTAACTGCTGCATATGGTCAAGTCCGATGCAGCACAGGACGGCAGCCTCGGGGGTAGAGATGACATTGGTGGAATCAAATTCTCCGCCCATACCGCATTCAAGCACAACAATGTCACAAGCCATGCGCTTAAAGTATTCAAAGCCAATGGCAGTCACCAGCTCAAATTCTGTAGGGGTATCTTCCATAGCTTGCGCATGGGGGCGGACAAACTCTGTGATTTGGCAGAGCATTTCATCGGAAATGTTCTGACCGTTGACCTGCATCCGCTCATGGAAGCAGGTGATGTAGGGGGAGGTATAGAGTCCCGTGCGATAGCCTGTCTGCTGCAAAATGGAGGCGAGCATGGCACAGGTTGAGCCTTTTCCGTTGGTACCTGCCACATGGATAAACCGAAGCTGATTTTGTGGATTGCCCATACGCGACAGCAGCTCTTTTGTACGGCTCAGTCCGGGAATACTGCCCCGCCAAGTAACAGAATGGATATAATCAAGAGCCTCATTAATGTTCATAGTCATTTCCCTCCGGCATAAGAATAATCTTTTCCTGCTTTGTCCGGCGTTCCGGCGGCCAAAGCTTGGCCACAGTAAACATACCGGTTTTGTACAGTGCCCAGAGAATCATGACATCCAGCACAAAGGTAATAGCAAACTGTAGGCTGCGCGTTGAGAGCAGTGCCAAAAAGCTTGTCCGAAGAGAGCCTTGAGAATTATATACCCATGCCAGCGCCCAGCTCTGATAGAGAATGGAGCCGAAAAGCACGGCAGGAAACAGTGCCAATGCGATGGTAAAAATATTGGTTTTCTTTACAAGCAGCGGTTGAAACAGCCCCGCACAGAGTCCATAGAGAACGGGCGGAACGCTAAACAGGGGATTGAAGCCATAGCCGGAAAAGAGGCAGCCCACGGCATCTGCCGTAAAGCCTACCAGCGCACCGGGCAGAGACCCAAAGAGCATCCCAGCCAGAAAAATTGGAACAGCTTCAATGGAAAAACGGGTGGTAACATTGGGCATGGGGATGATCAGGCGGGCGAGGATAATGGTCAATGCTGCGAGTAAGGCACACGCAACCAGCGTTCTGGTTGTCATAGCGCTATTTTTCTGCATAAAAAAGCCTCCATTCGTATGTGGAGGAGGTTACAGATATTCTTCCGGCAGCTTCCGTGCAATCAGGGCGGTCGGCAAATAGTGTACCGCAGAGAAAACTCTTTCGCCCGACGGCAACCTCCTATCCGTTCGGTACTTAACGCGCACTATCTTACTCCCTGTAGAAGCAACCTTTCATCATTGTAACGCATTTTGCGAAAAAATCAACAGATATTTCAGTTTTTTAAGATTATTTGGATTTGCACTTGAAAAGGGAGAAAAAAGCTGATAAAATCAGCTAATATAATTGATGCAAAGTATCAGCATGGAAAGAAGAGGTAGCAGTGTGTATCTGAAATCATTGGAAATTCAGGGTTTCAAGTCTTTCCCGGATAAGACGGTTTTGCAATTCGGTGATGATATTACCGCAGTTGTTGGCCCCAATGGTTCGGGAAAATCCAATATTTCCGATGCAATTCGCTGGGTTATGGGAGAGCAGAGCACCAGAGCATTGCGCGGTGCTAAAATGGAGGATGTCATTTTTGGCGGCACGCAGAAGCGCAGCGCAGTCGGCTTTGCTGAAGCTACGCTGGTTCTGGATAACAGTGATAGCTCTCTGGGTGTAGACGCGGAGGAGGTTGCAGTGACCCGCCGCTATTACCGTTCCGGCGAAAGCGAATACTATATTAATCGCCGCTCGGCAAGACTGCGCGATATCAATGAGCTGTTCATGGATACGGGTCTTGGCCGGGAGGGCTATTCCAATATATCTCAGGGCAGAATTGATGAAATTCTGGCACTGAAAAGCGTTGACCGGCGCGAAATCTTTGAAGAGGCTGCCGGTATCTCCAAATTCCGTCATCGCAAGGAGGAGACCCAGCGCCGTCTGGCCGCCACAGAGGATAATCTTACCCGCATTGGCGACAAAATCAGCGAGCTGGAGCTTCAGGTAGAGCCGCTCAGAGTGCAGGCAGAGAAGGCAAGAAAATATCTGGCCTATAAGGAAGAATTAAAGGGACTGGAGATTGCGGTTTGGCTGGAATCTCTGGATCGTCTGTCCGCTGCTGCACAGAAGGCACAGGAGGATTACCAGTCTGCGGCCTTTATTTTGCAGCAGTCCCATGATCTGCTGGAGCACCTGTATCAGTTGGCGGATTCGCTTGCTGAAACGCTCCATACCCAAGATCAGGAGACAGACAGCTACCGCATCACGCTGTCAGAGCTACAGGCGAAAATCAGGGAAGCGGAAGGCAAAATGGCGGTTCTGGACGGAAATATTTCCAATGATGAACAAAATATTGACCGCATCCGCGAGGAGCTTTCCGATGCCACCGAGCGCAGCGGAAGCATCCTGAACCAGATCGCCGGTCATGATACCAGAATTGCGCAGATCAATGAGAGCATTGCAGAAATCACGCAAAAAATCCTTACCGCACAGGAGCAAAGCCGCACGCTTGCGCAAAATGCTGATGCCCTGACCCAGAGCTATGTTGAGTGGACAGAAAAGCAGACCTCTATTATGGAATCGCTCTCCGATAAGCGGGCACAGTGCGCGGCCGCGGAGAGTGCAGAGGAGCTTTCCATACGCACAGCAGAGGAAAAAGCTGCCCAGAATACACTGGCATTGGCTCGTCTGGCGGAGGAGAAGGAAAAGTTTGCCGCAACCAGAAGAGAATGGAACGATGCCAAGGAAGAGGTAACCTCTAAGAACAATATGATTAGCGGTTATACTCTCCGTCTGGAAGCAAGAAGCCAAAAGCGCGATGCACTGAAAAACATTTGCTCACAGCTTGAAATTGAAATACAGTCCGCACAATCCCAGAAGCGAATCTATGAGGAAATGGAACGGGAATTTGAAGGCTACTCCAAGGCAGTCAGGTTCACCATGCAGCAGGCCAAAAACGGTGTGCTGCAAGGAATCCATGGGCCGATTTCTTCCCTTATTCGCACAGAGGATGCATATACCGTTGCCATCGAAATTGCCATGGGTGCAGCGATGCAGTACATTGTTGTCAGCGATGAGCGCGCCGGTAAGGCAGCCATCGAAAACCTCAAGCGCAATGACCGCGGCAGAAATACCTTTTATCCGATTTCCACCATTCGCGGCAAGACGATCTCCGAGCCATCCTTGCAGGATGAGCCGGGTGTCATCGGCGTTGCTTCGGAGCTTGTCCGCTTTGACTCGAAATACGGAGAAATTATCCGCCATATTCTTGGCAGAACCGTCATTGCCGAGTCGCTGGATGATGCTATGTCCGTGTCCAGAAAATATGGCCGCCGCTTCCGTCTTGTGACGCTGGACGGACAGATCGTGAATACCGACAGCTCCATGACCGGCGGCAGTGTGTCCAGAAATGCCGGTATTCTCTCCCGTGCCAATGCGATTGCCCGCCTGCACGCACAGATTGAGGAAAAAACTTTCCGTCTGGTGGAAAGCAGGAAAGAACTTGAGGGTGCCCAAAGTGAACTCTCTCAGGTCGAATATCAGCTGGAGCTGGTAAGAGGGGAACTTCGTCAGGCAGAGGATGCTGTTCTGCGCTTAGACGGAGAAATGCGCAAGCATGAGGTGCTTATTTCTGCCATTCAGGAAGCAATAGATGCTAACGACGCTGAGCTGAAGAACAATGCGCTGCGCCGTCAGCAGGATCATGACCATGCTGTGGCGCTCAATGCACAAATCGTCATGCTGGAAAAGGAGCTG
>JAZRZL010000058.1:0-13438 GCA_045601345.1 Faecousia sp. | reverse complement strand
CTCGGTATCGGGGTTATAGTCCCACAGAGGCAGGAACGGGTTACCCTGCTCCCAGTTCTCCTGGAGAGCTGCAATGGCGGTGGACTTGTAGTAGACCTTCATGCTTACGTCAGCGCCGGGCATGACGAAGGAGAAGCCATCCGCGGTCTTGGTAACAGCAACATTCTTGCCATCGGCAGTGACGGTGATCTTTTCGATGGTGCTGTCTGCCTTAACGCTTACGGTTTCACCGACAACTGCCTTGGCAGGAGCCTTGACAGCGTGCGGTGCAGTGATCTTGAAACTATCGCCGGCTACAGGCTCGGAAGCGCCGCAGCGGGTGCACTTGCCGTTGACATAATTGTGACCAAGAGCTGCAACCTCGTCAGCAACATAGCTCTCGCCACATTCGCAGGTGTAGGTGGTATAGCCCTTTGCAGTGCAGGTAGGAGCAGTAACCTTAGCGGTGTACTTATGCTCATGCGGCGTGGGATCAGTCGGCTTCGTAGCAAGAGCCTTGATCTCATCTTCAGAAAGTGCGGTGGTAAAGATTTTCAGTTCATCAATGGAAGCATTCAGGAACGGGTCAACATCATACTGAGAGCGACCCAACCAGCATCTGGTCAGTGTACCAAGCTGTGCGGGAGTCTCGGTAAAGTTGTCGCTGGTCACCTGCTTGCCGTTGACGTAAAGCTTTGCTGCGCCATTGTCGCAGCTGACAGCCACGTGTGCCCACTCGCCGATGGGCAGTACAGAGGTATTGCCGGTTGCGCCCTTCTTGGTGCCGTTATCCTTCAGCGTCCAGCGCGGGCCGTTGTTGGTGGGATAGTTAGCTGCAAGATAGCAGTAGTGGCTATCACTGTCACCAAAGTCAAGGATGTGGGTTGCACTGTCATTGGCAACCATCTTGACCCAAACAGAAATGCTGTAGCTATCGCCCATGATGCTGTTGGAGCCATTGGGCAGCTGAGCGTAGTCGTCCACGCCGTCAAGCACAAGGGCTTTGCCCAGAAGGCCTGCGCCAAGCTTTGCGCCGCCCAGCAGAGTGGCATCATAGCTGCCGACCGTGTCCTCTACAACGCCGTCAAATTCTTCATCGAAGTCCAGATAAAGGGCAAGGTTCGGATCGACAGGAGCACCGCCTACGTCTTCGAAGGTCAGGCTCTTCAGCGTAAACTTGTAGTTTTCAGTCATGCCGGTGTAGGCATCAATGACAATCTTATCGGCATCAATGCCGGTGTCAGCGTAGGCGAACATCTCGGTGAAGTTCTCACCGTCATCGCTGCGGAAGCAGGTGTAGGTGTCGCCGATCTTCTCAATGCGCAGCCAGTAGGTGTCACCACTGGTCGCAAAACCGGGAGAGGAGTTGAGGTCAGCGCTGTCAGCGGTAATGCTGCCGCCAACACGCAGGAAGTTCTGCATAGCGCCATCGCCGCCGCGGATACCGGCCATATTGTCATAGCCTTCGCCAGCGGCTGCATAGAAGCCAAAGAACTGATAGTAGCCGTTGCTTGCACCGTTGGTGTCGAAGACAACCTGCAGCGTGGCAGCCCAGTCGCCCTCGACCTCGACCGCAACCAGATCCTCAGGCGTGGTAGCCTGATCGCCGGAGTTCTGATCGTTGCAGGTTTCGATGGCGTTTCTGGTGGCAACCAGAGCAAGACCCGTGCCAGAGGCGATCGCGCTCTTGTTCTGGCCAATGATGGCAAACTGATCGGCCGATGCCGGATCGGTGAAGTCGATATTGTCGGGTACGGTTGCGCCGATGCGCGGGATGCGCTTGGTCTTGGTTTCATCGCAGCGTGTGCAGGCGATGGTCAGAACACCGGGCGTAGTCTTGGTGGGAGCTACGGTGATGGTGCCGTCGTCCCAGTCATGGCCGAGAGCTTCGATGATATCGTAGGTAATCTTGTTGCCGCAGATCGTGCAGACACCGGTGGTATAGCCATTGGTGGTGCAGGTCACAGGAGTAACCGTCTCTACATATTCATGATCGTGATCGCTGAATTCGTAAGCAACATTCGTATCGCCGCGAGCGATGACATAGTCAAGGCCAAGGTATGCGCTGTCAGGTGCATTGTCAGCAACTGCCAGCTTGAGCGTTGCAAACAGAGCCTTGGTTGCCTGAGCAGGTGCAAAGGCGAAGTCACTGCCATAAGCTGCGATTTCGAGCTGCTTGCCGTTCTGTTCCCAGTCAAGCTCACCCTTGACGGAGTCGGCAAATGCAACATCGGTCACGGTGAGGGCTTCGGGGATATTGAAGGAGGCAGCGATTTCGGTGAAGTTGCCACCGGGCAGCTTGTCGAGATATACGGGAACCTCAATGTTCTTCTTGCCGCTGAGCTTCAGCTGGCCGTCCATCTTGACGTTGAGAACCGTGGGCTGTGCAGCACCGTAAAGCTTGTCGCTGAGGCGATAGAAGTCGATATCCACATAGCCGCCGGTCGTCTGGGTGGCATAGTTGAAGATGGAGAAGCGATAGCCCATGAAGTGGTTATCGGTGGCGTAGGACATCTGCTGCTGGTTGCCAAGCTGCGTCCAGTTAATGCCGTCGTAGCTGTAATAGAAGGTGCCCTTGTCCGTCTGGTTAGCGAAGTTCGCGTCCGCCTTGAGGTAGACGATATCGGAGGTCATTGCAACAGACGCAACATCGGAGTGGCTGGACGTGGAGGAGCTGTTGGTCATCACAAGGGTCTTGGAGCCGTTTGCCATACGGACGGAGATTGCGCCGTACTTTGCGGTAAACAGAGCCAGACCGGCTGCGTCGCCGTCCTTCATGCCGGAAACATCCAGCTTGATCACAGCGGAGCTTGTCGGGCCGAAGGTACGCTGAGAGATCGTGTTGGGTGCGCTGAGAACATCCTTGACCTTGTAGCCGGTCGTCAGTCTCAGCCAGCCTTCACGCTGGGTCAGGGACCAGTAGCGGTTATCGGGGTTGTGGTTCCACTGCCATTCGAGCTTCAGGTTGGAGCCGTTGTAGGCATACTGCGGATCGGTAACAGGAACCATCGCATCAATCGCTGCTTGACCAATAAGACTGGGATCCAGCGGCGTAATGTTGGAATCATAGTAGAGGGGCTTGGGAGCGTTGTTGTAGAATTCATCGGAGGTAACAGGGCTGGAAAGCTCATAACCTGCAACGGGTTTCGGACCACTTCTCTGCAGACCCGTGTAGGAGGGATTGCCCTGTGCGTCCTTACCATACATCGGCCACTGGCCGTCCCAGGTGATGGGCAGGATCCAGGGGATACGGCCAACGGCACCGCTATCGCGGAACACAAAGCCGTACCAATTGCCCTTGCCATCATCAACAATACCGCCCTGTGCAGGGCCGCCGCCGTTGACATCCTCCTGTGCAACAACGCGGCTTTCCCACGGTCCAAAGAGGCTGTCGGAAATGTGGCAGACCTCGGTACGGGGCTTGCCGTTGGGCCAGGTGATAGCAAACAGATAATACTTGCCATTGATCTTGCGAATCTGAATACCTTCGTTCAGGCCGCTGGAGGGGGTCTGACCAGTGACGGGATCGGGAGCGTGCAGGCTGCTCAGGCCGATGCCTCTGGCAGATGCACCGGGGGCAAGGCCGGTCACGGTGGAGTTCAGCTCAATGGCATTCGTACCGTAAACGAGCCAGTTTCTTCCGTCGTCGTCCAGCAGAAGGCCGCAGTCATGATATCTGGAACCAAGCTCATATCTGCGCCAGGGCTTCGTTTCGGGATCTTCGGTCTGGAATATGTAGGTTTTGTTCGTTGTGGGAGAAGGAACTGCACAATAGAATGTGCCGTCCTTGTAGGCAAGGGCGCTGGCCCAAGTGCCGTTGGTGTACATATTTTTACCGGTCTGGAGCTTCATGTTGTCGCTGTCACCCATGACCAGATAGCAGTAGCTGATGATCTTCCAGTTGACGAGGTCATAGGACTTCATGATGGGAACGCCGGGGGTGAGGTGCATGACCGTGCTGGACATATAGTAGGCATCGCCAACACGGATAATGCTCATATCGGGCACGTCTGCCCAGATGGCCGGATTCGTATAGGTGCCATCGCCCTTATCGGAGGAACCGAGCGGGGTTGCGGCAGACACAGGGAGCATACCGAGAACCATCACGACTGCAAGAACAGTAGCGAGGATTCTAAGAAAGCTTTTTTTAACCTTCATCTTTTTGACCTTTCCTTTCTGCTGCGCTTCAAAGCACGAAAGAGAATGAAACAAGTCTTCTCTAACGCAGCAAGACGTAATTTTTTAATACGCTTGAGGAAACAGGCATGAATCCCCAAACATCATATTTTGCTGTTTCTTTTGTTTTTCAAAAATCACGGCAAGAAACAGCGGATTGCCATAGATTTTTGCTGAATACTTTGGGTGAGCAGCCCTAGGTATTCAGAATGCTCCTTCTTTGGACATATTTACCCCATACGCATCTCTTTTCTTTTTAGAATTGTATAACTGCAAATGTTATAAACAAGATTGGAAAGACCTAAGCACCACAAGCAGCCATGCAATAGAGCGAATTAACAATGATTTACGCAGCATAAATTTTCCAGCAGTCTTTCTTTGTAAAATTGGCTCTTATGCAATGGAAATCATTGCTGGCTTTATGATATTTTAATACTCTGCGCCGAATTCGTCAATTCAATATTTCAACTATTTATCCATTTTTCACAAAATATATCCCCCGAGGAATACGTTAGGAGCACTCTCCGGGGGATAGATTTCAATAAATCATAACATAGATGTAGCGAACGCTATGATTTCCTTTTCACGGAAAATTACTTTGCAACAGCGCGATAGAGGAAGGTGACAGCCTGTGCGCGGGTGCATTCATTTTCCGGCTTGAAGAGCTCATCGGTAATGCCGGTGGTGATGCCGGCTTCTACTGCCCATGCAATGGCATCGACATAGAAAGCATCTTCGTTGAGGTCGGAGAAGGTGGCGGGGTTGGCAGCTTTGGGCTTGTCCAGATATCTCCACAGGAAGGTCACGATCTGACCGCGTTTGCAAATGGATTCAGGAGCAAACTTGTTCTTGCCAACACCATCGGTGATGCCATTCTCCACTGCCCAGGCAACAGCCTTAGTGTAGAATGCGCCTTCCTTGAGGTCAACAAAGTTAGCAGTGCCAGTGGGTTCGGGGCAACCAGCAGCACGCCACAGGAAGGTGACGATCTGGCCACGGGTGACCGTGTGGCTGGGAGCAAAGATACCATCGTCAACGCCGTTGGTAATCTTGTCGTCAACAGCCCACTTGACAGCATCGAAGCAGAAGGTACCGGGCAGGACATCCTCGAAGAAGCCCTCAATGATTTCCACATCGCCGCAGCGCTTGCAGATGCCATTGACATAGTTGTGGCCAAGGGCTGCAACCTCGTCTGCAACATAGCTCTCGCCGCACTCGCAGGTGTAGGTGGTGAAGCCAGCTTCGGTGCAGGTAGGTTCCGTAACCGTAGGAACATAGTTATGCACATGGCCGCCGGCACCCTCGAAGGTCAGGCTCTTGAGCGTGAAGGTGTAGCCTTCGGTCATGCCGGTGTAGGCGTCAATAACGATCGCATCGGCTTCGATACCAGTGGCATCATAGGAGAACATCTCGGTAAAGTTGATGCCATCGGAAGAACGGGAACAGACGTAGCTATCGCCGGTCTTGTCGATCTGCAGGTAGTAGGTGCCAGCACTGGCGAAACCTGGCGTGGAGTTCACACCTTCCTCGTCCTCAGCGACAACTGTGCCGTTCTGGCGGAGGAAGTTCTGCATTGCGCCATCGCCGCCGCGGATACCGACGAGGTTCTGGTACTCACTGCCCTCGCTGGCGTAGAAGCCGAAGAACTGGTAGTAGCCGTTAGAGGCACTGCCCTCGCTGAAGTCCACCTTCAGCGTAGCGGTCCAGTCACCGGCCACGGGGATCTCCACGAGATCCTCAGGCGTGGTGGCCTGGTCGCCTTCATTCTCGCCCTTACAAGGCTCAATGGCGTTGCGCGTGGTGATCAAGGTCAGACCGTTGGACGTGATCTCACTCTGGTTCTGGCCGACAATGTCGTACTTGACGGTATCGGCAACGGAGGAGAAGTCAATGTCGGAGAGTTCGCCGACAAAGGATTTGACCTTAAAGATGATGGTGTAGGTTGCGGATTCGCCGGACTCGGTGTTGGTGCAGACCACGGTGGCAGCACCCGGAAGCTCCGTTGCCTGATTCACGGTAATGCGCAGGTCATCGGCAGACGAGGTGGCTGCCACTACGGGGATGGCTGCGCCTGCGTCAAGCTTCATGGAGTAGGTAAACTTCTTCGGGGAGAAGTTCGGGAGCGAAACGCCGTTTAC
Source organism: Faecousia sp. (assembly GCA_045601345.1). Lineage (GTDB taxonomy): Bacteria > Bacillota > Clostridia > Oscillospirales > Oscillospiraceae > SVMC01. Next base: position 7,145 of record JAZRZL010000058.1, on the reverse strand, counting down.
GGTGATGTCTTCCAGACCGTTGCCCGGTTCGAAGGTGAAGTAGAGACCGTAGCGCTCGGTGTACTGGCTATAGTGGGGAACGTAGGTAAGGTTTGCATCTACATCGGTGAGCTTCCACTCTGCCTTGCCCTCGGTCTTGACTAGATGGGCATTGATATTCTCCATAAAAGCGGAGACAGAGGAGCCGCGAATGGTGACGCTTTCGCTGCCACTGGGGAGATACTCGGTGGAGAGGATGCGGTTTGCAGCGGTGGTGACGTTTACGCCGGTGGAGCCCTTGTTCATCTGCTGGGTGCCGAGCTTGGCGCTCAGAACCACGGGGCCGTACTTGATGGCGTAGGTGTTCTCGCCGTCGGGCAGGTTATATGCAACCGCGCCCATGGGCAGTCTTACGGTGATGACATCACCGGACTTGAGGCCACTCAGGATGGCATAGTCTTCGGTGATCTGGGGATTTGCTGCGACACCGTTGACCTTGACCTCAACATCGCCCATCAGCCAATCGGGCAGACGGAAGGCAATCTTCGTGGCGGCAACGCCGGAGCCGGTCACAGTGGCAGTGACAGTGTCACTCTCGGGCATATTGGCATCGAGCTTGAGGGTCACATTCTTCTCTGTGTCGGTCAGAGTGGAGGAGAAGAACTGGCTGACCACGATCATATCATCCGTGGAGTAGTACAGGCCGAGACCCAGCTTGGACATACTCTCCATGCCGCTGCCGGTGCAGCACCAGAAGCTGTTCTCCGGGGTGGAGTAGACCTTGAAGTAACCGGTAGCCATGGGCTGGAAGTAGGTGGTCATACCGGTTTCGGGGTTCTGGGAGGAGAGAATTGTATTAATGAATGTGCGCTCATAGTAGTCAGCATAGCGGCTGTCGCCGGTTGCGCAGTAGAGCTTCTGTGCCAGCTTCAGCATATTGTATGCGTTGCAGGTTTCGCAGTTGCAGTTGGTGCGCTCGGCGTGCAGGACGTAGTCATTGCCGAAGGCTTCCCATTCGGAATTGTTGCCGGTGATGTAGGTGTGGCGATCCAAAACCATGTTGAAGAAGTTTTCTGCGTAGGTGAGGTAGGTTTCGTCGCCGGTGGTGAGGTAGCGGTTGGCAGTGCCGCCGAACTTGGGAATGGTGGTGTTCGCGTGCATACCGTTCAGGGCATTTCTGCCGCCAGCACTGAGGCGCGTATACAGGCTGTCATCATCAAACTGCTTGGCAGCAGCGAGATGGGCAGGATTGCCGGTGATCTTGTAGAGTTCATAGAGTACGTCGTTCATGCCGCCGAACTCAATGCTGAGGACGCGGCTGCGTACCGTGGAGGACCATGCATTGACGCGTTTTGCGATCCAGTTACCAAGGTCGTTGGCGATGGTCAGAGCCTCCTGGCTGCCGGTGAGGTTGTAGGCATCAACCAGACCGGTAAGAATCTTGTGCATCGTGTACCAGGGCACCCAAGTGTTGGACATACTGCCGGCGTTGCCGGATTCGAGGTCATCAAACTGTCCATAGATACCCTTGGAGCGGTCATACGTTGCGCCGAAGAGGAAGCCGTTGCCAATGGCCTTCTGACACTTTCTCAGCTCAGCGAGGCAATAGTTGAGACGTTCGGTTAATGCGGCCTTCTGCGGATGGCCATCAGGGGTCGTATTGATGCTCTGTGCCAGTGCGCTCAGGTAGTGACCCATGGTGTGGCCGGCGATACGGGAGTCCTCCCAGCCGCCGCCGTAGCGGGACTTGCCCTGGGTGCTGAGACCAGCGTTTTCACGGAAGCCGACAAGCAGGCGGTCAGCATCCAGAGAGAGCAGGTAGGCGTATTCCTTTTCCTGTGCGTTGACGATGTAGGGGTCGGAAACCTGCACGGCGCTCAGATCATAGACGTTCAGCAGATGGGTATCGGGGAGATCGGGAGTTACAGGTTCCCAGGGTTCATCGGGTTCATCGGGAATATCGGGTTCATCATCCTCCAGTCCTCTGGAGATCATGATGTAGCTGACGTTGAGGCAGTCATCATTGGAGCTAAGGTACAGCTCAAGCTTGCCGCCCGTGACGTTGACCTTTGTCTTCAGCGGAATGTCGGTCTGCGCATTGGAGAGGACGGTGACACCGTTGGCGCGGACAGAGGGGTTCTTGGAGCCGCCCCACTGGTTGACAAAGTAGATTTCAAGATCGTATTCGCCGTCTGCCAGCTCGAAATCGTACTGAAGATGGCGGTTGATGCCGTTTTCAAGCTGGTTTTTGGTGTAGCGGTTGGTGGCAGTCTTGCTCAGATTGTTGCTGGAATTGTTATACTCATACGGCCAAGACCAGTCGGTGTAGACACCATTGGGAACTCTGCTGGAGGTGCCGTTCGTCAGCGGATTGGAGACAGTGTCAACAATGCCCCAGTACTTGCCCGTGACGGGGTCAGCACCGTAGACCTGCTCGGTCACGCTGTTGTACTTGCCAAAGCTGTCGCCGGTGGAAACAGATTCGGGGTTGTAGTCGCCGCAGTCCACGAAGTAGAAAAGTCCCTCTTCAACGGGTTCATCGGGCACATCGGGCACATCGGGTGCGTCGCCGACATCCTCGAAGGTCAGGCTCTTGAGCAGGAAGCTATAGCCTTCGGTCATGCCGGTATAAGCGTCGATCGCAATCTTGTCCGCTTCGATGCCGGTATCCGCATAGGCAAAGATTTCGGTAAAGTTCTCACCGTCTTCGCTTCTGAAGCAGGTGTAGGTGTCACTCTCCTTGACAATTCGGAACCAGTAAGTTCCTCCATCCTTGTCAAGGCCGGGGGCAGAATTCAGCTCTTCGGAGTCAGCGGTAACCGTTCCGTCTGTGCGCAGGAAGTTCTGAATTGCGCCATCGCCGCCACGGATACCGGCACAGTTCTGGTAGTCTTCCATCGCATAGAAGCCGAAGAACTGGTAATAACCGTTATCTGCACTTTGGTTGAAGACAAATTGCAGCGTTGCCTGCCAATCGCCTTCCACGGGGATGGTAACAAGATCCTTCGGTGTGGTAGCCGCATCGCCTTCGAGCTGATTGTTGGCAGGCTCGAAGCCGTTCTTGGTGGTGACCATATACAGGCCTTGGCCATTACGGATCGCAGAAACATCCTTGTTTACGATCTCGAACTGGTCAGCAGATGCAGGATCGGTAAAGTCGATATCATCGGGTACCGTTGCGCCGACTCTCGGAATGCGCTTGGTCTTGGTAGCATCACAGCGGATGCAGGAATAGGTTCTAATGCCGGTCGTGGTTTCCGTGGGAGCCACAGTGACCTTGCCCTCATCCCAGCTATGACCCAGGGCAGCCGTGCGGTTCAGAATAGTTTTAACGTCGCAATACTTACAGGCGCTGGCAGTATAGCCTCCCTCAAGGCAGGTAGGCGGCGTTACAACCTCTTCAAATTCATGGATATGATCGCCAAACTGTACCCAGTTGATATCGCAGTCACCGTTGGCAAACACGATATACAGGTCAAAAGGCTCACCGGGCTGGACATTGACCGTGGTTTCCCGATCCGCCCAGTTATCCCAGCCACCGGTGGTTGCACCGGTAACACGGCCAAGAAGCTCACCGTCGCGGGAATTCTTGCGAAGCTCCACATTGAACTCACGTGCTCCCGAGGCAAGACGAGCCGTTAGGGTCACAGCCGCACGGTCAAACTTCACGCCGGAGAGCTTGATCCAGTCGCCATCCTGGATATAGCCCAGGCTATGGCCGTTGGGATCGGCAGAGTCGGTGGTAACGGTATCCACCAGACAGTTGCCGCTGCGCTGAATCTTATCGTTGCAAGTCTCAGCTTCCAGACGGGCAAAGGGATCACGATAGTGGGCATTCACCGCAATTTCCACGGTATGCTTGCCACCCAGCTTGCCTTCATAGGAAGCGGTAATGGTAGCCTTGCCTTCTCCCTTTGCAGTAACCAGGCCGGAGGCACAGGAAACTGCTGCTGCATTGGAAGAGGTATAGACAGCATTTGCCGTGACATCTTCCGTATGTCCGTCAGCGAAGGAAGCAGTCAGCTTAAGCTGGCGGGTTCCTGCCACAAACAGGTCAAGAGTATTCACATCCGCCTTCAGGCCGGTCACGCGGAGAATGGCAGCCAGATCCTTCACAGTAAAGCGTACCTGCGCTTCCTTTCCGCCATAGGAAACGGTAACGGTTGCCGTGCCATAAGCCTTACCGGTAACAACATTACCGGAAGCAGTGGCAAAGGCATCACCGGTGAGCGTAACCTTGTCGGAAACGTCTGCCATATGACCGTCGGCATAAATTGCAGTTACAGAAACAATGGCTTTATTGATGCCTTCCGCGGTATCAATGGTATAGGTGTCTGCACTGACAGACAGGCCAACCACGCTGTCAGCGGTAGCTCCCTCTTCCTTTTTGGTGAAGGTCCAGTTGTCGAATTCAAACAAGTTGGCATTGGAAGCCTTGAAAACGTAGTATACATCATGCACGCCGGTAACCGCCTTGGACATACCGGTCGTGGTGTATGCCCACTGGCCGCCGCTGTTGGGAACGTTCAGAGTTGCAATGCGGTCAGATGCATTTCCCTTGTTGTCAAGATATACCTCGATGCTGCCGCCTGCGGCAGAGGCAAGGGTCTTGGCCGTGAACATGACAGCGCCTTCGCTGCCGAAGTCCACATTCATCACGCGGATGCTGTCATTATTGCTGATGTCCTGTACAGAAATCACGCCATCATCGCGTTCCTTAGGACGAATACCATCAGACCATGCAATGGTTTCCGCTTCCTGTAAGACATAGGGATTCAGCGCTTCAATGGCAGCGGGACCCTCGTTGGTTCTGGGAATATAGGGAATAGAGCCATCAGCGCCCCAAGTGAATTCCTCAACTGCAATGGAGCGTCTGTACGTACCGCCATTGGGCAGGCCGCCATTATGGTAGAACAGATAGGAATGACCCTTGAAGTCAATCGTGCCGCCGTGGATGGTATAGGAGTTAAAATTCGGCTCACCCTGCTTTGTGGTATCCAGAATCACACCGCGATACGTCCAGGGGCCGATGGGGCCGGGGCTGGTAGAGTAGGCCATGGATTCGCCGGAGCCTTCCACGATGGAGGGGTAAACCATGTAGTACATATCGCCGCGCTTGAAGAACCAGGGGCCTTCCTGATAGGCAGCGTCAACAACACCGTCATCGGTCTTATCGCCACCCCAGCCGAAAGCTTCCACGGTCATCTTCATTTCCAGTGTGCCGTCACTGCGCACAGTAGCCCAGGCAGGATCCACTTCATCTCTGGTGAAGCGACCCAGGGTAACCATGTCCTCATTGAGCTTGGCGCAGTATAGGGTGGGGTTGCCCCAATACATATAGGCCTGTCCATCATCATCAATGAACACGGTGGGGTCAATGCCGGACCAGCCTGCATCATACAGAGGCTTGTCAATGGCATCCTTGAACGGTCCAGTGGGAGAATCCGACACGGCTACGCCGATGCACCATGCCTTGGTATCGTGGAAAATAGGCGCATAGCAGTAATACTTGCCATTGCGCTCTACCACCTGCTGTGCCCAGGCAGAACCATCCGGCTCAGACCAGGTAGAGAAGGTCTGGTGGCCAACCGGGGTACCGCGATAGGTCCAGTTGACCATATCTGTGGTGGAGAAGCACTTATAGTCCTTCATGTTGTAGCCGCCGATGTTTTGACCATGTGCGCTATCCTCATCATGGGAGGTATAAACCCACAGCGTATTCGGGTCATTAGCAAAGACCACAGGTGCCGGGTCTGCTGTGTACCAGCTCTGTACTGCCGGATTCAAGGCAGATACGGCTGGTGCCATTCCCAGTACCATGCATAAAGTCAATGCAATGGCAATGAGTCTGGAAATCGTAGAATTTCTTTTCATACAGTTCTCTCCTTTTTAATTTTTTTATTTTTGTGTAACGATTACACATATGAAATATACCATGTTATCAAAGAAAAGTCAATAATTCTTATGTGCCATTTATTTTAATGTAATAAAATCAATTGTATAATTGCATGACAAATTTGATATGCACCCTTTATGAGAGACAGTGAAATAAAAAAACACTGTTGATCATGAAGGGAGCATAACTATGTCCAGAGGAAAGGTAACAGTAGCGGAACGAATTGAGGCGGCAAAGGCGTGCGCCGAGGGAAGGATAAGCCAAACCGAAGCAGCGCACAGATTGGGAGTAGATAGGACGAGTATCCTCCATATGCTCGTAATCTGTTCCACCACAAATAACAGATACCAGTCCTATAAACACAATATCTACCAGCTTATGCCACAAATTCCCCCACTGTCTGCGCGGATCCTCCAAATTTTTCAGCCGTTCTATGATATGTTTCATGTCAACTCACCTTCCTCGGTTAACATAATGCCATATTGGGCGCAAAAAGTAAATGCTGTTGCCGTGGTCAGCATACCCTAAATAATTTGTAATAATGCTTTGCCGCTGTTTTGTCCGAGCGACTTTACTTCTACCCGACATTTATGGCTTAATTTTGCTAACTTAACGCCATTGAGAACCGTCCGTTATACGAATATACTCTTTTACAGCATCGTCCTGCTCATCAAGAACGTAAACACTTTTGTATGTTCCATATGCCAGACATTTTGCAATACGCTGTGCATCCAGACGGTCATTCTTTTTCCGGCTGTCCAATGGCGTTGTCGCCATCGTGGACGGTGCCAGGGGACAGGGGACGGTTCTCTGTCTTGATGCTCAAGACAGAGAACCGTCCCCTGTCCCCGATGTCCTCAAGAAGCCGCAGCTGGATATGCTCCAGCTACGGCTCGCGGTGGTCTATCTAATTAACGTAAAGAAGGCTGCTTTGCATTGCTCTTTGCCAAATTGGTATAGACGGTAATCGTCTCCCCGGCGGCATTGGGGCATTTGAGATAGCCAACGGCGTAGAGATTCTTTTGCGCCGTGCTGGCACTCAGGTTCAGGTTCAGGGTATAGCTGCCGGTGTTGCGGACAGCGGCTACAGCGTTTTTCTTGATGTCACTGCCGTCCACATTTTCGAGAATCAGGGTGTCAGAATTACCCTTCTCATCATTATAGGTTCTTACGAAACCGGCCTCAACGGGCTGATAGCCGGACGGAAGCTCCCAACGGACAATCAGCTTGAGCTGCTGGCCACCGTTTGCAAGGCCAACCCTGTCTGTAA